>NZ_JBQGAC010000005.1:0-324034 GCF_056542625.1 Ruegeria sp. AB7 | reverse complement strand
GCAAAGCGCGGCGCCGGGCCCAAATTCCGATACATGGAATCGGCGCAGCCGATTCCATGTATCGGGTGCGGGAGTGTTCGCTCACCCGCAGTGCTTAGACCTGACGGACGGCCCCTTTTGCGGCACTGGTCGTCAATTTGGCATAGGCTTTTAGCGCGGTGGACACTTTACGCTTACGTGGTGCAACGGGCTGCCAGCCCTTCTCGTCCTGCTCTTCGCGCCGCGCGGCCAGGTCTTCGTCGGAGACCGCCAGATGGATGCTGCGGTTGGGAATGTCGATTTCGATCGTGTCGCCGGTTTTCACCAAACCGATCTCACCACCTTCCGCTGCTTCGGGCGAGACGTGGCCGATTGATAAGCCCGAGGTGCCACCCGAGAAACGACCGTCAGTCAGCAGCGCGCAGGCTTTGCCCAGTCCCTTGGATTTCAGATACGAAGTCGGATACAGCATTTCCTGCATTCCCGGCCCACCACGCGGGCCTTCGTAGCGGATCACCACCACGTCACCTTCCTTGACCTTGCCGGTCAGAATATCATTCACTGCCTGATCCTGGCTTTCGCAGACATAAGCTGAGCCTGTGAATTTCAGGATGTTCTCATCCACACCCGCAGTTTTCACGATACAGCCGTCGCGCGCAATGTTGCCGAATAATACCGCCAGACCGCCATCCTGGCTGAATGCATGCTCTTTCGAACGGATCACGCCGCCTTCGCGGTCAGTGTCCAGCTCCTTGTAGCGGTTCGACTGGCTGAAGGCTTGTGTAGTACGCACGCCGCCGGGCGCCGCTTTGAATAGGTCCTGAGCCTTCGGGTTGTTGGCGACTTTGATGTCCCAGTTGGCAATTGCTTCACCCATGGTGCCCGAATGCACTGTATGGCAATCCTCATGCAGCAAGCCTGCGCGGCTGAGTTCACCAAGGATCGAGAAGATGCCCCCAGCGCGGTGGACGTCTTCCATGTGCACGTTTTCGATGTTGGGCGCGACTTTGCACAAACAGGGCACTTGGCGGCTCAGGCGGTCCATGTCGGACATGGTGAAATGCACTTCACCTTCGTGCGCGATGGCCAGCAAATGAAGCACCGTATTGGTTGATCCACCCATTGCGATATCCAAGCTCATGGCATTTTCGAACGCGTCGAACGTGGCGATTTCACGCGGCAGGAAGCCTTTCTCGTCCAGATCATAGTGGCGCTTGGTGATCTCGACGATGCGGCGACCGGCCTCTAGGAACAGCTCTTTCCGGTCGGCATGGGTGGCTAGAGTTGAGCCATTTCCTGGCAGCGCCAGTCCCAGTGCTTCGGCCAGACAATTCATCGAATTCGCGGTAAACATGCCCGAACACGACCCGCAAGTAGGGCAGGCGTTTTCCTCGATGTGCTGAACTTGCTCATCGGTGAAGCGATCATCCGCCGCAGCAACCATCGCGTCGACAAGGTCGATCTTCTTGGCGTCCAGATCGGCGATGTCGATCTTGCCCGCCTCCATAGGTCCACCCGAGACAAAGATCGCAGGGATGTTCAGACGCATGGCCGCCATCAACATGCCGGGCGTGATCTTGTCGCAGTTCGAGATACAGACCATAGCGTCCGCGCAGTGGGCGTTAACCATGTATTCAACAGAATCCGCAATCACCTCACGCGAGGGCAGCGAATACAGCATCCCGTCATGGCCCATGGCGATGCCGTCATCGACCGCGATGGTGTTGAACTCTTTGGCGACACCGCCAGCGGCCTCAACCTCACGCGCAACCATCTGTCCCAGGTCCTTCAGGTGGACGTGACCGGGTACAAACTGGGTGAACGAGTTGACGATGGCGATGATCGGTTTGCCGAAATCGTCGTCTCCCATACCGGTGGCGCGCCACAGGCCGCGGGCACCGGCCATGTTGCGGCCATGGGTGGAGGTTCTGGATCGGTACATTGGCATGATGCTGTATCCCTATTGCCCAAACTGCGATATTGGGTGTGTACGTTATAGCGCACGTATCATATGTACGTTATAACGCACAAGACAAATCGCAGGGCGCGGGTATGGAATCGGACGAACTAACGCTGAAACTAAGGGATGTGCGGGCGGCATCCGGGCTGAGCCTGTCAAAAGTCGCGGAACTCACCGGGGTCAGCAAAGCCATGCTGGGCCAGATCGAGCGTGGCGAATCAAGCCCGACCATCGCGACCCTGTGGAAGATCGCGAAGGGTTTCCAGCTCCCGCTGAGTGCATTGATTGGTACTGCTGCAATGCGTGACACGACAGATGCTGATGTGTTCAGTACCGTGAGATTTCCGGGAAGTATCGAAGTCAAAATTGTCTTTCCTTTTGATCCCGCATTGGGGGCCGAAACATTTCATGTCGAGTTGTCACCCAATCAAAGCCACGAATCTCCGGCCCATGCAGCAGGCGTAACCGAAGAGGTTTTTGTTCTGAGCGGAGCATTGGACGTGCTGCGAAATGGAAACTGGGTTCCGCTGCAATCCGGTCAAGGGTTGCGATTTTCTGCGGATGTGCCGCATGGATACCGCGCTGGTGATCAGGGCGCTGCTTTTCTAAATATGCACCACTATTCGCAACCAGCGGAAGTTTCAGAATAGGAAAGCCCCATACAATGACCGCACTACTGGACAGTTTGACCGTCGTCGATGCCATCGGCTCATTCGGGGCTTTGATCGTTGTTGCGGCATATTTTGCGACCCAGATGCGAGTGATGAACTCGGAGGATCTGGCCTTTCCGCTGGTGAATCTTATCGGTTCGGTGCTGATCGTGTTCTCACTGCTGCAGAACTTCAATCTTGCGTCCATGCTGATCGAAGGCTTCTGGATCATCATCAGCGTTATTGGGATCATCCAGTATTATCGCCTGCGTCGTTTGCGATAAATCCAGTGTGGTCGGGACGCTAGCGCTATCCAGCCTTGAACCTGCATCCTGCCAAGTATAGGGAAAACCCAAGCTCGCTTAGGGGAGGCATAGATGCAGGACGATCCAAAAACCCTCGTTTCTACCGAATGGCTTGCCGCACATCTCAAGGATCCGGATCTAAGGATTCTGGATGGGTCGTGGTACCTGCCGCAGCAAGCGCGAGACGCCAAGGCAGAGTATGTCGCTGCCCACATCCCTGGTGCGCGGTTCTTTGATATTGATGAGATATCCGACCATCGTTCCGACCTGCCGCATATGGCACCTCCGGTCGAGAAGTTCATGTCGCGCCTGCGCGCGATGGGCGTTGGCGATGGCCATCAGGTCGTGGTCTATGACGGTGCGGGGCTGATGTCGGCGGCGCGGGTCTGGTGGTTGTTCCGTCTGATGGGACAGGACAATGTAGCCGTTCTGGATGGTGGACTGCCAAAATGGCAGTCCGAAGGGCGCGAGATCGAAGACCTGCCCCCCATTATTCGCGACCGTCATATGACGGTGCGGGTTCAGAACCACCTTGTCCGCGATGTGACGCAAGTTTCATCAGCCGCGAAGCTTGCGGATCACGAGATCATCGATGCCCGCTCGGCGGCCCGTTTCTTCGGGACCGAAGCCGAACCGCGCGAGGGGTTGCGCTCGGGTCATATCCCAGGCTCGCGCAACGTGCCTTTTGGAATGCTGTTGAACAAGAATGGCACGATGAAGTCGCCCGAAGACTGCCGCGCGGTTTTCGAAGATGCCGGCGTCGACTTATCGAAACCCGCGATCACATCCTGTGGCTCTGGTGTGACTGCCGCAATTCTCAGCCTTGCCTTGGAACGCATGGGCAAGAAAGACCACGCGCTATATGACGGCTCCTGGGCTGAATGGGGTGCCTTCCCAACCCTGCCCGTCGCAACCGGAGAGAACTGATGTTCGAGAACCTTAAACCGCAGCCGGCAGACAAGATTCTGGCGTTGATGCAGATGTACCGCGACGACCCACGTGATCAGAAGATCGATCTGGGCGTTGGCGTCTACAAGAACGCCGAAGGGGTCACTCCGGTGATGCGCGCGGTGAAAGCAGCTGAAAAGCGTATTCTCGAAGAGCAGAAGAGCAAGGCTTATACCGGTCTGGCTGGTGATCCAGCCTTTGCGGACGCGATGATCGACTTGATCCTCGGAACTTCTGTCCCGCGTGGCAACATCGCAGCCGTAGCCACCCCCGGTGGTACCGGAGCCTGTCGTCAGGCGTTTGAGATGATCCGTATGGCCAACCCCACCGCGCGTGTTTTCGTGTCGAACCCCACATGGCCAAACCATTTGTCGATCCTGAACTATCTGGGGATCGAGACAGTCCAATACCGATATTTCGACGGAGAATCGCGTGGCGTCGATTTCGACGGTATGATCGAGGACCTGAAAACTGCCAATGCAGGCGACGTGGTTCTTCTGCACGGCTGTTGCCACAACCCAACGGGTGCCAACTTAAATATGGTGCAATGGCAAGAGGTCGTGAACCTGATCAACGCACGTGGCCTCGTCGCAATGATCGACATTGCCTATCAGGGCTTTGGCGACGGTCTGGAAGAAGATGCGCAGGCAACCCGTCTGGTCGCATCGTCAGTGAAGCGCTGCCTGATCGCGGCGTCTTGTTCGAAGAACTTCGGCGTCTACCGCGAACGCACCGGCCTGCTGATGGCGATCAGTGACGATCCGGCACAGACTGCACTGAACCAGTCTACGCTGGCATTTTTGAACCGCCAGAACTACTCATTCCCGCCTGATCACGGCGCGCGGGTGGTGACGACGATCCTGAATGACGATGCTCTGCGGGCAGATTGGGCGACCGAATTGGAAGATGTCCGCCTTTCCATGCTGGGCCTGCGTCAGCAACTGGCTGATGAGCTGCAGAGCCTTAGTGGATCGGATCGATTTGGATTTATCGCCCAGCATCGCGGCATGTTCTCGCGACTGGGGGCCGCGCCAGAACTGGTTGAAAAGCTGCGTGCCGATCACGGCATTTACATGGTCGGTGACAGCCGTCTGAACATCGCTGGTTTGAACGCCAATACTGTGCCCATTCTGGCGCAGGCGATTGTCGATGTCGGCGTCTGAGCGATATCTTTGAATGAAGGAAAACCCGGGCGCGAACGCCCGGGTTTTTTTGTTTTTACTTGGTTGGCTATTAGCCCTTGGAGAATTCCGGATAGGCTTCCATACCCAGTTCAGCCATGTCGAGGCCGTTGATCTCGTCCTCTTCGCTAACACGGATACCTACGGTGGCCTTCAGGATCGACCAAAGGATAAGAGCAGCACCAAAGGTGAAGACCCCATAAGCAATGATGCCGGTCAGCTGAGTGATCAGGCTGGCTTCGCCATAGAAGATCACGGCGATGGTGCCCCAGATACCGGCGAACAGGTGAACCGGGATGGCGCCGACTACGTCGTCGATCTTAAACTTGTCCAGCATCGGAACCGCGAAGACCACAATGATGCCGCCCACAGCACCGATCCACAGAGCGCCGAACAGGGTTGGGGCCAGCGGCTCAGCAGTGATCGACACCAGTCCCGCCAGCGCGCCGTTCAGCACCATGGTCAGGTCGGGCTTTTTGTACAGCAGTTGTGTCATGATAAGGGCGGCAACGGCACCAGATGCAGCAGCCATGTTAGTGTTGGCAAAGATGCGCGATACGTCCGAGACATCTCCTACAGTGCCCATCGCCAGCTGCGAACCACCGTTGAAGCCGAACCAACCCAGCCACAGGATAAAGGTACCCAGAGTGGCCAGAGCCAGGTTCGAACCAGGCATCGGGTGCACTTTACCGTCCTTGTACTTACCGATGCGCGGCCCAAGGATGAGGGCACCTGCCAGAGCCGCCCAGCCACCGACCGAGTGCACGATGGTCGAACCAGCGAAGTCCGAGAAGCCTGCTTCGGACAGCCAACCACCACCCCACTGCCACGAGCCCGAGATCGGGTACATGATGCCGGTTAGGACAACAACGAAGGCAAGAAAGGGCCACAATTTGATCCGTTCAGCCACCGCACCGGACACGATCGAGGCGGTCGCTGCGACAAAGACCAGTTGGAAGAAGAAATCCGAACCGATTGAGGCGTAGTCAAGCGCCGCAGCATCTGCACCGACACCCACTGGGTCAAGCACGGTGGTCGAGAAGAACGGGCCCAGCCAGCCAGAAATTGTCCAACCATCACCGGGGTACATCAGGTTGAAGCCGATCAGCCAGTACATGATCGCGGCGATTGAAAACAGCGCGATGTTTTTGGTCATCTGCATCGCGACGTTCTTTGAGCGCACCAGCCCGCCTTCGAGCATGGCAAAGCCTGCAGCCATGAAGAACACCAGGAAACCGCCCATCAGGAACAGCAGCGTGGTGAAGATATATTGGGTGTGTTGCGCGGGCTCTCCGGTAGCGGCCTCTTGCGCAAGACCCATCTGCGGCAGTGCGACGATCGCAGCGGCAGGGATGAGAGATTTCATCAGGTTCATTGTTAGTCCTCGAGTGATTGTGAGTAAGCGCGCTTAAAGCGCCTCTTCGTTGGTTTCCCCGGTCCGCACGCGCAAGGCTTGCTCGACATCGAGGACGAAAATCTTGCCGTCACCGATCTTGCCGGTCTTGGCGGTTGTGGTGATGGTTTCGACGATCTGGTCGGCCATGGTGGCGGGCACCACGATCTCAAGCTTGATCTTGGGAACGAAATTCACGGCGTATTCGGCACCGCGATAAATCTCGGTGTGACCCGATTGCGAGCCAAACCCTTTGATCTCAGTCACCATCATGCCGCGCACGCCTGCATTGGTCAGTGCTTCGCGCACCTCCTCAAGCTTGAACGGTTTGATTGTCGCAATGATCAGTTTCACGTCTTTCCCCTCTACTACTCCGGGCGGCCCGGCATTTTGCACCTGCAGAAAAATGCGCGACAGAGGTTCAGATGGAACGTTTTCGGAGGGCAAATGAGGGTAAAAAATCAGCAATTATGCACAATTTTTGCACAAAACACGCTATTTGGTGAAAATATAGGCAAACTTGTGAGGGGAAATACGGGTATTTCACACCTCTACATGGCCGTTCCGGCGGGGTATGGTGCCCCAAAAGCATAACCGGGCAGAGTTTGAGCATGACTGAGTCCAACCGTCGCAAATCGCGCCTTGTCGCGGATAAAAGGTACCCGTCCAAAGGCCGAAAGCCTGCGGCGACCAAGCGGGCAGCAAAACCTGCTGGTAAGAAGTCGACGGCCCGAAAAGCCGCTCCGCGCAAAACGGCGCGGAAGAAAACGCGGCGCAGTTCTGGTGGGAAGGGCGGTGGCATTTTCCGCCGGCTGTTCCGCTGGCTCTGGCGCATAATTTGGGGGATCACTTGGAGGGTCGGCGCAGTGGCGGGGTTGCTGTTGGCGCTGGCGGTGGGTGTTGTTTACACCTCATTGCCGGATGTCGATGCCCTGCTTGATGGGCGGGCACGTGGTTCGGTGACCTTGCTGGATCGCGACGGCAAGGTCTTTGCCTGGCGCGGCGATCAGTTTGGCGGCGTGATTACGGCGGATACAGTTTCGCCGCATCTCAAGAACGCCGTGATTGCAACCGAGGATAAACGGTTCTACCGCCATTTCGGCGTCAGCCCGCGCGGTGTCGCCAGCGCGGTACGCATTAACCTGAGCGAAGGACGTGGACCGTTGTCTGGTCACGGTGGTTCAACGATCACCCAGCAAACCGCGAAACTTCTATGCCTGGGTGTGCCTTATGAGCCCAGCGAATGGGAGTCTGAGGCTGCATATGAAGCCGATTGCCGTCAGGGTTCGCTATGGCGCAAGGCGAAAGAGGCAGTTTACGCCATTGCGATGGAGGTCAAATACTCCAAGGATGAAATTCTGACGATCTATCTGAACCGCGCCTTCCTCGGTGCGGGAGCCCGCGGCTTCGAGGCCGCCAGCCAGCGGTATTTCGGTATTTCGGCAGCCGAAGTGTCTCCGGCCGAGGCGGCAATGCTGGCAGGTCTATTGGTGGCCCCGACACGCTATGCGCCAACGAACAACCTACAACGTTCACAAGATCGGGCACGTTTGGTGGTTGGGCTAATGGAGACCCAGGGCTATCTGAGCAGCGCGCAGGCCAGCGAGGCCCGCAGCCGTCCGGCGCAGTTGTCCGAGGCCGCTGCCGCGCGTGCTGGTGGTTACTTTGCCGATTGGGTCATGGCCAGCGGGCCTGAGTTTTTCACACGTAACACAACCGAGGACGTGGTGATCCGAACCACACTGGATCAGCGCATTCAAACGTCGGCAGAAGAGGCGCTGAAATTCATCTTCCAGGAGAAGGTGCGCGAAGGGTCTAAAGCGCAGGCCGCCATTGTCGTGATGTCGGCGGATGGCGCGGTTCGAGGTATGGTCGGTGGGCGCAAGACCCGTGTTTCGGGGGCGTTCAACCGGGCTACGCAGGCTCTGCGTCAAACGGGTTCGTCGTTCAAACCGTTTGTCTATGCGACGGCCTTGGAGTTGGGATATTCACCGCTGGACACGGTGATGGATGAACCAACGTGCTGGAACATCGCAGGTTCAGGTCAGTGGTGCCCGAAGAACTACACCAATAAGTTCTATGGCCGGGTGACATTAGCAGATGCGTTGAAGAACTCGTTGAATATTCCCGCAGTCAAAGTGGCGGATATCTCGGGGCTGGACAACGTGCGCACGGTTGCCAGTGGTTTCGGCCTTTCAAGTGATCTGGCCGAGGGACTCGCGCTGGCGCTCGGCGCATCGGAAAGCACGCTGATAGAGATGACGGGCGCTTACGCTGGTATCCTGAACGGCGGTTCAGCGGTGGAACCCTATGGCCTGACCGAGTTGAAGCTGCTTGGTGAGACCGATCCAGTTATGATCACGACAACCGGTATCGGTGAACGCGTCATCAACGACAAGGCCGCCAAACAACTGACCTGGATGATGGAGCGTGTGGTCTCTGAAGGTACGGGTGGGCGCGCGAAGCTGCCGGGCTGGCAGGTGGCGGGCAAGACCGGCACGACCCAGGCCGCGCGGGATGCCTGGTTTATCGGATTTACCGCGGACTACGTTACGGGCGTTTGGATGGGGTATGATGACAATACGCCGTTGTCAGGTGTCACGGGTGGAGGCTTGCCGGCGGAGATATGGAAAGAGACCATGCTGCGCGTGACAGAAGGGATGACGCCCACGCCGTTGCCCATGTTGGCGCCGGACCCACCGGTTAGAACCGCGCAGCCGCAGCAACAGCGCCGTAAGAATCAAACCGGTTTGGACCGTGCGATCAACAACCTGCTAAACAACATCTTCGGAAACTGACGAACAAAAAAAAGGCGGTGCGCTGGGCACCGCCTTTGCTAGTCTGAATGATCGTAAGATCAGACGCTTTCGTCTAGCGCTGCCAGAATTGCATCACCCATTTCGCTGGTCGAAACCGGCTCAACCCCTTCTTCGGCCAGCAGGTCAGCTGTGCGAACGCCGTCGGCCAGAACCTTCTCGATCGCCGCTTCCAGACGATCCGCTTCGTCGCCCTGATCAAAGCTGTAGCGCAGTGCCATGGCGAAGCTGAGGATACACGCAATTGGGTTGGCCTTGCCTTGACCTGTAATGTCCGGGGCCGAGCCATGAACGGGTTCATACATGGCCTTAGGGCGGCCATTCGCCATCGGTGCGCCCAGCGAGGCAGACGGCAGCATGCCCAAAGATCCGGTCAGCATCGCTGCGCAATCGGATAGTACATCGCCAAAGAGGTTGTCGGTGACGATCACGTCAAACTGTTTGGGCGCGCGCACAAGCTGCATCGCGCCGTTGTCTGCATACATGTGTGACAGCTCGACCTCGGGGTATTCCTGACCGACACGTGTCACGACCTCGCGCCACAGGATGCCCGATTCCATCACATTGGCTTTTTCCATCGAGCACAGTTTCTTGTTCCGGCGCATCGCCAGCTCAAACGCGGAACGTGCTGCGCGTTCGATCTCGGATTCGGTGTACCGCTGGGTGTTGATGCCAACGCGCTCATTGCCTTCTTCAAAGATGCCGCGCGGCTCACCGAAGTAGACACCCGATGTCAGCTCGCGCACAATCATGATGTCGAGGCCAGCGACCACATCCTTCTTCAGCGACGAGAAATCCGCCAGCGCGTCGAAGCACTGAGCTGGGCGCAGGTTGGAATACAGGTCCATTTCCTTGCGCAAACGCAGCAGTCCGCGTTCGGGTTTCAGGCTGAAATCCAGATCGTCATACTTAGGGCCGCCAACAGCCCCCAGCAGCACGGCGTCGACGTCTTGTGCCTTGGCCATGGTCTCATCCGATAGGGGCTTCCCGTGCGCATCATAGGCAGCGCCGCCGACCAGATCCTCGCTCACGTCAAATTGAAGACCGCGATTGGCGCCGAACCAATCGATGATTTTGCGCACTTCGGCCATAACTTCCGGGCCAATTCCGTCTCCGGGCAGGATGAGGAGCGAGGGGTTGGACATCGACAGTCTCCTTGCGTTTTGTCGCACAGGCCCTAGCGTTTGCGGCGCATCGGGTCAATGAGACGAACCCATCAAATCACGAGGAAACCACATGCTGACACCCGGAAATCCGGCCCCATCGCTAAAAATCGAAACAGTAAGCCATGGCACCTTTGATCTTGAGCGCGACACCGGCGAAAACGGAACGCTGGTGATTCAGTATCGCGGTCTGCATTGCCCGATCTGCGTTCGCCAAATGGGTGAGGTCGAGGCTGCGCTGGATGAATTCGCCGAGCTGGGGATTGAGGTGATCATGATCACCACGGATACCGACGAACGTGCGGCCGAGACGGTTGAGAAGGCCGGAGTGTCGAAGCTGCGCGTAGGATACGGCCTGTCCATGGCCGACGCGCGGGATGTCTGGGGCCTGAACATCTCGGTGGCTCGTGAAGGTAGTGCCGAGCCAGCGTTGTTCGCTGAGCCAGGACATTTCTATATCAAACCTGATCAGACCCTCTATTACGTCTGGCAGCAGACAACGCCTTTTGCGCGGCCGCCGATGTCGGACATCGTCGGCGGTTTGAAATTCACCTTGGCCAATAACTATCCTGCGCGCGGCACCTATACCGGCGCGCTGTAGGCGGTTTTAAAGCCGGGCCTTCAACCCGTCGGCCAGTAAATCCCAGACTCTGCGAATGCGCGGGGTCTGTCGCATCGCCTGAGGGGCAGCCAGCCAGACCGGCAGCACCGGTATCTCGACATCAATATCTAGCACTTCGACCAGAGGATCGGACTGCGCGATGCTGAGTTGGCTGAAGCCCACACCACACCCTGCGCGGATCAATTCCCAATAGGCGGTCTGGTTGTCGCATCGCGTGGCAAAGCTGTCCCGGCTGGCAGGCCAGCCCTTGTTCCGCATAGCGGTGATAATGTCTTCATTGGTGTCAAATCCCACAAGGTCGTGCTGCATCAACTCTGTCGGCGTTGTTGGTCGCCCTGCACGATCCAGATAGCTTTGGGCGGCGCAGAAACATAACGGAACCTCACCGATATGCTTTGCCACGATGTCAACCTGTTCGGGCCGATACATGCGCACGGCAATATCGGCCTCGCGGAACAGCAAGTTTTCGCTGGCATCCGAGGCGACCAGATCAAGCTGAATCGCCGGTTCTGCCTCACGGATTGCGGCAAGTATCGGCGGCAATAGGTGATGCGATACAAATACCGAAGCGGTGATCCTGACCGACCCTTCCAGCTGTTGCGCCTGACCCGCTGCCGTCAGCCCCAGGGCATTGACTGCGCTGTACATCTGCTGCGCCATTGGCAGCACTTGCTGCCCCACTTCGCTGAGCGTCAGTCCACGCGCGTGACGATCAAACAGCGAGACCCCCAATTCTTCTTCCAGCGCATGCACCTGACGTCCAAGCGTCGGCTGGCTGCGACCCAGTTGCTTTGCGGCTGCGGATAGTGAGCCGGTTTCGGCGACCGCCAGAAAGCTTTGAACTAAGGACCAGTCGGATAGTTGGAGTGTTTTAGCCATTCAAAAACGAATACATAATCTGCGATTTTTCGCAATTTCCAAAACATCGTGAATGAATAGATTGATCCGGAACGGAGGGATCAATGCCACAAACGGTACTTATTCTCGGGGCCACCGGTCGATTTGGACGCAACGCTGCAAGAGCTTTTTCGGATGCGGGATGGATTGTGCAAAAGTTTGATCGACGCAGGGAGGAATTGCGCGCGGCGCTACATGGAGTAGACGTCATCGTGAACGCCTGGAACCCGCTTTACCCCGACTGGGCGGAGCATGTGCCAGAGTTGCATCGTCAGGTAATCGCCGCTGCATCAGAGCGTGACTTGACGGTCATTGTCCCGGGGAACGTTTATGTTTTCGGTGCGGATACGCCCGGCGCCTGGTCTACCAGGACACCGCATCTTGCGCGAAATCCGCTGGGACGCATTCGGATCGAGATGGAAGAGGCTTATCTTGCCTCGTCGGTTCGGACCATCATGTTGCGGGCAGGTGATTTCATAGATACCACGACCTCTGGCAATTGGTTCGATCAGATTCTCATCAAACACTTGCGGCGCGGGCGCTTTGTGTATCCCGGCAATCCAGATATCGAGCATGCTTGGGCCTATCTGCCCGATTTAACTCGTGCTGCTGTGGAATTGGCAGAAATGCGCAGCCTGCTACCGCGTTTCTGCGATGTCCCCTATGCTGGATACACCTTGACCGGCAATGAAATGGCATTGGCGCTTTCGCAGGTTGTTGGGCGTGAGCTTACCCTCAAACAGATGGCATGGTGGCCTTTGCATCTGGCCCGCCCGTTCTGGCGTATGGCGCCTCATTTGCTTGAGATGAGGTATCTATGGAATACTTCTCACCGGCTGGACAGACGCCTCTTTGATGCTCTGCTCCCGGAATTTGCGCAGACCGATCTAAATGATGCGTTGAGGAACGCCGTGTCTGAACCTGTGCAACATGAATCCCGCCAGCGACTCGGCACAGTCATACGTTCATGATCGAAGCCTATTCGTCGAATAGATCGACCCAGACAAGCCGGTGACGGCTTGCGGCGACGGCCGCGTCACGGGATGTGGGTTCCGGCCAGTAAATGCCCGCATCGTGCACACGCCAATCCGCCGAAGGTAGGACATAATCCACTCTCATCTCGCCAACGCCCTTCCACAAAACTGTTGAAGTTGACCCCGCAGGGTCAACAGGCATCGGATCCTGCAGTTGCGGATCGGCCAGAAGATTACGGATTGCCGTTTTGCGACCCTCGCCATTGTAAGGATCCTGGTTCGCATCACCTGCGATGACAAAACGCCCCATAGGTTTCTCACCCAGATCACCGTTCAGCAAAAGCGACCAGAGCCGAATTTCATCCCGGTTGCGCAGTCCGTTCCGATCTACAGGTCCATCAAAGACAGGCGGGCTGGCGTGAAACGTCATCAGGTTTAGGCGACCACTCGGGGTGTCGACCGGAACGACCCAATGCGATGTAGAAGACAGCCGCTGAACAGCCTGCGCTTGTGGTGATGGGAAGGGCTCTCCATCCTCGGCTGGCAGCTGGGCATTCGGCAAGTCGCGCCACCGCATCTGGGTGAATGACCGCACTTGATCAGTAGCGATAGGATAGCGGGACAGCACTGCCAGCCCATTCTGGCCGGTGAACCGCCCCCAGCCTTGTGCATCGCCCGGGCCGCCCGTCTCGCCGTCCCCATCCAGATCCAACGCGGTTTCGATCCCGGAATTGGGTTGCTCGGCATAACTGTATCGATAATCCAAGCCGTTGCTTTTCAGCGCCTCGACCAGCGCAGCAAGGGCAAGCCCGTCTAAATCCCAATCGATGCCTTGCAGCGCGACGATATCGGGACGGGTTGTCATCAGCACCTCGATCACCGCAGCGACCTGAGGGTCGTTCCGCCGAATATCACGCAGCAGCAGGCCGGGACCTTCGCGACTGAGTTCCGTATTGAAACTTGCGATGCGCAATGTCTTTGCCTGTGCCGTAAACGGCAACAGCAACAGAACCAGCAGTCGGATCATGCGATCTGAGTTGACTCGGAAGTTGAGTATGCGCGGCGCTTCTCAACGATCAGGCCGGCAATGCGCAGTGTCGCCATGCCTCGCATGATCATGCTGGCAGGCAGGAATGCCCATGCGCAAAGGGTCCAGATCAATGTCTGCGGATTGCTGAGCGCGATCGGCGTGATGAAAGCAGCCATCAGTTTGATCAGGGCGGGAATCAGGAAAGGCAGCAAAGCCCCAATTGCGATGTTGAGCCGCCCGTCACGCTGCAGACGGGTGACCACATCACCACCCTTGGTTGGGTCAAACAGGGGCAGATTGGTCCAGACGTTGAACGCGCCGTTGCCTGTTGGCCATCCCCGAAGCTTTACTGCATAGGCAAAGCTGGCGATGGTAACCAAGGCCGCGACATAAGCGACGCTGGCGGAGATACGCACCAAATCTACGAGGGGCTGGCTGGCATCGGCGGGCAGCATCAGAACCACAAGACGAACGGGGGAGTAGGGGAAATCCACCACATTCGCGACCATCAGGCCAACTGAATAAAACAGGCCGGTAAGTTCCGAGGGGGCATAGGCGTTTTTGCAGATCAGCGTCAGGAAGGTAACCATCGACATCAAACCTACAAAGCGCAGCCTGTTCACAGGTGGTGCGTCACGAAATTCGATAAAGCTTGGAAAGGCCGAGTTGTATTCCGAGAAAGTCAGGATAAACGCAAGGATCGCCAGAAAGACGACAATCTCAGTCCCATTCGACGTCGATGTAGGCAGGTACAACGCAGGGGTAAGCACCATAAGTGCTACCAATAATCCACGTATCGCCGCCCCCGTTGTGCGTGCAATCACAATCCGAACCCTTTTTCAAACCGGCGTAGTCGATTCTGTGCCGACTTATCGTCCAACTTGTGCTCACCGCTCGTTCGTTGGCGGCTACCTCATGGGTGCCAACTTTGCCGATAAGCGGTATTTCGCTCAAGCCAATGAGCAAATAACACGCAATTTCGGGCAAAATGATGGCGCAACTGGTGCGGGATTGCATCAATTTCGACGCAAATCCGACGTGTATCTCAAATTGATACCTACATGTTGTGGTGCTCTGGGTTTTTGCCCCAAGAATGCGAACAGGGCCGCGCTTGCGACCCTGTTAGGTTGAGTATCAACAGATTCGTCCCCAGAATCATACCCAGGGGCGGGCCTGACTCGCATGATCTTCGAACTTGTCGATGTGATGGTCTTTTTCCATCGTCAGGCCAATATCGTCCAGACCGTTCAGCAGGCAGTGCTTGCGGTGTGGGTCAATGTCGAACTCGATGACCATGCCATCCGAAGTGGTAATCTGCTGATCTTCCAGATGCACGGTCATGCGGGCGTTTTCACCCTTGTGCGCGTCATCCATAAGAATCGCGTGATGCTCTTCTTCGACTACGATGGGCAGGATGCCGTTCTTGAAGCAGTTGTTGAAAAAGATGTCGGCGAAGCTGGTCGAGATCACCACCTTGATGCCGAAATCCTTGATCGCCCATGGCGCATGTTCCCGCGACGAGCCGCAACCGAAATTGTCGCCGGCCACCAGAATCTCGGTGTTGCGATAAGCGGGTTTGTTCAGAACGAAATCTTCGTTCTCGCCGCCATGATCGTGATAGCGCATCTCATCAAACAGCACGACACCCAGGCCAGAGCGTTTGATGGTTTTCAGGTGCACTTTGGGAATGATCATATCGGTGTCGATATTGATCAGTGGCATTGGGGCGGCCACCCCGTGGACTTTTTCGAACTTTTCCATTTCTACACTCCTGCGGGGTAGGGCCGCGCCCGTGCTCCGCGTTTAAGCTTCTTTCGCTTCTGTTGTTTCGTCCTTGGGTGCGTTCTTGACGAAGAACGCCATGAAGACCAATCCGAACCCGTTGAACAGCATCTCAATGCCCAGGAAGATCCCCAGTATGCTCAGCAGAGCAGCCGGTTCCTTGCCTACATAGGTCCAGATGATGCCGGCGAGGATGATCGACAAGATGCCCGAGATCATCGTGGGCCAGAAAAACTGCGTTCCTTTCATCTGGAACGACAGAATGACCCGCGCGATGCCGCCTGCCATGAACAGGATCAGCATCACAGTTGCCAGCGTCAGCGTGCCCTGCAGCGGGTGATCCAGAAAGGACCAGCCTAGAAACAGCATGACCGCACCCATGATGAGTGACAGGATCTTGTTGCCAGTGCCTTCAACCGTGAAGCCACCAACGATCTGCATTCCGCCCGCAATCAATAGCAACACACCAGTTACTACTGTTACGGCAACGGACGCCACGACCGGTGCGCCCAATACGAACACCCCGAATGCTATGGACAAAAGTCCAAGCAGTAGCCATTTGACCCAATCACTCATGTTAGTCTCTCCATCAAATATCTAGATATGAGAGACTCTTACATCAATTCACGGACGTCTGTCAGCCGTCCTGTGATTGCCGCAGCGGCAGCCATTGCGGGGCTCAGCAGATGGGTACGCCCACCGCGACCCTGACGGCCTTCGAAGTTGCGGTTCGAAGTCGCGGCACAGCGCTCGCCCGGTTGCAGCTGGTCGGGGTTCATCGCCAGACACATTGAACAGCCCGCGAGACGCCACTCGAAACCGGCATCTTTGAAGATCTCGGCCAAACCTTCTTCTTCGGCCTGTGCACGCACCAAGCCCGAGCCTGGTACGACCATGGCGCGCATGCCGTCCTTGATCTTCTTGCCTTTCAGGATTTCCGCCGCAGCGCGCAGGTCTTCGATCCGACCGTTGGTGCAAGAGCCGATGAAAACAGTGTCGATTTCAACATCGCTCAGCTTTTGACCGGCTTCCAAGCCCATATACTCGATCGAACGGCGGGCCGCGTCGACTTTACCGCCTTCGAAATCTTCGGGATGCGGTACGGATGCGGTGATCGGCAGCACATCTTCGGGACTGGTGCCCCAAGTGACGACCGGCGCGATATCTTCACCACGCAGCGTGATGACTTTATCGAAATGCGCATCTTCGTCGGTGTAAAGCGTCTTCCACCAGTCCATCGCGGCTTCCCACTGGGCACCTTTCGGCGCATGGGGCCGGCCTTTGACATACTCGAACGTAGTCTCATCCGGTGCGATCAGGCCAGCGCGGGCACCGCCTTCGATGGCCATGTTACAGACGGTCATGCGCCCTTCCATCGAAAGATCGCGGATCGCTTCGCCGCAATACTCGATGACATAACCTGTGCCGCCAGCAGTACCGGTCTCGCCGATCACAGCCAGAGTGATATCTTTGGCGGTCACACCCGGCTGCAGTTTGCCGGTGATTTCGACCTTCATATTCTTGGACTTCTTCTGGATCAGAGTCTGGGTGGCCAGAACGTGTTCAACCTCGGATGTGCCGATGCCGTGCGCCAGAGCGCCGAATGCACCATGAGTCGCCGTGTGGCTGTCGCCGCAAACAACGGTCATGCCGGGCAGGGTCCAGCCCTGTTCGGGGCCGACGATATGCACAATGCCCTGACGGACGTCGTGCACAGGGTAATAGTGAATGCCGAAATCTTTGGCGTTCTTGTCCAGTGCCTCGACCTGAATGCGTGATTCCGGGTTTTCGATACCATTCACACGGTCCGGCGTGGTCGGAACGTTGTGATCCGGCACGGCGATGGTTTTTTCTGGCGCGCGCACCTTGCGGCCCGCCATGCGCAGGCCTTCGAACGCCTGTGGGCTGGTCACTTCGTGAACCAGATGGCGGTCGATATACAGCAGGCAGGTGCCATCATCGGCCTCGTGGGCGACATGGGCATCCCAGATCTTGTCATAGAGTGTTTTGGGGGACATCGGTCCTCTCCCGTATGAAATGAGAAATAGCTGGCGAGTTGGCTTAGGCCGCCGATAGGCGGGCCAAGACCGTGCGGGCAGCCCCAAAGAACCGTTCACGCAGACGCGCGCGATCTTCCAGATTCTGTTCTTGGGCCACATTGAGTCTCATACGCACCAGATATAACGGGCATTCGTGTCAATCAAGGTTCAATCCCAACCGTCTCACTGCGGGCTTGCATCATCCAGCATCGCTGTCCAAGCTGACCTGCAGGAGAGGTGAATGAACCAGGATTTACTACCGGAGACGCTCTCGGAGCTTTACGCCAACATGACGGCGGCGTTTTCCTCGCAAATTGAAGGTCTGGTCGAGTTGATCGTCACCCCGGGATGGCGGCAGTATCAACTCATCATCATCTTGTTTCTCTGGGCAATTTCATTCTTGCTGAAACTGCTGACGCAGGGCCGATGGGAAACCTGGGCGAGGGCCCGGGTGGGATGGCCGAAATGGCACTTGCGGATATTGATACAACTGATGCGCCGTCTGACGTTGGTCTATTTTGTGTTGCTGTCTGGTGGGCTTTATCTGGTGATGCAACAGGTCACATGGCCGTCGCGGAGCTACATACTTGGTGTCTTCGCAACGCTGGCTGTTGCATGGCTGGCCATCGCGTTGGTTTCGCGATTGGTGAGAAACCGAACGCTGCGACAAATATTTAAATGGTCTATGTGGGTCTATGCCACGTTGATTGCGTTGAACCTGACGGATGATGTAGCCGGTTTCCTTGATGGCGTCGCCATTTCTATCGGTGATCTTCATATCTCGGCGCTGGGCATCATCAAGGCTGTACTGCTGATCGGCGTCCTGCTGACTTTGGCGCGTGTCGGCACACGCGCGGCTGAGCGCGGCCTTACGAACAATCAAGACATAACACCATCGATGCAGGTTCTTCTGGCCAAGGGTATTCAGGTGCTGCTCTACGGGGCGGTGTTCATGGCGGCGATCCGCACCCTCGGGTTTGATCTGACTGGCATAGCGTTGCTGTCCGGGGCCATTGGCGTCGGGATCGGGTTTGGCCTGCAAAAAGTGGTTTCGAACCTGATCTCGGGCATTATCATCCTGATGGACCGGTCGATCAAACCGGGCGACGTGATTTCACTGGGCGACACATTTGGTTGGATTAACGCGCTGGGCGCGCGCTATGTCTCGGTGGTTACGCGGGATGGTCGGGAATATCTGATTCCAAACGAAGATCTGATTACCAATCAGGTTGTAAACTGGTCGCATTCCGACCGTTTCGTGCGGTTGGATCTTGATTTCGGCACCAGCTACGACGACGACCCGCACAAAGTCCGCGCGACAGCGATCCGTGCCGTCAAGACGGTCGGTCGAGTGCTGAGTGGAGGCAAACATGAACCTGTCTGCCATATCACTGGTTTCGGTGACAGCAGTGTGGACTATGTGTTGCGCTTCTGGATCAGTGATCCGAACAAGGGTCTGACAAACATTCGAGGCAATGTCTTCCTGGCGCTGTGGGATGCGTTCAAGGTCGAAGACATCTCGCTTCCGTTCCCGCAGCGTGAAATCCGTGTATTGGGCGGCCCGGAGGCCGACGCCGAGGTGCAACATCTCGCCAAAGAGTGACTGGATGTGGGGCGCAGCGTCGGCCCTTTCATTGAAATGTTGCAATCCCCTTGTTACCTTATTAGTACCCCGGCGCCGGGGTTTCACGGCGCGCAGCAAAGGAGGACTATGTCCTGTCTCTACATACACAGGCGGGTTTGCCCGCCGATGATGGGGCCGGTGTAATGGCCCACTCTCAGTCAATCAGCGACAAGCTGCTTGAACGTATCCTTTCCTCACTTTCCGATGACAAGGCCGAAGACGTCGTGCAGATCAACCTGCAAGGTAAGTCTTCTGTTGCGGATCACATGGTGATTGCCTCAGGTCGGTCGACCCGCCAGGTCTCGGCCATGGCGGAAAAGCTGACGGATCGCATCAAGCAGGAATTCGGTTTCACCTCGAAGGTCGAAGGCAAGGATGCCGGCGACTGGGTGCTGATCGATACGGGCGACGTGGTCGTTCATATCTTCCGCCCCGAAGTGCGTGAATTCTATCAGCTGGAAAAGATGTGGCTGCCTCAGGGCGGCAGCGCCTCGGCGAATTGAGGCGCTATCCCGGCCTGTATTGAGGGGTCGGAGGCGAGAGAGACATGCGTATCAGCATCGTTGCGGTCGGGCGATTGCGCGCCGGACCGGAGAAATCCCTGCTTGACGACTACCTGACCCGATTTGACAGGACCGGCCGCGCGCTGGGCCTTGGTCCTGCGAAGGTGATCGAGGTCGAAGACAAGAAAAACGCAGGCATGGGGGCCGAGGCGGCCCTGCTGCGCAAGGCGCTGCCCAAGGGTGTGGTGATCTGTACGCTAGATGAGCGCGGACGGGTGTTGTCCTCGCCTGAATTTGCAAAAAAGCTGGGTGGATGGCGCGACGCGGGCCGACAGGATCTGGCGCTGATCATCGGCGGAGCGGACGGAATAGACCCAAATCTGCGGGCGGAGGCTGATTTTTCCCTATCCTTTGGGTCAATGGTCTGGCCCCATATGTTGGTCCGTGTGATGCTGGCCGAGCAACTTTACCGGGCCGCGACCATCCTTTCAGGCGGCCCTTATCACCGGGTCTGACATGGCGCAGCTATTGATCGTCTACCATTCGCGCACCGGCGGCACCCGGCAAATGGCTGAAGCCGCAGCCGAAGCGGCGCGGGATGAAGCGAACACCATCCTGAAAACTGCCGATCATGCCGGGCCGAACGACTTGCTGGCCTCCGATGGCTATATCTTCTGCGCGCCCGAGAACCTGGCCGCGATTTCGGGTCTGATGAAAGAGTTTTTCGACCGCTGTTATTATCCTGTGCTGGGGAGGATCGAAGGTCGACCCTATGCGCAGATGGTCTGCGCCGGATCAGATGGCGAAAATGCCGCGCGCCAGATGGCTCGGATCGCAACGGGGTGGCGGTTGAAAGAGGTGCAACCGCCCCTGATCATCTGCACTCATGCGCAAACACCCAAAGCGATCTTGGCCGAAAAGATCATTCCTGAAGAACAACTTGAAAACTGTCGTGAGGTTGGAGCGGCCTTGGCCGCAGGTCTCAGCCTCGGGGTGTTCTGAGGGTCAGTTCAGATCGACCACGGTCGTGTCTTCGCTCCAACCACCGACATTGTCGCGCGCCTGAATTTGCACCTGCGTGGTCCCGTCCGGAATCACCACCCCGCCAAGTGACCGTGTAAAGGGCTGCTCATCGACATGAGGGTGATGCAGCACACGCATCCCCAGCTCGTTCCCCTGCATATCCAGAACACGCCAGCCATCGGCATAGTCATCCCATCCGGTGTCGGAGTGGCGGATCGTGACGTCGAACCGCCAGGTATCCCCATTTGATTGGGCTGAAACCTGTTCGACCATCGGAGGGTCGGCGAATGCGGGGCTGGCCAGTAAGGCGCTGAGAATCAGATTTCGCATGGGGTCAAACTATGCGCTCGCGCATCGCATCGCGATCACGACTCTGTGTTTGGTGGCGCAGTCATGATTACGGTGCGTGAATGCGAGGCGAATTCGCGACGATAGAGCACACCGAATGTGACGATTGAGCTTAGGATCAGGGCTACCGGTCCAAGTATCCATGCGATTGAAGCCAACGCAAAATATGTCGCCCGCAACGCGCGATTGAAACTACGAGCCGCCGTGATGCAGATATCAGCAGATTGTGTGGCGCGTGGATAGGCCTGTGGATCATCGGGATCATTTGGAACAGCGGCCATCAGAATTGCGCAATACCCAAACAGGCGATGCGACCAGACAAATTTCAGAAAAGCGTTCGACAGAAAAAGCAGAATAATCAGTATCTTGATTTCCCAAACCATGGCAGGCGCACGGCCGATGGCAAGATCTTCAGCAACCCCAGCAAGGCGTTCGGTATTGCCAAGCAATGCCAAGCCGCCGCCTATTGCAATCATGATTGTCGAAGCGAAGAACGTGCTGCCCTGACGCATGGCCGAGATCACTTGTGCATCGAACACACGCGGCTGGCGCGTCACCATTTCACGCATCCAGACCTTGCGAAAATCATCCATCATCAATGAAACCGATGGTTTCTGAGAGGACGGATTTTCGATCCTCCACCCAATCCCCAGCCATGTCGCGAACAATAGCAAAACGGCTGCATAGTCCAGCGAGGAAAACAGTAATGTGCGGTCGATCCAGGTCATGCCGCGACACTATTGTTGGATTCGGCAACTTGCCAGTCGATAAAATTGGTAATATAATTTTACCAAATGGAGGATCAGCGATGGAAATGCCCAAGCCAAATCCGGATGTCTTAGCACGCAAGCAGGCATTGGTTGCGCGACTACAGCAAGTGCTGCCGAAGGATGCTGTTATCCATGAAGAGGCCGAGACCAGGGCTTATGAATGTGATGCGCTGACCGCCTATAAATGCCCGCCAATGCTGGCTGTACTGCCTTCGACCACGCAGCAGGTTTCAGATGTCTTGCGCATTTGCCATGAACTGGGTGTGCCGGTTGTACCGCGCGGCGCGGGCACGTCATTGGCGGGTGGTGCCCTGCCGACGGCAGATTGTGTGATTCTAGGCGTTGCACGGATGAACGAAGTTCTGGAAATCGATTACGACAACAGGTTTATCAAGGTGCAATCCGGCCGAACCAACCTGAGTGTAACCGGTGCCGTTGAAGAAGAGGATTTCTTTTACGCCCCCGATCCCTCATCCCAGCTTGCCTGCGCCATTGCCGGAAATATCGCGATGAATTCGGGCGGGGCGCATTGCCTGAAATACGGGGTGACGACCAACAATCTGATGGGTGTGACTATGGTCATGATGGATGGCAGCGTGGTCGAAATTGGAGGTGCTTATCTGGATGCAGGCGGGTTGGACCTGTTGGGTGTTATCTGCGGATCCGAAGGGCAATTGGGTGTCGTAACTGAAGCAACGTTGCGCATCCTGCGCAAACCTGAGGGCGCGCGGCCCGTTCTGATGGGCTTTGACGATAATGAAGTAGCCGGTCAATGCGTCTCTGACATAATCAAATCGGGCATATTGCCTGTCGCGATCGAGTTCATGGACCGCCTTTGTATTCGAGCCTGCGAGAATTTCGCCCAAGCGGGTTATCCTGATTGCGAGGCGTTGCTGATTGTCGAAGTTGAAGGATCAGAGGCAGAGATCGATAGCCAGTTGTCGAAGATTATCGAGATCGCCAAGCGGCATAATCCGGTTGAGCTGCGAGAAAGCCAATCGGCTGATGAAAGCGCCCGTATCTGGTTGGGGCGGAAATCGGCTTTTGGCGCGATGGGGCAAATCAACGATTATATGTGTCTGGATGGGACGATCCCGGTCTCATCGCTACCCTTCGTCCTGCGCCGGATCGGGGAGCTGAGCAAAGATTATGGCCTGCCAGTCGGCAATGTGTTCCATGCCGGTGACGGCAACATGCACCCCTTGATCCTGTTTGACGCCAACAAACCCGGCGATCTTGAGAAATGTGAAGCGTTCGGGGCGGACATCCTGAAGCTTTGCGTTGATGCGGGGGGCTGCCTGACTGGTGAGCATGGGGTCGGCATCGAAAAGCGTGATCTGATGACACACCAATATGAACCACAGGATCTTGAGGCGCAGATGGCGGTGAAAGATGTGTTTGACCCGAATTGGCTGTTGAACCCAGCCAAGGTGTTTCCGCTAAAGGTGTCTGCCACGCGCAGGATGGCCGCGGAATAGATGAGCCTTCCCCATCAATACCCAGAGTATTTTCGAAAAGATGAAGTGCCATGACACCTGAAACCGAGGCTGAACTTGCGGACATCGTTGCCGGCCTGGATGGCCCAGTGCGTATTGCCGGAGGCGGCACGCGCGGCCTTGATGGGCCCGAGCCTGTGCTGAACCTGTCGGGACTGCACGGAATTACACAGTATGAGCCGGGCGCATTGACTCTGGTCGCGCATGCCGGGACTCCAGTGACTGAGATCGAAGCGGCTTTGGAGGCCGAGGGCCAGCAACTGGCGTTCGAGCCGATGGATCATCGCGGTTTGCTGGGCACCACGGGGGAACCGACAATCGGCGGTGTTGTCGCGGCCAACATCTCGGGGCCGCGTCGAATTCAGGCTGGCGCGTGCCGGGATTTCCTGTTGGGCGTACGTTATGTCGACGGGTTGGGGCAGGTGATCAAGAATGGCGGGCGGGTGATGAAGAATGTCACCGGTTACGATCTGGTCAAGCTCATGGCGGGTTCCTGGGGCACGCTAGGGGTGCTGTCCGAGGTCTCACTGAAAGTGCTGCCTAGACCTGAGGTCGAGACCACTCTGGCAGTCGGGGCCGCTGATGTAGGAACCGCAGTTGATCTCATGTCCACTGCCCTGAAATCCCCCTTCGAGGTGAGCAGCGCAGCCTATGATCCACCGGATGGTCAGGCCTTGTTGCGGATCGAAGGATTTGCCGACTCGGTTGCCTATCGGGTAGGTCGATTGCGCGAAATCCTTGGGGGCGAATGCACCGAGTTAGAGAATTCGAGCAACCACTGGGTCGATCTGCGCGATCTGCGTGCGTTTCAGGATCTGGAAGGTGATGTCTGGCGCTTATCGGTGAAACCCGGCGATGCAGCCAGCCTTGCAGAACGGATCGACGCGGATCGAACCTTATTTGACTGGGGCGGGGGCTTGATCTGGGTATTGGTGCCAAAGGGCACCGATCTGCGTGCACGACTGGGTCACTTTGAAGGACATGCAACGCTGGTACGCGCAGAGGCTGACACCATCGTTGAATTTGGGCGATTCCAACCAGAGAGCACGCAGATTCAGGCTCTAACAAAGGCAATTCGGAAGAGATTTGACCCTCGGAACGTGTTCAATCCGGGTCTGATGGGGTAGGCGATGCAGACGAAATTTACCGAAAAGCAGTTGCAAGACCCAGCGATTCAGCGATCCAACGAGATACTCCGAAATTGTGTTCACTGTGGTTTCTGTACAGCAACCTGCCCGACTTATCAGGTGCTAGGCGATGAGTTGGACAGCCCTCGCGGGCGCATCTATCTGATCAAGGACATGTTGGAGAATGAGCGTGTTCCGGACGAAAAGACTGTCAAGCATATCGATCGCTGCCTATCCTGCCTCGCCTGCATGACCACGTGCCCCTCGGGCGTGCATTACATGCACCTCGTGGACCACGCACGGGAATATATCGAAGACAACTACAAGCGCCCGATCTCGGATCGTGCTCTGCGCTGGATATTGGCCAGAATCCTGCCTTATCCGACACGCTTTCGCTGGGCTCTAATCGGGGCAAAGCTGGGTCGTCCGTTCCGGTTTCTGATGCCGGATGCCCGGCTAAAGGCGATGCTGGACATGGCGCCGAGATATATTCCACCAGTCAGTCGCAATGATGACCCTCAGAGCTTTGCAGCAAAAGGCGCTAAGAAGAAACGCGTCGCCCTAATGACGGGCTGTGCGCAAAAAGCGCTGAACACCGACATCAACGACGCCACGATTCGCCTGCTGACCCGATTGGGCTGCGAGGTCGTTGTCGCCGAAGGTGCCAGCTGTTGTGGCGCATTAACCCATCACATGGGTAAAACCGGTGAAAGCCATGCGTCTGCTGCAGCCAATATCCGGGCCTGGACACGCGAAATGGATGGTGATGGTCTGGATGCGATCGTGATCAACACCTCGGGGTGTGGTACCACGGTCAAAGATTATGGGCACATGTTCCGCAGTGATCCGCTGGCGGCGGATGCGGGGCGTGTATCCGCCCTGGCGATGGATATCAGTGAGCTTTTGGTGCAGCTAGAGATGCCGGACAGCGACAAGAAAGAACTGGTTGTTGCCTACCACGCGGCGTGTTCATTGCAACATGGGCAAAAGGTTACCTCTTATCCCAAGAACCTGCTGAAATCGGCTGGATTCACAGTGTTAGAGCCTAAGGATAGTCATTTGTGCTGTGGCAGTGCAGGAACCTACAACCTGATGCAGCCTGAGATTTCGGGTCAGTTGAAAGAACGAAAAGTGCGCACGCTTGAGGCTAGGAACCCTGATGTTATCGCGGCAGGTAACATCGGATGCATGATGCAGATCGGCTCTGGGACTGACACGCCCGTTGTCCACACAGTCGAGCTGCTGGACTGGGCCACCGGAGGGCCGGAACCGCGCGCATTGCGCGACGGCATGGCTGGGGTACCCCAACTGCGCTGATCGATTGCTGCACTCGCGCATCAGGTCCGGTTGAAATTCATACAAGGGGCAATTGCCCTATTTTCGCCGCACCAACGGCATACGAATCTTGGTCGGACCTCATGACCGGAGACCCGCGTGCGCAACTGGATCACGGCTATTGTCTTCAGCTTGCTGCCCTTGGCAGGACAGGCGCAGGATACTGGGCTTAGGAGCCTGGAAACCACCGATGCTGGGCGCGAGTGGATGGCAGTTGGTCGGCTGGATATCGACGGCACCGGGTTTTGTACCGGATCGCTGATATCTCCGACTCTGGTACTGACGGCTGCGCATTGTCTGTACGACAAAACCACGAAACAGCGAATTAATCCGGCCCGGATCGAGTTTCTGGCCGGTTGGCGCCTCGGTTCCGCCTCGGCTTATCGCCCGGCGCGTCGAACAGTGGTTCACCCCGACTATGTGTATGAAGGCAATGTTTCTGCAACGCGGGTGCGTCATGATATTGCGCTGATCGAGCTGTGGCAGCCGATCCGCAACACCTCGGTCATTCCTTTCGAAACCGGACGCCGTCCTGCCCGCGGTCAAGAGGTGGGGGTTGTCTCGTACGCGCATGACCGCGCCGAAGCGCCAGCACTGCAGGAAGTCTGTTCCGTCATTGGGCGACAGGCTGGAATTCTGGTTATGTCCTGCAACGTGGATTTCGGGGCATCCGGCGCGCCGATCTTTTCGTTTGACGGCGAGCGGCCACGCATTGTGTCGGTCGTTGCAGCGAAGGCCGAATTGCAGGGTCAACGCGTTGCGCTGGGCACCGCCTTGGATGAATCGCTGGAATTGTTGCGGGCCGAGCTTTCGCAGGGGCGGGGTATGTACGCCACATTGGACAACAACACCAAAAACCTCGGAGCAAAGTTCATTAAGCCATGATGCGTGTTTTTCTAAGTATCACCTTGCTTGTTTCTATTCTCGTAACTGCCGCGCAGGCCCAGACCAGCGGCAAGCGCCGACTGACGGATCGCGATGATCTGTATGGGTGGGAGGCGGTCGGACGTCTGGATATCGGCGAACAGGGCTTTTGCACCGGTACTTTGATCGCAAAGGACATCGTGCTGACAGCGGCGCATTGCGCTGTGAGCAAGGCCACCGGAAAACCCTATGCCCCCGGTGAATTGACCTTTCGCGCCGGTTTGAGCGACGGTCAGGCGCTTGCGGATCGCAAGGTCATCCAGATTGCGACCCATCCCGATTTTGTTGCCAATGCGCCGGTATCGGCGTCACGTGTTCGAATTGATGTGGCTCTAATGCGGCTGGAAGAGCCGATTCCCTATTCGATTGCTGATCCGTTCGCGTTGCACAGCGGCCGCGTCAGCGACAGCGAAATCAGCGTCGCCTCGTATGGTCGCGGTCGGGCCGAGGCGATCACGCGCCAACGCTCTTGCCGCATCCTGCAACGCGGGCAGGGGCTGATCAGCTTTGATTGCGATATTACATTCGGTTCGTCGGGCTCCGCTATTTTAGCAAAGAAAGGCCCACGTTGGCAGATCCTGTCGGTTGTTTCGGCGGGCGCATCGGATGGTCAACGCAAGATCGGCTACGGGATGGAGCTGTCGGGGATTGTCTCGGAACTCAAGGCGATATTGCGTCGTGACGCGCCCCGACCCACGGCAACAATCCGCAGATTGCAGCCGGGTTCAGCCAAGTCCAGTTCGGGTGCTAAATTCCTCAGCGCGGGCGGGTCTTGAACCCGGTCCTTTTACTTCCCATCTGAATTTTACCGGATCGCCAAAGCTGGGGTCCGGCATAAATCACCGCCCGTCCATTTCGGAGGGCAATTTCGTGAATCGCTCAAAGATGAGGATACGACATGCGTACATTTGACTTCGCACCACTTCACCGCGCAACCATCGGTTTCGACCAGATTGCAGACATGATGGACCGGGTTTTGACCAATGACGTGGCTCAGCCCAGCTATCCCCCTTATAACATCGAAAAGACCGATGCTGATACCTACCGCATTTCGGTCGCTGTTGCCGGGTTTTCCGAGGCCGATCTGTCGGTTGAGGTAAAGGAAAATTCTCTGGTGGTTTCCGGCAAGAAAGCTTCGGACGAAAAAGAGCGCAGCTACCTGCACCGTGGCATCGCCACCCGCGCGTTCGAGCGCCGCTTTGCTCTGGCCGACCACGTTCGTGTCACCGGCGCGAGCCATGAAAACGGCATGCTGAACATCGATCTGAAGCGCGAAGTGCCAGAAGCGCTGAAACCGCGCCGGATCGAAATTTCGTCTGGCAAGGCCATTGAAAAGGACGTGGTTGACGCCAAAGCCGTGAACTGAGGCTGTTGATCACATAGCGACAGTCCCGCCTCTCTGGATTGTCGCACCACACGCCCCGCGTTCCTCCAGGCGCGGGGCGAAGTTGTATCCATCGCAACAAGGACTTGGTGGGCAACACGTTTTCACGAAAATCTGGCAATAGTTTAGGTCGTCAGGCTAGTCTCTTCTGGAACACTTCAATGAACTGAATTTTGTTCACTGCCTACAGAGGGAGACGAAATAGATGCGAATGAAATCCGTTTTTGCCGCTATAGTCTGTGCCGTTGTTGCATCGACCACACTGACCGCGACATCAACCCGTGCCAACGATACAGGAGCGCTTATCGCTGGGGTCGCGTTGGGTGTGCTGGGAGCGTCGATCGCCAAACACCATCACAAGCACGGATCAAAGTACCAGAAGCACCCGCACGTTTCGCCCGAGGAGAATGCGATCGGGCTTTGTATGCATCGGACCCACACCGCCATGAGCAATCAAGGCTACTATGCCGTCGATTTTGAGCGGACGCTTTCCTATACGACAAATTCTGATGGCATCGATCTGATTGATCTGGAGGTCGCGCGCTCGAAGGACAGCAATGATGCGCGGAGCCACATAAAAGCCCATTGCGCTATTCAAGATGATGCTGTGGTCAATTTCCGGTATTCGAACTACTGACCTTGCCCTTCGGCAACTTCAACTTAAGAAATCCAAGAGCTTCTATTTTCCCTTCTGAAAACCAGTAGGCAATGTGTCTCGGCCTTGTCTCTGCGTCTATCTTTTTATCGTCGAGTTTGTCACAGTCTTGGTGATTTGGAGACCCAAGGGGATGTAAATTGCCATAACATTCCCTATGTCATTGGATGATAAGAAGAATAGGGATAGCAGATGTCGAACCAGCAATTCGAAGCATTGATTCAAGAGACGCAACAGAAAGTCCGCGAAAGCCAGTCGCAGATTGAAGGCTTGACCTCACGGATCGAAGCGGCGCGTGCCAAGATCGGAACCGCAGAGGCAGATATCGACATTGAAAATGCCACTTTGGAAGATGTGCACGCCCATACCGAGGTGATGAACGCCAACATCGCTGAGTTGATCATGGGGCTCGACGACGTGACCAACGCGTTTTCCAAGGATTTCGACGAAATGCGTTCGAAAACCGGGTGGGAGTCGTTCGTTGGCATCTTCGCCAAGGCCAAATCCGAGTCCATGCGGCAGGAGCGTATGCGCACGGCCAATATCGACGACAAGCTGCAGGACTTGATCGCTAAATCCGATGTGATCGTGAAGCTGCTGGAGGGACAACTGTCCGTGTTGGAAGAACAGCGTGTGAAGGTCGAGGACAACCTGACCGTGACGCTGGACGACCGAGAGGCGACCGTGGCCGAACTGGAGGCTCTGCGCGCCGAGATTCAGGGCATGGACCCGGCTATTATTACGTTGGAGAACAAGATCAGCGTGGAACAGGATGCTGCGGCGCGGACCCAGTTAGAGACTGAATTGGCCGAGCTGAACAAGCAATACAACGCCAAGGTTCAGGAAGAGCAGGTCAAGCTGGCCAAGTCCCAGACGCTGGAGCGCTATATCGAAAAGGGCAAGACCTGGGTCGATTCCCTGCAGAACCAGGCGGCGACGCAGATGGTGCTGATCAACAAGCTGCAGACAGACACGCAGCAGCGCGTGGTGCTGTATGACGCCCTGACCAAATCGCTGAAAACCGCCCAGCAGCAGGACGTGGCCCACCGCATCAACGAGATCGGCGTGCAGACCGACCAAGAGGCGCAAACCGCCATGGCCGCCATCGGCACCGCGACCAACCAGAAAATGGCCGACATGCTTGAGGCGCATGAGGACCACATGGTCTTCGCCCGCGACGTGCTGGAGAAAAAAGCCAAGGCCGATGAGCGTTTTGCCCGCCGGTTCGCCTCGATTGTCGAGAAGCATGATAAGAATTTGTATGGGGGTTGAGGAAAGGGTCGGGAGTTACCATGAAAACAACGACTCTTTTGCTTGCGACCGTCCTGTTTCTGACGGTGCTAACATGCCTGGTAATAGGTTCCGTGACTTATCAATCTGCAGGTTCCCCCAACTGGCAACTTGTTCAGATAGTTTCGGCTATTGGGTTGGGACTGCCGATATTCGCATGGCTTTGGGTTAGGATGTTCAACGTATTCTTCCCGCTACTTCTTTGGGTATCTTGGAAATACTTCTGCCTGATCGAATGGGCCTTCGGAATTCGAATTGGGGCTTGGTTCGGCAAGCAACTCATTGGCGATCCAATGATCCATGGTAACGAAAGAGGATTCTGGCCTTTTTTGCATCGAGAAGTAGCGGGACCATTTGAGCCAAAAGAATCGCATGACTGACCCCACCCAAGACCATGTCGGCCTGACCGACACTTTCGCCTCACGCCGTTATTTCCGCAAATTCGAGGTGATCACCGTCCACCTTCTGCGCGTAGCCGCAACGATGGAGGCGGAGGGCGCGATCAGCAAGCAAGAGGTGCGGATCGTGTCGCGCTACCTCTCGGGACTGCTCTATACGTTCCGCGCGCTTTCCATGAAATACCTACTGGTCGGGCGCGATACGGGGCGGTTCTTTGGTAGCCTCGCCATGGACAAGCGCGACAGCGGGTTTCCGGTGGCGGCCGAGCTGCTGACCATGGCCAACGACGCGCAGCAGGCGCAGGTGCATCTGGCGAATATGCCGTCCGAGGATGACCTAAAATCTGACATGGTGCGTACGATCATTGGCGATCAGGAAATTCCCACCAAACTGCAATTCGCGCTGTCACAAAGGCTCTATTACGAGGAATTGCTGAAAGGAGAGCTGTTCTGGGCTCGGAACGATCCCGAATGCCACTGGATCGGCAACGAAGGCGAGCGGCGGAAATTCCTGATCCACTGGGCGGTCTATGACAGCCAGATCAACCTGCCCGTCATCTATCTGATGCAGCTTGAGGACAGCGGCAAAACCGCCCTTCCCAAAGACCAACGCCGCTGGCCCGAAGTGCAGGCGCATCTGATGGCGCAGTCTCTGGGCGGTTTGAAACTGGTCACCATCGCTAAGGGCTTTGATCAGGACTTTGACGACCTGCACCCCAAACACCTGCGCCGCATTCATGTGGGGCCAATGTATTCCTCGGCCTATACCGAACAATCCGGCCCCCTGCGGCAGGTGCTGGAGGATGCGCAATCTCCGCAAGGTCAGGATTGGGCGCTGGCCTGGACCACTGAAGAGCTGGAAAGCGAAAATGTGATCGAAGAACGCGCCGGGTGGTTTTCGACCGTCGAGCGCGAAGTCTTTGCGCTTGACCCGTTCGGCGGGCAGGGGGCCGAGACCGGAGCCACGCGCACCCAACGGTCGATCATCCTGCCCCAGCGTCCGTTTCAGGTGCTGGCCGAACGCAATCCGCCGGGTTTTGCCGATGTGCGCAAGTTCGTGGTCAGCAAGTCAGGGCAGGTGTTGAGGTATTAGTTTCGCCTTCGGCGAGAGTATTTTTGAAAAAGATGAAGCAAGGGCGGTTTTTAAGATGATTTTGACGTCAGATCAGATGGAATTGCGCGAGGCGGATATTCGCAAGCATTACCCGGCAGCGACCGCCTTGCTGAATGGGTTCGAACACGCGCCGCGGATTGCCAAGGCGGTGGAGACGTCGACGGAACGGTCGCCGGGGGTGTCGACCGGACGGAGGTTTCGGTCCACCACGCCGGGTTTGGTGACACGGCGCACAGTGCGCGCAGACGGGGTGCATTTGGTCGAACGGATCGAGGCCTCGGATGATGGCGATGCGCTGGTCTCGCCACCGCAGGCCACCACGCAGCAGGCAATCCGCCGTGCGGTTGCCATCGCTCTGGCGGTGAGCGAGGCCTACGCCGAACAGACACCGTTGGCAGACTTGAAACGCGCGAACCTTGCGGGCGATTTGCCCGCCGCGCGAAAGACCGAATTCTCGGAACTGCTGACTGCCGAGGCTCTGATCACCTCGCACACCTTCGGCAATGCGCTGGCGTACTTGATGTCCTCGCATCTGGGAGAGACCACTGTCGATATCGGTGAGATCGAAGAGGTCCTGACCGACAACGGCCAACTCGCCTTGCACGGCGCGCTGTGGGAGTTGGACCAAACCCTTGCCAAACACGCCCCCGATGATGCCCACCTGATCGCAGCCACCAGCGCCTATGCCGAGCAATTGATGGAAAAGGTCGCTCTACGCGCCCAGTCCGCAGGCCATCTGGCATCGTTCCAGAGTGCCGCTTGGCATATCGAGGCAGATGATCTGACCATCCGGGGCTTCGAACCGGCATCAAAGGCCAAATCCACCACCCTGACCATGACGTTCAAGAAACCGAACGAGGTGGTCGGCAACCATATCGCCAAATATCAGGCGATGAAGCTGGCCAAGATGGTGATGGCCTACGACTTCGACCGACGCCTGAACCCGTTTGCCGAGCTTGGCGGGTTCATCTTTACCTTCATGGGCGACGGCAAACCGGGCACCGGCAAGACCGCTCTGATCCAGATGATGGCCGGGCTGATCAACGACTATTGTCAGAACGCAGGCTATCCGTTCCGCTATCAGAACCTTAGCACCGACAATATCGACAGCTATCAGGGTAAATCCGGCCAGAATGCCAAGGCATTTATCAACACGATCATCGACCCCTCGGTTATCGGCTTCGGCACCATCGACGATATCGACCAACTGGCAGGCAAACGCGGCGATCGGCAGTCGTCAGCCGGACAGTTGGAAATCACGGCCGTGCTGATGGAGAGCTTTGCGGGGGCCAACACCGTCGTGCGCGGCAACTGCACCTTTGGCATGTTCTCGAACTACCCAGAGAATGTGGACGACGCCCTACGCCAGCGGGCGGGCGCGCGGTTCCTAGTGGACGGTCCGCAAACGCGTGAGGACTACATCGACATCCTGCACCTGCTGATGGGCCGCAACCACGACATTCCGCTGGGCGAACACGACGCCTATGCCGCGCAGGAGATCAAAAAGGCCGTCGTCGCCAGTTTCGAAAGCCACGCCCGCCCGCATGAGGATGCCCTGCTGCAGGTCTTTGACCGCGTCTCCGGCGAGATCGGCCAGATGGACACGATTGCCAAACTGGGCACCTACCTCAAAGCGATCCAACAGGCGGATGAGCGGTTCACCGGGCGCGCGATCAAGAACATCACCGATGCGGTCAAGGTCCGCGCGATGGATTTCGAACTGCCCGATGAGTGGATGGAAAACCCCGACCTGTTCCTGTTCCGCGACTACGACAGCAAGAAAGCTATGATCGAGGACCTGCGCCAGCCGATCACAGTCGAGATGGTGATGCAGGAGATCAACCGCTACGCCGACAGCGAATTCCGCTATGCCGACAAGAGCGACGAGGTCGCCATCGAGAACGCCGTCCGCGAGATGGGCCAGATGGAAGAGGCCAAGCGGCGGTATCTGGAGGGGAAGGGGTGATGGAAGCTGCGCAGCTCATTGCTATCCTGTTGATAGGAGTGTCCTTCGCTTGCTGGACAACGAGCTTCGCCGTTCGCAGTAATTTACCCGTGCCAGAAGGCAAGCTGTTTGCGCTTAGGTTCCTTGTTTGGTTCTCGCTCAGTGTTTGTGTAGGTCCATTTGTCGGTCTTATCCCCTTGTTACTCGGACTCGGATGGTTTTGGAATTATTATGACCCGAAACAAGTTATGGGCTCTGAAGTTTGGCATTACGCTATTCTGGTCTTACTCGCATTGCCCTACTTGTTTGCACTTGGTCTGGGTATAAGGCTTCAGTTCCGAAACGGTGATCCAGCATGATCCGCCTCATCGAAAAAGGCCTGATGTTCGGCAACCTCGTCCACATCTCAAGCCCGGCTCTGGTCGAGCGGTATAACCGCGCACTGCAACATCTGGCGGGCAAGACCACGGCGCTGACGGATTTTCACGTCGATATCTCAGGCTATTCGCCCGAGGTGAGGATTGAGTTGGAGGACGAGCTCTACCTCAACCCCAACGGGGTCAACCGGCAGTTCATCCTGCTGACGACCGAGCAGAAGCGCGCGCCTCTGCTGAACGTCAAATTCTCGACCTCGCGGGATATCCTGCGTGAGTTCATCGAGATGAACGAGGCGCAGCTGTTTGCCCTGACCGCCACCGATGCTGTGGCCGGAGAGCTTGTGAACTCGGTCATCAAACTCACCACTCCGCGAGACCTGTTGAACCTGAGCAAGATCGAGATCGAGGCCGACACCGCGGGCGGCACCCTGCGCAAGGCCCAGCAACTGGCGGGCATGGTCGAACAGTTCAAAACCGAAGAGGACGCTTGGTTCGACGATGTGCTGATCGCCAAGATGATCGAAACCGCCAAAGAAACTGGCGACGTAACGCGCAATCCGGTGCGCCTGCGCCATACCGCTTTCGAGCAGCGCAACTTCTGGACAGCACACTTTGGCGGGCTCTACCTGTTCCCGGATATGGATCACCCGGCGGCGATTTGCATGGGCGAAAAGCCTGACGATATGCCGATCAAATACATTTTAGACCCGTCGCAACGGAACCAGATTGCCAAGTTTCTCGACTACAACGATCTGGTTGAACCTATCGTTAAGGCGCGCGGCGTGGATGCCGCAGCGATCTTACAACAGAAGATGGACTTTCTGACCATTGCTGCGGCTGCTGACGCAGATGTTGATCTGAGCGGGCTGGATCGCAGCGATATGCGACGACTGGCCCGCAATCACGCCGATCGCCTACCCGAGGCGTACCACGGCCTCGCACAACTGTTGCGCTGGGCGACGGATGGTGGGCGCTGGCCACGCATCACCTCGGATCATCCCGCCTATTTCTACACATTGCGCGCAGCCGATACGCCGAACCGCGATCTGGTGAATATGCTGTTGACCGAATTGGCTCCGCTGGATCCGCGGCAGATGTTCATCTGCCACAAGGAATTGTTTTATAGTACTTACAGGACCTGGCCCGAGACCAAGAAAGCCTATGTTGCCGACTTCCTTGCCCGCGAGTATCAGGTGGACAAGGCTGGTGCGCGGGCGGCTCTATTTGGTCATGAACCGGATATGACCGGCAATGACCGGGTCAGCGAAACAGTGATCGCACGGGTCGGCCCTTGGGGCGCGGTCAGGAGAGATTAAGATGTTCGGAGCGATGCGCCTGTTTCTGATCCTGCTGGTGATCCAGACGATTGCCTATTTCGCGCTGTCCTTTTATTCGCGAGGAGTTAGGCGGCGAAAGTTGGAGACGTGGTGGGACGAAAAGGGCAAAACCGGTAACAAAGAAGCGTTTGTTGCGCGTGGTTTGCACGTCTACGACAACTCATTCCGGCGCAAACTGATTTTGGGTGTCTATATTGTACCTTGGGTGGCGATTGGCGCGCTGATCTACATCGTGAATTACATGTGAGGGTTAAGGCATGGCCTATGTGAAATGGGCGTTCATTATCATCTTCTGGGGCACGATCGCCGTGATCTTGCAGTATTCCCTACCGCAGCACGATGTGGTGCGGATCGTCAACACCTATGAGGAACGTCAGGACCTGACGGACTGGACGCGAATCTTCTGGTCCGAGCCTGAAGATCAATCCACCAGCCTGTCAAACCGCGATGTACAGTTCATTCAGGCCGTACGCGCCAACGGGAAGCCGATTGTCTATCGCAACGAAGACACCGGTTGGGGCTGGCCGCCTTATTTCAAGTTCGACACTGCGAACCTTTACACCGAGGCCAACGATGCCAAGTCGACCAAAGATAACCCCGATTGGGTGGTCGTAACGCACTACGGCTGGCGGAATGAATTCATGTCGATTTTTCCCAACGCAATTTTCATCCGGCATGTCGAGGGGCCGGATGTCCGCATCATCCCGTGGTTCAATATTGTCTTCCTGACTTTGTTTGCTGCGCTGGTTTGGGCCATCTGGGTTCGATGGCGGCGGTTTCGGCAAAAGAAGATCGATCCTGTTTTGGAGAACATGGAAGATGGTCTTTACGCCGCTGGTGATGCAATAGATGAAAAGCGCAAGGGCTTTCGCCGCTGGCTGGACAGTTGGAAATCCAAGTAAAGTGGTACACCAAAAGGCGTGCGCTGTGGTCTGACTGCTCATCTCACGATGAACTCAGCATGAAGTGCCCCGGCAGCTTTGATGGTTTTCAGGATGTCGATCATATCGCGTGGCGACACGCCCAAGGCGTTCAACCCGGCGACCACTTCGGACAAGGTGGTTGCCTCGGGGATTTCTGCAAGCCCGGTTCCTTCTTCCTCTTCGATCCCGGCAAAGGTGCGTGGAACAACGACGGTTTCACCCCGCGCAAACGGATTGGGCTGAACGGCAATCGGGGCTTCCTCGACTGTGAGGGTCAAGTTGCCCTGCGATACCGCCACGCGTGAAATCCTGACGTCCCGACCCATAACAATTGTGCCGGATCTCTGATCCACCACGACGCGGGCCTTGCTTTCGGGTTCGACCAGTATGTTTTCAATACGTCCAATCGCATGCGCGGTTGATACGGCCCGCGTCGCCTCAATGCTCAACTCCACAGTGCCGGAATCGCGCATGAGTGCGACGGCGCGGTTGAATTCTCTGTTGATGGCGGCCTCAATGCGGCTTGCGGTCGTGAAATCCGGTTCTCTCAGCGCCAGTCTGAATTGAGTCAAATCAGCAAGCTGAAAATCGATCTCGCGCTCCACACGCGCGCCCGAGGGTATGACGCCCGATGTCGGCACCCCGCTTACAACCGACGCTGCTTCGCCTTCAACCGCAGCGCCTCCGGCTAGCACTGTCCCTTGCGCCACGGCATAAATCTGACCATCTGCTGCATTCAGGGGTGTCATGATCAATGTCCCCCCAAGAAGTCCTTTGGAATCTCCAATGGCAGAGACGGTGACGTCAATCTGACCGCCGACGCGCGCGAAGGGTGGTAGGGTGGCGGTGACCAATACGGCGGCGACGTTTTTGGGGCGAAAATCTTCGCCATTCACGTTTACACCCAGCCGTTCGAGAATGTTGGACATAATCTCTTCGGTGAACGGAGAATTGCGCAAGCCGTCGCCGGTGCCATTCAGGCCAACCACAAGGCCGTAGCCAACCAGATCATTGCCGCGGACACCGTCGAAATCCACCAGATCTTTCAGGCGTATGGCCCCCGCATTGGCAATGCAGGGTAAGGTTATCAAAAGGAATACGAGTATCTTCATCTCAGGAAATTCACCAGTGACAGGTTGGCGTTGCGAACGGTCACGGAATACAGACTCTCCAGTTGGAACTGCACGGTTTGCAACTGTGCTGCAGTCTCATAGGGATCTGCAGCGATCAACGCATTGCGCGCATGCTCAGCGCTGGTCTTTGCGGCGGCGTTGCGCGTTGCGGCTTGCGCCACACGCGCCTCAGCCGCGCCGACCTGGGCGCGCAAATTGACCGTCGCATCCTGTGTATTGGCCAACTCAACACCAAGCTGCGTGAACAATGCGGTTCGTAGATCAGGTGTCCATCCAAGCGCATCATCTGTGGCCAGAGCCGCAACCGCAACATCGCGCAAAGCGTCCTTGAGCGTGGGGTCTGTCGCAGTGATCGGAAGCGTGATCCGCTCGTTCTCGGAAATCTGCATCGGAGCCAAGGTGTCTGTGCCACCTTGATATATCACCGCATCAAATCCGGCGGGGTCGTTGAACCAATCCTCAGCGGCCTGTTGGATATCTGTTAGGGAGGTCAGCCCTATCAATTCGGCCTGCAGCGCTGTCAATAATGTTTCAGCGGAGGGCAGAGGTGAGACGTCAGTCGATGTTCCAGAATACAGGCTGCGCCCTCCCGCCCGCGTATTCAGGGCTGAGATCATTGTGTCGAGCTCATTTCGTGCCTGAACCGATGCTTGTTCATGTGTCACGGTCTGGTTCGCCGTGCCGAATGATAGCAGCGACGCTGACATCTCGGCGACCGAGCCGCTTAGCGTTGTCAGGCTCAATTGCATTGCGTCCGTGAATAGCCGCGCCTCGGCGGTGGCGATGGAAAGCGCGTCCAACCGTTCCAGGCTGCGATCTAGATCCAGTAGGTGCGAGTAATCACCACCCAGACGGCCCGAGATATCCTGCACCTTGCCGGTGGACATCTCATACGACAGTGTTTCGATTTGTGATTTGATCTCGGCGCTGCGAGTTCTGAGGGTAAGACCGCGGGCCAGATCCCCGATCGAATTCAGTGTCATGTTCATAACCTCAACAGGGTATCCATCAGTTCATCCACGACGGCGACGATGCGTGCGTTTGCGGCATAGGCCTGCTCGATCTGCATCAAGCGCTGCAGTTCCGCGTCACTGTCAACACCTTGCTCCGCGACGATTTTTTGCACCTCCAGCTGCGCGTTTGCTGCAAAACTGCTGCGCTGGTCAGCTGTGTGTGCGTTTGCCCCGGCTTTGGAAAGCAACGCCTCGGCGATCTCCGCCGCGCGCATCGTGCCTGTCCCAAACCCCACGCTGGGGGCCGGGCGCGAGTCGGTCAGAACGGCCCCAAAAGCTTGCAACTGGCTGGCATCACCCGGCGCACCGGGGGTCAATGCCCCCAGACCCGCGCGTAATCTCCAGCTGTCACCCCCTGCATCCGGGTCGACCACAACATTTAGTGAGATGCGCGACGCAAGACCGGTTTCAGAAACCGGATCAAAGCGGCTGCCGTTATCCGTGAAGACGCCCGGATCGGTCGCGGCAGCGGTCGGGTCCAACCCGGTGGTTTCAAAGCGCTCGATCAGGTCGCGGGCGACGGCGTCCAGATCGGCTTGCGCTTCGACGGTCAGTTCGTCGCGGACCGAGAACTGGGCCATCAATGCGCCGCCTCGGATTTGGGCGAACTCTCCGCTCACGCGAACGGGTCGGCCGTTGATCTCGAGCCCGGACAACAACCCGTTGCCAACGGTCATATGCGGCATGGTATCGCCTGTGGTCGAGAACGAAAACTCGGCCGCGGTTCCTTCCAGCAGGATCAACCCGCCATCGGAATAAAGGGAAATCTGATCATTATCGCGCGCGATCGCGTTGACAGGCACCAACTCGTTGACTTGATCGACCAGAATCTGACGATGATCCAACAGCGCGCCAATATCACCGCCCGAATTGCGGACAGCGGGGATACGAGCATTCAGTTTCTCGATGTCTTTCAGAGTCTGATTCAGCGTATCGACCTGTTTGCCTATCGTGCGATCCGCATCGGATCGCATTTGCCGCACCCCTTCGGACGCTGTATTGAGCGCTGTGCTCAATGTACCGCCTGCACGGGCAGCCTGATCCAGCCGTTGGGCTGAGCCGGGCAGGCTTGCAGCTGTAATCAGACTGCTTTCGAATTGGGCCAGTCTGGCCGAGATCGAAGTGGCATCGTCGGCTGCCCCCAACAGTTTCTCGTAACCTGAATGAAATTGCGCCACGGTTTTGGCTGCCATCAGGTCTGCATCGGTCGCACGGCGGTTTGCGATCAGTACCGGATCCTGGTGCCGAGTGATACCAACGACACGAACGCCATTACCAGAAACTGCGCTGGTCGCCAGTTCAAGCGATCTGCGAGCATATCCCGGGGTCAAGGCGTTGGCGATGTTTCCTGAAACCACCGCCGCACCACGGCTGGCTGCGCTCAGCCCGCCCAGAGCGTTGTTCAGTGCTGTCGACATATTCATCGGACGCATCCCTTTCGTTGATCAATCATCAGATCAGCGTTTGATATTGGTGGTTTCCTGCAGCATCTCATCCACAGTCTGAATGACCTTGGCGCTTGAGGAATAGGCCCGCTGGGTCTGGATCATTGAGGTCAACTCGGTGGCGACATCGGTGGTCGATTCCTCGCGTGCGAAAGACACGAGATCGCCTGTCGGACCTTCACCTGCGTTCCATAAGAAAAAGGTGCCGCTGTCGCGCGAGGGGGCATAGGTCTGACTGTCCAACGCCGTCAGACCGTTTGGATTCGGCACATCGGCCAGTGGAATCTGGAACATCCGGCGGCTGACCCCAGTATCATAGAAAGCATAGACATAGCCGTTCTCATCAACCTGTACGCTTGTCATCGTGCCAACGGCCGAACCATCGCGTGTGATCGAAACCGGAGCAAAGGTATCGGAAAGCTGTGTAATGCCGTCCGCATCGCCGATCTGGCCGATGTTGATCTCCATCGGTCCGCCGGCGACGTTGACGACAACGCTGCCGTTTGCCGGGTCATAGGCACCGCCGGTCACGGCGGTGACGCTGGCTAGTGTACCACCGGCTGTACGGCTATCGGTGAAGGTCAGGGTATATTCTCCGATGACAGCGCCGCCCGAGGCTGAATCGCGCAATGTCATGGTCCATTCATTGCTGCTGCCGGTTGCAGGAACGGTGGGGACCAATTCGATATCGACGCTTTCAGACTTGCCCAAATTGTCAAAATACTCGACCGACAAGGGCTGCGTGTCACCCGGAGCACCGGCGTCGGTCGCTGTTGCAGGCAGGTTCATCCGCAGGTTCATGGATGTTGTGGGGGCGCCCGAAAGTTGATTAACGCTTAGCTGAATGGGTTCCAGAGCGGCGGGCGTATCCCTCGGGACGCTGGGGATCGAGCCATCTGGATTGGCACGCCAGCCAAGAAGTACAAGGCCGGATTGTGTGACCAGATACCCCTCCTCATTGGTGCGGAATGAGCCTGTCGTGGTCAGCAGCATCTCATTTGAACCTGACGCGATCTGCGAACTGGGACGGACAGGCAGCATGCCTCTACCGCGCACGGCCAGATCGGTTGAATTGTTGGTGGTTACCAGCGATCCGCGCTGATCTATCAGGCGTTGGCTGGTGGTTCTGACCCCGCCTGCCGAATAGCTGCCGCCCTGACCAGACGTGACCATGGAGTGAAAGTCGGTCTCGACCCTTTTATAGCCAAATGTTGATGAATTGGCGATGTTGTCAGAGATCGTGGCCAGCCTGTTGGCGTTGGCCTTCAACGCTGCCACACCGGCATTCAGCGAAGAGGATATGGTCATCGGTACGCCCTTTTGTTGCGTCATTCGTTGCTGCAACACGTACCGCACTGGCCCTTAACAGCCGGCTAACAGCTAAAATGCTGTCTATCCTTTACCCCTTAAGGGTTGCGTAAAAAGATGATCTCAATTCGATTATTGCGTACCGCCATGGGGTTTTTATCCGAAAGCTCTCGGTCCGCGTGCCCAGTCACGCGGTCCAACCTCTGTGGCTGGATGCCTTTGTTCTGCAGCAGTTGGCGGGTGCTTTGCGCCCGCGCGGTCGACAGATCCCAGACCGGGTTATTCGCCAACACGACGGGTGCAGACCGCACATGCCCTTCAACCGCAATTGCGTTTGTCACCAGATCAGAAGACCGCGCTACCAAAAGTGTCAGCGCGCGCATCATTTGGGTTGGCGTGTCTGTCCCCGCTTCGAACAACGGTTGATCCTCAGTGGCGAACAGCTCGACCACCAGCCCTTCGTCGGTGACGCGGGTCACGATGTGCTTGCGCATCTTATCGGACACAAGGCTTTCCCCAGCGCGCCCCAACAACTGCGCCTCGAGCGACGAGAAATCTTCGAACGCACCCTTACCGCCGCCTTTCGCATCCACGCCGGTTGATCCGCGCGCCTGTTTCGCCTCGGTGGGGTTCCGATTGCTGGCACCTGATCCATCCATAACCATGGTTTTTTCCGAAAACATGTTGTCACCGCCGAAGGCACCATCGCCGCCGCCCGAGACCGGATTGACCGGAATCGTGGGCGAAAAATAATCCGCCAGACCCTTGCGTTGCGTCTCGGTCGTTGCATTCAGCAGCCACATCAACATGAAGAACGCCATCATGGCAGTGACAAAGTCCGCATACGCGACCTTCCACGCACCACCGTGGTGAGCATCGCCACCCGATACACGTTTCTTCTTGATGATGATTGGCGCCACATTGGATTGCGCACCCATCTCCACCACCTTCTATTCACCCGCTTACTGGCCTAGCAGGGCAGGTGTTAAGGTGGGCTTAACACTTAAAACTGTTCTGAATTCTAAGACTGCGACACCGGGTTTACACCAGCGCGCCTTAAAATCAGAGATAATCGATTAAAGCTGTTTTCGATACCATCGGGATCAGCCTTCGCAAAAAAGCTATCTAGCTCTTCGTGGACCCGGACGGCGCGATCCAACAAAGGATCTGTTCCTTCGGCATAGAGACCGGCTTTGATCATCACCTCAGATTGCTCATAACTGCCGACCAGCTTGCGGGTTTCTGTAATCAACTGGTTCTCATCTGCGGTCGCCGCACCTGGTAGGCTGCGTGATACGGATCGGCTGAGGTCAATGGCCGGGAAGCGCCCGCGTTCGGCGATGTCCCGGCTCAGCACGACATGTCCGTCCAAGACGCCGCGCAGAATGTCCGCAATGGGCTCGTCCATGTCAGAACCCGCGACAAGAACACTGAAGACTGCGGTGATGTCACCTTGATCGGGAGTTCCGGGACCCGCCCGTTCGCACAGATTTGCAATCAGCGGCGTGACCGATGGCGGGTAGCCACGTAGCGATGGGGCTTCACCCATTGCGGCGGCAATCTCGCGGTGCGCTTCGGCAAAGCGGGTAACTGAATCGGCCAGAAACAGAACGTTTAACCCTTGATCCCGCAGGAATTCCGCCACCGACATGGCCGACCATGCGCACCGTCTGCGTCTCAGGGCCGATTGATCTGAGGTTGCGGCCACGACGACGGATCGTTTCAGACCTTCGGCACCCAGGGCGTTCTCGACAAACTCATTCACTTCGCGCCCGCGTTCGCCCACCAATGCAACGACCACAGCATCCGCCTGGACTGAGCGGGCAAGCGTCGCCAGAAGTGTCGATTTGCCAACGCCTGAACCAGCGAACAGGCCGATTCGCTGACCCTGGACAATGGGCAGCATCGTGTTGAGGATGGCCAACCCGGTTTCCATACGACCGCCCAGCGGCTTGCGCGATACCGCAGTTGGCGGGGCCTGCATAAGGTCACGTTCAAGCGTGCCAGGCAGCAGGGGCTTGCCGTCCAGAGGTTTGCCAAACGGATCGATCACCCGCCCAAGCCAATGCATTCCGGGCGCAAAGGCAGGCATCTGGTCGAGAGAGACCTGATCCCCCAGGCTTACGCCATCGGGTGCGGAGGCTGGCAGCATATGGATCGCGCCTGCTTCGACATGCAGGACCTCGCCCGGCAGGTCCGGGCCTTTTCGTCGGCGTAGCGTCAGATGATCCCCGATCCGGGCTTGGGCGGTCAGACCATCGATTTCAACCACGCCGCGCGCAACACCGGTCACACGCCCGATATGGTGTACCGCCGACATCCTATCGAATTCGCATTTCAAACGCATCGGATCGAGATCGGCCATCGCAGGTCCTCCAAATAGATTTGTTGAAAACGGTTTCTAAAGGAATCGGGGTTAAGCCTTGATTGAAATTGATCGAGGGAGAAGCCCCGATGTTCAATGACCTGAACGTCTTTAAGACTGCGTACGCAATGGCAACCCATGCCGGACAACGGCAAGCGGTTGTTGCGCGCAACATGGCCAACGCGGATACGCCGGGATACAAGCCCCGCGATATTGAAGCCTTCCAGACAGCGTTTGAAAACACGAGCCGAGAGGTCGCGATGACCACGACTCGGACGGGTCATCTGAATGGTGATGTGCGCGCTCAGCCTTGGGTTGAATTCACGGTCGCGGCTTCGAGCGATCCGAATGGCAATGGTGTTTCATTGGAAGAAGAGATGCTGAAAGCTGTCGAGGTCAAGCGACAACATGACCGGGCATTAGCGATCTACAAGTCTTCAATCGGTGTGCTGCGCACGAGTCTGGGCCGGGCATAGGGGGTTTCACGATGAGCGATTTTTCCTACTCGTTGGACGCGTCGGCTAGCGCACTGCGTGCGCAAGCAGCGCGGTTGCGTCATGTGTCCGAGAACATCTCGAACGCCGATACGCCGGGATACCGGCGTAAGACAGTCCCGTTTGAGACAGTCGAACGGGACGGAAAAGAGATGGTTCAGGCGGGGCGCGTCAAACTCGATCGTCGCGACCTGAGCCGAATTTATGATCCTGGCCACCCTATGGCTGATGAGACAGGCCATTACAGAGGATCAAACGTCGATCTGATGATCGAAATCGCAGACGCCCGAGAGGCGCAGCGTAGCTATGAAGCCAACCTCAAGATGTTCGACCAGACCCGGCAGATGTCATCGAGTCTGATGGATCTACTCCGTAAATAAAGGAATACCAGAATGGATGTTCGCTCACTTACCGCCGCGCAGAACTATACGGGTGCGCGCCCTGCAACGCAGGCCGACCCCGAACATCAGGGGACAGCGCAAGGGCTGCGATCCTCGTTTCAGGATTTCGTGGCGACGCTGAAACAAAGCGAGCAAGTCACGCAATCTTCGATGGTTGGGCAGGCCGACCCGCACGCTTTGGTTCAGGCGCTGGCGCAGACAGAGTTGGCAGTGGAAACGGCTGTGATTGTTCGGAACAAAGTCGTTGAAGCCTATCAGGAAATCTTGCGGATGCCGGTCTGAACGATGCTGAGCGAAGGTCTGTTCTACGACATTGTGCGCCAGGCGCTTTGGGTTGCAGTCATCACGTCGGTTCCGATTCTGGCGGTGGCGCTGATCTCGGGCCTTACAGTTGGTTTGTTTCAGGCCCTGACCTCGGTTCAGGAGATGACCCTGACCTTCGTGCCTAAGCTGATTGCAATCGTGGTCGTGTTCTGGATGTCGATGGGCTTCATGACCCAGACCCTTGTTACGTTTTTTACCGGGACATTGGTCCCGCTTATTGCCGAAGGTCGCTGATGGACACCACTTATGTCACCTTGTCCCGCCAATCCGGTCTCATGGATGAGATGCGAATGGTGGCCAACAATATCGCCAATGCCAACACGACCGGGTATCGTCAGCAGGGGTTGGTTTTCTCCGAATTCGTCCGGGATATGCCGGGCAATCCTTCACTATCGCTCAGCCGTGCGCAGGTTCGAAACACTTCTCTGCAACAAGGTGTGCTGACCGAGACAGGCGGGTCCTTCGACTTTGCCATCGAAGGGGACGGGTTCTTTATGATCGAAACGCCCGCTGGGAACCGCCTGACGCGTTCCGGTAGTTTTTCACCCAATGCTGAGGGCGATCTAGTGACGATGGACGGGCACCGGGTTCTGGACAGCAATGGCGCGCCGGTCTTTGTCCCGCCCGACGCCGCAACGATCGATGTTGGCAGCGACGGCACGATGAGCGTCGATGGACAATTTCTGAGCCAGATCGGTGTCTACAACGTCGCCGATCCCGAAAACCTGGTGCGCGAAGGAAGCACACATTTCCGTGCAGGCGGGCAGGTGGACCCGGTGGACGAGCCGGTCGTGCTGCATCGGTTCCTCGAAGGATCGAATGTCAATGCCATTGGTCAGGTGACCCGGATGATTGAAATTCAGCGGGCCTACGAGCTCGGGCAGAGTTTTCTTGAGGCCGAAGACGAACGGGTTCGCGGGGCGCTTAAGGCATTGATGCGCTGATTACCGGAAGGAGAATACGACATGCGAGCATTGAAGATCGCGGCTACGGGCATGACCGCACAGCAGATGCGGGTTGAGACAATTTCAAACAACCTCGCGAATATGAATACAACCGGCTACAACACCCGCCGGGCCGAGTTTGCCGATCTGCACTATCAACAGATGGTGCGCGCCGGGGCGGTCAATGCCTCGGATGGAACGGTCCTTCCGACAGGTATTCAGCTGGGGTTGGGCGTGCGCCCTGCCGCCGTCACCGTACAGCTGCAACAGGGTGGGCTCTCGGCAACGGGCAGTGATCTGGATATCGCCATCGAAGGGCGAGGTTACCTTGAAGTCACCATGCCGAATGGCCAATCCGCCTTTACCCGAGACGGAAGCCTGAAACGTTCGGCCGAAGGTCTGATCGTAACTTCTGATGGCTTTGCCGTTGCCCCTGAAATTACCATTCCAGACGATGCCAGATCGATCTCGATCAATGCGGCGGGTGAGGTTTATGCCTATTTCGATGATACGGCCGAGGGGCAGTTGCTGGGCGAGTTTACGCTGGCCAGCTTCTCGAACGCCAAGGGTCTTGAGGCGATTGGTAGCAACCTCTTCAAGGAAACCGAAGCCTCGGGCGCTCCGGTTGTCGGCACCCCGGGCGAAGATGGGCTGGGCACATTGCGGCAGGGCTATCTTGAGGACAGCTCAGTCGATGCGGTGCGCGAGGTCACGGAACTGATCGAAGCGCAGCGTGGCTATGAAATGAACGCCAAAGTTATTTCCGCCGTCGACCAGATGATGGGCGCGACCACGCAGGTGCGGTGATGCGCCTGTTAACCCTCATACTATGCATGATGCCGATGCCAAGCTTGGCCGAGATCGTTGTGCCGACCCGCACGATCCGCGCCAAAGAGGTCATTGTCTCATCCGACATCGAAGTCAAGACCTCTGAGGTCAATGGGGCGGTTCGTAGGCCAGAGGATCTTATCGGTCAGGAGGCACGCGTCGCGCTTTATCCAGGTCGACCAATCCGCCCTGCCGATGTCGGTCCGCCTGCGATCGTGGACCGAAACGATCTGGTGACGCTGGTGTTCGATCACGTCGCGCTATCGATCACTGCCGAAGGCCGCGCGTTGGGCCGGGGCGCAGCAGGCGAGCGTATCCGTGTCATGAATCTGGCGTCTCGCACAACAGTAACGGGCGTAATCCGTCCCGATGGACAAATTGAGGTTAAATGATGCCGAGCCTTTCGAAACCCCTGCTATTTGTCGTTCTGAGTGTTGCGGCGTGTGGACGATTGGACCACCTTGGCAAGCCGCCCAGCCTGACACCAAACACGGAATCGCCTGAGCATGTTGCGATGCTGTGGCCCGGACTACCTTTGCACAGCCAGCCTCAGCGAACCGTTGATCAGTCATCTTTGTGGAGTGGCGGTCAGCATTCCTTGCTTGGTGATCAACGGGCGATGAAAAAAGGGGATATTCTGACAGTCGTGATCGAGCTGGATGAAAAGGCCGAAATATCCAACGACACCAACCGGTCGCGGGCCGGGTCAGAAAGTCTTGCGGTGCCGGAACTCTTCGGCCTTCCTCAGCGCGCAGGTGAACGACTACCTGAAGGGGCCTCACTTGATGATGCCGTTTCAATTGACTCGGCTTCGGTCAGCAAAGGCAAGGGATCGGTCAAACGCAAAGAAAAATTGACCTTGCGCGTGGCGGCAACGGTCGTCGACGTGTTGCCAAACGGTGTGCTTTCGATTTCTGGATCGCAAGAACTGCGGGTGAATTTCGAACTTCGGGAACTGCTGGTCTCGGGCTATGTCCGCCCCGAAGATATCTCGCGCCAGAATGAAATCACCTATGACAAGATCGCGTCAGCGCGGGTGTCTTATGGTGGCCGCGGGCAGATCACGGATGTGCAGCAACCACGCTATGGACAACAGATACTTGATACCTTGCTACCGTTCTGAGGGCCGTTCTGATGGGAAAACTACTACCGATCGTTTTTCTGGTTTTCGGCCTGGCTGCCGGTGCGGGCGCCCGGATCCTATTGTCCCCTTCCGGGGAAGCTGAAGATCTTGCGGAGGTTGGGCAAAAACCCAATGAAGACAAGAAAAACAAAACTAAACCCGGCAAAGATGATCAATCAGAAACACATGAGTATCTGAAACTCACCAAACAGTTCGTGGTCCCCGTGGTTTCTGAGGACGAGATATCGGCGCTCGTCACCATGTCCCTCAGCCTTGAGGTGAGGCCGGGGATTGCCGAAGCGTTTTATGAGATCGAGCCAAAATTAAGGGACCGGTTTCTGCAAGTTCTGTTTGATCACGCCAATATCGGCGGGTTTGACGGCGCATTCACGCGGTCAGACAACCTGACGGCTTTGCGCAATGCGTTGCTGGAGGTTGCGAGAAAGGATCTGGGCGAAGATGTCTCGCAAGTTCTGATCATGAGTGTCAGCCGACAGGATACCTGAACGGGTTGGGGTTACGATTCCTGAGCTTTAGATTGTCGCACGCGTCGCTTGTGTTCCTGCAGGCGGCGCGACAGATCGGCAACGGCCAGTTTGCGCCCAAATGCCCCACGCAATTCTTCCATTGCCGCAAGCTTTTGTGATCGCAGGCGCGCCAACTCGGTGTTCAGGTTGCGCCGTGTCAAAGATTCCCAGCCGTGCCACAACAGGTCTGCGCCGGTGACCTGATAGCCATCCGACTGTGAACTCGTCGATTTTACTTCGGCTAATTGAGAATCCAGACGCGTCAATTGCTGAAGCAACTGGGCTTCGCGCTGCAACAAAGGGTGCAATTTTTGGTGTTCCCGTTGATAAACAGCTTCGGCGACGGTCAAAAGGTTGTCTATGCGATCTTGCGTCATCCGACCTGACCCTTCGCTCGTTTGCGCATGGCTTCGGCAAACCGAATAGCAGCTGCAACGGGTCGGTAGTATTCTTCGGTAATTTCCTGTCCGATCCCGACGGTCGCGTGCAATGCGCGTGCTGTTGGTGGATCGGAATGAATAGGAATGCCTGCGTCTCCGGCCGTGGCCCTGATTGTTGCCGCGATTTCATCTACCCCTTTGGCGACGCAAACCGGAGCGCTGCCACTTGCTCGCGACCATTTCAGCGCCACCGCATAGTGCGTCGGGTTGACGATCACCACATCGGCCTTGGGCACATCCGCCATCATCTGATTGGTTGCTATGTCCTGCGCGCGTTGGCGACGCTGCTGTTTGACGTGCGGATCACCCTCGGAATCCTTGGTTTCATCTTGAATTTCTTTGCGTGACATTCTGTTTTTGCGAAGGTGTTCGGCATGTTGCCACAGATAGTCGATCACGCCGATCGCCAGCGCGATCATTATGGCGATAAACAGAAATTGGCTTAGTAAGTTCATCATCAACAGAATTGAGGATCTCGGAGCGGCTGCACTAGCTGTCAGAATCTCGGGCAGGTGGACGTGTAAAAATAGGGTCAGGCATGTTCCATAGATCAACAATTTAACAAAGCTCTTGGCGAATTCGAACAACCCGCCCCTGCCAAACTTGTTCTTTGCGTTTGAGACGATCGAGATGCGTGAACCGCGTGGTTTCAGCTTTTCCGGCGCGAAGATCAGTGCGCGCTGGGCGATCAGGCTGAGCAACACCGCGACTGCCGGAACGATAAACAACGCGGCGATTGGTGCCATAGTTGATCTCAGAATCCCAGCGACGGTGGATGTCGCGGGTCCGACGGTCAGCAAGCTTGCGAATTGATCTGATTGGTCGATCAAGACCACGAACACAGTCCCCAGATGCTCTGCCGTGAATTGCCCCGTGAGCAAAAGTGCGACGAGCAGTCCCATGTATGCAGCCACCACCGACAGATCATTGGACTTCGCCACCTCGCCTTTTTTGCGGGCTTTTTCCAGCTTTTGCGGGGTCGCCTCAAATGACTTATCACTGTCGTCGTCTGATGCGCTCATCTCAGCCCTCCCAGAGGATTTTGGAGAAAGGCGAACAAAGCGTCAGACCAGGTTGCCAGGATCAATGGTGCCCCGGCGAAAAGCAGGAAAAGGCCTGCGAAAGTGATTGCTGGGGCACCGACAAAAGCGACCATGAGCTGCGGCATGGCGCGGTTAATTACGCCCAGTGCGAGGTTGTAGATCAGCGATGCGATGACAAAGGGCATAGCCAGCGCAAAGGCCAGTCCAAAGCTGCGGGCGACTTGCGCAACGCCCCATTGCGACAGATCAGGCGCAGTTGGAAGCGCGCCCATCGGAAACAGCATATAGCTGTGGATCATGAACTGCGCTGCACGGATATGAAGGCCAAGCAATACCGCCAGCGCCAAGCCGGCCAGCGTCAGCAGATACCCCATCGCCGGGACAGGTTCTGCGGCCGCTCCGCCCAGGATCTGAGACAAGGATGTCGCTTGCGCCGCGATTGAACCTGCAGTTTGTAGTGCAAGGACAAATAGGCGCAACCCGATGCCGAGCATAAGACCGATCAAGACTTCGATGGTGATTAATCCAATCATTTTGTGAAAGCCCGGCATAACACCCGATGCGGGTATGGCGGGAATGACAATCATTGTGAAAGCAACTGCCACGCCCAGTTTGACCCGCACAGGGACGCTGCGTTCACCAAAGGCCGGTAGCAGCGAAACCAATGCGGACACACGAAGAAATACGGCGAACAGATGCCACAGGTTTTGCCCCAGATGTGGCAAAAGCTCTGACGGGACTGAGATCACGCGGGCACCGTTCCGACCAAGGCGGGGCGCGCCTCAAGCCCGATCTCTTCAAAAGACAGGACGGGGTTGGCGACGCCGCGCGCGTGCATAATGGTCCTGAGCAATCTGCGTCGGCGGGTCGTGGTTACGACCGCCGGGAACAACCCGTGATCTGCTGATTTTGCGACGCTATCGACAACCCCATCGGCCAGCTTATTGAACAGGTTGGGCGGTAGTGCCACGTCGATACCTGCGTTCGCGGCGTCGATCTGGTAGGTGGCAAATGTGTCCTCCCATTCCGGCGCGAGTTGGATCAGAGGGATCGAGCCGTCCTCGCGCTTCATGTCGGCAACCAGTTGAAAGCCCAGCCGCTGGCGGACCAGTTCGCAGATCCCTTCGGGCTGGGTGGTGGTCAATCGTGCTTCAGCCACGCTTTCAAGGATCAGCGCCATGTTCCGGATCGAGACCCGTTCGTCTAGCAACAGCCGCAGAACAGCATGCAGTGTGTCGATCGGCACCTTGTCTGGGATCAATTCGTCCAGCATTTTGCGGTTGGCTTCAGCTCGGGTCGGATCGCTGAGCCGCGTCATCTCGGACAGCAGGCGGCGAAGGGATTTCAGGGTCAAAAGGCGCGAGAAATTCTGTTTGATGATCTCAAGCAGATGGGTCGCCAGAATTTCAGGAGGGGTGACGATGGTGGCCCCATTCAGTGCGGCGACCTCCTGGTCCTTGGGCAATATCCAGCGCGCCGGGGCACCGTAGACGGGTTCGGTCACATCGGTGCCATCAGGTAGAAAGTCGTGCCCGTCCTGTACCAGTGCGAGCACGAGTTCAGAATTCAGAACACCACGCGCCTGTTCGACCCCTTGTACTTTGATCACATAGGTTCCGGTCGGAAGATCGGCGCGGTCAGTCAATCGAATTTCGGGCAGGATAAGCCCAAAGCTTGAGGCGACATAGGTCCGCATGTTGGCGATCCGCGCGTCAAGGCCGGTACCGGGATTCAGCACCATGCTGACCAGATCGGGGGCGAATTCCAAGTGAACGTCGTCGAGGTCCAGGATATCACCGATAGCCTGCGAGACCGGAGTGTCAGACTCGGCCTCGGGGGTCTGAGCCTCTGCCTCGCTGGCGTTGCGTTTTCTGAGGCCTGAATAAGCCGCATAGCCCAGCACCCCGGCCCCAAGAATGAACGGTAAGAACGGCAAACCGGGCACCAGGGCGAACAGCACCATCAGAACCGCTACGGTGCCCAACGCCGCCGGGTGGCGTCCAAGCTGCGAGAAGATCGCATTGTCGGTTGCACCCTGCGTACCGCCACGCGCCAACAGCAAGGCGGACGCAATCGAGATGATCACTGCTGGTATCTGCGACACCAACCCGTCCCCAACGGTCAGGATTGCATAGGTTTCGAAGGCGGACGATACCGGCATCCCATGCACGATGACCCCCATGACCAATCCCATCACGAGGTTGAGAAGTGTGATCAGCAACCCGGCAATCGCATCGCCTTTGACGAATTTCGACGCGCCGTCGAGCGAACCAAAAAAGGTGGTTTCCTGCTGCTCGCGCTCGCGCCGTTCTTTGGCTTGCTGGTGATCGATGGCTCCAGCCGACATATCACTGTCGATGGCCAACTGTTTGCCTGGCATCCCGTCCAGCGCGAACCGGGCACCCACTTCGGCCATGCGGGCCGCACCCTTTGTGATGACCATGAAGTTCACGATCAGCAGAACGCCAAACACCACAAGGCCCAGAAAGATGCTGCCGCCCATGACAAACTGGGCGAAACCTTCGATCACGTTACCAGCGGCGTTGGTGCCGGTGTGCCCCTGACCGATGATCAGCTTGGTTGAGGACACGTTCAGCGACAAGCGCAACATCAGTGAGGCCAGCAGGATCGTCGGGAAGGATGAGAAATCCAGTGGCCGTTCGATGAACAGCGTCAATGTGAAGATCAGTATCGCCAGCGCAAAGGATGCCGCCAGACCCACGTCCAGTACCCAGGCTGGCATGGGCAGGATCATCATCACGATGACCGCCATCAGCGCCAGCGCCAGCAATATGGTCGGGGAGAACAAGGTGCGGGGATCGATACGGGGCACTATCTGCTCCTAATTGAAGGCGATAAAGGCGGTGGCTGTAGAGGTTTCGGGAACCAGTGAACCCAGCGCGTTCTGGCCGACCGGATGAGCGTTCAGCGGGATGAGTGGGCTGGCAGATGCGGTGAATGGATCGCGTTCGTGGGCTGTGCCCGAGCCATCCAGCTGCGCCAGGACCGTCTGAAAACGGTCAGAATATGAGGCCGCGAGGTGCTGCGTGCGCGAGTGGTAAGCCCCGGCAGCGGCGGGCCATGATCCAAGTTCCGCATAAAGCTGGGCCAGAAACCGTGCTGCATAGGTTGCGTTTTCATCCGGATCGAACATCGCGTCGATCGAGCGAAAAGCCTTACCATGCCAACGATAATTGATCTGAAAGCAACCGACATCAAAGCTGCGTACACCGGATTTGAAGATGTCGAACACGTAAGACTTTGCCTCAACCTCGGAGGCAAACCAATATCCCTGTCCTTCACGATTGACGGTCCATGGCCAGGGTTCCAGTGCTCCGTTTTGCGTGCGGCCTGTTTCTACGCGGGCAATTGCCTTTAGAACATCGAGCGGAACGTCTTCGGCCAGCGCAGCCCGTTGCGCTGCGCGGTCACAAAGAGCTGCCGTTGTCGCCGCGTCTGCGGCCTGCGCCAAAAACATAAGCGCCGCAATCAGGAGGTTTTGAATTGGCATTCTGCCGGTCCGGGATTCTGATCAGTCCGGGCCAAGCTATCCAGTTACCTGTTTACAGAGAGTTAGCGTGCCTTAGTTTCGATCAATCTTTCGACCGAAGACCACGCTGGTGTTGGTGCGCGACACGCCAGGGATGCGCGCAAGTTCATCGACCAGAATGTCGAGGTCTTCGATCCGTGGCGCTTCGGCGGAAAGCAGCAGGTCAAATTCGCCATTGATCGACAAACACAGTTTGACCTCGGGATAAGCTTCAAGCCGCTTGATGATCCGTGTGGTTTCTTTCTGCTGCACTTCAAGCAGAACGATGATCTGAACGCGTGGCGTATCTTCGGTTTCGCGCAGGACGACCGAGTAACCAGCGATGACGCCCCGCTCTTCCATTCGATTGATGCGTTCATGCACCGTTGTTCGGGCGACGCCAAGCTTAGAGGCGATGAGGGTCGTCGAATCGCGTGCATTGTGTTGCAAAGCGGCGATGATGCGTCGGTCAAGCTGGTCCATTGCGGCTCCGGGTTCAGGCAACTTCGCCTCGGTTTAGGGTAGTTTGGTGTTCGGGCTCAAGGCTGGTGCGGATAACGGGGATGCAGTTCATCAATGATGATCGGATGCGCATGAGGTTTTGGCCCAGACAGGTGGGGGTGGTCCTGTGGAAGGTCAGGATGGTTATGGACCACCGCATTGTCTTCGCGCCGTGGCCAGGCAATGAGCACAAATACCAGACCCAGAATCGCGGCAGTTACCATTCCGGCCATGGCCACAGTTACGCCAAAGCGGGTCATCAGCCACCCGGCCAGGGGATAAAGCACCAGCCAGCAAGCATGAGACAGAGTGAACTGTGCGGCAAACACAGCGGGTCGATCTTCGGGGTGGGCGGATCGGGTCAGCAGGCGGCCCGAGGGCGTCAACGTGCTGGAGTATCCAAAGCCGACCAATAGCCAGGTCGTTGTCAGTAAGCCCAGCGTCATCGGTATGGTGGCAGATAGCAGCGCCGCTGCTGCCATGGTGCCCGTCGCCAATGATGCACCACCCAGCATGACGCGACGCTCTGGAATGTGATTCAGAAGGCGTGGCAGTGCAAATGCTGCCAGCATCGAACCGCCACCGAACCCGGCCAGCGCGATGGCAACGGCGCTTTCAGAAAGACCAAGATCGCCGCGCACGATCACGACCGTGTTGACGATGACCATCGAGCTGAGCGCGGCTGCGCTCCAACTTAGTGCCAGCAGGCCCCGCAGGCGCGGGGTTTTGAGGTAAATTCGGATGCCGCGCGTGGTGCGGTCGTAGATCCCGCGCGGCTTGGACGGTTTGGGTGAGGGTAGGGTTGCAGACACCACAAGCAGGGCCGAGGCAACAAAACCGATACAGGTGCCCAGAAACAGGCTGTCGAAACTGACGAACAGCAGCAAGGTGGCGGCCAGCATCGGGCTCAGCAGGCTTTCCAGATCGTAAGCCAGCCGCGACAGGGACAGGGCTTTGGTATAGTCCTGTTCGTTGGTCAAAACATCCGGGATGGTGGCCTGAAACGCGGGTGTAAATCCGGCTGAGGCGGATTGCAGCACAAAGATCAGCACGTAGACCTGCCAGATTTCGGACACAAATGGCAGGCAGAGCGCAACCACAGCGCGCACCAGATCCAGTGCGACCAGCATCCGGCGACGATCCAGCCGCTCGGCAAAGGCAGCAGCAAGCGGGGCAACGGTGACATAGGCGATCATTTTGATCGTCAGAGCGGTACCAAGGACCAACCCTGCGGCCTCTCCGGCCAGATCAAAGGCTAACAGCCCCAAGGCAACCGTCGCCAGCCCGGTTCCGGTCAGCGCCACGATCTGCGCGGCCAGCAGATGTCTGTAAGTGCGGTTTCTCAGGATGCTGAGCATTGTCGGAATTTCTCAATCGCGGTGTCGCCGATCCATAGTTCAAGTGTTGGCCACAAGGTCAAGGGTGCCGCTTTTCCAAGGACGGCGTTGAGTTTGCGGGCCAAACCGCCTATCTCGGGGCCGAAAGCGCACAAAGGACATTTCCGTGGCGAACCACTTGTATAAAAATGACCTGCCGGACGGGCTGGATCTGGGCCCGGTTGTGGCCATTGACTGTGAAACCATGGGGTTGAACCCGCATCGAGATCGCCTGTGCGTGATCCAGATGTCAGGAGGGGACGGCAACAGCCATATCGTTCAGGTCGAGATTGGGCAGACGCAGGCGCCGAACCTCTGTGCGATGCTGGAAAACCCGAATGTTTTGAAGCTGTTCCACTTTGGCCGCTTCGATATTGCTGCGATGTATCACACCTTCGGCGCTTTGGCCGCCCCGGTCTATTGCACCAAGATCGCCAGCCGTTTGGTGCGCACCTATACTGATCGTCATGGTCTTAAGAACCTGTGTCAGGAACTGATTGGCGTCGATATCTCGAAGCAGCAGCAGATGAGCGATTGGGGCGCTGAAACGCTGACTGATGCCCAGTTGGACTATGCGGCATCGGATGTTTTGTACCTGCACCAACTGCGGGATGCACTGGACGGACGTCTGGCCCGCGAAGGCCGCACCGAAATGGCGCAGGCGTGTTTTGACTTCCTGCCAATGCGTGCGAAGCTTGACCTCGCAGGCTGGCCCGAAACCGATATTTTTGCGCACTCATGACTGACACCGAAGCATTCCTGAGAACCGCCCGGCAGGTCGTTACCGACGAAGCCCGCGCATTGGAGGTCCTTGCCGAAAGCTTGGACGAGCATTTCGCCGAAGCCGTGCAACTGATCCTGCAGGCCACTGGCCGCATCATTATCAGTGGTATCGGCAAATCCGGCCATATTGGCCACAAGATCGCGGCGACTCTGGCCAGCACTGGCACGCCCGCCTATTTTGTCCATCCCGCCGAAGCCAGCCATGGTGATTTAGGGATGGTCTCGAAAGGCGATGTGGTCCTTGCGATCTCGAACTCAGGTGAAGCGCCGGAACTGGCGAACTTGCTGGCCTTTACGCGTCGCTTTGGAATTCCGCTGATCGGGTTGTCGAGCAAGCCGGAAAGCACCTTGATGAAACAGGCGGATGTGCATCTGCTGATCCCGTCACTGGGAGAGGCCTGCGGCTTTGGGATGGTGCCTTCAATTTCGACGACGCTGACCCTTGCGATGGGCGACGCGCTGGCGATTGCGCTGATGAAGTACCGGGATTTCAAACCCGAAGATTTCCGCGCTTACCACCCCGGTGGAAAGTTGGGGGCGCGACTGTCAACTGTGCGTGATCTGATGCATGAAGATTTGCCCTTGGTGACCGCTGGCACCCCGATGAGCGAGGCACTGCTGGTCATGAGTCAGAAGAGCTTTGGTGTTGTGGGAGTCACTGATCAGGCAGGTCGTTTGCTGGGTATTGTGACCGATGGCGACCTGCGCAGGAACATGGACGGGCTATTGAGCAAAAACACCGAAGAGGTGATGACCGAAAACCCAATGACCATTGCGCCAAGTGCCATGGCGGAGGAGGCGGTTGCAATCATGAACGATCGCAAGATCACGTCACTCTTTGTGGTTGATCCTGACACAAATGGCCCAGCTTTGGGTCTGCTGCACATACATGACTGTCTGCGTGTAGGATTGGGTTAGGAAGATGGCTGAAGTTGATCGCCATTCCCGATGGGTGCAGTTCCTGAAGGTACTGCTACCGCTTGTGGCGATTTTGTTGCTGTCTTCTGTCTTTCTTCTTTCTCGCAGCGTCGACACCAATGTCTCGGTGCCGTTCAGTGATCAGGATATTGACGACCGGCTGACAGATCAGGTGGTAACGCGGCCCGACTATAAAGGTGTCACCCGCAAGGGCGAGGAAATCCGCGTCGAAGCCCGAAGGGCCAGTCAGGGTGGCGATGGCGACACACCGACGGCAGCCGAAGTGCAGGGCCGCTTTGGACTAAGCAATGGGGGCGAGATCACACTCGAATCCAACACAGGCATCATCAGGCCAGACAAGGGTACTGCAACGTTTGCAGGGGATGTGGTCATCACCACCAGAGACGGCATCCAGGTCACTACCGACCTGTTGAATACGTCGCTGGATGAAATACGTGGTGATACCCCTGGACAGATTGACGGGACCGGTCCGATTGGCGACTTTACTGCCGGAAGAATGGTGTTTGGGACCGAAAAAAAGGACGGTCCGGTTCATATTCTTTTTACAGGCGGCGTGAAGTTGATATATGAGCCGCAAAAAGCAGAAAGATAACTTGTGTTCGATTTACGTGTCGCCTTTTTGTGTCTAGCCGTGGCTGTCGGAGCCACACCTGTTTCTGCACAAGAGGCTCAGGTGGCGTTCGGCTCGGTCAATGCCGACCCGACGCTGCCGGTCGAGGTGACGTCCGAGACATTGAACGTGAATCAGGAAGATGGATCGGCCGAGTTTATCGGCGACGTCATTGTCATCCAGGGTGAGATGCGCCTGACGGCAGACCGGGTTCTTGTCATCTATAACGAAGAACGCTCGGCCATCGAACGGATGGAGGCCACCGAAAACGTGGTTCTGGTCAGTCCGCCCGACGCAGCCGAGGGCGATTGGGCAGAATACACCATCGACTCCGGCGTGATTGAGATGAAGGGCAACGTGTTGCTGACGCAGGGCCCAAGTATCATCAGCGGCGACGAGATGATTGCAAATCTGACGACGGGAACCGCGACGATGTCAGGGCGTGTCAAAACCATTCTGCAACAAGGTGGCAACTGATGAACCGGCCCGAACTCTCCATCGCTGAAGGTTCTTCCGGTCTGAAGATCGAAAAGCTACGAAAGTCTTATCGCAAGAAGACCGTCATTCGCGATGTGTCCATGGAATTGAACCGCTCCGAGGTCGTGGCGTTGCTAGGCCCGAACGGATCGGGCAAGACCACCACTTTTTATTCTGTCGCCGGTCTGGTTTTCCCCGAAGCGGGCACGGTCACGATTGATGGGCAGAGCGTCACGACCCTGCCGATGTATCGTCGTGCACGGATGGGGATCGGATATCTGCCGCAGGAGATGTCGATTTTCCGCGGGATGAGCGTTGAAGACAACATCGCTTCGGTTCTAGATATCACGGTTAAACATGCCCATCGCCGCAAGGAGCGGCTGGAAGAGCTGCTATCGGACTTTTCCATCGAACACCTGCGCCGAGCGCCTGCATTGGCATTGTCCGGCGGGGAACGCCGCCGGGTCGAAATTGCGCGCTGTCTGGCCGCCGATCCGAAATATCTGCTGTTGGACGAACCATTTGCGGGTGTCGATCCGATCAGTGTCGGTGATATCCGGCATCTGGTGGCCGATCTGAAAAAGCGTGGCATCGGAGTACTGATCACGGATCATAACGTCCGGGAAACACTGGAGATTGTGGATCGGGCTTATATCTTGCATGACGGCCAGGTTTTGATGTCGGGCACGCCCGATGAAGTTGTCGAAAACGAAAATGTTCGCCGGGTCTATCTGGGTGAAAACTTCCGTATTTCATAAGGTTGTGCGGAGATGCGCCTGATGCATGACGGAAATCACGTATATACACACCTGTTTTGATTGACTCTTCCCTCACCTCTTGGCTCAATTGGCATATGGCATTTCTTCGGTTCCAAACTGGATCTCGATCTCCCTTCGTTGAAGGGCCGGGCCAACGGCAACCGCAGAACATGCCGATACCCCCCACCCGATAAAAACAAGTCAGTCGCGTTACGCGACGTCAGAATGGGTGTGAATTGTGAAGGAGATCACATGCGTTACCAAATCAGCGGAAAACAGATCGACATCGGTGCGGCCCTGCAGACCCATGTGCAGACCGAACTGGGCGAGGTCGTGGGCAAATATGCCCAGCGGCCTACAGACGCCAACGTCGTCTTTTCCCGTTCGGCGCATGAATATGTATGCGAAACCACCGTGCATCTGTCGACCGGCCTGACCGCACAGGCCAAGGCGCACGCGACCGAGATCTACGCGGCATTCGAAGGCTGCTGCGACAAGATGGAGACACAACTGCGACGCTATAAGCGCCGCCTGAAAGACCACCATAAGGATCGGTCCGAGCCGGTTGAACTCTTTGGCGCGTCCTCTTATATCCTCGCCTCTGACGAATCGGAGACGGCAGACGAACCCGAATCGCTGCAGCCTATGATCGTGGCTGAGATGGAAACCAAGATCCCATCGCTCAGTGTCGGTGAAGCCGTCATGCAGATGGAACTCGCTGGTGCTCCGGTACTGGTGTTCCGAAATGAGAACAAGGACGGATTGAATGTCGTTTATCGCCGCGAGGACGGCAATATCGGTTGGATCGATCCGTAACAGGCAAGACTAATCGGCCTGCCCCCGAATAGCTGGGGGCACGGCTTAGGAGCAAAATGATGGAGCTTTCGAGCATTCTGAAGCCAGAAGCGGTGCGTGTACTGTCCGCTGCTTCCAGCAAGAAGCGTTTGTTTCAGGAAATTGGCGATGTGGGCGCCGCGACGCTTGGGCTGGATGCTCAGACGATCGTAGACAGCCTGCTTGAGAGGGAGAGCCTTGGCCCAACTGGTGTTGGACATGGTGTTGCACTTCCACACGCACGGCTTTCTGAACTGGAATCGGTTTCGGGCGTGTTTGTCATGCTGGAAAAGCCCATCGACTTCGGTTCGGTCGACCGTCAGCCGGTCGATTTGGCGTTTTCCCTGTTTGCGCCAGAAGAGGCGGGGGTTGAACACCTTAAGGCGCTGGCGTTGGTCTCGCGCACGCTGCGCGAGCAATCGGTCTGCGCCAAGCTGCGGGCCAACCCTGACCCGGTAAAGCTGTATGCCATTCTGACTGAAGCGCAATCGATGCAAGCTGCCTGATTGGCCCACTTATCAACAAAAAAAGCCCCCGGTTTGTCGGGGGCTTTTTTTGTTTCTTTAGCTGGCGTGATCAGCCGCCGGATCCCATTTCCAGCGTCCACCAGATCTTGCCACCGCCTTCTTGGTGCCAGGCGAATCCCATCTGGGTGGCGCGCGGGTCCATGATCACAGCACGAGGACCGGGTTCCTGCATCCATGCGGCCAGCGTTTCGGTCTCGGTCTCAAAGGTTTCCGAGATCGCTTCACCCAGGAATGTACCGAAGTAACCGGCGCGCGCCGCGCGATCCAACGGAGACGAACCGTCCGAACCGAAATGCCAGGGCCGATTCTGTCGCGCCATGTCTTTCGCATGAGTGGCGGCAGCTGCATTCAGTTGCGAGTTCAGTTGGACCTGTTGCAAGCCAGATGCCTGCCGCAAGGCATTCACCGAATCCAGCATTCTAAACTGCAGCTTTTCAGGGTTGCCGCGAATTTTGTACACGGATGGCAGCGGCCTGCCATCGGCGCCAATAGCGGATGTGCCCGAATCGGTACATGCCGCAAGTGCGACAAAACAAATCGCTAGTAGAGAAAGAATACGTGTCATGATCGGCCTAAATATTGTGTCGAGAAGGGAAATAGCCTGCTTGACCGCCCGGAGCAAACCTACAATGCCCCAACCTTGCGTGATTCTGCCGGTTTGATTTGCGACTGAAGCATTCTGGCCATAAAATGCCTTAGATTTTGCATTTGCTGTTAGCAGAGGACCGATCTCCATGGTCAAGAAACATATTCTTACATCGACGCGCCGGGGATTCCTGGCCGGTGCAACCGCCAGCTTGGCCTCGCCTGCGTTGGCTCAGTATATTCCGGGCGACCCGCTACGCCCCGCCCCGGAACCGGAAGCTCCGGTACGCCGCAATGTGTCGGGATTCCGTGCGCTGGACTGGCAGCCCTATTTTTCGAACACTCGAAACGGTGCTATTCTGGTGGATACCGTATCCAGAGCGCTGCATTATTGGTCAGATGATCAATCCGTATACAAACTGTACCCCTCTTCGGTGCCTCTGACCGAGGAATTGACCCGTCGCGGACGCACCAGTGTCATTCGCAAGGTGGAAGGCCCAAGCTGGTCACCGACGCCATCGATGAAGAAGCGCAACCCTGAATGGCCGGATTATATTCCGCCGGGTCCTGATAACCCGCTGGGAACACACGCTTTATATCTGAGCTGGAAGTATTATCGCATCCATGGCACCCACGATACGCGTAAAATTGGACGCCGGTCGTCGAACGGGTGCATTGGCTTGTTCAACGATGACATCGCCGAACTGTTTTCTATGGCTAAGGTCGGCACGCAAGTGTTGCTAATTTGACGACATTTTCGCGCACGAACCCGCTTGCGGGACAAGTTGCAATTGCAATCCGCCTGCATTGCTGATTAGAAAAACTCACGAGGTAAGTCTTAGATGCGTGGTTTCGCTATTGGGAATCGCGCAAATTCTGGAGGTTAATATGAAGAAACTCGTTCTCGCTGCTGCTCTGACCGCTGCTGCTTCGACCGCATATGCTGGCAACCTGGAAGAGCCGGTTGTTGAAGCACCTGTTGTTGTCGAAGAGACCCAAGGTTCGTCGCAGGGCATCATCCTGCCGCTGATCCTGCTGGTTGTTGTTGCCGCAGCTGTTGCAGCAAGCTAAGTCGACGAGACTTTATGCACTTAAAAGGCGGTGGTGCAAACCACCGCCTTTTTTCGTGTCTGGTGAAAGCGCGCGATTAGTCTAACCAACCACGCAGATTGTCTTCGATCACTTTAATCAGCGCGGCGATATGCGAATCATCGTCGTTAAGGCAAGGGATATAGGTAAACGATTCACCACCTGCCTCTTCGAAGCTCTCTTTGATCTCTTCGTTGATCTCTTCCAGCGTCTCAATGCAATCGGCAGAGAAGGCAGGTGCGATGACGGCGATGTTCTTCTTACCCTGACGCGCCAGATCAGCCACGTGATCAACGGTGTAGGGCTTCAGCCATTCTTCCGGTCCAAAGCGCGATTGAAAGGTCGAGATCAGCTGATCATCCGTCCATCCCAGACGCTCTTTCAGTAGCCTTGATGTTTTCACGCATTGGCAGTGGTAGGGGTCCCCTTGCTGCAAATAACGCTGGGGCATCCCGTGATACGAGCAGACCAAGACATCCGGTTTTGTCTCCATATCTGCATAGGCGCGCTCGACAGAGCTCGCCAACGCATCGATATAGGCAGGTTCGTCGAAATAGGCCGGAACAGTTCGGCTGGCAGGCTGCCATGACTCTTTCATCAACGCGCGGAAGAACTGATCATTTGCTGTAGCAGTCGTGGCACCGGCGTATTGCGGGTAGAGCGGGAAGAACAGGATGCGATCACAGCCTTCTTCTACCATCTCCCGGACCTTCGACGGAGTTGAAGGATTGCCGTAGCGCATGCAAAAATCCAGCATCACCCGATCGCCATACCGCTGCTGCATCGCTGCGCGCAGCTTGGCAGTCTGATCTTTGGTGATCGTCATCAACGGGCTTTCGCCCTTATCGTGATTCCAGATTGACTTGTACGCCTCACCCGAACTGAAAGGCCGCTTGGTCAGAATGATGCTTTGCAGAATCGGCTGCCACTTCCACGCCGGGTAGTCGATCACGCGCTTGTCCGACAGGAACTCGTTCAGATACCGCCGCATAGGCCAATAACTGTAGTCATCTGGAGTTCCCAGATTAGCCAGCAGGATGCCGACGCGGCCCATCTTGACCTTGGGATGGTCTGCAGGGGCATGGGTTGGACGAGTGGCATCAAACATTGAAAGCTTCCTGATTTGTGGTGTCTGGCCTGAGATATAGGGAAAAGGCCGGTCGTCAATCGGGCAGTTTGCCCTCATCCGTACCTAGCGCATCAGCCAGCCGCATCTTGGCGGATCCCGGACGCAAAGGTTTGGGTTGGCTGTCATCGGGGGCCCAGCCCGTCAGACAGATCAGTTCAAAGGTTGCCGTCAGGCGGCCCTGTGGCGATGCGTAATGCCCGGCGTAGATGTCCTGCGCTTTGTCAAAAACAGCGCGTCGGGTCGGGTGTTTCAGGCGATCCGCCAAAGCGTTGGTTTCCCCCATCGCACGCAGATCACGCATCAGATGCACCAGATCGCGATATTCTGCGGACAGCGTCGCCTTGTCGGCGACCGGCAAAGCCAGCCCGGCCCGTTGTAGCAGCCCCCCCAGATCACGAAGCTCGGCCATAGGAGCAATACGGGGGCTGAGACCGCCAGTCACCTCGATCTCGGCTTGACCCAAGGCCGCGCGTAATTCCTTAAGGGTGTCGCCCCCTAAACATACCGCTAACAGCAATCCGTCGGATTTTAGGGCGCGATGGCATTGGATCAGTTGGCCGACCGGGTCGTTTGCCCAATGCAGTGCCATCGCATGAATCAAGAGATCATGCGCTCCTGGAGTTAGGTCGAGAACATCTTCATCCCTGATCACCCGGGCCTCGGGCCACAACCCATCCCAGATATGAGGGAAGGGGGTCACGACGGCGGGGGCCTGAAAGGTTTTGTTAACCATGGACAGACGATCCTGCACTTCGTCGACAGCGGCATGGTGCAGGAAAAGCGCGTCGTCCCGCACGCGGCTGCGGTGAAGCGCAAGGACGGCGCGGTCAAACAGAGAGGGTGTAGTGTCGGACGGAAGCTTCATAAGCCGCAAGTATCGCATTCGTCAGGGGATTCAAACCGCTGTCGAGATGATCTACCCACCGCGTTGCTTGTCCTGCGGAGCACTGACCGAATCCGATTTTGGCCTCTGCGGTGCATGCTGGCGCGACACGCCGTTCATCGGTGGCACCGTCTGCGAAAGCTGCGGCATGCCACTTCCCGGCGCGCAGGACGGGCACCGGATTGAATGTGATGATTGCCTCGGGGCACCGCGCGCGTGGCGGCATGGTCGGGCAGCGTTGCTGTATCAGGGGGGCGCGAAGGCACTTATACTTGCCTTTAAGCACGGGGATCGGCCTGAGCTGGCCCGCCCTGCCGCCCGCTGGATGGCCCAAGCCGGGCACGAGCTGTTGCGCTCGAACATGCTGATCGCACCGGTTCCGCTGCACTGGACCCGGCTGATCAAGCGTCGCTACAATCAATCGGCGCTGCTGGCGGGGCATCTGGGCCGGGAAGCGGAGTTGAGTGTCTGCCCCGATCTTCTGGTACGCACGGTACGCACCCCTGTTCTGGATGGAAAAACTGCGGTTGAGCGATCCCTTGCGTTGTCCAACGCCATATCCCTGCACCGAAAACGTGCTCCCATGATCAGAGGCCGGGATATTCTTCTGGTCGATGATGTTATGACCTCGGGTGCGACGTTGGACGCCTGCGCGCGTGTCTGTCGCGCGTCAGGGGCAAATCATATTTTCGTGTTGGTACTGGCGCGCGTTGCCAAGGATGCCTAATTCGCCCAAGAATGTGCGAAACCCAAAGGGACGGAATATGAAGCCGGTAGAAATCTACACCTCGCCGCTGTGCGGCTTTTGTCATGCGGCCAAGCGGTTGTTGAAACAGAAAGGCGTCGAATTCAAGGAAATCGACGTGCTGATGCATCCGAAACGCAAACCTGAAATGATCCAGCGCGCGGCAGGAAAACGCACTGTGCCGCAGATTTTTGTGGGTACCACCCATGTTGGTGGGTGCGACGATCTTTACGAGCTTGAACGTCAGGGCAAGCTGGATCGCCTGCTGGCGGCTTGATGAAAACCGCTTTGCTGCAGATCACCGCGTCGGATGATCCGACCGAGAATCTGGACATGGTGCGTACCATGATGGCCGATGCGGCTGCGCAAGGTGCGCAGTTCATTCTGACGCCTGAAGTCACGAATTGCGTCTCAACCAGCACCACTCGGCAGCGTGAGGTTTTGCAGCATGAAGAGGGCGATATCACTCTGGCGGGCCTTGGCGAACAGGCCGCCAATTTGGGTGTTTGGCTGCTGATCGGGTCACTAGCGATCAAAACACATGATGCCGATGGCCGATTTGCCAACCGTAGTTTCATGATCGACCCGCAGGGGCAGATCGTGGCGCGGTATGACAAGATTCACATGTTCGACGTGCAGGTCACGGAATCCGAGACCTTCCGCGAATCGAAGAACTACCGCCCCGGTCAAAAAGCGGTGATTGTCGACACCGATTTCGGTAAAGTCGGCCTGACCATCTGCTATGATATTCGATTTCCCTACCTGTATGCCGCTTTGGCGCAGGCAGGCGCGCGGATTCTCACTGTCCCGGCGGCGTTTTCGCCGGTCACCGGTGCGGCCCACTGGGAAGCGCTGCTGCGCGCGCGGGCCATTGAGACCGGCTGCTGGGTGCTGGCTCCGGCACAAACGGGTGAGCACCCTAAAACTCGCGGCAAGACGCGATATACACACGGCCACAGTATGATTGTCGCCCCGTGGGGAGAGGTGCTGATCGACGCAGGCACCGATCCGGGCATTCACTTTTTTGATTTGGATGATAGGTCTGTTACAGAGGCGCGAAGACGCGTGCCTTCACTAACACATGTCCGCTCCTTTGACGGACCCTGATCCAGAACCGGACCATGACTGACGAAAAAAATGCCCTGGCGGTCACGCTGTTCAGCGAGATCCTGACCGCCGATCAGCTATTGCGCAACCGGCTGAGCCGGGTGCTGCCCAAAGGCATGGAAATCTCGCATTTCTCGGTGCTGAACCATCTGGTGTTTGTCGGCGACGAGCGCACCCCCGCGCAATTGGCCAACACCTTCCACGTGACCCGAGGCGCAATGACCAACACTTTGGCCAAGCTAGAATGGGCCGGTTATATCCACATCCGCCCCGACTGGGACGACGCCCGCCGCAAGATGGTCGCCATCAGCCCCGCAGGCCGACGCGCACGCGATCAGGCGATTTCCTCGATTGCCCCGCTGATCAACCGCGTGGTCGGAGAGCTGGGGCTGGAGCGGGTGCGCAGCACGCTGCCCGTGCTACGGGATTTGCGGTTGCAGTTGGAGGGGGAGTAGGGGCTTTACGCCAACTGCGCCAAAGGATCGTAAAAGATGACGGATGAAATTTGGGTTTCAGACATTACCGTCGGGATGGACCTGCAGAGGCCATTCCGGGCGCTTGTCCCCGATGATTTTCCTGAAGAACCAAGTGAACGCTTCAATGCCTTCAGGTGGCAACCCGGATCAGGTTATCATGCGAATCTGTATCGTTGGCAGCGCCATGGGGAGCCGCTGGAGCAGCAGGATATCTTGCCGGATTTCTTTCAAGAGGTTGCTCCTGAAGATCATGATTTTGAGCCTCACTACGGGAAGTATTCTCCTGTAATCACTTTGTTTGGAATTCTGGCGATCCGATCAGATGTGGCTGATATCCTCAAAAATCTCGAATAAGGGCAAGGGGGGCTTTATCCCGTCAACCTGTTCGAAAGAGACAAGATCACACCGATTGAGCAGGACTACTCGATCCTGTGGATCGCAAACAAATCCGGCACGCTGAACATTGCTGAGTCAAAAAGTCTTCGACGAGCCCGACCCGACCGGGATGACCTTTTTCGGCTTCCTGAATGGAAGGATGCCAAGCCCGGGGACGTTGTCTGCAATGCAGATGCGGCGTCCGGGATAGACATTTGGCGCGACCCGGGCGTACCACATCGCGTTTTTCTAAATGGGCGTCTCAAACACTCGTTGGACGAAGCTGGTTTTGCCTCAGCGTTCTACCTTCACCGTTTAGCCGTAAAATAATAAAGCGTAGGATGGGTTTTAACCCATCGCTTAAGATCGAAAACGCTTGCAAGATGGGTTGAAAACCCATCCTACCTAGGCTTCACACTCGCCGTCACGTAATTCACGCTCAAATCCCGGTCCGAGATCGACCAGCTCCACAGGATCGGGTTGAAGACGAACCCCTTGCGGTCCACCGGTTCCAGCCCGGCCTGGCGCAGCAGGTCGAACAGCTCATCCGGGGTGATGAATTTGTCCCACTCGTGCGTGCCGCGCGGCAGCCAACGCATGACGACCTCGGCCCCGATGATGGCCATCGCGTAGGATTTTGGGTTGCGATTGATGGTTGAGCAGATCAGTAACCCGCCCGGTTTCAGCAATTGCTGCGATGCGGTCAGGAAACCCAACGGATCAGCGACGTGTTCGACCACTTCCATATTCAGCACCACATCGAACTGTTCGCCTGCGGCGGCCATGTCTTCGGCGGTAGTGTGGCGGTAGTCGATCTGCAGCCCCGATTGCTCGGCATGGATGCGAGCGACCGGCAGGTTGCCTTCGGCGGCGTCGGCGCCCACGACCGTGGCGCCCAAACGCGCCATCGGTTCGCTCAATAACCCGCCGCCGCAGCCGATATCCAGCAGGCGCAAGCCTTCGAAGGGACGTGGAGCTTTCAGATCACGGTCGAACTCGCCTGCGATCTGCTGTGTGATATAATCCAGGCGACACGGATTCAGCATGTGCAGAGGTTTGAATTTCCCATGCGGGTCCCACCATTCTGCGGCCATCGCCTCGAATTTTGCGATCTCTGACGGGTCAACCGTGTTCGGATGCGCTTGCATTCCTGTCTCCGTGTGCTCTTTTACGCTTAAGGACTATATAGGGCCGTAATGGATAAGTACCCGGACCAAAAGCGCGCAGTTCAATATCTTTACCCGCCGATCGATCCGTTCGATCAGCGCGTGGTCGATATGGGTGATGGGCACCGTATTTATGTGGAACAATGCGGTAATCCCAATGGGATACCAGTGGTGATCCTGCATGGCGGGCCGGGCGGCGGCTGCAGCCCGGCGATGCGACGGTATTTCAACCCGGATGCCTATCGGGTGATTCTCTTTGATCAACGCGGATGTGGCCGGTCGCGGCCAACCGCGTCGGTCGAAAACAACACGACATGGCATCTGGTGGCAGATATCGAGCGTCTGCGCAAATTGTTCGACATCGAAGATTGGATCGTCTTTGGCGGCAGCTGGGGCGCGACACTGGCGTTGATCTATGCCCAAACACATCCAGATCGGGTAAATCGGCTGGTATTGCGCGGCGTGTTTCTGGCCACACAGGCCGAGCTGGACTGGTTTTATGGCGGTGGTGCGGGCAAATTCTGGCCTGAACAATGGGCCAAGTTCACCTCTCTCTTGCCCGAACATGAAGTAAATGACGCAATTGCGGCCTACAACAAGCGCCTGTTTTCGGGCGACCGCGCGACCGAGATCCTCTATGCCCGCGCGTGGTCGCATTGGGAAAACGCCTTGGCTTCGATCCACACCAACGGGTCGGTCGGGGAAAGCCCCGGCGAATACGCGCGAACTTTTGCGCGGCTTGAGAATCACTATTTCACGAACAAGGCGTTTCTTGAGTATGACGGGCAAATTCTGGATCAGATGGATCGGATTGCCCATATTCCCGGTCATATCGTTCAGGGACGCTATGACATGATCTGCCCACCGCAGGCTGCATGGAACCTGTCCGAGCGCTGGCCCAATGCCGAACTGAAGATGGTGCGGCAAGCCGGTCACGCCCTGTCAGAACCGGGCATCAGCGCGGAACTGGTTCGGATCATGGATCGCGTGTCGGAGGAAACGGTATGACTCGCATCGACCGTCGCGCATTATTTGCCTCGGGCGCCGCCGCCGCTTTGCTGGCGGCGACAGGAGCGTCTCTGGCCGATACGCCGAAACAGGGTGGTACCTTGCGGCTGGCGGTGCCACGCGACAATAGTTTGGAACAGGTGGCGCGAGGGGCTGTCTTTGACAGCCTGACCGAGATCGCGCCCGATGGTACCCTGCGCGGAGAGCTGGCTACAAATTGGCAGACCGATGCTGATGCGCGGGTCTGGAACTTTGATCTGCGCGACGATGCTGTGTTCCACGATGGCACCAAGCTGGACGTGAACGATGTTTTAGCTGTTCTGGAAGATATTGGTCAGGCCGAGGCCATTGCACCTGCTCGTGTGCAGCTGCAATTGGCCGAGGCCAACCCGGGACTACCATTCTTGCTGGCTGGGTCACGGTTTGTCATTGCGCGAGGGGGCGTGACGCCACTGGCTCAGGCCAACGGCACAGGATGCTACCGGGTTGAGCGGGCCGAGGATGAACGTCATTTCCGCGCACGCAGGGTGTCCAATCACTACAAAAGCGGAACGGCAGGATGGGTTGATACGCTTGAGATTATCGTGATCCCGGACGCCGGGGTGCGGGCCGAAGCATTGCGCGATGGATATGTAGATATCGCAGCGCTCCCGGCTGGTGAGGAGCTGACCGCGCAACGCGGGCTGCGATTTCATCCGTCTGAGGCCGAGATGGCGTTGGCAATGGCCTCTCATGTCGGTATGCCGCGCCAGATCAGCCGGGCTGCGCTGGATGATGGGCGCATCGCCGAACGGTGGTGGCTGGCGTAAATTTGATCACGATTTGCGCCGGGGGTTGCAGACTCAGGAACTCCTGCGTATATGCAGTTGCAACAGCGGCGCGTCGGACTTCTAGTCCGGGGCTCCACCGGAAAATTCGACGGGCCGCGCGCCCGTTTTTTTGTGCCCGATAGCAGGGTAGAGAACCTGAATGACAAACGACCTGATAGCCAAAGCTGCCATCGACCGGCGACTGGCCGAGATCATCACCCCTGTAATCGAGGATCTGGGGTATGAGCTTGTCCGCATTCGGCTGATGAGCGGCAAGACCACCACGATGCAGATCATGGCAGACAAGCCCGATGGCGGCATCGAAGTGGATGACTGCGCCGAGATTTCCAATGCGGTCAGCGCCACGCTGGACGTCGAAGACCCCATTTTGGACGCCTACACGCTTGAAGTTTCCAGCCCTGGAATTGACCGTCCTCTGACCCGTCTCAAAGATTTTGAGACGTTCGAAGGGTATGAGGCCAAGATCGAAACCGCAGAACTGATCGACGGTCGCCGCCGCTTCAAGGGCGAATTGGCCGGGATCGAAGGGGATGAGGTTCTGATCAACATTCCCGAGGGGGATGAGACGATCACCATTGGTCTGCAATTCGACTGGCTCAGCGACGCCAAGCTGGTCCTGACCGATGATCTAATCAAGGAAATGCTGCGCCAGCGCAAAGACGCCGGTGCCCTGAACGAAAACGCTTTCGACGAGATTGAGACCGAAGGGTCCGAAGAGGAGACGAACTGATGGCAATCACCTCAGCCAACCAGCTGGAGCTGCTGCAGACCGCCGAGGCCGTGGCCCGCGAAAAGATGATCGACCCCGGTCTGGTTGTCGAAGCGATGGAAGAATCGCTCGCCCGTGCCGCCAAGAGCCGTTACGGCGCCGAGATGGACATCCGCGTCAGCATCGACCGCAAGACCGGCAAGGCGACCTTTACCCGTGTCCGCACCGTGGTCGAGGATGAAGAGCTTGAGAACTATCAGGCCGAGATGACCGTCGAGCAGGCGCGCCAGTACATGGAATCGCCCGAGGTTGGTGACGTCTTCGTTGAAGAAGTCCCGCCCGTGGAAATGGGCCGGATTGCAGCTCAGTCCGCCAAGCAGGTCATCCTGCAGAAGGTTCGCGAAGCCGAGCGTGATCGTCAGTACGAAGAATTCAAGGATCGTGCCGGCACCATCATCAACGGTGCGGTCAAGCGTGAAGAGTTCGGCAATGTGATCGTCGATCTGGGCGGTGCCGAGGCCGTTCTGCGCCGCAATGACAAGATCGGTCGCGAAAGCTATCGCCCGAACGACCGTGTGCGCGCCTATATCAAAGAGGTTCGCCGCGAGGTTCGTGGCCACCAGATATTCCTGTCGCGCACTGCGCCGGAATTCATGGCCGAGCTGTTCAAGATGGAAGTGCCGGAAATCTATGACGGCATCATCGAGGTTAAGGCCGTGGCCCGTGACCCCGGCTCGCGCGCCAAGATCGCTGTGATCTCGTATGACGGCTCGATCGATCCCGTCGGGGCCTGCGTAGGTATGCGCGGCAGCCGTGTGCAGGCCGTTGTGAACGAACTGCAGGGTGAGAAAATCGACATCATCCCGTGGAACGAAGATCAGCCGACTTTCCTGGTGAACGCGCTGCAGCCCGCTGAGGTTTCCAAGGTGGTTCTGGACGAAGAAGCCGGCAAGATCGAAGTTGTGGTTCCCGAGGAGCAACTGAGCCTCGCCATTGGCCGTCGTGGTCAGAACGTGCGTCTGGCCAGCCAGCTGACCAATCTGGACATCGACATCATGACCGAAGCCGAAGAATCGGCGCGCCGTCAGAAAGAATTCGAGGCTCGTACCCAGTTGTTCATGGAAACGCTGGATCTGGACGAATTCTTCGCTCAGCTGCTGGTTTCTGAAGGCTTCACCAACCTCGAAGAAGTGGCATACGTTGAAATCGACGAACTGCTGGTCATCGACGGTGTGGATGAAGGTACCGCGCAAGAACTTCAGACACGTGCACGCGAATTCCTGGAAGCTCAGGCCAAGGCGGCGCTGGATGCAGCCCGTGCGCTGGGTGCCGAGGACAGTCTTATTGAATTCGAGGGCCTGACACCCCAGATGGTAGAGGCGCTGGCCAAGGATGATGTGAAGACTCTGGAAGACTTCGCAACCTGCGCCGACTGGGAACTGGCCGGTGGCTGGACCACGGTCGATGGCGAACGCATCAAGGATGATGGTGTACTGGAGCCCTTCGGCGTGACGCTGGAAGAAGCGCAGGATCTGGTCATGACCGCGCGCATCATGCTGGGCTGGGTTGATCCGGCCGAGCTGGAGCAGGCCGAAGAAGACGGCGAAGCAACCGATGAGGAGGTCGAGGCCTGATCTCAGGCCTCGGGTGGCTGACATGGGTCGCGGTGGCGTCCATAAGGATCGGTCGGAAGGCCCTGAACGCAAGTGCATCGCCACGGGCGAGGTTCAGCCCAAATATGGCTTGATCCGCTTTGTGACGGGGCCGGATGGTCAGGTCTTTCCCGATGTCGCGGCGAAATTGCCGGGGCGTGGGGTTTACGTGGCGGCGGATCGTGCGGCGCTGGACAAGGCGGTGAACAAGAAACTGTTCTCGCGCGGGTTTAAGGCACAGGTGAGTGCCGCCAAGGACCTGACCGATGAGGTCGAGAAACAGGTGGCGCGTCGTGTGATCGAGCTGATCAGTCTGGCGCGCAAGTCCGGTGACGCGGTCGCCGGGTATGAAAAGGTCAAGTCGTGGCTGGACCGGGAAGAGGCCCAGGTGCTGATTCAGGCCTCAGATGGATCGGGGCGCGGCAAGTCGAAACTCAGCACGCCGCACTTCGGGAAATACATCGGCTGGCTGACCGCAGACGAGCTTGGGGCGGCATTTGGGCGCCAAACCGTGATTCATGCGGCCTTGGCCTCTGGCGGACTCGCCAAACGTGTTGTAGAGGAAGCGCAGCGCCTGCGTGGCTTGCGCGAAAAGGATGACGGCGGCAAGGGCCGCTCGGAAGGGTAAGAAGCTTTATGAGCGATAGTGACGGCAAAAAGACATTGGGTCTTCGTGGCGGGGCACGCCCCGGAAATGTGAAACAGAGTTTCAGCCACGGACGCACCAAGAATGTCGTGGTGGAGACCAAACGCAAACGCGTGGTCGTACCCAAGCCGGGCGCGACCAAACCAAGTGGTGGTGCGACACCTTCGGGTGATCCTTCGCGTCGCCCAGCGGGTATTTCCGATGCGGAAATGGCGCGTCGTATGAAGGCGTTGCAAGCCGCCAAAGCGCGCGAGGCTGAAGAGGCCGCTGCCCGTGAGGCGCAGGAAAAGGCGCGCGAAGAAGAACGCGCACGCCGCCGGGCCGAACAAGAGGCCAAGGAACGCGAGCAGCGTGAAGCTGAAGAGCGTGCCCGTGCCAAGGCCGAAGAGGAAGAACGCAAGCGTAAAGAGGCCGAGGAAGCAGCCCAGCGTGCTGCCGCAGCCCCGGCACCCGCCGAGCCCAAGGCCGCACGCAGCCCATCCAGCAAGCCTGCACCTGCTGCGGCACCGCGCAAGCAGGATCGCGAGCGTGAGCAGCGTGGCCGTGGCAAGGGCCGTGACGACAACCGCCGCTCGGGCAAGCTGACACTGGGTCAGGCCACTGGCGGCGAAGGCAATCGCCAACGCTCGATGGCCGCGATGAAACGCAAGCAAGAGCGGGCGCGCCAGAAGGCCATGGGCGGCACGGTCGAGCGGGAAAAGGTGATCCGCGACGTTCAGCTGCCCGAGGCGATCATGGTCTCGGAATTGGCCAACCGTATGGCCGAGCGTGTCGCTGACGTTGTCAAATCGCTGATGCAGATGGGCATGATGGTCACGCAGAACCAGACCATCGACGCTGACACCGCTGAACTGATCATCGAAGAATTTGGCCACAAGGTCACGCGTGTCTCTGATTCGGATGTTGAAGACGTCATCAAAGAGGTCGAAGACAGCGATGACGATCTGCAGCCCCGTCCGCCGGTCATCACCATCATGGGTCACGTTGACCACGGCAAAACCTCGTTGCTGGATGCGATCCGCGACGCGCGTGTTGTTGCCGGCGAAGCTGGTGGCATCACCCAGCATATCGGCGCCTATCAGGTGAAAACCGATGGTGGCACCACGCTGACCTTCCTGGATACACCGGGACACGCGGCCTTTACCTCGATGCGCTCGCGCGGGGCTCAGGTCACGGATATCGTGGTTCTTGTTGTTGCCGCCGACGACGCGGTGATGCCGCAGACGATCGAGGCGATCAACCACGCCAAAGCGGCCGAAGTGCCAATGATCGTGGCGATCAACAAGATCGACAAGCCCGACGCGAACCCCGACAAAGTCCGCACTGACTTGTTGCAGCACGAAGTGATCGTCGAAAAGATGTCGGGTGAGGTTCAGGACGTTGAGGTCTCGGCCATGACTGGCCAGGGTCTGGACGAATTGCTGGAAGCCATTGCGCTGCAGGCCGAGATTCTGGAACTGAAAGCCAACCCAGATCGCGCCGCCCAAGGTGCCGTGATCGAGGCGCAGCTGGATGTGGGCCGTGGCCCCGTCGCCACCGTTCTGGTTCAGAACGGCACGCTGCGTCAGGGCGATATCTTCGTTGTGGGTGAGCAGTACGGTAAGGTCCGTGCGCTGATCAACGACAAGGGCGACCGCGTCAAAGAAGCAGGTCCTTCGGTTCCGGTTGAGGTTCTGGGGCTCAACGGCACGCCCGAAGCAGGTGACGTTCTGAACGTGACCGAGACCGAAGCGCAGGCCCGTGAGATCGCTGCTTATCGTGAGCAAGCCGCCAAGGACAAACGCGCCGCCGCCGGTGCCGCGACCACCCTTGAACAGCTGATGCAGAAGGCGAAGGAAGACGAAAACGTCACCGAGCTGCCTATTCTGATGAAAGCGGATGTGCAGGGCTCTGCCGAAGCCATCGTTCAGGCGATGGAGAAGATCGGCAATGACGAAGTGCGCGTACGTGTTCTACACTCGGGCGTTGGTGCGATCACCGAGACGGATGTCGGCCTGGCCGAAGCCTCCGGCGCTCCGATCTTTGGTTTCAATGTCCGTGCCAACGCATCGGCGCGGAATACCGCGAACCAGAAGGGCGTCGAGATCCGGTATTACTCGGTGATCTACGATCTGGTGGATGACGTGAAAGCGGCCGCATCTGGCCTGCTGAGCGCCGAGATTCGCGAAAAATTCATCGGTTACGCCGAGATCAAAGAGGTCTTCAAGGTCACCGGCGTCGGCAAGGTTGCTGGCTGCCTGGTCACCGAAGGTGTTGCCCGCCGCTCGGCTGGTGTCCGCCTGCTGCGCGACAACGTGGTGATCCACGAAGGCACGCTGAAGACCCTCAAGCGTTTCAAGGATGAAGTGGCCGAAGTTCAATCGGGTCAGGAATGCGGTATGGCGTTCGAGAACTACGACGATATCCGCGCAGGCGACGTGATCGAAATCTTCGAGCGCGAAGAGGTCACGCGCACGCTGGACTGATCCGGATCTAGAAAGAAACTTGAAGCAGCGGCCCCACGAGGCCGCTGTTTTCATTTAGGTTAGTCCGTGCGCGACGACAGAAACGTGCCCGACGGCATGATGATGTCAAAATGATGCTTGCCCTTCTGCAGATCGAAACTGACCGAATGTCCGGCCTTGCGCAGTAGTTCAGCATAGTCACGGCTTTGGCGGATAAACTCGGGCGTATCCCGCTCGGCGACGGTTACCCTGTAACGGGGTCCTGGCGCGGGCAGGTTGAGGCAGGGTGAGAAATCGTGAATCTCGACCTTGGTCAGTTGCAGCGGATCATTCACCGAGGTCAGGCTGATCGGAACAAGGTCATAGATCCCGCTAATCAGGATCACATTGCGCACCCGCAGGCCAGCCTGCGCAAATGCCTTCGAAGACGTCGCCATCACCATCGCGACCAGATGGGCACCTGCACTGTGACCCGATAGCGTGATGTTTGATGGATCAAAACCCAGTGTTTCGGCCTGTGACGCAAGCCACAACAAGGCGGTACGGCATTCTTCGACCATCTGCCCCAATCTGGCATCGGGGGCGAGCGTATAATTCAGCGTGGCAAAGGCTTGCCCGTTCTCATGCAATACCGGTGCCATAGGGGCCGACTCACGCTGGCTAAGCGCCTGCCAATAGCCACCATGAATAAAGACATGCAAAGGCGCGTTGGCGCCAGGTGCGGGGAAGAAATCTAGAACTTGCGTCGGGCTGTCGCCATAGGAACGGTTTTCCTGCATCCTAATTTCAGACCGTGCCTGTGTGCTGAGGGCAGAATAGCTGGCTAGATATGGCGTCAGATCACCGCCAATCATTGAGCTAGGGGAATACTCCTGCTCAAGCTCTTCTTGGGTGAATCCGCGATACAGCATGGCCTATTCCCCAGTATACATCAGTTCGGTTCGCACGTCGTAGAGGTCGTGGAAAAACCGCAACTCCAGCGCTTTGCGCAGGAAGGCCACGCCGCTAGATCCACCCGTTCCGGGCTGCATTCCGATCACGCGCTCAACCGCGGTTGCATGATCGAATCGCCACCTCTGGAACAGAGATTCCACATCCATCAGTTTTTCGGCCAGCGCGTAAAGATCCCAGTATTGCTCCGTGTTGCGGAACACTTCGACCCAGATTTTGACGATACGCGGATCGCCGGAGTAGGGCTTTGCGTAATCCCGCTCGATCAGATCATGCGGCACGTCAAACCCTTGCCGGGCCAGCATCCGCAGCACTTCGTCATAGAGCGAGGGTTTGGTAAGAGTCGCGTTCAGCATCTCCATCACTTCTGGGTCATGCGCATGCACTTTCAGGGTCGCGGGATCTTTGTTGCCCAGAATGAACTCGATTTGGCGATAGCCATAGCTTTGAAAGCCTGACGAACTGCCTAATGCGTCCCGAAACGTCATGTAGTCCGCGGGAGTCATAGTCAGTAGCGTCTCCCACGCGGCGATCAACTGCCGTTGGATCGCCTTGATCCGGTCGAGGTTCTTCATCGCGGGACCGAAATCGTCCTGCTGCAAGAACCGGCGGACTTCGACAAGTTGATGGTGCATCAGTTTCAGCCACAGTTCGCTGACCTGATGAATGATGATGAACAACATCTCATCAGGTTGGGCCGGGTCCTGAAAGGTCTTTTGCAGGTTCAGCAGAGTCTTAAGTTGCAGAAAATCCCCATAGCTTTTGCGGTGAGTTTCTGTGAAATCGGTGACCAGAGACTCTTCGATTCCCCGTTCTGTATACCTGTCTTTGTCGCCCATGTGCTCCTCCAGACGCGCGGGTTTATCCCTGTTTAGGGACAAAACCCGCACGGTTCCAGAGCGTTAGGTCCAGTCCAGAACCACCTTGCCTGATTGACCGGATTTCATGGCCTTGAATCCCTGGGCAAAGTCATCGACCGCGAACTGGTGGGTGATTACGCGGCTGACATCCAGCCCGTTCTGCAACATGGCGATCATCTTGTACCAGGTCTCGAACATCTCGCGCCCATAGACACCCTTGATGGTGATAGCTTTGAACACGATGCGCGACCAGTCCACCGGAGATTTTCCGGGCGGAATCCCCAACAGCGCGATCTTGCCCCCCATAACCAGCGCTTCGACCATCTGGTCCAGCGCGGCTTGCGAGCCCGACATTTCAAGCCCGACATCAAAGCCCTGAGTCATGCCCAGTTCCGCGATGACATCCTGCAGATCCTCTTTGGACACATCAACGGTGCGTACCGTAGGTACCACGTGTTCGGCCAGTTTCAGGCGGTCGGGGTTGATATCGGTGATCACTACATGCCGGGCACCGGCATGACGGGCAACGGCGGCGGCCATGATGCCGATAGGGCCTGCGCCAGTAATCAATACGTCCTCGCCCAGCAGATCGAAGCTGAGTGCAGTGTGCACGGCATTGCCCAGCGGGTCGAGGATCGCCCCGATCTCATCCGGTACGTCGTCAGGCAGGGGCACCACGTTAAAGGCAGGCAGTTTCAGGTATTGCGCAAAGGCACCCTGTTCATTCACACCGATACCGCGCGTGCCGGGATCAAGGTGGAACTTGCCCGCACGGCTCTGGCGGCTGTCAGGGGTGATCAGATGGCCCTCGCCTGAACAGCGTTGGCCGACCGTCATCCCTGTCACGTTGCGACCCAATTCAACAATTTCACCCGCGAACTCGTGGCCGGTGATCATCGGGATCGGCACGGTGGCCGCAGCCCATTCATCCCAGTTCCAGATATGAATATCCGTGCCGCAAATCCCGGTCTTGTTGATGCGGATAAGAACCTCGTCTGGGCCGATCTCGGGTACCGGGGCCTGCACCATCCACAGACCTTCCTGGGGCTTGGATTTCTCAAGGGCTTTCATCGTGTTGGGCCGCATCAGATTATCCCCAATTCTTTGCCGACCCTGCCAAATGCCGCGAGCGCCCGGTCTAATTCGTCGCGTGTTAGAGCCGCATTCATCTGCGTTCTGATTCGGGCCTGACCACGCGGCACGACAGGGAAGAAAAAGCCCGAAACATAGACGCCTTCTTCAAACAATCGCGATGCCATATCCTGCGCCAGGGTCGCTTCACCCAGCATGACCGGGATGATCGGGTGTTCGCCCGGAAGTAGGTCGAAGCCCAGATTCTCTAACCCGGCGCGCCAGTACTTGGCATTGCCGCATAATTGGGCGCGCAGCATGTCACCTTCTTCAACCAGACGGATTGCCTCAAGCCCTGCGGCAACGATGGATGGCGGCAACGAGTTTGAGAACAGATAGGGCCGCGCCCGCTGCCGCAGCAGGTCGATCACTGGCTGCGGCCCGGCGATATAACCGCCGATTGCCCCCCCAAGTGCCTTGCCCAGAGTTCCCGTCAGAATATCCACGTCGACACCGAAGTGGTCCGGCGTGCCCGCTCCGTTTGGCCCCATAAAGCCGGTGGCGTGGCAGTCATCGACCATCACGATGGCGTCGTATTTGTCGGCCAGCTCGCGAATCTTCGGCAGATTGGCCAGATAGCCGTCCATTGAGAACACACCATCGGTTGCGATCATGATATGCCGCGCCCCGTCCTCGCGTGCTTGTTTCAGCCACGCTTCGAGGTCATTCATGTCGTTGTTCATGTAGCGATAGCGTTTTGCCTTACACAGCCGTACCCCGTCGATAATCGAGGCATGATTTAGACCGTCAGAGATAATGGCGTCTTCGGGCCCTAACAAAGGCTCAAACAACCCGCCATTGGCGTCGAAGCAGGCAGCGAACAGAATTGAATCGTCCTTGTTCAGGAACTTTGCCAGCTTCTGCTCAAGTTCACGATGGATGTCCTGCGTACCGCAGATGAACCGGACCGAGGCCATGCCGAACCCCTTGGGCTCCATTGCGCCTTTGGCGGCGTTGATCAGCGCAGGGTGATCGGCCAAACCCAGATAGTTGTTGGCGCACAGGTTGATCACCTGCTTGTCCCCCACTGTAATCTCACCGCCCTGAGGCGAGGTGATCATTCGTTCGCGCTTGTACAGACCCTCTGCCTCAATCTGCGCGAGTGTATCCGAAATATGGGACAGGAATGCATCAGCCATGGCGACCTCCGTTAATCTGAGTCGCACGTCTAACATAGCGGATGAAATTCCCAAATAGGAGAATTACAGTATTTGGGAAAAATATCCGTGAAGGCGGAATCTTGCCCGTTCAGGCGTTTTTTACGATCAGGAAAACGCGGGCCGGGTTTTCAGCGCTTATCGAATGCGTAATATCGGCGGCATACCGGGCGGTATCCCCTTGTTTCAGATCGCTGGATGCCGTTCCCGAAGTGACACGGACGGCGCCTTCCAGCACAGTCAGTTGCTCCCGTGCGCCGCGCGCATGAGGTTGGCTGTTCAGGCTCCCATTGGCCTGAAACTGAATATCATAGACCTCGTGTCCTCCGGCCTCTTCGGGGGGAGAGAGGATGCGAATCCGGCATTTCTCGCCCATATTGTCGATACTGGGCACTTCTGCTTGACGCAGCACTTCGATCTGGTCGGTCGTTTTGGCGTCTTCCAAAAGTCCGGCGAAATCCACCTGCAGAGCGCGTGTCAGGTTCCACAGAGTCGAAATTGTGGGGCTGCTTTCGCCACGCTCGATCTGGCTGACCATGGAACGCGAGACGCCGCTGAGGTTGGCGACCGCCTCAAGCGACAGGCCTTTGGCGCGGCGCGCCTCTTTCAATCGGGCGGGCAGGCGCGTCAGAATATCGTCTGTGTTTTCCGTCATGACGGAATCCATGGGTGTTGCGCAACGTAATGTCAATTCCGGCGTGACAGTGAGTCTAATATGAAGATCATGCTGCAGGTGCATAATACGCGCGAGACTTGGAGGAGAAAACATGACGGACATAGTAATACTGGACGGTGCGCGCACAGCCATCGGGACCTTTGGCGGTGCGTTGGCCTCGACCGCTCCGATCGATCTGGCGACCGTGGCGACCGAGGCGGCAATGGAGCGTTCGGGCGTTGAAGGCGCGCAGATTGATCATGTTGTCTTTGGTCATGTGATCAACACCGAACCGCGCGACATGTATCTGTCGCGAGTCGCCGCAATGCAGGCGGGTATTCCGAACGGGACTCCGGCGATGAACGTGAACCGGCTGTGCGGTTCGGGGGCGCAGGCAGTAGTGTCGGCGGTGCAGGCGCTGATGCTAGGCGATGCCGAGTTTGCCGTGGCGGGCGGTGCCGAAAGCATGTCGCGCAGCCCTTATGTCATACCGCAGGCCCGTTGGGGGGCGAAGATGGGCGATGTCAAATCGCTCGACATGATGCTGGGCGCGTTGAACTGCCCATTCGGCACCGGGCATATGGGGGTGACTGCCGAGAATGTGGCGGATGAACACCAGATCAGCCGCGAACAGATGGACGCGTTTGCGCTGACCAGCCAGACCCGTGCGGCTGCGGCGATTGAGGCCGGGTATTTCGACAGCCAGATCGCGCCGGTGCAGGTCAAGGTCAAGCGCGAGATGGTCGACTTCAAGGTCGATGAACATCCCAAGGCCACCACTGCCGAGGCGCTGGCCGGATTGCGCCCGGTATTCCAGAAAGATGGGCGGGTGACGGCGGGCAACGCCTCGGGCATCAATGACGGCGCGGCGGCGATGGTGTTGGCGACAGCGGATGCTGCAGAAAAGGCGGGCTTGAAACCCAAAGCGCGCGTGATTGGCTATGCCCATGCCGGCGTGCGACCCGAGGTGATGGGCATCGGCCCGGTTCCCGCAGTGCAGAACCTGTTCGCAAAGACGGGTTTGTCTGCGGATGATTTCGACGTGATCGAAAGCAACGAGGCCTTTGCGGCGCAAGCTCTGGCCGTCAATCAGGAATTGGGTCTGGACGCTGCAAAGGTGAATCCGAACGGTGGGGCTATTGCGCTGGGCCATCCGGTGGGCGCCACAGGGGCTATTATCACGCTTAAAGCGTTGTATGAGTTGGAGCGTATTGGCGGATCGAAAGGTCTGATCACCATGTGCATCGGCGGAGGGCAGGGGATTGCCCTCGCCATCGAGCGGCTCTGAGTTGGGTCGGGGCAAGGGGGGCTGTCTGCCCCCCAATCGCGCCGGGGCGCGATTCCCCCCCGAAGGTATTTTTGGCCAGATGAAGCGGTCGGGTTGGTTTAGCTGAGTGCGAAGATCACCAGCGTCGCGGCTATGCCTGCGGCCGCGCCGATCGCTGCTGGCAGAAGGTTCGCGATCAAACCCGGGGTCTTTGGGTCGTCTTTTTGAGTCTGGGCAATCAGGGCATTTTCCACCAGACCGGGCAAGCGGGGGCCGAAACGGGCAAGCACCAGGGCGGTTTTGCCGAAATCGCGCAGGGCGGCGCGGGGGCCGATGGATTGTTTGATGTAATCCTCGACCACCGGTCGGGCGACCTCCCAGATGTTCATGTGATCATCAAGCGAGCGGGCGACGCCTTCGACCACCACCATGGTGCGTTGCAGCAGGATCAGCTCGGTGCGGGTTTCCATGCCAAAGCGTTCAGTGACTTCGAACAGGTAGCTTAGCAGCCGACCCATCGAGATATGGGTGGCGTCCATGCCGAAGATCGGCTCACCTACCGCGCGCAAGGCGCGGGCGAATTCGTCGACGTCCTGATTGGCAGGCACATAGCCTGCTTCGAAATGGACTTCGGCCACGCGTTTATAGTCGCGGCGGATGAAACCAAAGAGAATCTCGGCATAGACCCGGCGAGTATATTCATCGATATGACCCATGATGCCGTAGTCATAGGCGATAATGTCACCGTTCGCAGCGACCTTGAGGTTGCCTTGGTGCATGTCGGCGTGAAAATAGCCGTCGCGTAGCGCGTGCAATAGGAACAGGCGGAGCACGCGCTCAGCCAGATCGCGGCGATTATGTCCGGCAGCGTCCAGCGCGTTGTTATCTCCCAAGGGAATGCCATCAGCCCAGCTGAGCGTCATGACGCGGCGTGCGGATAGCGACCAGACCACCGGAGGCAACCAGAATCCGGCATCATCCTTGGTATTGGCAGCGTATTCCGAGGAGGCGGCACTTTCCAGACGCAGGTCCAACTCGCCGCGTACTACGCCGTCGAAATGCTCGATCACTTCCATCGGGCGTAGGCGGCGCGCTCCGGGGGCGCAAAGTTGCACCATACGCGCGGCGAAATAGAACGCGTCTACATCCTTGCGGAAGGCGCGCTCGATACCCGGTCTCAGGACTTTGACAGCAACGTCTTCGCCTGTGCTGGTCAGTTTGGCCTTGTGAACCTGAGCAATCGAGGCAGCGGCGATGGGTTCACTGAACTCGCTGAATATCTCTGACGTCGGTTGGCCTAACTCTTTCTCGACCTCTGCCATTGCTTCAGCTTTGGAAAAGGGCGGCAGCTTGTCTTGCAGAACACGCAGTTGCTCGGCCAGTTCATTTCCCACCACATCGGGGCGGGTCGAAAGTACCTGCCCGAATTTGATGTAAGCCGGACCCAATGCGGTCAGGGCACGGGTGGCGGGCGGCATCTCGGGGTCGCCCTTGTAGCCCAGCCATTGGAACGGTTTGCCAAGGGTATGCGCCAGAATACGTACGGCACGCGGTGCCTCGAATGCATCCAATACGACGTTCATGGCACCGGTACGTTCCAGCGTGGCGCCCGTCCGGACCAGGCGAATGATGTTGTGAGGGCCGCGCATCTAGATCTTCCAGCCAGAATGCAGTGCGGCAATGCCCATGCTCAGGTTGCGGTATTTGGCGTTTTCGAACCCGGCGGTGCAGACCATGTTCAGGAATGTCTCCTGATCTGGGAACTTGCGGATTGATTCCACAAGGTACTGATAGCTGTCGTAGTCGTTGGCGATCAGCTTGCCCATACGCGGGATGACATTGAAACTGTAGAGGTCGTAAAGCTTCTGCAGCCCGTCATTGGGTAACTGGCTGAACTCAAGCACCATAAGACGCCCACCGGGCTTCAGAACGCGATAGGCCTCGTTAAGCGCCTCTCGCGGGCGGGTGACGTTCCGGATGCCGAAGGAGATGGTGTAGACGTCGAAGGTGTTATCCTCGAAGGGCAGCGCCATCGCATCGCCCACCACCCAATTCAGGCTGTCGGACATCTGGTCGGCCTCCGCGCGCTGGCGGCCTTCGACCAGCATCGGCTCGGTCAGGTCCAGCACGGTAGCATGGCCGTGGCCTGCGCGCTTCAGAAAGCGGAACGAGATATCGCCGGTGCCGCCCGCCACATCCAGAAGCCGCTGACCGGCGCGCGGGGCAAGCCAGTCCATCATCGCGTCTTTCCAGACCCGGTGGATGCCCATCGACATCACGTCGTTCATCACGTCGTATTTCGAGGCGACCGAATTGAACACGCCCTGTACGCGGCCGGCTTTTTCAGCCTCGCGCACGGTTTCGAACCCGAAATGGGTGGTCTTGTCGTTGGTGTCGGACATTTGCCTTGCCGTTTGTCGAATTTCGCCTCTGTTATAGGGCGATAAGAGGCGGGCACAATGCGGCCCTTTGGAATAGGAGCCCTGTAATGCCCGAATTGCCCGAGGTCGAGACAGTAAGACGCGGCCTGAGCCCCGCAATGGAGGGCGCAGTGATCGAAAGGGCGGACGTGAATCGCCCCGATTTGCGTTGGCCTTTCCCGGCTCGGATGGCCGAGCGACTGACGGGGCAACGGGTGGATCGGCTGCGGCGACGGTCGAAGTACATTCTGGCGGATCTCAGCAGTGCCGAGACGTTGTTGATCCATCTGGGCATGTCGGGGCGGATGACGGTCTCTGGCGATCCGCTCGGACAGTATGCGCATGAGCATCCGATGGCGCAGAAACATGATCACGTGGTGTTTCATATGGCTAATGGCGCACGCATCACCTTCAACGATCCGCGCCGGTTCGGGGCAATGGACCTGCTGCCGTCGGCAACGGCGGAGCAGCACAAGCTGCTATCGGTTCTGGGTCCTGAACCGTTGGGTAATGATTTTCACGAACAGCACCTGATAGACGCCTTCAAAGGCAAGAACAGCCCGGTCAAATCAGCGTTGTTGGATCAGGGAATCGTTGCTGGTTTGGGTAATATTTACGTCTGCGAAGCGCTTTATCGCGGCAAGGTGTCGCCACGTCGCAAAGCCGGACAGATTTCTGCGCCACGCGTTGCGGCCCTTGTGCCGATCATCAGAAAAGTGTTGCAGGACGCGATTGAAGCGGGGGGGTCATCGCTGCGCGATTTCCGCCAAGCCGATGGAGAACTTGGATATTTTCAGCACAGCTTTGACGTCTACGGCCGCGAAGGAGAGCCTTGTCGAACCGAGGGTTGTGGCGCTGAAATCAAGAGAATCACCCAGTCCGGTCGCTCATCCTTCTATTGCGCGCAATGCCAAAGATAACTTGATCCAGCGAAATCGCGTGATAAGGAATCGTACCTGAACGGAACAACCGGAAGCTTACACCTCATGGCTTTTGAGACGATCATCGTCGAAATCGAAGACCACGTCGCCCTTATCAAGCTCAACCGCCCCGATGCGATGAACGCGCTGAACACCCAGTTGCTGGGTGAGCTGTGCGAGGCGCTCGAAGATGCAGATAGCAATGACAAAGTGCGCTGCATCGTCATCACCGGCTCGGACAAGGCCTTTGCCGCCGGTGCGGACATTAAGGAAATGTCCGAAATGAGCTTTGTCGATGTGTTCGACGTTAATCTGTTTGCAGACGCCAACGATAGGGTTACCGCGATCCGTAAACCTATCATCGCCGCCGTTGCCGGTTACGCGCTGGGCGGTGGGTGTGAACTGGCGATGCTGTGCGATTTCATCATCGCTGCCGACACCGCCAAGTTCGGCCAGCCCGAGATCAATCTGGGCGTCATCGCTGGGCTTGGTGGCAGTCAGCGTCTGACCCGCTTCGTTGGTAAGTCCAAATCGATGGACATGAACCTGACAGGCCGCTTCATGGACGCTGAAGAGGCCGAGCGCGCCGGATTGGTCAGTCGTGTCGTGCCCGCCAAAAAGCTGATCGAAGAGGCAACCGGTGCGGCGCAGAAGATTGCAGAGAAATCGCAGATCACGGCCATCGCGGCCAAAGAGGCTGTGAACCGCAGCTATGAGCTACCGCTGAGCGAAGGCATGCTGTTTGAGCGTCGGGTGTTCCATTCGATGTTCGCGACAGAGGACCAGAAAGAAGGCATGGCCGCGTTTCTGGAAAAACGTGCGGCTCAGTTCCGCGACAAGTGATCATAATCGTCGCTTAGTGATATTAGGCGGGCAGACCCCGCCTTTTTCCCTCATCACATACTGGAAGAATCAGCTTGGCAAACCTGCCAAACTTGGTTAGAGACCGCCGTCATACATGCGCGTGCGGCCCGCTTGGCCCGACTCACACTCGTGATTTCTGATCCGGTGCGGATATGTCCGTGGCGCGCAACCCAAGATAACCGTACCGAACAAAAGGTCAGAGACACATGGCAAATTCGCCCCAGGCAAAGAAACGCGCCCGTCAGAACGAAAAGCGCTTCGCCGTCAACAAAGCGCGTCGTTCGCGCATCCGTACCCACCTGCGCAAGGTTGAAGAAGCGATCGCATCCGGCGACAAGGACGCAGCTACCGCAGCCCTGCGCGCCGCTCAGCCTGAGTTGATGCGTGGCGTCACCAAAGGCGTCTTCCACAAGAACACCGCAGCCCGCAAAATGTCGCGCCTGTCGGCGCGCGTCAAAGCGCTGGGCTGATTCTTTGGGAAAACGCGTCAAGCGTTGATTTGCGAAAAAGGCGTCGCTGATTGCGACGCCTTTTTCATTGTTGCCGGAAAGCCGCGTCTTCACGAAGCCGAGAGATTCTTTCGCCCAGAACCCCGAGTCAATATCAGAGTTTCGTTGCTCGGACCCTTGGGCTCTTGCTACGACTTAATCAGCGATTCACTCGCTTGGGGGGACAGGCTGTTCCAAGGATCTGACCGACGGGCATCGGAAAGATTTAGGAACGAATGTTCGAAAGCTGGCTTCGGTCAGTTGGACGATCTGCTCTGGGTCTCGGGTTAGCCGAAGATCCTGGCCCTGTCGATAGATTGGAATATCATGCGCATCCCGGATTCCGGGTGTGCCCCCATTTTGGGGCCGTGCTGTATTGGACTGCGATGATATTCGAGCGTACCCGCCAGACCATCAGGTTTGGCGTAACGTTCCCTTGTGTGTGAGCGCCATAAAGGCCCGTAATTCGGGACACATTAAAAAAGGCCTTAAGGCCAATAATGAATGGGATGCGTGAGGCGCCGAATGACACAAGAGAAATGGGGACAACTGCGTAGCAAATTGATGAAGGCGGTTGGGAAGAACAATTTTACCACCTGGATTGAACCCTTGGAGTTTCAGGAGTTGCAGGATGGTGTAGCGGTGTTCTCGGTGCCGACCAACTTCATGGGCAACTATGTCAGTCAGAATTTTGCGGACCTTATTCTCTATGAGCTGAACACATCGGGCGAAAAGGTTCAGCGCTTGGCGTTTCGCACAGCGGCCAATTCGTCAGTCCGTCCCACATTGGTGGAAGAGTCCAAGCCATCTCCCGCGCCAGAAACCCGGCCCGCTGTTACAGATACAGCCAACGATGCGCTTGAAGCACTACAGGCTGCGCCACTGGATGCACGGTTTACCTTTGATAGCTTTGTTGTTGGCAAACCCAACGAACTTGCACATGCCGCAGCTCGCCGCGTATCCGAGGGCGGCCCGGTAACTTTCAATCCGCTCGTGCTCTACGGCGGTGTTGGACTGGGTAAAACCCACCTGATGCACGCGATTGCGTGGGAGTTGAAAACCAAGCACCCCGAGTTGAATGTGCTTTATCTGTCAGCAGAACAGTTCATGTATCGCTTTGTGCAGGCCTTGCGTGAACGCCGCATGATGGATTTCAAGCACTTGTTCCGTTCGGTCGATGTGCTGATGGTCGATGACGTGCAGTTCATCGCTGGCAAGGATTCGACGCAGGAAGAATTTTTCCACACGTTCAACGCGCTGGTGGATCAGAACAAGCAGATCATCATCTCGGCCGACCGCGCTCCGGGCGAAATCAAAGACCTTGAGGATCGCGTGAAATCGCGCTTGCAATGTGGCCTTGTCGTCGATCTTCATCCCACAGACTACGAATTGCGTCTGGGAATCCTGCAGAACAAAGTGCAGCAGTACAGCAGCACCTATCCCGATCTGACCATTGCTGATGGTGTATTGGAATTCCTTGCACACCGCATCTCGACCAATGTGCGCGTGCTGGAAGGGGCGCTGACCCGCTTGTTCGCCTTTGCCTCGCTGGTCGGGCGCGAGATCGATATGGAGCTGACGCAGGATTGTCTGGCCGATGTACTGCGCGCCTCCGAGCGCAAGATCACCGTCGAAGAGATCCAGCGAAAGGTCTCGGATTATTACAACATCCGCCTCAGCGATATCATCGGCCCTAAACGCCTGCGGTCCTATGCGCGTCCGCGTCAGGTGGCGATGTATCTGTGCAAGCAACTGACCAGTCGGTCGCTACCTGAGATTGGCCGTCGATTTGGCGGGCGAGACCACACCACGGTCATGCATGGCGTGAAGCGCATCGAAGAGCTGAAGTTGACCGATGGCCAGATTGCCGAAGATGTTGAGATGCTGCGCCGGGCCTTGGAAGCCTAAACCTCACTGAATCCTTGAAAAACACCCCGGACTATTGCGTTCGGGGTGTTTTCTTGTGCGCTATTGTCCACGGTTGAGAATGATCTGGTGTGTTTCACGCGCGCTGCTCTTGACCACCGAGGCAATCCGACCCAGAAATCCGTAAAAAATCCTTGTGCCTCAGGGCTGAGACGCTAACGTGCCAGTCCCGCCTATTTCGGCACGCAAGTCAAAGGAACAGAGGGTATGAAGATCAGCATCGAACGCGGCACCCTTCTCAAGGCCGTTTCACAGGCCCAGTCAGTTGTCGAACGTCGCAACACCATTCCCATACTTGCCAACGTGCTGATCGAGGCCGAAGGCAATCAGGCGCTGTTTCGTGCCACCGATCTGGACATCGAAGTGGTCGACAAGGCCCCTGCGCAGGTCGAGAAAGCGGGCGCCACGACTGTTGCGGCCACAACGCTACATGAGATCGTACGCAAACTGCCCGATGGGGCGCTGGTGACCCTAACCGCAGATAGTGCAGCTGGGCGGTTGACCGTGGAAGCGGGGCGCTCGAATTTTTCTCTGGCCACGCTGCCGAAAGAAGATTTCCCGGTTATGGCGTCTTCAGAATACCAATCGAACTTTACGGCGTCGGCGGCATTGTTGCGCCGGCTGTTCGATAAATCGAAGTTTGCCATTTCCACGGAAGAGACGAGATATTATTTGAACGGCGTTTACATGCACGTTGCGGATGGTTCCGAGGGCGGCAAGGTACTGCGTTGCGTGGCGACTGATGGTCACCGCTTGGCACGGATCGATGCGGATCTGCCGGATGGTGCAGCGGATATGCCGGGCGTGATCGTGCCCCGCAAAACCGTGGGCGAACTGCGCAAGCTGCTGGATGATGACGAGATGGACATCGCCGTCTCGGTCAGTGAAACCAAGGTGCGGTTTGCAACGCCTGACATCACGCTCACCTCGAAAGTGATCGACGGAACGTTCCCGGATTACACACGTGTCATCCCGCAAGGTAACACGCGCAAGTTAGAAGTGGACGCGGCTGAATTCGCGCAGGCTGTGGATCGTGTGGCGACAGTTTCGTCCGAGCGGTCGCGGGCCGTCAAACTGCAATTGGATGCGGATAAGCTGGTTCTGTCAGTGAATGCACCCGACAGTGGTGCGGCTGAGGAAGAGCTGGCAGTTGCTTACGGGGATGAGCGCCTGGAGATCGGGTTCAACGCTAAGTATCTGCTCGAAATCGCGTCTCAGGTGGATCGTGAAAATGCGGTGTTTATGTTCAACTCGGCAGGTGATCCGACGCTGATGCGCGAAGGCAACGACCAAAGCGCGGTATATGTCGTAATGCCGATGCGCGTCTGATTGCCTCGACTGGGTGATCTCTAACGAAAGAGAGGGGTCATGGGATTGGCCCTGACCGAGCTTACGGTCTCGCATTTTCGGTCTCATAAGCTGGCGCGCCTGTCGTTGGACGGGCGGCCAGTGGCGATCCATGGGCCAAACGGGGCCGGTAAGACCAACATACTGGAAGCGGTTTCTCTGTTCTCACCCGGGCGCGGGATGCGGCGGGCAAGCGCCGCTGAGATGACACGGCGCCCCGAGGCGCTGGGGTGGAAGCTGATTGGGCTATTGAATGCGCAAGGACAGAATTTCGAGATTGAAACTTGGTCCGAAGGTGGTGCGGCGCGGCAGGTGCGGATTGATGAGAAAGCCTCAAGCCAGATTGAATTGGGAAAGCTGGCGCGGGTAGTTTGGTTAATCCCATCGATGGACCGTCTATGGATCGAAGGGGCTGAAGGGCGGCGGCGGTTCCTCGACCGGATCGCGCTGAGTTTTGATCCGGCACATGCCGAGGCATCTCTGACCTATGAAAAAGCGATGCGCGAGCGGAACCGGTTGCTGAAAGAACAAGTTCGCGATGCCCATTGGTACGCGGCGCTGGAAGGGCAGATGGCCGAGATGGGGCATCGCATCCACGCCGCGCGGTTGAGTGCGTTGGAGTATCTGCGCTCAGCACAGGATAAAGCTGAGACGGCCTTTCCGTCAGCGGATCTTGAATTGGTTCAAACCGAAGGTGCAATGCCTGAGACGGCGGAAGACTTGCGAGAAGCTTTGGATGAAAGCCGGTTTCACGATCTGGCCGCCGGGCGGACTTTGGTCGGCCCGCATCGATCAGACCTGTATGGTGTATATTCCGCCAAGGGCGTTCCTGCCAAAGATTGCTCGACCGGTGAGCAGAAAGCACTGCTGGTATCGCTGATCCTATCAAACGCGCGAGCGTTGGCGGAGATGGTTGGAGCACCTCCTATTGTATTGCTGGATGAGGTGGCCGCGCATCTGGATGCGGGTCGGCGCGCTGCGTTGTATGATGAGATTTGTGCGCTGGGTGCACAGGCCTGGATGACGGGCACCGGGCCTGAGCTATTTGCAGAATTGGGGGATCGAGCCCAAACGCTGGTCGTTACCGAAGGCGACGAGGGCTCGGTCGTCAGCGTTTAGGCAGGCTCGCCGACTTTGCGTTCCCAAAGGAAGCCGCGCATCACTTCGTCGACCGGGGTTTTGGCCATGTGGTTGACGTAGTTCGACATGGTTTTTTGTGCCAGACCCAGTACGACATCCAGGACCGCACGGTGGGAATAGCCAGCGTCAAAGAAGGCCTGCAGCTGTTCCTCAGTCGGGTTTCCACGGGTTTCCATCACTTGCAGGGTAAAGGTGCGTAGCGCTTCCAGCTTGGCCGTGGGCAGCGGCGTTTCGTTGCGCAGCGCCTCGGTGATCTCGTCAGAGACCTTCATCATCTTTGCGATGCCGGTGTGCGCAGGCACGCAGTAATGGCATTCGTTTTCGACATTGATGGTTTGCCAGACAACGGTTTTTTCGTCGTTGTTGAAATCGGTCTGCAGAAACAGGCCGTGCAGAACCTGATAGCCTTCCAGATGCTGGGGGCTTTCAGCCATTACTTTATGAAGACCGGGCAGGCGGCCGAATGCAGCCTGAGATTTCTCAAGCAGCGGCTTGGACCCTTCCGGGGCGGTTTCTAGGTCGTGAGACGGGAAATTGGCCATGTCAAAACTCCTGTTTCTGGCGCGATGAGTCGTATTTAGGGTTTCTTGAGCGATCACTCAAGTATATAATTGAGCGAACGTTCAAGAATTGGTGAAACGATGCCCCGCAAACCCTCATATGACCGAGACGCGCTTATCGCGCAGGCGCGAGATATTTTCTGGCGTCACGGCTGGGCGGGGACGTCGCTTAAGGATCTCGAGCGAGAGCTGAAGCTTAAACCGGGCAGCTTCTACGCGGCGTTCGGGTCGAAAGATGCGCTCTACGCCCTGGCGTTAGAGCGGTATACTCGGGAAGGGGTTGCCAATATGAAGGCTTTGGCGCAGGAATTGGGCCCGCTTGGTGCTCTTAAGGTGCAACCTCGTCGTGTGATCGAGGCGTCGGAGCTGCCAACAAAAGCCTGCATGTTGGCGAAGACTTATGCGGAATTGCAAGCCAAAGAACATGATCTGGCTGATCAGGCGCAAACCCATATGGCTGACATGAAAGCTTGTTTTGCGGACCTCTTTCGCAGCGCGCAGAAGGCCGGAGAAATCGCGCCAAGTCATGACCCGGATCGCTTGGCAGCGCGCTATCAATCCGACCTTCTGGGGTTGCGATTGTCAGCCGAACGGGACGATGTGAACGCGGCAGAAATTGCCGAGGATATTGCAGCAGACCTTGATCGGCTTTGATCCGCAAATTAAGCGGATCAGAACCACAAAATATGGGGGGAGCACGTGACAATCCCCACCAGAAAACGTATAAGTTACCAAAATAATATAGGTACTAACGGCATGTCCGAAGACGCACAGGCACCCCAAGAATACGGCGCTGATTCCATCAAAGTTCTCAAAGGCTTAGAGGCAGTTCGCAAACGTCCCGGTATGTATATCGGGGATACGGATGATGGTTCGGGTCTGCACCATATGGTGTACGAGGTTGTCGATAACGGAATTGACGAGGCACTGGCCGGTCATGCCGACCATGTGACTGTAAAAATTCACGCGGATTCCAGCGTTTCGGTCAGCGACAATGGACGTGGAATCCCGGTGGATATCCACCCCGAGGAAGGCGTTTCAGCGGCTGAAGTCATCATGACCCAACTGCACGCTGGCGGTAAGTTCGACAGCAACTCGTACAAGGTGTCAGGCGGTCTGCATGGAGTGGGCGTCTCGGTGGTGAATGCGCTATCCGATTGGCTGGAACTGCGCATTTGGCGGGCCGGCAAGGAACATGTGGCGCGTTTTGAGGGCGGTGAGACGGCGGAACATCTGAAAGTCGTCGGCGAGTGCGGCGATCGCACAGGAACCGAGGTACGATTTCTGGCCTCGACCAACACGTTTTCGAACCTCGAATACTCGTTTGAGACGCTGGAAAAGCGCTTGCGCGAGCTGGCTTTCCTGAACTCAGGCGTGCGGATCATCCTGATCGACGAGCGCCCTGCTGAGCGGCTGGAAACCGAGCTGTTCTACGAGGGCGGCGTCAAAGAGTTTGTCAAATATCTCGACCGGTCCAAGACCCCGGCGATGCCCGAACCGATTTATATCAAGGGCGAGCGTGACGATATCGGCGTGGAAATCGCCATGTGGTGGAACGACAGTTATCATGAGACCGTACTGCCCTTCACCAATAACATCCCGCAGCGCGATGGCGGCACCCATGTGGCTGGGTTCCGCGGCGCGCTGACCCGGACGATCAACAACTATGCGCAGTCCAGCGGCATCGCAAAGAAGGAAAAGGTCAGCTTCACCGGTGACGATGCACGCGAAGGCCTGACCTGCGTGTTGTCTGTGAAAGTGCCCGATCCGAAATTCTCGTCCCAGACCAAGGACAAGTTGGTCAGCTCTGAGGTGCGCCCGGCGGTCGAAGGTCTGATGAACGAGAAGCTGGCTGAATGGTTCGAAGAGAACCCGAATGAGGCTAAGGGGATTGTCGGTAAGATCATCGAGGCAGCTTTAGCGCGCGAGGCCGCCCGTAAAGCTCGCGAACTGACCCGCCGCAAGACTGCGATGGATGTGAACTATCTGGCTGGTAAGCTGAAGGATTGCTCTGAAAAAGATCCGTCCAAGACTGAAGTTTTCCTGGTCGAGGGGGACTCGGCTGGTGGTTCTGCTCAGACCGGTCGGGATCGGCTGACTCAGGCTGTTCTGCCTTTGCGTGGCAAAATCTTGAACGTGGAACGGGCGCGGTTTGACCGGATGTTGTCGAGCCAAGAGATCGGTAACCTCGTGATGGCGTTGGGCACCGGCATTGGCCGCGACGAATTCAACATCGAAAAACTGCGTTACCACAAAATCGTCATTATGACGGACGCAGATGTTGACGGCGCGCATATCCGCACCCTCTTGTTGACCTTCTTCTACCGGCAAATGCCAGAGTTGATCGAAGGCGGGTATCTCTACATCGCTCAACCACCGCTATACAAGGTTTCTAGAGGTAAATCAGAGGTTTACCTGAAGGACCAGGCTGCGCTGGATGATTATTTGATCAATCAGGGCGTCGAAGGCGCAGTACTTAAATTAGGCTCGGGCGAGGAAATCATCGGCCAGGACCTGACCCGCGTAGTGGATGAAGCGCGCCAGCTGAAGCGTGTGCTGGACGCCTTCCCAACGCATTATCCGCGCCATATTCTGGAGCAGGCTGCTGTAGCCGGTGCCTTCGTGCCCGGCGCTGTTGATGCCGATTTGCAGGGCGTGGCCGACAAGGTCGCGGCGCGCCTTGACTTGATTGCACTGGAATACGAACGCGGCTGGCAAGGCCGCATCACACAGGATCACGGCATCCGCCTCGCGCGCATCCTGCGCGGTGTGGAAGAAGTACGCACACTGGACGGCCCCATGTTGCGCTCGGGTGAGGCCCGTAAAACCGGCAGTTTCACCCAAAGCCTGCAAGAGGTCTACAACACCCCCGCAACGTTGGTGCGTCGCGATCGGGGTCAAGTCATACACGGCCCGCTCGACCTGCTGCGCGCGATTCTGGAGGAGGGCGAAAAGGGCTTGTCGCTGCAACGCTACAAAGGTTTGGGAGAGATGAACCCCGATCAACTCTGGGAAACAACGCTGGACCCGGACGCGCGGACCCTGTTGCAAGTACGCGTGGATGATATGGTCGAGGCCGATGATCTGTTCACCAAGCTCATGGGCGATGTGGTAGAGCCGCGTCGTGAATTCATTCAAAAGAATGCTCTGAGCGTGGAGAATTTGGATTTTTGAGCGGTTGTAGGTTTGCGCATAACACTTCGCACACCCCATAAATTTGCGCAGTTCGCCCACAGTTTTGCGCTGCGCGATTGTCGGCATTGGCGACGAATTCAATCAGTTTTGGCCTAGTCGTTGTGGTTTCGACCCTTTGCATTTCTCAATCCCGCAAAGGGCCACTCTAAGGAAACTTGGATTCTCGCGAAGGTCTGCGATGCGCAGAAAGCTGACATTGCAAAGTTGCCGTTCAAAGTTTCGCTTGCCCGACCTGACCGTCCCAGATGGTCGGAGGCTCTTCTTGGAAGTGCGGCACTTTAGATTGTTGGCCTAATTGAGGCAAATTTAGGTACAGAGTATTTTTGGGCTACGTCAGCCAACGTAAACGCCAGGGAATAAGGGTAATGCGAAATCCGATTAACCAGATGACAATTGACAAACTAGTGGTCGATTAATCTCATTGTCCGCGCAAAACCTACCATGCGAGCTTCAGCGCTGCTTTCGTTTAACCGAAATAATGCACCCAGAGTGTTTTGGATGCCGAGCAGGTACATCCCGGGCCATTGCGTCCACGTTTCCGAGGTGCCGCAACGCTCCGTTGTTCAGCAACACGCCTCGCCCGGCATCATACCGGCGCTGTCCAAATCCGCTGGCAACGCATTCCCAGTCTTCCTTGGCCGCCGCGTTGCGGAATCTCGGTAGGTCGTGCGGGTCATGTCGTCCAGGTGTTGCTGCGACGTGATCGTGTTTCTTCGCATTACTTTGGTGGGTTAAATGGTGGGTCACTTGTGTTGTGCTAGGTTGCTGGACACTACCGGTTGTCGGCCTCGGCTTGGGGCGCATGATTGTCACGACGCCTTGAGGTTTCGGATGTCCTGGGACGGCCACGTGAGTTGCCGTCGGTTTCGGCGTCAACTGTGGAACCTGGCTAGGAACCGCCGTGGGAACCTGATTGGGGGTTGCGGTTGGGGCAAGCGGTGGTGTCGCCGTAGTACCGCTGGGTTGCGGAACACGGCCGGGCACTGCGACCGGAATCTGGTTTGGTGTTGCAGTCGGGACGAGCGGTGGCACAGCAGTTTGTCCAGTGGGCTGAGGTGGGACCTGACCAGGAACTGCGACTGGTATTTGGTTTGGCGTTGCGGTTGGCACAAGTGGCGGTACCGCTGTTGGGCCGGTAGGTTGAGGCGGAACCTGGCCAGGGATAGCTATCGGAACTTGATTAGGAGTTGCAGTCGGAACTTGCGGCGGCACCGCGGTAGGACCGGTAGCCAATGGTGGAACCTGATTGGGAACGGCTGTCGGAACCCGGTTTGGTGTCGCGTTTGGTGCCAAAGGCGGAGTTAGCGTCGGCGCTACTATCGGTGTGGGAACCTGACCAGGAACCGCTATTGGCGTCGCAATAGGAACCTGACCGGGAATTGCGTTCGGTACCGCGCCCGGCGCAAGGACTGGAACAGTAATGGAAGTGGGTGTTTGCTGCGTTCCCTTAGGCGGCAACTGATTTGCCACCGGCTGAGTAGGGCCAGTAACTTGATTACCTGCCCCTTGCCCACCAGACTGCCCGCATCCTTGGCTCGACTGGTGCGGGTTCCCTACGCCTCGGCACCACCCGTAGTGATTTCCGCGGGCAACGACCTGGGTAGCGGCCAGTTCTGCGATCAAACAAGCTGCAGTAAGTAAAACAATGCGGTTCCGTTTCATAACATCCTCACCAACTTGTTGTCAGAGCAAGATACGCGCCAGGATCGCCAGATTCGGTTAAAGGGCCGTCTCTCAAAGGGACACCGACGTATCCGGACAGAAATAGGTTTCGCTTGAACTCGATGTCCAAACCCAGACCTGTGGATGCCAGTGTAGCATTATCAACTTCAAAACTCGCAGGGTCATTGTTCGAGATGTAACCCACGTCGAAAAAGGCAAAGGGCGTTAGCCGATGAATGCTCTGAGAGCTGGGGAAGTAGGAGTGAGATATTTCGAATATCGCAGAAATCCCGGAATCACCGTCTACTTCGTCAAATCGATATCCGCGCAAAGCATAACGATCACCAAGGAAGTACTCTTCAACAGAGGGCAACCGGTCTGTTGTGTACTGCCCCCAAATCTCGGTGCGCCAAGCTGTGTTGGGCGACAAGCCCGTAAGTGGGCTTTCGTATCCGACGCCGCCTCGTAGGTGCCAGAACGAAGAGTCCCCGTCGTCAAAGTTTGCGTCTGTGGTGTCGTTGTCATTGTCGCCAAAAGACAGTGTTAACCCGGCTTCAAGGGCTTGCCCTTTGGAATAGTTTTGCCCGTACAGATAGGTAAGGCCAACAACACTTGCGTCACTGGACAATGGAACGCCACCGCTAACAGAATCCGATTCTGAAAGGCGATAATCCAAAAGCAGGTATCCATAACGAGCAACATCGCGGATCACAGGATAACCCAACGCAAGGGTGAAGTTCTCGCCGTCAATATCTGTTCTGGCAAAGTCCCCTGAAATGTCGCGTTTTGCGTTGACGTTCCCATAAAAAATCTCACCGTATAGACCATTGCTGTTCAGCGGCGTGCGATAGGTAAGAGCGCCCCACAATGAGTGTTCATCGTCTTTGTCCCAATTGTAATTGCCTGATCCCTCAAATCGCAGCAAATCTCCGACGGTCAGCGTCGAATAAAACTCTTGTACGACATAAAAACTAAGCGCTTCTCCAAGCTCACGCGGAGGGTTGTCGAGTGTCGCACTACCGGCTTGTTTTCGCAGTGGCTCTCCCAATACTCTCAGCCGAGCACCAGTCTGATCCGGGTAATCAAGTTCGGTCGACAATTCCAAGTCAGGTATGTCCTCGGCCAGCATCACTGCCCGCTCAAATCGTTTCAGCGTTATGGGATAGGAGGTGGTGAGGGGCTGAAAAATCTTCTCTAGTGTTTGGAATGTACGCGTATCTACACCTTCAATTTCGATGGTTTGAATGCGCCCTTCATTAACAATTATGCTCTGCCCATCAGGACCGGGCCAGGCCTCAGCCAAAAAATAACCGTCTTCTCGGTAGATCTGAGTGATCGTTGATGCGACGTCCACCGCTGTGATGCGCCCTGACCGATTGAAGGCCAATTGACCGGCAAAAGTTAACAGCTCATCCTTATCATACACCGTTACGCCGTTGACCGAGTGCCGTGATGCTATGTCCCAGGTTTGTGCAATGCTGTATTTTGGAACCGAAACAATGGCCACAAAAGTGCAAATGATCGCAATTACAACTGAGTTGGTTACGGGCATTTTCTACAACCTTTGCATGATTGAGAATGTTAGAGCCTAATCCTATTACGAGGTTTGAATGTCTGAGCTTGCCGTTATTCAAATTTGATCACGACTGGTGCTTTCGAGATACACAGCAAACAGACTACAATGCGCCTTCGTCGCCCAGGAACTCGATACCAGCGGTCGCGCCATCACTGTAGGCAATGCAATTCCAAGGAGCACGATCCTCGCCAACACCGACAGTGACTTGTGTTCCAGCCTCGCTAAACGCGGATGAGAGCACAACGACTTGCGAATTGTTCGTCGTCTTGGCTACATCTCGCAAACATGCTTGCTGAGCCGGTGTGAGCTCGGCGGACGCACTGGATGTACTCGTGTCGTCACAGGCCGCAAGCATTGCGAAACAAGTTGCGCCTGAAATCATCACCATCTTGTTGGTCATTTTCTTCTCCCTCTGGGTCCGTTGAAATTAGTGAAATTGGATGCGCTTGTTTGAAGCTCTCGCGTCTGAGTACCCAACAGAACATGCTTACATTCTGTGAATACCTTTGCCAAAACTTGCTGCGGCGGGCTTGGTCGGCGGAACGATAATTCGTTGACTGCCAAGACCGCCAACAACGCGTGATGGCCGAATGACGTCGCTGACAAGAGCTAGAGCGAGCTTTGGAGAGAGGGCTCGTATGTAGAGTCTGACCATCGCATCCTCCCAAGCAAAATCATTTAAGAAAGCCTTCCGACCGCCAGCACTCACTCCAGCAGTCGGAAGGGCCCGACAAATCGGGCGACAGCGACATCAACGGAGGTAAAATGAAAGTTGTGTCGAATTCGCATGTTTGAATCTATTTTTTCATAAATCAACATTTTTTCCGCGCGTAAATTTCTCTACGCTCTCGTACGATAGGCCTCTGCATTCAAACAAAAAGGTAAGTGAGAGCATCCATACAGGCGAGTTTGTTCTTCTAGGTGGCGAAACGTTTTGAGGCCGCACAGAGATTAAGAAAGGAATGAAAATGGGATTTATTGAGGCCGTTAAAACGTGTTTTTCAAAATACTTCCAGTTCTCCGGCCGGGCTATACGTTCAGAATACTGGTGGTTCTTCTTGTTTGTGGTTCTAGTGAGTGCTGCTTTGGCTGTGCTGGATACGATCCTATTCGGGACTAACCCCGAGACAGGGCAAGGATCTCGGGTTCTGTCCTCTGTTTTTCAACTGGCTGTTCTCATACCTATGCTGGCCGCCGGTTGGCGAAGGCTGCATGATACAGGACGACCTGGCTGGTATTTGCTGCTGCCGATGGCGCTCAGCTTTACAACGCTTTTTGTTATGCTGGGTGGCGTGGCGTTCTTTTCGGTATTGGAGCAAGGAACCGAAAACCCCGATGCATTACGAGGACCCGCGGCAGTACTGGGCGTGACCGGTATTGTTGTTGTCTCAATTCTTCAATTGGTTCTGTCCATTCTGATGATCTGGTGGTTGACGCGCCCTTCGGAAGAAGGCGCAAACGAATACGGCGAACCTGTTTCCTGACCTGGTTGCCGGGGCAATTGGCCGGAATCTCAGGCTGAATGACAGTGCGAACCGTAACACCATGGAGAGAGAAAATGAGTTTCAAAACGATTTCCACTGGGACGCTAATGATGGTTATGGCGACCACTGCATCAGCGGAGTGGTCGTTCAACTCTGGGCCTATTCCCAATGCATTTATTCAAACCGGAAACATGACGCTGGAACTTCAGTGTAACCGTATTCGCTTTGCTCCGGCTGGATATGAGGACAGCCAGGACATTACGGACAAGCAGGGGCTTTCCATTCGTTTCTTGAAGAACGGAGCCACCGAAGTTGGAGCATTTCAGGTTGGCGCAGAAAACGCTGCCGTACAGATCGTTGATAACTATCCCGTCGAGGTCAGTTTCAATAGTCAAGAGGACTATGGTTTTGTACTGGGCCAGCTTGCGGCCAATGCATCGGTTAACCTGTCGATGATTGATCAAGATGTCAGCTACGGAATATTTGACTTGAAAGGTTCCAGCGCGGCAATTCGGTCCCTTCGTTCCGCCTGCGATTCAGATCCTAGCCAGCGGTCCTCCTACGAACCCCCCGAAGGCATCGTATATTGTGGTGGCGGAGCGATAGAGCGCGTGATCGAACCCGTAATTTTGGACAACTCGGGGGAAGAGTGGGACGCGCGAGTAACAGTCAACGGCGAGTCGATCAGAGCCATGACTGCTTACAGTTACTTCGGAAATTCTGAGCCGCCAGCCGGATTTGTCGTGGCCCTGCTTGGGGAGGACAGGTCCGAGTTTCTGATTTTTAACGAAGGCTCGGCAAACTGGCTGGAATATGGGGACTACCGATATGATCAGTGCAATTGATACCTTGTGCCAACCAGCTTTCCAAATAGCGCGTCAGATGAAGTGTTTGTTCGCCGGGATTGTGCTTGCTTCGGGCCTTGTTTGGGCCTCACCAGATGTCGCGGCTGATGTATCGCGCCTTCCGCCCGGTTTGCAGGCGAAGGTTGATCTGGCGGCACGAGCCTGTGCGGAATTCAACGACGCTCAATTTGACTTAGATTGGGGTGCGGTTGAGAAGGTCGATCTCGACGGAGACCTACAACGCGATTGGGTTCTGAATGAGTCCGGTCTTGCGTGTTCAAGCGCCGCCTCTCTTTTTTGCGAAACGGGGGGGGGCATGTCGCACTTCCTGGTAGAAGAGGAGGCTCATTCCTTGCTCAATCAAGGCTGGACTGTTGCTGATTTTGGGCGTCAACGCGTTGTCCTCGCAAACGTCCATGGATCCAATTGCGACGGAATAAATCCCACGTCATGCGTCAGCGCCAGTGCTTGGGATGGCCAAGCAAACACTTGGCGCTCGTCTGCTAGTTATTGGGAGTAAGTTGCATTTGGGCATCGCAGATAAACCTGAGAGCCTGTTTGTTCAACGAGTTCTATGTAGCATGCAAACTTATGGGCAAATCGTGCAGACTTATGCGCAAATACCGCGCAGAGTTATGGGCGAACTTCCAAGATTTTTTTAATGAAATCAATGTCGGCATTGCAGCGTTATGAGCGCACCTACAGCGGTTTGTAGGGGCGCGAATAGCTTTGCATTTCGTCTAAAGAATTGCGTATTTGGCATCCAAAGATAATTCTGCACAGTGCAAATTTTAGTTGGATTCATGCCATGATCGTGGCTCACGTGAAGCTTGAAGTCTGCCGCTTCCAGCTCAATGCGGCCTTTCGCGGTGCGACCCGCAACAGTATTCCGCAGTAGAGAAGATCAGGATCGTGCTGGACGGCCTAAAAGGCGAGGACAGCAATGCAGAGCTGAGCCGTCGTGAGGGCATCGCGCAGAGCGTTCCCTACTTGGCAAGTATAATTGACTGGATATGAATGATAACGATACGGAAAATCCATTTGTGTGTATTTTAGAAAGTGTGAAAGTTCATTTCGCATTGTGATGCTTAGTTAGGCTTATGAATTTGTCATCTACCTCTCTTTGGGTTGGCAGAATCCAGGTTTCAGCAGATACCGCGCCCGAAAAAGCGAGCCGCGTAAGCAAGCCCAATGTCTATTGGCCTTATCTGCCGCGCAGAGTTGGTCCTTCGTATTTGCTGGTGGTCAGGTAACGTTAGTTTGGGAGTAAGATATGGAATTACCAGCACTGACGTACGAAATGATAGCCGTACTGAGTTTATTGTCTTTTACCGTCTTACTTTTTGTTACCGAGATTATACGGATTGATGTCGCAGCAATTCTTGTAATGGTGCTGCTTGGTGCGCTGAGCTATCTCCCTGGGCTGGGTAATCTAGCCGATGTATCTAAGCTCTTTGAAGGTTTCTCCTCCAACGCTGTGATGTCCATCATCGCAGTTATGGTAATTGGGGCGGGGCTTGATAAGACTGGACTTATGTCAAAGGTTGCGGCCTTGATCCTCAAGAATGGTGGCACGACAGAGGCCCGGATAATCCCCATAATATCAACAACGGTTGGTGTCATCAGTTCCTTCATGCAGAACGTGGGAGCTGCTGCGCTTTTTCTGCCTGTTGTCAGCCGCATCTCAGCACGTACGGAAATCCCGATGAGCAGGTTGCTGATGCCCATGGGGTTTTGCGCGATACTGGGTGGTACCATCACATTAGTCGGGTCGTCGCCCCTCATCCTGTTGAATGACCTGATTGTTTCGGCAAACTCATCCCTTCCTGCTAACCAGCAAATGAAGACATTTGGGTTATTTTCAGTCACGCCTATCGGTGTGATGTTGGTGCTGACTGGGGTGCTTTACTTTGTGCTCTTTGGTCGTTGGGTTCTCCCTGCGCAGCGGGATCGTGGAGAAGACGCAAGCTCAGCGCGGTCCATGCAGACCTATGTCGAAAACACCTATGGGCTAAGGGCTGATATGTTCGAGATACGTGTTCCTGAAGGCTCGATCATCATTGGGCAAACGCTCGCGGATCTAATGGTAGCCCATAACATGTACATTCTTGGCACGTCCTATCGTGGCCACAAGGTCATCGCGCCGATGGCTGATACCAAGATCGAAGCCCCGGCGCGGCTCGCAGTGCTTGGCCTGCGTCGGGTGGTTGAGCATCAGTTTGCTGAGCCTTACGGATTAGAGATCCTGCCCCAACTAGATGTCTTTGCGGATGATTTCGCCGCGACCCAATCCGGGGTGGCCGAGGTTGTTATTCCGCCCGGTTCTTCAGTGATCGGCCAGACTCCGATTGATTTGCGCCTCCGTCAGACACATGGTTTGTCTCTGCTGGCCATTCAGCGCGGAGAAGAAACACTGAGCCACGTTGAAACCGAGGATCATTCAGCCACGCATATCGGGCAAGTCCCTTTGCAGGCCGGTGATACGTGTGTGGTTCACGTGCAGTGGGACCGTCTGACACGACTGAAGTCGGACAGGGATTTCGTCGTTGTCACCTCGGACTTTCCCCAGGAAGAGTTGCGGCCCCACAAGGTCGGATGGGCGCTCGCCTTCTTCCTAATAGCGTTGAGCCTAATTCTGTTTTCAGATCTGCGCTTGTCGTTGTGCCTATTAATTGGCGCTGTTGGCATGGTGTTGAGCAGGGTGCTCTCGATTGACGAAGCCTACGAGTCGATTAGTTGGAGTACAGTTTTTCTACTCGCTTCACTGATCCCGTTGGGCCAGGCAGTCCAGAACACCGGCACTGCGGATTGGATTGCCGCGCATGTGTTGGCCCTCCTGAAGGGTTGGCCGATCTGGTCGTTGCAAGCAGGAATAGCCGTTTTGGCAACGGCATTCACCCTGGTCATGTCCAACGTAGGTGCGACCGTCCTGCTGGTGCCGTTAGCGGTTTCTATTGCGGTATCGGCGGGTGGTAATCCGGCTGTATTTGCCCTCACAGTAGCAATTTCAACGTCCAACTCATTTTTGATCCCAACACACCAGGTGAACGCGTTGATCATGGGCCCGGCAGGCTACCGGGTGGTGGATTTCGTTCGCTCCGGTGGAATTATGACTCTCCTTTTCTTGGTTGTCTCAATGACCGGGCTTGCGATTTTCTTCTGAGCCGCCTCTCGGCGATCCGTACAGAAGAACTCGCAATATAAGGTTTTTGAGACCAAATTTTTGGGCGCGGATTCAAAACGTCTGCAAAAAGGGCCTCCTCCGCGAGGGACCGAAGTAATGTGTCCAACTCAACCAAACCTGAAGTTGGTATACGCTGGAACTGGACCGTTCTTGTTTTATCGATCACTGTTATTGGACCAAGACCGTCGGCATTTTTGGAGAGTTCACGATGAAGTTCCTTCGTACACCGGACCATCGGTTTGACGGGCTGCCAGATTTCAACTTTGGCCCGAACTATCTTGATGTGGATGACACCGAGGGAAGTCTTCTCCGACTGCATTATTTGGACGAGGGACCGGCTCATGCATCACCAGTATTGTTGATGCATGGAGAGCCAACCTGGTGCTTCCTTTACCGGCGCATGATTCCGTTATTCAAGGACGCTGGCCATCGAGTTCTGGCTCCTGATTTGATTGGGTTTGGAAGGTCGGATAAACCAACAGAGCGATCCGACTACACCTACCAACGCCATGTAGACTGGATGTCCGAGTGGTTGCGGAAGGTTGACCTGACGGGCATCACGTTGGTTTGCCAGGACTGGGGTGGTCTAATAGGCTTGCGGTTGGTTGCGAGTATGCCCGAGCGGTTCTCGCGCGTAGTTGTGGCAAACACGGCCTTGCCCACCGGTGACGCACCCTTGAGTGAGGCATTTCTTTCTTGGCGGGAATACTCGCAGTCCGTGCCTGAATTTAATTCGGGACGCATTGTATTCGGCGGCACATCATCCAAGATTTCCGATGAAGAAGTCGCAGCATACAACGCACCGTTCCCAGATGCGCGCTATCTGGCAGGCGCTCGAGAGTTTCCAGTGTTGGTGCCCGACTCGCCCGACAATCCAGCTTCAGAAGCCAACCGAGCCGCATGGAAAACCTTCAAGACCCTCAACACTCCGTTTCTGACTGTTTTTGGAGAAGATGACAGGGTCATGGCGGGAGTAGACAAACTGTTCCAAAAGTCGATCCCTGGGGCAGTTGGTCAAAATCATACAGTTGTGCCAAAAGCCGGGCATTTCATTCAAGAAGATGCCGGCACAGAGCTAGCACATGCGACTTTGAAATTCATTGAGCAGACATAGCGGCTATCAGATTAGTGTCTTCCCCTGCGGCCTCAACTCACACCAAATTTGCGACGCAAATGCTCAGCTAAGGCTGTTATGCGACGTGGTTGGGCCCGGCTCGGTGGAAACATCATTTGCAAAGGTTTCGGCGGTGGGAGGAAGTCGCGCAAGACAGAAACAAGTCTGCCAGATCGAACATCGTCGCCGACATCCAGTTCGGACTTCAAGACGACCCCATGGCCTGCAATCGCCCAATCGCGGATGAGTGAACCATCATTGACTATTCGATTTCCCTTTACCGAAACGCGCTGGGCATTTGGTCCTGATCCAAACTCCCAAACGTTGTCGATCATGTCGCCAAACCTCATGATCAAGCAGTTGTGGTTTAATAGATCTTCTGGTTTTTCAGGCGTTCCAAATGAGGCCAGGTAACTTGGGGACGCACAAACGAAACGTTGGTAGCTTCCCAGATTTCTCAACCTGAGCGAGCTGTCTGTGATGTTGCCGAAGCGAACGGCGAGGTCAAAACCCTGGCCTACGAGGTCGACATAACCGTCCGATAGGGACAGTTCGATTGAGACGGCAGGGTTCTTTTCGGTGAATTCGGCAATAACCTTGGAGACAATGCTCCGTCCCAAGTCAATGGGCGCGCTTATGCGAATTGGACCAGACAGAGTTTCGGCGCCGTACCGAACAAGTGTGTCCAAGTCCGCAACCTCACTGAGAACGTTTCTTGCTCCATTAGCGAGTGTCCGGCCTTCTTCGGTCAGGCTAATGGAACGGGTGGTGCGGTTGAACAAAACCACGCCGTAATGTGCCTCCAGAGCCGCGAGCCGTTCGGACACTGTCGTACTCGACAACCCTGTCTCACGCGCTGCGGCCACAAGACTGCCTTTCTCGGCTATGGTCAGAAACAAGCGAAGATTGTCTAAAAGCATTAAACGGAATTTCCGGATTATATGTTCGATCTTGCCCTGTTTATCCCGAAGGAGCTGCGGCGTAAATCTTGCGCATCGCTCAATAACACAAGGGATCTATTCCAATGGCCAAGCTGACAATCGTCGCCAACATCAAAGCCAACCCTGACAAAATTGACCTCGTAAAGGCCGAGCTGATCAAGCTCATCGACATAACCCGAGCCGAAGAGGGTTGCATCAACTATGACCTGCACCAGGACAACGACAACCCGGCTCATTTCGTGTTCTACGAAAATTGGGAAAGCCGAGAGCTTTGGCAAACCCACATGGGTGCTCAGCACCTTGCGGCTTACCTGGAAGCAACAGAAGGCGCCGTTGCAGAATTCACGCTAAATGAGATGACAGTCATCGGTTGATAAAGAACCGGACAAAGGAGCACGTTATGAAAGCCGTGGGATACCTTAAGACAGGGTCGATTGATCGGGCGGACGCCTTAATCGACTTCGAGGCCGATAAACCGACGCCGAAAGGGCACGACTTGTTGGTGAAGGTGCAGGCCGTGTCAGTGAACCCAGTCGATACGAAAATTCGGCAAAAACGTGCTCCCGCGGGTCCAGCACCTGATATTCTGGGATGGGACGCAGTAGGGATCGTCGAAGCAGTTGGCGAAACGGTTGAGACTTTCCGTCCGGGAGATGCAGTTTGGTATGCCGGGGCAATAAACCGACCGGGAACCAATGCCGAGTTTCATCTGGTGGATGAACGTATTGTCGGATCAGCGCCAAAATCCATACCGGCGAAAGCAGCTGCGGCGATGCCGCTAACGACGCTTACTGCCTTTGAGATGCTGTTCGACCGCTTGCGAGTCCAAAATGCCGTTTCCGGCGGGACCAATACGTTGCTGGTTATTGGTGGCGCAGGCGGTGTCGGATCAATCACCATTCAATTGGCCCGGGCTCTCACTGAATTGACAGTGATCGCGACAGCGTCCCGACCCGAGACACAAGACTGGGTTCGAGAGCTGGGCGCACACCACGTCATCAACCATTCGGAAGCCTTAGCGCCGCAACTCGAGGCTCTCGGTATCGAAAGTGTGGATTTCGTCTATTCAACAAACCACTCCCAGCTTTATGCGTCTCAAGCTGGAGAGGTGATGACGCCCCAAGGTCGCTTTGGGTTGATCGATGATCCCGAGACCTTCGACATCGCGCCGTTCAAACCCAAGTCGATCTCGTTGCATTGGGAGTTCATGTACACTCGGTCGCTTTTTGGGACTGAAGATATGAACCGTCAAAGCGAAATCCTGAATCAGGTCGGCGGTTTGATAGACAATGGAAAGATCAGATCCACAGCGACCGATACACTTGGTAGGATCAATGCTACAAACTTAATGAAAGCGCATGCTATCCTCGAAAGCGGAAAAGCCAAAGGTAAGCTTGTGCTTGAGGGTTTTTAATGAGAATTGAACGGCTGGATCATGTGAATATTGTGACGACTAGGTTGCCTGAGATGGTTACTTGGTATGAAAATGTCCTGGGTTTGAAACCCGGGGCCCGCCCCGATTTTCCGTTTCCCGGAGCATGGTTGTATACGGGTGATGACGCCGTGGTTCATCTTGTGGGTCACGAAGGAACACCTAACGTTGGCTCCGAAGTGAAGCTCAAGCTCGAGCATTTTGCGCTCTCAGCCACGGGGTTGAGCGCATTCGAAGAAAAACTGATCTCGAGTCAGATCCAGTATCGCAAAACTGAAGTCCCTGGGGCTCGAATGGTCCAAATCCATGTGGCCGATCCTGATGGGAATCATATTCATATTGACTTCGATGACGCCGAGTAATTGGCCAACTCTCGAAATAGTCGGAGCACAAAATCAAGCTCGCAACTTCTTGTCGATTAGTGATTGAGATTCTTGCCGGGTTGCTCCCCGGAATTGCGTGGGCCAACATTTTTGGGTGGTACAAACGTCGATTTGGAGATCAGCATGCCGGACCTCGAAACAAACAAGAAAAACGTCATCGCTTTCTACGAAATGATGTTCAACGAGTGTCGACCTGCGGAGGCCATAGCAACCTTTGTTGGTGATACCTATACGCAGCACAACCCGCATGTTGGCGACGGAAAGCAAGCCTTTGTTGAGTACTTCGAGCGCATGGCCGCCGAATACCCGGGAAAGCGTGTGGACATCAAACGTGCGTTTGCTGAAGGCGATCACGTTGTTCTGCTTTGCCATCAAATCTGGCCCGATGGTCTCGAGTACGCAGGGATCGATATTTTTCGCCTGGATGCTGATGGCAAGGTTGTCGAACACTGGGACGTTCTTCAGGAAGTTCCAGCAAACAGCGAGAATGACAATGGTATGTTTTGACTTCGTCGTTCTGACAGCGGTGCATGGAACTTCGAAAGGGCCTGTCAGCTAAACCACCATAGTCAAAGGGCATAAGTCTGATCCAAGAGATCCGCCGAAGCGTATCTATCAAGAACCAATAAGGAAGGAGATAAATATGCTCCCGACCAGCATTCTTGCGGCGACCCTTGGATTATTCGTAGCTACTTCGCTTCAAGCCGGAGTTCAAATTCGCTTCATAGAAGGCGCACCCAAAGACCGTTTTGTTCTGACAAATGTCGGATCGTGCGAATTAGAAACCTCGACCGTCAAAATTGACTTGTCGCAATCTGCCGGACGTTTGATTTTCGATGTTACCGAAAAAGGTGCGGGTGTAGAGGTATTCCAACCGCTCGAATTCGTTGAGGGTGCGGATGCACTGCGTCAATTTCCTTCGGTCGTGGACGGGCAGAATACAATTGAACTTGAGATCGTTTCCCTCGCAGCCGGGGACAAACTAGCCTTTACCATCGATGTGGACGACACGATCGGGAAACGCGAAATCACCGTAACGGAGTCGGAGATCGAAGGCGCCACGGTGTCATATACCGACGCGGATGAGACCAGTACTGCGACCTTCTCTTCCGAAGCGCTTGTCAACGTGACGACCAAAGGCTGCTGAAAGCTATCCCACAATGTCGAATTGGATGGTCCGCATAGCATTTCTTGCGCTCGTGTTGGGAGGCGGCATCCTGATTGGGATATTGACCGCGCCCGGGGATTGGTATGCGCAGCTTTCTAAACCTGCTTTCAATCCACCAAATTGGATTTTTGGGCCGGTTTGGACGGTGCTTTATGTCTTGATCGCCATGGCGGGTTGGCGTCAGTTTGAAACAGACCGAAGCTCGACTGCCATGAAGCTGTGGTGGGCACAGATGGGTCTAAACTTTTCGTGGTCCCCAATCTTTTTCATACTGCAACTACCGTGGTTTGCGTTTGTGGTAATTGCCGCGTTGCTGGCTGTCATCGTCATGTTCATTGCTCAGGTTAGGAACTCAGATCGGATCTCCGTACTGGGCTTCCTTGCGTACTTTGCGTGGGTTGCATTTGCCGCTGCGTTGAACCTTTCCATTGCGATACTGAACTGAGCAGGAACAATATGCGTGCCAACTTTGTTGGACTTGTTTCAAGTCTTGTAATCATCGGATGCACAATGGCACAGGCTGATGAAAATCTTGCAGAAGACTTCTCCAAGTCTCCGGAGACGAGTTGGGACTACGTTGCCGACACCGTCATGGGAGGGGTTTCTTCAGGGCAGGTGCAGTTTCGTTCGGAAGGTGATGTTGCATTCGCGCGGCTGACCGGAACCGTGAGTACAGAAAACAACGGGGGCTTCATCCAGTTCCGACGCAAGTTGCCTGATCGACCAGATGCGGGTGTATCAGGCGTCAGGCTATTGGTACGGGGGAACGGCGAGCAATACTTCGTTCACCTCAGAACACGTGGCACGGTGCTTCCATGGCAATACTATCAGGCCGCATTCGCAACTTCTGACAACTGGACCGAAGTCTCTTTACCTCTCTCAGGCTTCAAGGCTTCAGGTGCCATGTTGCGCGGTATTCCCGTTGCTGACGAAATCACCTCAGTTGGAGTTGTAGCCTACGGGAGAGATCACGAGGCCCGCGTAGATGTCAACGAGATTGGTTTCTATTGAAGGTTTCCCAAGAGAGGGCTGCAATCTTCAAATTGGTCTGTTTGGAACCGCGCGGAATCTAAATTTACCAAACCATCTTCCCGATGACATACCTTCCGTAGATGCCCAAGCATCAACTTGGACAGGTCTGATTAGCCTGCTCAACAACAGCAACCGACATTGCCAATCCAATTGTCTTTGCTCATCGTTTCCCAACGACTAAATTGGGTCCATGGAAGAAGTCACTCGACTGACCGAATGGATGATTACAGAAGGTCGTCGCTCCGGTGATCCTGTAAAGGTGGTGTCACAGTTTTGTTCCTCCTTGATCGAAGCCGGAGTGCCGCTATGGCGGGCAAACATTGGCCAGCGCTTTGCCAACCCATTGCTTATTGCCTGGGGGGTAGTTTGGACGCCTGAAGGCACCGACAGCTACGACGTCACGCATGAGACGATGTTGACAGATGGTTATGTCGGGAGTTCATTCGAGTATATTCTTGCGAACAGAAAGCCACTTCACAAAAGTCTCCGGCGACTGGACTCGGAAACAGAGCATTCATCCTATCTTGAATTTGCAGAGCAGGGTGGCACTGACTACTACGCTACTTTGCTCTATTACGGCGATGGATCGCTGCATGGATGTACGTTCGTTACTCAGGCAAAGGATGGATTCTCGCCCGAACATCTTAGGCTGATTGAAGCGGCCTTACCGGCCCTTTCTTCCGCCTTGGAACCTGTCACGATGCGAAAATCGTCTAAAGGTCTGCTTCGAACTTATTTAGGAGATGGACCTTCCGAGGCCGTCTGGAGCGGCAATATAAAGCGCGGAGAGCGAACAACTTTGGATGCCGTGGTTATGTTCTCTGATCTGCGAGGCTTTACAGCACTTTCCGAGACCTCTCCGGAAGAAGATATCTTCGACACGCTTAGCGACTATTTTGATCTGGTGGTTAAAGCCGTAGAGGACAACGGTGGAGACGTCCTCAAGTTCATGGGCGATGGCATCCTGTCGATCTTTACTATTGAAGCGCAAAAAGACCATGCCGACCGCTGCAGAATGGCGGCTCTTGCAGCGCAGAGTGTGCTGAGTGGTTTGAACGATCTCAACACCAGACGAGACGGGTTTCAAAAACCGCCTTTGGATGTTGGTATTGGAATTAACGTCGGGCAGGTCAGCTATGGTAATATCGGCAGCCCCGGCAGGCTTGATTTCACAGTTCTGGGCGGGGCGGTGAACGTTGCAAGCCGAATTGAAGGTTTAACAAAAGCAATTGGTCGGAGGGTGTTGGCGACGTCAGCCGTTGCAAGTGCTGCTCCGAGCATGTTCGTTAGCTGTGGGGATCACGAAATACGTGGCCTTGCGCAGCCCATTGAATTGTTCTTTCTCACTGAAGATGCACAATAATCAGCTATAGTTATTCAAAACAATCTACCTTCGGCATCTTACGACATTAGATGATCGCTAGAAATGAAACACAAAGCGCAAAAATCCACTAAGGCACGGCAAGCTGAACGTAACTGTTTGAGTAACCGGAAAACGGGACTTGCCCGTTGTCGTTCAGCTTCCCTGGAATGATGAACATGGCCATTGACTTTGGTAGCAGGCATTTTCCCGCCAGCAGTTGATAAAATGAATATCTAGTCTGTATTAAGAATTGGATATTGGGAAATATCTGCGACTGATGACCTATGTCTTTTCTGCCGCCATCTTCGCAGGCGTCGGTGACGGCCAAGCGATCAGGTAGTTTGCAGAAACCTAAAGCTGGGACCCAATTGGTAAAATACTTAATAACCCGGCAACTATGTGATCCCAGGCCGATCCTGTCGGCTCGAATTGGTACTCAAGAATGGTGCCATCATTGGCTCTTGTCGTCCATTTAAGCTGGCCAGCTTGCTCGAGCGTCACTTTATATGTGTATGCGGGTAGTGCGTCGTCCAAGGCTCCCATCGTCTGCGCAGTCAATGCTGGCGAGTCAATCAGAATTCCCATCTCGGTGTTGATGTTGACAGATCGCGGATCCCAGTTGAATGAACCCACGAACAAGTACTGGTCATCAATTGCAAATGCCTTGGAGTGCAGGCCTGACCTGGATTGAGCCCAGTTAATACCGCGGCGTTGGACTTGATAAGCGTCGGGTCGCAGCTCGTAGAGTTCTACTCCACCGCGTAGTAGTGCTCGGCGTTTCTTGGCGTAGTGTGCGTAAACGGGTGCGACGTCGTTAGATGCAAGTGAGTTGGTTACAACCTTTACGTCGACCCCACGGTTCTCGAGTTCGGTCAGCCATTTCACACCGTTGTTGCGCGGCACGAAGTAGGCGGACACGATGTTCACTTCACTGCTGGCATTCTCAAAGTACGGAAGCAATTGAGATGCAAGAACGGGACCTGAGTTCTCGAGGCCCGCGGCCTTTGAAGGCGGATCAGCATAAAGTTTCGCTGGCAGCCAATCCAGTAACAGGGCGCCATCCGCGAAGTTCTCTTTTGCCGACTTTCTGAGCGCTGCGCCGTACTGCGTTTGCTTCGCTTCCTCGACGAGTTCATTCAACCTGCTGCGTGCATCGCTCAGGTCAAATTCTTCGGGTTCTCCGACAACAACGCGAGCCGGAACAGCGAATTCGCTGTTCCAGTAAGCGTCAAAGCTACGTGACACTTCGCGTACAACTGGGCCTGCGGCCAGCACATCCAGATCAGCATAGTTCATTTCTTCCCGCGCCAAAAAATACTCGGCACCGATGTTTCTCCCACCTACAATCGTGAACACGTTGTCTGCTGTCATGGACTTGTTGTGCATTCTGCGATTGATGCGTTTGAAATCAGTCAGACCCGCGATCAAAATGCTCTGATCTCGCCAGAACGGGTTGAACAGCCTTATTTCAATGTTTTTGTGATTGTCCAACGCAGCGGTCATCGCGTCGTAGCCGGACGTATCCATATCATCCAACAACAGCCTGACACGAACACCTCGATCCGCCGCTTGCAAGAGGCTGGCAGCGAACAGGTGACCGGTTGGGTCGTCGTGCAGAAGATAGTATTGCGCGTCTATCGTTCGCTCGGCCGCCGTGGCCAACAACAGCCGTGATACGAGCGCTTCTTCTCCATCACTGATCAGCTTGATGCCTGACCGACCGTCTTTAGGATCCCCAAGGCGATTGGCCGCCTGACCCAGTGCCGTGCTGGAATTTGCCGGTAGCGCAGCTGATACAGTCTTTTCATACGTGCGGGTTTTCGGAGCACAAGCGACAAGAAACAGCGCGCAACAAACACTAATCACGAACTTCCACAGCGCCATTGGCTTTCTCCAACCCTATGCCCTAGGTGACTACGCCCGAGCACGCGATTGCAAGTTTGTTGTATGAAGCCTGAGGTTGTTTCGTTCGCTAGTGTTGATTTCGTAACTCTCACAAGCGCCATGTTGTTGGTTTGCGATTTCGGCACACCCCTAGTTCCAACGGACTATGGCAGTACCCAGATGCGTCGAACCACACCGCTCGTAACCAGTTTCCGTGTTATAGGTCTCTGATCAGGTAAAATGATGCTCTGATTTTGGAAGTTTAGGTGCTCTTAGCATTGACGTGTTACGATTCCACCCCACAGTTTTGACGCAGATTTTCGGAGCATCCAGAGTGTTTGTGAGGACAACCGCCTTATTGATTTTTGCTGTGTCGACCCCGGCCACGGCATTGCAGCTTCGCGAAACAGGGCGTTATGAACTTAATCAGCCCGCAAGTCTTGACTACGATCCGACCTTTTGTGGGTTGTGGATTGCGAACGAGGGGCCCGAGGCAATTCTCGTTACATTGCAAGGTGATGAATTGCGCCGTATATCCAGCGATCTCTTTCGGATCAAAGCAATTGCTGTTGAAGGGGATCACTTGTTGCTGGGCGATGGTCTCGGCAGTCTTCAACGTGTCACCAAGGACGGATCACGCCTGGGAGCACCCTTCGAATTGGAAGGTGGTTTCGCGGATACGGAAGGAATTGCGATCAACGCCAAGGGACAGATCGTGACCGTAGAGGATGACCCCGAACGGTTGTCGTGGTTCACTTCAGAGGGTGCTTTGACGGCGAGGTTGGATACCATGAAGCTCTCTCCTCCCTTGAGTGAGGCGCAGGGCATCGCGATTGATCCGCGTACCGGCCACATGTTGATTGTTGATGACTGGGAAGGGTCAAACAGCCTGTATGAGTTCACGGCAGATGGCCAACTTCTCGCCCAGCAAAGTTTGTTGGAATTCGGAACCGATCCAGAAGGCATCGCCATTAGGCCGGGGTCCAATCAACTGTTCGTTGCATTCGACGGTGGCGCGAAGATTGTGACATTTGACTACACGCCCACTTTGCCTGAAGGATCGCCGCCGCTCCCGCCGGGCGCGGATTGCATGATGTTCTGAAAATTTGGTTGCTTGATTCGGCTGGCGCAGGTTTCGGCTAGTCGCGCTCGCTGTCCAAAGTTTCGCGTATGAGCGTCAGATTAGGCAATGATTCATGGAACGGTTCAGGCCCGAGTTCGGACAAAACTGGAGCCAGGGATTCCGACATCCGCTCCATACAAGCTTTCAAAAACTCCGCGCCTTGCGGTGTAGGCCGAGCAATTTTCGAACGCTTGTCATTGGGGTTGGCTTCAAGAGTAATCAGGTCATGATTTTCAAGACTGGAAAGCATGTGCGTCATCGAAGTTTTAGGCACTTGAAACGCGTTCGAAAGTTGCTGTGGAGTTTCACCCTCGGGACGCCGTACGAGATGGCCCAAAATTCCGAATTGAGTCGCCGTCATTCTACCAGGCAAGAACGCTTCCAGCTTGGTCGAGATCAACTGATTGATGATCCCGATTTCGGTGAAGAACCGGTAAACTTCTTTGGTCTCATCTTCAGGCTTCATTCAGAATTCGTGTCTCCAGCGGCCAGCGGGGTGTGGCAATTGGTTCAGGTCCATACCCCAAACGCAGCAACATTTGCACCGTGTGGCCCGGTGACGCAAGAAGCTCATGCGCCAGAGCGTATTCATCGGCCATCTCAGGATACTCCTGAAGTGCCTGGCTGACCGGATGAACGCCTAGGCCCATTTCGGTTGTCTTCAGGTAGAAACGCATCAACTGACGTCCTGCATCAAGTTGATCGCTTCGCGTATTTGTGGCTGTCGCGAGGACTGCGTATTGCGGCGTCGCGTCTAGCATGGCGAAGTATCCTCGCATGTGTGATTGAGTGCCTGGGTGGTCAACGTTCATCAGGGTCTCATTGTCCAATAGGCCGGTAAGTCGCAGCGTTTCCAGCATGGGATCACGCAGTTCAATCCCGTCTGGGTTTGCGTTGATTTCTGCTTTGCCGATCCGCATCAGGTCGACGGATTCTCTAAGGGTCTGTGGAGTTCGCATTTCGATTTCAAAAGCGCGTTTTGTGAGGTCTCGAATACGGGCCACTAGATCCTCATCGGAAATCAGAGTGGCATAGTTTTCAAGGACCAACATTTCCGCCTCAGAGAGCCGCTGTTCAGTGTACGGTTCTTTATTTGAATGTCGGTTGAGGATTTGATCTGAGAGTGGATCGGATGCCCCGCCAGATACAAACATCGCTTCTGCGATAGGTCCGTCATTCCCATCTGGCAGTAACTCGACCTCAGTATCAAACCCGTGAGCACCTGCTGCCAGAACCATCGTTTCAACAAATGCACCGAGGCCAATATAGAGCTGGCGGTGGTAAGGATCGGTTTCCGGAAGCTCGCGATCTGTATCACGGTGGATCCGCACCTTGTCTTGCCCAACCAACTCGATCAGCCAAGGTTGCAAATTGTGCGGATTGGGGGCGAGAATTGCGTAGGACAAAGCAGCCTTGCGTGGGTCATCATACGGTTTTGGCGTCCACGGAGCTAAAGCTTCATAGGGCGTACGTGTCGCGAGAAACCCAGCCGCGCCCGTTGCCGCCAGTATTGTGCCTCCGCCTAGAATCTTGAGAAAACGTCTTCGGTTTGGCATCTTGACTCTCCAATAGTACGATATCGAACTATAATAATACGAAATCGTACTATTTCAACCCCAATCGATGCAGTGATTGTTTGAGCGACTAGAAAAAAGAAAATCAGAGCAGCCGGAGGCAACTGCGGGTTGCCGTTATCGACAAGTATTCGGAGCGCCTTTAGTACCGGAAATAAGCAGTTAATTTAGATGATTAATGGCCGGATACGAGAAGATCAGAGGCTGTTGAGCCGATGCTTTTCGAGTATCTTGCAAAGCATAGCCTTGGCTTGCAGCCTGTGTTCTCGATGACGTTCACGGGCGACATCATGACGACCTTCACTAATCGCTTGGAAAACAACCCGATGATCTTCATTGGATTTGACGGGCAGGGGTCTGATGAACAAGGTCGTTGCGCGCGCGCGGCGCACCTGGTCGCTCATCATGGCGACAATCGCTTCGACCCGTTTGTTGCCGCCCAACCGAACGAGCTCTTGATGAAATAACTCATCGGCCTCGGCCCATGCTTCAAGATCTTCGGCTTCGATGGCTCGATCCATCTTCGCAATTGATCCAGCAAGTACCGAAAGTTCATCTTCTGAATAACCCGCTTCGGCAGCGCGTTGTGCAGCGAGGCTCTCGAGCTCCGTCAGGATGTCGTAGATTTCACGCATATCGTCTGATGAAACCGGCAGTATCCGCACGCCTTTGCGGGGCCGCATCTCCAACAACCCCTTGCTTTCCAACATCAGCGCAGCTTCCCGTATCGGGGTGCGGGACATACCAAGGGTTTCGGCAAGTTCCGACTCCAGGTGGTCAGTTCCGGCTGCAAGTTCGCCGGACAGGATCATCTGCCGCAAATCCCTAACGGCGCGTTGCGTATTGGAAAGAGTTTTTGCGTCTTGACCCTTCACGGCGTCTCCAGGTTGATCTTTCGTCCCTCCGCAGCCGAGAGATAGATGCTCTCTTCGATGCGGATCACGTCCAAATAGTCTCGAGCCGTGTTTTCCAGCGGCGTGCCCTTTACAAGGCCTGAAACGACGTGACTTTGCAAGGCGTGGACGCAATCGCCGCCAAATCCATTATGATCGCTTGGAGGTAGAATTTGCTGCTGCGCCTGCTTTCCAAAAGCGCGGAGTTCAACTGAACCATCGCCGTTAAGAACCAATGATCCTGTTGTTCCTTCAATGAGGGCTTCACCCATAGTTTGACGCAGGTTTTTGGCGCTGTGGTCAAGACACCTGTTCCCATCGAACAGAGCTTTCAAACCGTTGGGGTGATCAAACAGGATATAGCCGGCATCCTCACCCGCGATAATGGGGTTCACTTGGCGCAAGTCCGCATAAACTGCGCTGGGCGCATCGAACAAGAATCGGAATGTGTCGACCCAGTGAACCGCTGTTTCATGAACCAGGAAACGCGGCATGTCCTGAAAATACGGCTGCCGGTCAAGATAGGCTCGTGGTCCCTGTCCGTCGCCGGGCCGAAGCCGGAAAGTAGCTTGCAAAGGTGTACCAATTCGACCCTCGGTCATCGCCTCTTTGATCGCGCGATACCAAGGTTGAAAGCGAAAGTTCTCGTGTACAACAATAGTTGCTCCTACCGCTTCGGCCTCTGAAACAATTTTCTCAGCTTCATGCAACGACATGCAGAAAGGTTTTTGGCAGATCAACCACTTTATTCCAGAGTGCAGCGCCGTTCGGATGGCATCGGCCTGCGCAACAGGCGGAAGGATGATGTCCACGAGATCTGGTTGTTCCGCCTCCAGCATTTTTGATAGATCATCGTAAGCGGCCAGTCCTGTTTCTTTCGCCTTTTTAATGTCACGGTTGCAGGATGCAATCGGAACCGCTCCGGGCATTCGAGACCAGCTTTCGTAGTGGAACTTGCTGAAATACCCCGCACCTACGCACGCGACGGTGATGGCTTGTTGAGTATTCATGCCAGCAATGCTTCCAATACCGATGAGGCTGCGTCCTGCGTTCCGGCGGTGCCACCAAGGTCACGCGTCAGGTTTTGACCGCTCTCAGTCACCTTTTCCACGGCTTCCCGTAAACGTTCGCCATCTTTGGACAGTTCTGGATGATTATGGGTCAACCCTAACCATTCAAGCATCATTGCTGCAGACAGGATCATCGCGAAAGGATTGGCAGTGTTTTGTCCCGCAATGTCCGGAGCAGAGCCGTGACAGGGTTGGAACACGGCGTGGTTCAACCCGATATCTGCTGAAGGAGCCAATCCAAGACCGCCCATAAGGCCGGCGCCAAGGTCAGAAAGGATGTCGCCGAACATGTTTTCAGTCACCAAAACATCGAATTCCCAAGGCTTCTGCACCATCCAAAGCGCAGTGGCATCAACATAAGCATGGTCTGCCCGCAATTTGGGATGGCGAACGGCTTCAGCGTCAAACATCGATCTGAAGAATGCAAAGGCGCGGAACACATTGGCCTTGTCGACACAGGTAACCCGCCCCTTGCCACGCCCTGAAGCCTTTCGGTTTTTGGCAAGTTCAAACGCGAACCGGAATAGCTTTTCAGATATCTCGCGCGTGATCAAAAGGGTTTCACGTGCCTCGTCTTCGGTGACTTCCCCCGCGCCTTGAGTGAAGAACAACCCTTCAGTGCTTTCACGAATCAAGACAAAGTCGATCTCTTTTCCGGGAGGCAGCGCCAACGGGGTCATTTGTCCGCTGCTAACCTTTACCGGACGCACGCCGGCAAAAAGGCCGAGCTGCTTCCGCAGGTCGATCTGTGGTGAAATTTCGGTTCCGTCAGGGTAGCGAACATCCGGCAAACCCATTGCAGATAGCAGAATCGCATCAGCCTTGCGTGCAGTTTCAAGTGAACCAGTCGGAAACGATTCTCCAGTTTTGGCGTAGTGGGCTGCGCCCGCCGGAGCGTCTGTAAACACCAGTTCGTAGGAAGGACTGCCGCGCGAGAGCTGACGCAGAATTTCAAGCGTAGGGGCCATAATTTCCGGGCCGATTCCGTCCCCGTGGAACACTGCCACATCATAACTTTTCTTCATCTTAGCCCGCTTCCTTCCCGTTTCGCATTCATAGCGCGATAGCAGCTTTCACTACAGTCCGTTGACAACGCATTCTTTAATGTATACGCAAATAAATGCAATAATAAACGCAAAGATGTTTGGGAGGACTTGGAAATGAAACTGAAGTTAGGGCAGTTGGCGGCCTCAGCCGTGATTGCAACCGGGATTTCAGGGGCTGCTACCGCGCAGGATTACCCTTACCGTGATATCACCACAGCTGTGGTCTGGGGGGCCGGTGGCGGCACGGACACGATCAACCGAATGATCATGGCCGAAATGGAAAAACACCTTCCAGTCTCGATCAATGTGATCAACCAAACCGGTGGGGTCGCAGGCTCCAACGGCATGGTCTACGTCATGAACCAACCAGACGATGGCTACACATTGGTTGGTCTGTCTGAATCGAACGTCACCGCTGCTGTGCAGGGTGGTTGGGATAAGAAATTTGACTTTTGGTATCCGTTTATTGTTGGCGGATCACCCGATCTGATCTCGGTTCCGGCGGACAGCCCTTACAATACTCTGGAAGAACTGGTCGACGCTGCCAAAGCCGCTCCTGGCACTATTCCCGCTGCCGCGTCCGGCGCGGGTTCGATCCACCACTTGAATCTTCTCGCCATCGAGAAAGGGTCCGGTGCAGAGTTCAAGTTTGTTCCATACAAAGGCTCAGCGCCCGGGCAGGAAGCGGCGATAGCAGGTGAGGTTGCGTTGGTTGTGACTTCGCTGGCTGAACAAGCTCCTTTGATCGAAGGCGGACAGTTGAAGCCACTTGCGATGTTGACACCGGAAGATGCGCAGATTGCCGGAGCTACAGTGCCATCTGCCTTTAGCATCTATGACGGTCTCGACAAGTATCTGCCGCTAAAACAAGCCATCGGATTTGCCGTTCACAGCTCGGCCGGAGATGATGTGAAGGCGGCCCTCGGCGATGCGTTCGAGCAGGCGATTGCATCCGATACCGTCGCTGAATGGGCTGAGGCAAACAATTATGATGTCGGTGGTCAACACGGCGAAGAAGCTCAAGAATTGTTTGCGAACCTTGAGGCTACTTTTGCCTATACCTTGCAAGATTTGGGTGCTGCCACGGTCGATCCAGCCTCGCTGGGTATCGAGAAGCCCTAATCCGATCAATTTTGGAAGGGCGCGTTTGATCGCGCCCTTTCCTCCAGGAGGCAGGCATGGACAAAATCGACGAAACACTGGTCATGCGGACCCGCGATTTCTGGGCTGCTATTGTTCTAATAACAGTGTCCGTCTTTTTCCTTTGGAAGACGTTGGACATCCCACTTTGGGGTGAAAACCGCGCAGGTGTAAGTGGGTCGGACTGGTATAACTCGGCTGCAATTGTACCGTTGTTCATCTTCGGTGGATTGCTTGTGTTGTCCTTCGTCTTGCTGGCTATTTCGATCCGCTCAGGTGGAGCCCAGAACGCGCTCACGGCTTTGGGGATCGGATGGGATAAGTCGGAAGCCTATCGAGCATCAACAATAGGCCTGATCCTTCTTGCATACGTCGTCGGACTGGTTCCCAGAGTGGACTTTATTTTGTGCTCGGGGTTACTGATTACAGCTTTGACTTACGGTTACTACGGCGGTCACGCGCGGCGTGCTTTGGTAGCTTGTATCGCAGTTGTTTCTGCCGGGCTTTTTGCGTTCGCCGTATTTCCCGCGCAGGCGGAATGGAATGCACACAGTGATGATTGGTTTACACTGGCCCTATGGGTCTCGCTATCACTTGTGGTGTTGACCAAAGCGGCTTCCGAACGCGTTTTGCGGTTTGTGCCAGTCGTCGCAATATTGGCCCCGCTGATCCTCGTTTGCGCGATGGCCTTTATTTTCCGACAGAACGTGCCCGCGCGCGGGGGGCTGATCTTCAAGCAAATCGAATACCACTACTACGTGACGCTTCGTCCGTTTTGGAAAGACTGACCGGATGGACTTTATCCTTTCGCAACTGGCTGGGTTTGGGACCGCATTCGTTGGTCTGGCAGTGGACCCGCTGACCTATCTGTATTTGATTGCATCCGTGTTCCTAGGCATCACGTTCGGCGCATTGCCCGGCCTGACCGCAACGCTGGCAGTGACGATCCTGACGGGATTTTTCGGCAACAAGATTCCATTGGACTATTCGCTTATCGCTTTGCTCGGGGCCTATGTCGGCGCGATTTACGGCGGCTCTTACCCGTCTATTCTGCTGAACATACCTGGCACAGCAGCCAGCGCGGCGACGGCCATGGATGGCTACCCTCTGGCCAAAGCAGGTCGAGGGGGCGAAGCACTTGGTCTGACCACAACGGCCAGCTTTATCGGTACGGTTATCGGGACTATCACGCTTTTGATTTTTGTCTGGGCACTGCTTTTGGTTTCGAAGAACATCGCGAGTCAGGAAAAAGCACTCTTGGCTTTGTTTGGCATCCTTCTATCTGGCACGCTTATGAGCGAGGATCTGGTGATCAAGGGATGGATCGCCGGTCTGATCGGGCTTGCAATGTCTATGGTGGGGCTCGATCCGCTTCTGTCTGAGCCGCGCTATACATTCGGCTGGTCTTACCTGTTGAGCGGGTTTCAGGTTGTGCCCGTTTTGATGGGGGCCTTCGCCATCCCCCAAATCATCGACGGCTTGAGGCATGTTGAGGCCGGGAAAGTTCTGGCCCTGAAAGGTCGCATCCTTCCGAACCTACGCTCCATCCGACGCTACCTGCCCACCATTGGCCGGTCAGGAGTGATTGGGACCGGGGTAGGAGCGCTACCTGGCGTCGGCGAAGATGTCGCCGGTTGGGTCAGCTACGGTGTCGGCAAGACCGTATCTGCCGAGGGCGACAAGTTCGGAAAAGGGTCATTGGAAGGTCTGCTGTGCTCTGAAACAGCAAACAACGCCTGCATTGGAGGCGCGCTGATCCCACTTTTGGTGTTGGGCATTCCCGGTTCGCCACCCGCCGCCGCCTTGATGGGGGCTTTCAAGATCAACAACGTGATCCCAGGTCCCACGATAGACCCCGAGATTATTCTGCGCGTAGTCGCAATCCTAGTGCTGGCATCCCTGACAATGTTCCTGATGGGGCTTTTCACGGCCCGGGTTTTTATCAAGATACTCGCGATCCCGCAGACCATCTTCTTGCCGGTTGTGATGGTTCTGACAACAATCGGGTCCTTCAGCGTCGGTGGTGGCATCAATGATCTCTACCTGATGCTTGGTGTCGGCGCCGTCGCCTATTTTATGAACCTGATGAAGTACCCAATCGCTCCATTGGTCATTGGGGTTATACTGGGAAGCCTGTTTGACGAAACTTTCCGCCGATCGCTGTTCTTGTCGGACGGGGATCTTTCGGTCTTCTTTTCGCGACCCGGTGCGGCCATTCTACTTGTGCTCAACGTTGGTCTGATCCTCAGCCAACTGCCCATGGCAAAGCGCGCTTTCTCACGTTTGAAAGGACTTTCCGTCTGATGTTTGTGGTTACCGTCACCTTCACTCTCAAGCCCGGTACGAGAGAAACCTTTTTGCCGCTAATGGTCGAAAACGCTTCAACCTCTTTGCGTGAAGAACCCGGATGCCAGCAGTTTGACGTTTGCTTCGGCGACGATCCCGAGACAGTTTTTCTCTATGAGGTTTATGATGACAGCGTGGCGTTCTCCGCCCACCTGGAAAGCGCGCATTTCCAGTCCTTCGATACGGCTGTGGCTGATATGATCGCCACCAAGACTGTTCAACAGTATTCCGAGGTCATCCGATGAACGATTGGGAAATTCACGCCGTGAAATACGCGGATCGCAATGCCCGCACTCGACGCGACAGCTTCATATTGGATGACAATCACGATGCACCTCACGCGATGGACTATTTCGTTTGGGTGCTCAAGCGTGGCAACAAAGTTATACTGGTCGATACCGGATACGACAGCGACGAGGCAGCCGCCCGTGGTCGTCCCATTGCGATGGACCCACGCGAGGCTTTGCGCCCATTAGACATCATGCCTGAAGCGGTGACCGAGGTTATCGTGACCCATCTTCATTATGACCACGCTGGGGGGCTGCATATGTTCCCAAATGCGAAGTTGCACATGCAATCGGCGGAAATGGCCTTCGCCACAGGTCCCTGCATGTGCCACGACCACTTACGCGCGCCTTTCTCGGCGGGCCATATCTGCGAGGTTGTAAAGCGTCTCTATTCAGGCAAGGTCGTGTTCTACGACGGAGAGGCCGAGATAGCAGATGGGGTGACCGTACACTGTATCGGCGGGCATTCGCGGGGGTTGCAATGTGTTCGTGTAAGAACAGCAGCCGGGTGGATGGTACTCGCCTCTGATGCCTCACACTATTACGAGAATTTCATGGCGCGCAAAGCCTTTCCCATCGTCGTCGACCTGCAGGACATGATGGATGGTTTCGAGACACTCGAGAAGTTAGCCTCACATCCTCGACTTATCGTGCCCGGCCATGATCCACTTGTGCGCGAGATTTTTCCCGTCGGAGCAGCACCGCACATCCATAGGCTGGATCCAGGGCCGACGAAGGACATTAAAATATGCTAATCGGCGTCATAGCGGACGATTTCACTGGTGCGAGCGACATTGCGAACACCTTAGCAAAGGGCGTCGAGCCGGAAGGTGGGTTAAGAACCGCGCAGTTTCCAGGTATTCCGGATACCCCAGCCGACAAAGAGATCGAAGCGGGTGTCGTCTCACTCAAGAGCCGCACTGCACCTGTCGAAGAAGCTGTTGCGGACAGCCTGCGAGCCCTGCGATGGCTTAAAGATCAAGGATGCCGCCAGTTCATCTTCAAGTATTGCTCGACTTTTGATTCCACTAGGCAGGGAAATATCGGCCCGGTTGCGGAAGCGTTGGCCAACGAACTGGGCGCGCAAAAGGTGGTTTTCTGTCCAGCCTTTCCGACGACGGGGCGCACCATCTATCACGGCCATCTATTTGTGTTCGGCAAGCTGTTGAACGAGTCCGGGATGGAAAATCACCCTCTTACTCCGATGACGGATGCCGACATCAAGCGTTGGTTGCAGTATCAGACCCAAGAAGCGGTTGGGTTGGTTTCAATTGACGCCGTGACGCAAGGACCAGAGGCGATTGCTACTGCTTTGCGGAACGTCGACGAACGCTTTGTGATCGGTGATGCGATTTCGGACGAGGATTTGCTGGCCTGGGGCGAGGCTCTGAAGGATGCCCAGCTCATTACTGGGGGATCTGGGATAGCGCTGGGGCTACCCAAGAACTTCGTCAGAAAAGCTTCGTCCAAAAGAGGTGGCAGTGTGTTTACAGGTATCGCTGGGCCTGCCGCTATCCTTGCAGGGTCTTGCTCAGGTGCGACCCGTGGTCAGATCGATGTTCATGCGGAATCCCATCCGACCTTCGCCATTGACGTTCCGGGTGTAATGTCCGGGGATGTGACTAAGCAAACGCTTCTGGATTTCTTTGAAACGCATTTATGTCAGGCACCGCTCGCGTATTCATCGGGAAGCCCGGAGGATGTGCGGGCGATCCAAGACCAATTCGGTCAGGAAGCGGTTGCAGAAAAACTGGATAGTCTCTTTGAAGATACCGCCCGAGAACTTGTCCAAAAGGGCTACAAGCGATTGGTGGTTGCCGGAGGGGAGACGTCGGGAGCTGTCGCCAAGGCTGTCTCTGAGGCACTGGGGTCACCGGCCATGTCAATTGGGCCAGAGATTGACCCGGGCGTGCCAGTCCTAAGCGTTGGAAAAACTGAACCCATTGCGTTGGCTTTAAAGTCTGGGAACTTTGGCGCTCCTGACTTCTTCACTAAGGCCCTCAGAATGATGGAGGTTGGCAAATGAGTTCCGAAGAACAGGCGCTGCGAAAGCAGATGTCGGACCTGTGTGCATCTCTGTTTGCGCGCGGATTTTCCGTCGGCACTGCGGGCAACGTCTCTGCACGTCTGCACGACGGCATCCTCCTGACACCAACCAATTCCACCTTGGGCGATATTGACCCCGAGCGCATCGCTAAGATTGATTTGGATGGCAACCACGTCTCCGGTGACAAGCCGACCAAGGAGGTCTTTCTGCACAAAGCCTTTTATGAGACGCGGCCAGAAGCTGGTGCAGTGGTGCATCTGCATTCGACCTGGGCCACTGCACTGTCGTGTCTGGAAGACACCGATCCAGACGACTGTATTCCACCGCTTACGCCATATGTGGTTATGCGTGTCGGCACAGTCAAACTGGTTCCATACGTCAAGCCGGGCGATCCGAAATCTGGTGATTTGATCCGCGATCTGGATGGCAAATATAGTGCGGTTCTGTTGGCCAATCACGGTCCCGTCGTATCGGGAGAGGATCTGTTTTCAACGGTCTCTGCAGCAGAAGAGCTGGAAGAAACAGCCAAGCTGCTCGTGACACTGCGCGGCCTGCCAACCCGCCTACTGGATGCAGAACAAGTCGCAGAACTCAAAGAGACTTTCGGAAGGATTTGATCTGGCACCAAAATGGTGCGTGTGCAAACTATCGGGCAAATCGTGCAAAGTTATCCGGTGACTTACCTCAGCAGATCTCAAGCGATACAACCCAGCAAACGATTGGCGGAGAACGAGTTTTTTATAAGGCCACGTTCACCACTATAGACGGTACTGATAACTATGTCCTCTACCCTTTAGAGGTATCGACGACAGCGGGTGACTATTATGGCGGGGCAAGTAGCTGGTTCTTTTCGACGACCGGGCCTTGCTAGAAGGCGTTCCGCTTGCATTAGCCAGCATAAGCACAAACAATCCGAAAAAGATGAATTACGTATGCTTTGTCGATGGAACAGCAATCGAAACAGCCACAAGTAGCGTAATTGTTGAAGGCCTCTCAGGCGGTGATGAGATGATCCAGGCGGATGGGAGACCAGTTAAGATTTGATGGGTTGGCGCTAATGATGTGAGCCTTGCAGAATGCCTTGCAAATCAGAAGCTTTGGCCTGTGAAAGATTGATATGACTGCGCTTGGACGCGGAATCCCGAATTGTAATCTCTTTGTCTCGCAACAACACTAAGTTTCTAGCGGCCAAAACGGACTTTCGCCGCGGTAGAACGAATGTCGGTTTTTGGATTTCAGAAACTTAATGAGCGCTGATCTCCCCCGGTATTTTCCCCTTGTTTATGCTGTGTTTGCCTTAGTAATTGGACTTTTTTGAACCAGTGATAAGTTCATTATTGACAATTTTGGACGCCATTTTACAGAATCGGCCATGATCCATCCAATTGATCGCAAGTTAGATATCGTTGTCCTGGTGAGTCCGCATTTCAATGTTTCGGCGACTACGTCTTTCGTGGATCCTTTCAGAATAGCCAATTACCTGACAGGTTCGGCTCGATTTTCTTGGACCTATGTCTCGGACCTCGGTGGACCAGTTGAGTCTAGCAGCGGCCTTGTCGTTGACACTGCCCCATTGGCGGCCGTGACGGGGCGCAAGCCCTGGTTGGTTCTGGTGAGTACAAGTTGGTCACCTGAACGTCTCGGAACATCTCAGTTTAAGGTGGCCCTTCAGAAGTGGGAGGCGTGCGGAGCAATCGTTGGCGGCTTGGATACTGGTGCGATTGTTCTTGCGGCTGCTGGACTGCTTAAAGGCAAGACAGCGACGGTTCACTATGAGCACATCGATGCCTTTGCTGAAATGGCCCATGATACCACAGTGTCAGAGAACATGATTGTTATGGATGGAAAGATGTTCACTTGTTGCGGGGGTTCCGCAGCGACTGATCTGGGTTTGCGGTTTGTGCACTCTGTCGATGGTGAGAGTATCGCCAATGCATCTGCGCGATATCTTTTTCATCACAATGTACGCGGTGAGGGCCAATCACAGAACCCCAAAGACGTGGAGCCACTGGGGTATGTCACCTCTGGGGTGGTAAGGGACGCGATCGACTTGATGGAGGCACATTTGGAAGCCACTTTGTCGATCCCTGAAATATCAGCGAGGTTGAAGATTTCGCAACGACAACTTAGCAGATTGTTTCGGCAATATGTCCAGAAGTCGCCGATCGAGTACTACCGTGACATACGCCTTGATCGCGCGCGTGGACTAGTAACCCAAACAGAGCTGAAATTCAGCGAGATTGCAGAAGCATCAGGATTTAACGGGCAAGTTCATTTCAGCCGGGCATATCGAAGCCGTTTTGGCCTCACACCAACTGCAGACCGTATTGAAGGCCGCACGCCATTCGAGTTCCGCGCTTGGCCAATGTTCAAGCCTGATATTAAGTCCGAAGGTGTTGGGTAGCTTTTTGCATCGCCGTAAGCATCTTGTCGCGTTGCGCTGATAACTCTTCGGTACTTTGCCCCTGAGTTTGATCGTTAATACCATCGACCAGTTTATTGATGACATCCTCATCAAGACGAGGGTTGCCCAGGTCGTCCCACCAGCCATTGAATGTATCCCTGAAATGGTCACAGAAGGCCCGCAGACCGCCGTCGCCTGCACCCAGGTGGAAAAGCGTCGTCGGACCCATCGCGGCCCACCGCAATCCGGGGCCGGCCCACATCGCTTTATCGATGTCTTCGACACTGGCAACGCCTTCAATCGCCATATGGACGGCCTCGCGCCATACTGCAGCTTGTAAGCGGTTTGCGACGTGTCCGGGCATGCCCTTCTTGATCCGGATCGTGACTTTGCCCAGGTCTTCGTAGAACGTCTCCGTTCGGTTCAGAACATCTGAACCGGTGGCGTCGTTCGCCGTCAACTCGACCAGCGGAATGAGATGTGGCGGGTTGAACGGATGACCTAAGATGAGCTTACTCGGATCGCGCCATCCCTGTTGGAGAGCATCGAGTGTTAGGCCGGATGTTGAGCTTGAAACTATTGCATCAGCGCTTAACTCTGGCTCAACTTCCGCATAGATGGAATGTTTGATCGGCAACCGCTCCGGCACATTCTCCTGAATGAACTGCGCGTTTCGCACGGCCTCAGCTGCGGTCGGTGCAAAGGTGATCGCATCTCGGGTGGCGTGGCCAACTTGGCCCAATTCTTCCAACGCAGGCCACGCCTTTTCAATGTATTTACGGACGGATGCCTCAGCGTTCGGATCGGGATCAAATACAGTCACACTGCGACCCGACGCGAGGAACAGCGCTGCCCAGCTTGCCCCGATGACACCGGCTCCGAGAATGGCGGTTCTTTCGATTTCCGACATCAGAACAGTCCCGGATTCAGGGGGGATGCCGCAGTCATACCACCGTCCACAGTGAACAGTTGGCCAGTCGCAAAAGACGACTCGTCAGAAGCTAGCCAAACAGCCATCGCAGCAATGTCTGCGGGCTTACCAAAGCGTTTGACCGCATGGCGTGCCAGCGCGTCTGATCTAGCCTTTTCCGGGTCATGGGCGAGTTCGAATGCTGCGTCCAGCATGCCCGTCTCAATCCATCCCGGGCAGATTGCATTGCAGCGCACCGCAGGTCCATGGTCCACTGCGATAGAGCGTGTAAGCCCATGCACAAACGCTTTTGAAGCATTGTAGAGCGCCATCGACGGGTCAGCGGCATTGCCCGAGATCGAACCAATGTTGATGATCGAACCACCCTGAGACATTTTCGGAACAAAGGCGCGGCAACAGTTAAAAACGCCTCGTGCGTTTACTCCCATCACCAAATCCCAATCCGCGTCTGAGCTTTCGGTCACTGTTTTTTCGACCTGAACGCCGGCGTTGTTTACCAGGATATCTACCAGGCCGATTGTTCGGGCAGTACGTGCAACCGCTTCGGGATTGGATACATCCAGCGTGTACCAGGTTACTTGGTCCGGTAGATCATCTGGCTTAGGGCCGCGCCCGCAAGTGGCGACAGCCGCGCCCTCAGCCATGAAGGCCTCAACGATGCCGCGACCGATGCCCTGTTTGCCGCCTGTAACAAAGGCGCGTTTCCCAGCTAACCGCATCAGTGTGCCACCATAACGTGACGGACTGCGGTGTAAGCATCCAGCGCATAGACCGACATATCGCTGCCCGTGCCCGAGCCCTTCATCGCGGCCCATGGCATCTCGGGGGTCGCAACCCCATGCGTGTTTACCCAGGTGAATCCATAGCGCAACTTGGACGTCATTTGCATTGCTCTCCCAACATCTCGTGTCCAAACCGATGAGGCCAACCCGTAAGGTCCGTTGTTGGCGGTCTTCAACGCATCTTCTGCCTCAGAAAACCGAGAGACAGTTACAACGGGTCCAAAAACCTCATTGCAGGCAATCTCTGCTGTATTGTCGACATTGGCGATGACTGTCGGCTGGTAGAAAAAGCCGTCTTCTTCGCCAGACGCCCCACCGGAAACGATTTCAGAGCTGCTGCGTGCGCGATCAACAAAACCCGCTACACGATCCCGCTGAGCCGCAGAGACAAGCGGGCCCATTTCCGTTCCTTCAGCTTTCGGTGCACCGATTTGGATCTGGCCAACCTGACCGGCAATCGCGGCCACAAGTTTGTCGTAAACTCTGTCTGCAACCATCACGCGGCAAGGCTGTGCGCAGTCCTGACCGGCATTGAAGTAGCTGCCATATCGGATCGTCTCGGCCACAGCATCGAGATCAGCATCATCAAAGACAATGACTGGCGCCTTGCCGCCCAATTCCAGATGAACGTGTTTAATTTTCTGGGAAGCAGCCCGCATTGCAGCCATGCCTGTCGCCGGAGAACCCGTAACACTGATCCCTTCCATCTGTGGGCTGTTCATCAGGGCATTCCCCACGCCGGGCCCGCGACCATGGATCACATTTAGCACGCCTTTTGGCAGAACATCTTGTAACAGTTCTGCAAGTCGCAGAGTAGATAGCGGCGTGATCTCGGACGGTTTCAACACCACCGAACATCCTGCCGCAATTGGTGCAGCAATCTTCCAGGACGCCATCATCAGCGGGTAGTTCCAAGGGGCGATGGCGGCGACAGGGCCAATGGGGTCGCGCCGGATCATCGACGTATGACCCGCGACATACTCTCCAGAGGCAGACCCCATCATGGTGCGCGCAGCCCCGGCGAAAAAGCGAAAGACATCAATCGTCAGCGGCATTTCATCATCATGAGCCGATGGCCAGGGTTTTCCCACATCTAGGCTCTCAAGTTCTGCCAACTCCTGGCTGTTCGCCTCGATAACATCAGCTATCTGAAGCAAGATTGTAGCGCGTTCTGCAGGGGTCGTAACCGAAAAGGTCTCAAATGCCTCTGCTGAGCCGCGCACCGCCGCCTCGACCTGTGCATCGCTGGCTTCTTTTACAGCACCGACTACCTCGCCTGTTGCAGGGTTCAGGACGTCCAAGGCCTCTCCGATCCCTTCGACCATTTCACCGTTGATCAACATGTTCGTCTGCATATGCATCTCCTTAGAAGCCAACCTGATCGCCGCCTTTTAGTGCGAGCCGCATGCGGGCTTCTGCTGGCGACGCGACCGTAAGGCCAAGGTTTTCAACGATTGATCGGATGCGCGTGACCTGTTCCGCGTTAGATTTTGCCAACTCACCCTTGCCGATGAACAGGCTGTCTTCGAGACCGACACGCAGGTTACCGCCCCGCATGGCGCTTTGGGTCGCAAATGGCATTTGGTGACGACCAGCGGCAAGGACCGACCATTCGTAATTCTCTGCTCCGAACAGCTTATCGGCTGTGTTGTGCATGTGAGTCAGATGGTCCGCATCTGCGCCAACGCCACCCAAGATGCCAAATACCATCTGAATGAAAAATGGCGGTTTGATCAGGCCCTGATCCACGAACCATTTGACGTTGTAGAGATGTCCAAGATCATAGCATTCGAACTCGAACTTGGTGCCGTGATCTCCACCAAGTTTTTCGATGGCGTAACGAATTGTTTTGAAAGTGTTGGGAAAGATAAAGTCTTCCGTCATCTCCAAAAATGGCCGTTCCCAGTCGTGCTGAAACTCGGTGTATTTCTGCAGCATCGGAAAGATACCAAAGTTCATGGATCCCATGTTGAGCGATGCCATCTCTGGGCTGGTAGATGTCGCCGCCAGCAGCCGCTCATCCATCGACATCCCCAAGCCGCCGCCGGTCGAGACATTCATCACAACATCGGTGGACTGCTTGATTACGGGTAGAAACTGCTTGAACAGCTCAGGTCGGGGATCGGGTTTTCCTGTCTCCGGGTGCCGTGCGTGCAGGTGAATGATTGATGCCCCTGCCTGGGCCGCCTCAATACTGGCCGTCGCAATCTCGGCCGGTGTAATCGGCAGATGCGGTGACATTGACGGCGTATGGATGCCTCCGGTCGGCGCGCAAGTGATAATGACTGGCTTTGGCATCAGAGTTTCATCTGCTGCACTTGTGCAGACAGCCCCCCGTCCAGAACCCACAACTGGCCAGAGGCATAGCGCGCCTCGTCCGAGGCAAGCCAGTTGACCAAATTTGCAATATCCTCGGGCGTGCCGTAGGTGCGCATCGGATGAACATCACGCACGGCCTTTTGCAGCGTTTCAATGTTGCCACCTCCTCCGCCGGATCCATCGCCGTTGAAGAAGCTCTGCAGCATTGGAGTGTCGATATAGCCAGGGCAGATGGCATTCACCCGGATACCTTCTGGGCCATGATCGCAAGCCATTGCGCGGGTCAAAGCGTGAACTGCACCCTTGGTCGCGCAATAGGCCGCAAGCCCTGGATCTGCGATGAACCCGTCGTAGGAGCCAAAATTGATAAGGCTTGCGCTATTCCCTGTCTTCGCCGCTTCGCGCATCAATGGGATGGCGTATTTCGAGGTCAGGAACGTGCCCGTGGAATTAACCGCAAAGCTTTGATTCCATTCCTCCAACGTGGTCTCTTCAACCGTTTTTTCGATCTCGATCCCCGCCGCGTTCACTAGGATGTCCAACTTTCCGTGTGCGGCGCGCACATGATCCATCGCCGCAACCGAGTCTGCTTCTTGAGTCACATCCAGCTTAACAAAATGACTGCCATCATCGTCGTGCTGATCTAACGACCCTTCCGGTGTGAGGTCAGCGGCAAATACCGTTGCGCCTTCTCTTAGAAACCGAGCGACAATCGCGCGCCCGATTCCACCGCGGGCACCAGTCACGAGAGCAACTTTTCCGTTCAGCATCATTGGTTTCAATCCTTCAATGGCGGATAGCGGTAGCGGCGTGCAGCCACTGTCCAATCCATATTGTTGCGTACATACTGCTGACTTGCATCGGACGGCGGGTTGTAGTCCCAAGGCTCGCTGGCACCGGCCTCCATCGCGGCATGTAATGCACGGCGCGATTTTTGTGTGGCGATTATCTTCTTTCGCAAAGCACTGCCGTCCCAACGCTCGACGACTTCAGCTGCAAAACGAGTTTTCGCGTCGGAGTAGCTTGGGTCCGAAGCTAAATTCTTCGTTTCCATCGGGTCAGCACTCAGGTCATAGAGCTGCGGTGGGTCGCTATCACAATGAATATATTTCAAGGGCCCGCGCCGGATCATGATCACAGGATAGCCCGTCATCTCGGCACAGTATTCTCCGATCGCCTCATCAACTGGATCATCTTCACCCCGAGCCAGAGGCATAAGGCTACGACCGTCGATCGGCTCTCCGATCATCGTCTCATCACCGCCACCGATGTCGATAAATGTCGGCAATAGATCAACCAGTGACACTGCATTTTGAGCGGCCCCAACAGCGATGCCTGGTCCGGCCATGACCAATGGAATTCGTGCTGAGTGCTCGAAGAAGTTCATTTTGTACCACAGCCCACGTTCACCCAGCATGTCGCCATGGTCGGCTGTGACAATCACAATGGTGCTGTCCAACTCGCCCGTTTCTTCGAGGGTTTGAACCAGCTCTCCGATTTTGCTGTCGAAGTAACTGACGTTTGCCAAGTAGGCATGGCGCGCGCGCAGGATTTCTTCCTCGGTCAGTGGCACATAAGACGCTTCGATCCCATCCAATAAACGTCGTGAAAAGGGGTCTTGATCCTCCAACGCGGGCACAAACGCGGGCAAGTCAATTTCATCATCCGCATACAGGTTCCACCATTCTGGTCGGGCTACATATGGATCGTGCGGGTGAATGAAGCTTGCAACCATCGCAAAAGGCGCGTCATTGCCAAGCGCTTTGTCTCGGGCCGCATCGAACAGCCAGCGTTTGGCAGCAAAACCGACCTCGTCGTCATAGTCGATCTGGAAAGTCGCGTGGGCAACGCCGCTTTCCTTCACCGTTTGCATGTTGTGATACCACTTGTCGATCCGCTCGTCCGGGGCCTCCCAATCCGGGGTCCACGCGAAATCAGCAGGATAGATGTCGGTTGTCACACGATCCTCAAATCCATGCATCTGATCCGGTCCGACAAAATGCATCTTGCCTGCCAAACATGTACGATAGCCCAGCGATTTCAGATAATGCGCAAATGTCGGCACCGAAGCCTTGAACTCGGATGCATTGTCGTAAGCTGCGATGCGACTGATGTGCTGACCCGACATAAAGGAAAACCGTGAAGGCGCACAAAGAGGGGAATTGCAGTAAGCTGCATCAAAGCGCATGCCGCGCGCGGCCAACGCGTCAAGATGTGGCGTCTTGGCGACCTTATGCCCGTACGCCCCTGTGAAATGCGGAGCCAATTGGTCCGCCATGACCAAAAGGATGTTTGGCCGCGTCACGTGGCACCTTTTGCGTAAGCGTCCAAGACTAAGCCATGGAAGTGATGAACGGCGTGCTCGGACTTGCCAGACCCATCCGGGTCATTGACGATCCGACCTTGGGTGAACGCAGGCGTTTTCATCCCGCGCTGTACGCTTTCGACGAGGCTGATATCTTCGACCTGAAGTACCTCGTCCAGATAGCGAATTGCATCCAGCTCCATCGCGTCAGGTTCCGGCGTCTCAAGGAAGAAGTCATAGGTCTCAAGCGTCCGATCTGGCCCAACAGGGATGATGTTCAACACGATCATGCTGGACCGTCCGGGATATCGCATTAGGCAAGTGGTTGGATAGAGCCACCAAACCGCGTGAGTTTTCACCGTGGCGTTCGAAACGTCATAGGCGGTATTTGGACTGTTGCCTGCGTCAGCCATATGGCTGGAGTAGATGCCGTAGGTTGTAACCTTGTAGGTATCCATATCCACGAGATCACAAAAATCCTTATGGGCCGTAGGGCAATGATAGCACTCAAGGAAATTGTCCACGACGTTCTTCCAATTCGACTTGATGTCGTAGGTCAGACGGTGGCCAAAAGTGAGTTGATCCACATCCGGTGCCCAATGGCGCACCTCGGTTTCCAGGTTTCCGGATTGCTCTGACAAAGAGGCAGCCGTCGGATCCAAATTGACAAAAACAAAGCCGCAAAACTCTTCGACCTGCACTTCGTCGAGGCAAATCTCATCCTTGTTGAAGTCTTCGAGGTTTTCAGTATGTGGCGCACGCGCCAATTGCCCGTCAAGCTTATAGACCCAGGCATGATAGGGGCACATAATCCGTGTGGTATTGCCTTCGCCTGATAGCAGTTCATGGGCACGGTGTTTGCATACATTGTAAAAGGCGCGAAGCTTACCCTCTTTGTCACGCACGACCGCAATAGGCTGACCGGCAACATCCACCGTTACATATGATCCCGGCTCACGTGTTTTCTCGACATGACACACCCATTGCCAAGTTTTGGAGACGATGGAGCGAAGGTCTGCGTCAAACCACTTGCGCTCGGTGTAGGCAGCGGCTTGCAATGAGCTGGAGCGTGATGGGTCAGCATGATAGCCAAAGAAAATTGCACCTGAATCAGTCATGATAGCGTCTCCGATGTTAGGTTAAATCTATTGCGCGTGGGATTCGAAGCTATGTTTAATCAGCCGCTAGTTTGATTATTTTCGCTAAGCATTTGGCTTTCGGGGACACCGTACTAACCCATCAAGCACTGCGTTTAGCTGCCAAGCGAATGCTGGGCCCTTGACCGCATCTGTTATGCGGTCATTCGTGCACACTGCAGGAATCGGCAAAATGGGCTCAAACCGAACATTCTCTGCACTGCGGTTGTGGGAATCTGGCGGAGTGTCTGGATTGCGGGACAAAGTCGCCTTTTGTTGACGCCGCTTTTGCTCACGCAGCATTTCCTCGCATCTGCGGCAGCGTCCTCTCGTTGGTGCAGAAAATTTCACGAGACCGGACAATGAAGCCCATTCGGTTAGTCGGCTTTCAATCCGACCTTTCGCCGCGACCAACCTCAATCACCAAGGGGCGGACGAAGCCAACATTCATTCGTTGAACGCTTTCGACGGGTCGTCCAGTGTAAAAGGGCGTGAATCGCACATAGCTGTACTTGGAGTAGTTTTGACCCTTTGGAAAAGGCTTATGAGAACGTTCAAGCGACCGGAATTCGCTGGGTCTGATCACAGGAGCAGGGAAGCATTTATACGCAGCTTTTGTCAGGACTACAAAGCCTGGAATGATCATTGCATGGCGATAAGCACCGCAACCGAGTGTCTCAAACGTCCAGAAATGATGTCAGAGTTATCGAAGGCTTACTCTGATTTCGTTGGCAAATACGCCACTCCCGACATCGAGCTACAATTGATATCTTTCGGAACAGATGCATCCTTCGACCCAAGCAGGCTGACGTGCGGAACTGCGGGAATCGAAGGCTCTCGTCTGAAGCAACCGTTTTTAATCAAAAGCGTGCACGGGGATTGGTCTGATGAGTACATTGCACATAACAAGGAAAGCGTGGACGGCTCGTTTCGGCTCGAGCAGATTTACTTTATAGATCCATTTCCTGAGGATAATAAGGAGAACGAAGCCGCTTTTCTTCCTATTTTGTGAACGTCAAAGTTGGGCTCTTCTGGCACCTTCGTCGCAAGATCCATGAACGACCGCTCCTGGATGGAGCTCCCTTTGCTGCGCGTCGTATGAATGGGCAAGATGCAGGACAAATCTGGGGTTCAACTTTTCTGTGGTGGTGTCTGCTTATCTAATAGTCGTATTATCCGTTCAGTGAGCTATGCTTGAACCAGAACAGGTAATTTGATCGTGCAATTTGGTGTTGTTGACCTTCAAACCTGACAAATTTGGATTTTCTATTAGGTCGCTGCTCAGATTCCCACATCGCTCGACGAACACCCACCTTGGCGTTAAGTTGCCCGAACAGGTTGGCGAAAATGATCAACCTCGAAGGCACGGATTGGGCGGAGGCAACAAAGCATTATGCCTGAGAAAAATTAATGACATCGAGATTAACGCATATCTTCCAAAAAGCACTTGGCCGTAAGCGCAATAGTCACAGGTTATCGAATGAGGACGAAAATTTCGTCGGCAGCGCAGCCGCGGGAATGTTGGCACAAATTCAGCACGAAACGAATATGCGCGCCGCGCGTGGGAACGAGCCGATCTCCGTTCGTCTTGTCCCCCAAGTGCCAGTACGGGATGCGGATGCCGCGGCGGGTTGGATCGGAGGGGGCTCGTTTACCAGTTGGTTTGAGTTGGCCAGAAATCAATTCTCCGACGCAACTTTTGGCACAAATCAACTGTAACCATTTGCCAGACGATCTTTGGCAAGGGCTAGGCCCCCGCGAAGGCTGGCTTGCAATCTTTCTTGACCCCAAGAGCTTTAAACTAACGGCGCTGCACTTCGATCAGGCTGGTCCTTTCGTTTCTTCTCCCGAGGTTGATAAAGAGTGTTACATTCTCGGCATTGACCACCGTCGACGGACTCCAAACCGCACTTGGCAGTTTACACGTTGGCCGGTAGACATCGTGCCTGTTTGACCAGGGCAGGATGGCCCGCGTCTCTCCGGTCGCTGTGAAATCACCCGCGAACGCTACTACGAACGCCATGATTTCTTTGAAAATCACCGGCGGCCATTCGATTGGCCGTCTAGGATATGTTAGTAGGTTCCGAAGTGGAGGTTCCAATGGCGAATTTGATTGTCAAAAACTTATCGGTCGAAGTTTATGGACGTCTGCGAATTATCGCAGCGGAACGAGGTGTAAGCATCGAGGAAGCCGCTCGGCAACTTCTCGACGAAGTGTCACGACCGTCAGAAAAAGTTGGTGAGGTAATTGTGGAATCCGATCCTTGATCATCCCAAGAGCAAGCAAATCATCCAAGGACTGCTGGATGAGCCAGACTACACCATCACGGCTGACAAATTCGGTCTGGTCAGGAGGGATGTGGCCTACTTCATCAAGTCGCCTCACTTCCTGCGGCTGCTGGTCAAACGGGTGAAAAAGATGAAGGGGAAAGCATAATGCCCCACACGTTCAGCGTTCTGAAACACCCAGAACGAGACAACCTGATTGATGCCATTATGTCCGATGCATCCGTTAGAGACATCGCGAGACAGTTCGGTGGGCTGGACAAAAGCGCTGTTGCTCGCTTCCGCAAGTTCTACCAACGGGAACACGCGATAGAGATAGACGTTGCCAGCAAAGAAGCGGCAAAAGCTGCAGTACATGCGTCCGGTGATGCGCTACACGAAGCACTCGATCTGGCGCGATCCGACGATGATACGCGCGCTCTGATCGCTGCTGCGCGATCCTTGGATGACCATGCACTAACGCTCGGCAAGATCGGCGGCTGGCTGAGTGACAACGTCAACATTACAGATGGCAACGACGCACGGCTGCAGAGCCTGCTGAAATACGCAGTTGCCGAGCTTGCACCGATACCGGGCGCGGTCGAGGCATTGGAACGTGCCATCAGTAAGCTAGACGGGGACGCGGCCAAGGACATCACGCCGGACAGCGATGTCATCGAAGCGCAGGCGTTGGAGGCCGGAGAATGACAGAGCCATACCTGACAGTGTGGGGTTCGATTGTGGGATACTCTACCCAACCCCACGCACCATCGCCCTTGTTTCATTGGGCTATTGCATCCTGCGCTGGGCAATACCCCCACACTCGCCCCCAAATGCACCTCGATGAGGAGGGCTGATCATGACCAGCGAGCAGCAGGCAGGCAGCGGCTCCGTGACACCAGAACAGATATCGAATGCCTTGGATCGTGATGCACTCATAGACTTGAGGAAGGGGGAAAAGGACCATGTCACACGTGCCCTGCTCAGTAGACGTATTGCCGAATTGACCAGAACAACGTGGATGCCGGGAAGCCTACCTGCCTACCTACGTCTGGAGGCCCAGATGCGGATGACCCCCATGGTCTCTTTGCTCGAAGCGAATACTATAATTAGCGCTATTCAAAAATCTCCAAGACCTGTTCCCGGTTCCGCCCTCTTCAACCAGTTACCAGCCCAACGGTACCTACGCGCCCTCCGCAAGCAGAAACCCGGTAAGTGGTCACGGTTCGGCAAAGAGACCGCGTGGCTGCGTGAAAAGCACGGAGGCCCCCTTCTATGATCCAGCAGGACGAATACAGGGATGAGGGCCAACTGGTCCGGTCCACGGCCACAGCGGCGGTGGATCACATAATTCGGGCAGAGGATGTCGGCCAGTTGAAAGACGGCGTGCGGCTGGTTGCGCAGTATCTGGTGCAGTGTGGCAGTGTGATCGAGCACATCAACGTCACGATCTTGGAAATCCTGCTCCGGGTCGCGGCCAAGAACAGCGGCATTCCCGATCATGTGCGCGATGCGGCAATGGGCATGATCGCGGAGGAGATGCCCGAGATCGTGCTGGACCGGCAGCGCAGGCATCTGGACTACATCGGTCTGGAGTTGGAGGGAGACGACACCCTCCGGCGCGCGCCGACGCAAGTGGAGGAGCCAATATGGCTGATCGAAGAATAGGCGGCACATTGTCTCTCGGCAGCGCACGCAGGACAGAGGAACTGCGTCACAAGCTTGCGAGCAAACAGAACCCGCATGATGCCCGTATGCAACGCCAGCGTGCCCAGAAACGCCTGTTCTGGAAAATGGTGGAGAAGTACCCACTCATCTTCGACCTGAAGGCTCCCAAGCCGCTGGCCCAAGGCTCTCACCGCATCCTCGCAGAGGAGTTGGGCGCGTCCCGAAAGCAGGTGTCCAATGTTTTGCGGGGATGGACCCGTCGCAAAGAGTACCGGGCGGCGTTGGCCGATCCCGCGTCACAGCGGTATGATCTGGCTGGCAACGCCGTCGCATCCGTGAGCGAAGCGGACAGAACCAGTGCAAGGGGACATGCCAGAAAGCACCCAGCGCGCCGCAGGCTCGCCGAGGGGCGTGGGGAGGCCAAGTTTTCTGGTACATCGGCACCTGAAAGCCGTTACCCCCACTCAGCGGGCCGCTCCGCGGCTCTCAACCCCACAGAGCCAGCTCTGACACCCTTGAAATTTCAGGGCGAATTGGGTGCAGAGACAAAAAAATGAACGTGCCAGCGCAGCCCATACACCCCGACAAAAACCACGGTTTGACGGGCTATCTGCGCGGGTTGCGTGACCCGGTTGCGTGGTCCGGCCAGAAGTTCCCCGGCCTCGCGTTGGATCGCTGGCAACAGCATGCCCTGCGCTTGGTAGCTGATCCTCCCGTTGACGCGATCACCCAAGCGCTGACCAATCTCAGTTGCTGGAGGACGAGCCGCCAAATGGGTAAGAGCCAGACATCCGGTTTGGCCTTGGCATGGTTCTCTTGCAACAAGGTTCCAATCCGTCAGATCAAGATACCCGGATCACCTCCACGCAGGGAAGTAACGGACCTGCAGCCGACCTGTGCGGTATTTGCTGCGGGCGTTCGGCAGGCGGAGAAAACACTTGCCTATGGCCGGGACTTCCTGACTGCAGCGGATATTGGTTTTGAGCAGTCATCGTCTGATCGGATTGTGACAGAGAGCGGCAGTAAGCTTCTCGCCTTGCCTGCCAGTTCGACAGCGCGCGGCGAGACCATCCAGTTGGCAGTCGTGGATGAAGCGGGTCACTTGGAAGGTGGCGGCGAGGACGTGACGGGTGTGATTTTTCCGATGATGTCGAGTTTTTGCCCGTCATCGACACACACGATACTGGCGTCAACGCCGGGAAATCCGCAGGGGTTATTCTACAGGTGCGTGCAGGACCCACAGAAGATGCGCTGCAATCTGGTCGAGGCCAGCGTCAGTGAAAACCCGAGGATCACCGAAGATTTCCTGAGCCAGCAACGTGCGATCCTGAGCGATCTGTTTTTCTCTTCGGAATATTGCCCGATTGACGCTGAAACTGGTGCAATGCTGACGGACCAGCCGCCAGAATTCTGGACGGATGGCCGTGGCTTGTTTTCGATTAGCGCATTGAAGGCATCGGTAACAGATGAAGTAGAGGCGCTGGGCGTTCCGTCCTCGCCGGGATGGGGGTAAGGAGATGGCTCGTCACAAGGGCTGGGCCGGTCGGCCCGTGATCCTGTCCTGCGACCCGGCGTCAGCGGTCGCGGGTGACTATTCAGCGATCTGCGCGCTGAGCCACGCGGGCACGTGGTTCGAGGAGACGCAGCAGCCGGTTGTCGAGGTCAGCCACCTCGAACGCGCGCAGAAGGTCCGGCAGGCAGATATCATCGGTCGACTGAGGGAGATCGTCTGTTGGCTGGAGGCAGAGAAACACACGCCGCCACCGGTCATTCTGGTCGATTGCAATGGCGTCGGCAGAGGTGTGTTCGAAAGTGCGCAGGCGGCGTTCAAAGAGAACGTGGTCGTGGGGTTCACAGCTACAGGGTCACAAGATGGTTTGAGTGACAGGTTCGACCAGAGCCTGATGCAGTTCTACGCGAGCAAATTGCAGCACCTTTCGGGTCTCAACGCTGCAGCAGAGGCTGGCAGGCTAATCATCCCGGCCAATTTGGCACACGGGCCGTCGCTGGAGGCAGAGGCGCGCAGCCTGTCCACGAAGATCAGTAAATCTGGTCGCATCCTGATTGATGAACCAAACAGCACGTTCAGCGAATTCGATGACATCGTGAACAGTGTCAGCATGGCGGTCCATGCGGCAGATACGGTTTGGACGAAAGCCAACATCGCAAGGATGCGCGACCGCTGGCCGGATCGCCTGACAACAAATGTGGAGGTACCTATCCAATGAGCAACACAGACATCGGCGCGGGCATCAGTGCGGGCTTCAATGCAGTCGTCACGTCAAAGGGCCGCTGGATGGCCCCGCCACAGGTTCCGATCACTGGCTCCTACTGGACGTGGTGGGATGGCAAACTTGTTCTGGCGGGCGGTCAGAGGCAGTGGTGGCAGCGGAACATCGGTACGGCTCAGCCGGGCATGATGGAAACGATCAGCGCTAAGGCCCTGTCGGTTTTTGTCATCACGCATATGAACGAGGTGGAGGCCACGGGAAAAGCGCAGGTTGTCCGTGAGACCATCAGGTTCACCAAGATGGTGTGGAATAGCTGTCCCGGCATCATGATGGCCATTGGCCCCAGCGATCCGGCCTATGTGATAGGCACGCGCGATGCGGTTGCCGGGCAGTTGTACGATCAGATCAGCGACGATGTGCGTCGCTTCAAACCCTACGTCGCTTACGAGGGTGTCAGCGATCCCTTTGCCGAGATTGACCGCAAGCCCCACGACCAGTGGCCCTGTACGTTTCAGGCAGAGGACGTCAGCGGGTATCTGTCGGAGCCGCGCGATGATCCGGACAACCCGCCAAGTTGGACGATGTCCAAGAACGCGCCATTCCACAATCGCATGCGCGCATCACTTGATAGCATCATTGATGACCCGCGCCAGAGGCTGACCGATCTGCCGCAGATGGCCGCGACGGCTGGCGCATTGATCGCGATCATGCACAACGAGCGCTGGGCTCCTTTTCCGTTGCGCCGAAAGGGCGGTGATGCGGAGGATGACTGGTTCGATTTGCTGTACGATGAGATCAGTACGCATCGATAATCAATGACCTGCACTACATGCACAGTACAGGCTCATACTAAAGGGCTTTCGGGGGTTCAATTGGGGATGATCATCAGCAGACTAACCCTATTGCAAGTCCGCGCGACTGCCTGACACAATCAGAAACCATCGATGGATATGTCAAAGGGCAAAGGTAAGGCCATTTGAGGCGTTGTTCGGCGTAAATGGCGTCTCGTTCAACGTCACCATAGCGATGACGATTGTTCGCAATGTTAGCGCCGTATTTGATTACAAGCTGCCCATAGGTGAAGCTGTGGAGATCACTTAGGTCGATGTCATTGCCTATATAAGATGCTTGAACTTCCATAAGTTCGATCCGTGTTTCAAGCACTCGTTTACACGCTCCAGAGTATTCATTCTGGAAAACAAGAGATACCAACCAACCAGCGCCAGAAAGAAAGGCAATTGCCAAAAGATATGGGCTCCACCGCTTGAGCAGCCCTCTTGCTTCGCGCACTAAACTCTCAACTGAAAAGTGACGGCGTTTGGAAAGCAGCTGCGCTCTAACCGCGTCGGTCTCAATTGGCGGGACCGAAATAGAGGCCTTCTTTTCGGGCATTGCGGAAGCAATTACGACCAGCACGAAAACTACAAGGTCGTGAAACTAGTTCGCAATCGGAAGGAGGTATGGCGTACGACGGTGGTTTTCACTCAGCTATTCGTGGGGACAAAAGTTGGCCTATGAAGACAGCGTAAGCACGGCCTGCAACCATTTCCGAAATTGCCTCGATGTCATGATTAATGATTGCATTGCCAATTCCGAGAAACTCTTCATTGGCTCTTTGGGTCGCATATTCACTCTGTGTGAACGCGGCGATGGTTTGAAACCCGGCGTACTTTCCAATTTGATAAACCACTGATCCAAAGGGTACGGTTCCAGCTAATTCATGAACCCAAATCTCGGTCTCAACAGCAACCCCATAGGCAGTATTGAGGAGTTCAGAATATTCACCGGCATCCAAGAACTCATCCGTTGTTACTGCGCTGGACCATGGGAGAGTTGGCAGTTCCTCATAGGATTGGACTATCGTGGGACTTGAGGACCGTGTTGCATCTGCCCTGTTGAGCGAGTTGCTGGCGGCTAGTGGCGAAACAATATGCGCGTTGTGGTGTTTTGGCCTTGTGTCGGGCAGTGGCCAACGGAAGTAATAGATGCCGTGTCTGGACAGTGAGAGATACGCATGCAGCTTCATTTTGTGTCACACCTGTGTGTCACACCGCTCTAATGCTTGCTATCTAGTTGTTCTGTTAGGTTTTGGTGGAGCCTAGGGGAGTCGAACCCCTGACCTCTTGCATGCCATGCAAGCGCTCTCCCAACTGAGCTAAGGCCCCATAAAGGTACCGTCGTAACGGTGGACGGACGTTTATGAGACGCCGTCGATGAGTGCAAGTCCTAAAATCGGAATCGGCAAAAAATTCAAACCGACTTCGCGGACCGGGTCGAGGCGGCGGGGCCGCCTCGGGATCCATCAGTTTTCGTCTTCTGACGACATGTCCTTGATATCGTCGAGTGAAACGTTATCGTCATCGTCATCGTCGTCCAGCAGATCATCGTCCAGTTCGACATCGACGTTGTCGTCATCATCCAGAACGATGTCTTCGTCCGACGACGCTTCGCGCGCCTTGACCGATGCGGCATCTTCAGCATCCGCGGCGATCATCCGGCTTTTTCCGGTGTCCAGCTCCACGACCTCGCCCGTATAGGGGCTGACGATCGGGTCCTTGTTCAGGTCGTAAAACCGTTTGCCGGTTGTCGGGCAGACACGCTTTACGCCCCATTCTTCCTTGGGCATATCAAATCCCCTTGATATCAGGTGAATCTCATCAATGATTCAGGTCACCTGCCACATGCGGCAGGCACTGTCAAAGCCTTTGCGCAAAGGAGGCCCACCTATGGGGCGACACGCATTGCCCGGAACGCCTCCGGTGCCACTGACACTGCGCAGATCGGCGCGCGCACGGCGGATCAGTTTGCGAATTTCCCAATTGGATGGGCGGGTTACGCTGACCTACCCGACAGGGGTGGCTGAAGCCGAAGCGCTGGATTTCGCACAGCAGAAAGAGGGCTGGATCCGCGGGCACCTGCAGGATCGACCTAGCCTTGAAGCAGTCGGCGTAGGGCAGTTCATTCCGATCGAGGGTACGGCTCGGCGAATCGTTTCTGCATCGGGTCGGAGGGTCTTGCTGAGTGGCGATGCGATCGGGGTTCCGCCCGGTGCCGAAGCACGGCGACTAGCGCGGTTTCTAAAAGAGCTTGCCCGTGATCGTCTGACCGGTGCGTGCGATGATTACGCGGCGATGCTGGGGCGGTCGTACAGTAGCCTTACTTTGCGCGATACGCGTTCGCGCTGGGGGTCGTGCAGTTCTGCGGGCGGGTTGATGTTCTCGTGGCGGTTGATCCTCGCCCCGACAGAGGTTCTCCATTATGTGGCCGCGCATGAAGTGGCGCATCTTGCCGAAATGAACCACTCACCTGCGTTCTGGGCGCAGGTCGAGCATATTTTTGGCCCTTACAAAGAACCACGCCGCTGGCTGCGAGACAACGGGGCTGAACTGCACAGATATCGCTTCGACTCCGTCGCTTGACCTCAGCGCGATTTGTGATCACATAAACTCATGTTAACCTCACGCCCCGCCGAGTCTCATACGGCAACCCATGATCGCGTTTATCGCGCCCTCAGATCCCGCATCATGCATGGAGAGATTGCCCCGGGGCAGGCGTTGACGCTGCGCGGGATTGGCAAGGAATTCGGTGTGTCGATGACTCCGGCGCGCGAGGCGGTGCGGCGTCTGGCGGCAGAAGGTGCTTTGTTCCTGTCCACCTCCGGTCGGGTATCAACGCCGGAACTCACGCGCGATCGGATCGAAGAGCTGGCGGCGCTGCGCGCGCTGCTTGAGGTTGAACTGGCCAGCCGGGCCCTGCCGCGCGCGCATATGGCGCTGATTGACCGGTTGCAAAGCATCAACATGGCAGTGGCCGAGATGGTCACGAAACGCGATGCGGTGGGATATATCCGTGCAAATCTGGAATTTCACCGCACGCTGTATCTACGCGCACAGGCCCCCGCGATGCTTGCCATGGCCGAAACTGTCTGGCTGCAGCTGGGTCCCACGATGCGTGCCCTATACGGTCGGTTGCGGAGGACCGAGCCACCGCACTACCATCGCCTGATCATCGCAGCACTCAAGGCAGGGGATGAGCCTGGGTTGCGACTAGCAGTGCGCTCGGATGTGACCCAGGGCTTGCGCCTGCTTGTGACCTGAGCGGCATGTTGCCCATCTTCCAATTCAGTTGATTTCGGATGTCGCTTTGCTGGCTTGAGCGACCGGGCTGCGCTATTCTAAGCGCAAATCACAACAAGAGCAGATTTAACCATGATTAATCGAAGAGTGTTTTCCTTAGGGCTTGGGTCAACCTTGTTGGCGGCCTGCTCCACAGGCACGGCACCCAACAGTGCCCCGGCTTCGCGGATGCGTGCGGTTCCGAACGCAGGATGGGATGCCTGGGTGGCCAGTTTCAAAAATCGGGCAGCGTCGCAGGGCATTTCACAGACGACCCTTAACCGAGCGTTTCAAGGCGCCGGATATCTACCCGACGTGATCGAACGCGATCGCAATCAGGTCGAATTCAAACGCTCGCTTGAGGATTATCTGGCGATTGCTGCCTCGGATGAACGGATCAGCACTGGCAAGCAAATGCTTGTGCGGCATGCAGGAACCCTGTCGCAGATCGAAGCCCAATACGGTGTCGACAAGGAGGTCGTCGTGGCTGTTTGGGGCCTGGAAAGCCGTTATGGTGCACGGCGGGGCGATGTGCCGGTGATCTCAGCAACGTCGACTCTGGCCTATGACGGGCGGCGCGGAGCGTTTTTTGAGAAGCAACTGGTGGCGGCGCTGAAGATCATTCAAGAGGGCGATACGACCCCGGCTAACATGACCGGCAGCTGGGCCGGAGCGATGGGCCACACACAGTTCATTCCGACGTCCTACCTTGCTTATGCAGTCGATTTCACTGGCGACGGGCGGCGCGATATCTGGTCCGATGACCCAGCAGATTCACTTGCGTCAACGGCGGCTTATCTGGCACGCGCCGGTTGGGTGCGAGGGCAGCCTTGGGGCGGTGAAGTCGGCGCGGTTTCGGGCACGCCGGCGGCAGTGCTGCAACCGCAGACGCCCGGCCCACGTATTGCTGTGTTCCGCAATTTTCAGGTGATCAAGCGCTACAACAATTCGGACAGCTACGCGATCGGCGTAGGTCATCTTTCTGATCGCATTGCTGGCGGCGCGCCGTTCCAAGCGTCATTCGGGCCGGATGCGACCGGTTTGACACTGGAGGATCGTAAAGAACTGCAGCGCCGCCTGACATCCGCGGGCTATGACACACAAGGCGCAGATGGTGTTATCGGCAAGAATACTGAGGCGGCAATTAGCGCCTACCAGCGCGCCAACGGGTTGTCCGTGACTGGCCAGCCTTCGGTGGCTCTGTTGCAGCGGTTGGGTGGCTGACGGGTTAAGCCGCCAGCCCTTTCGAACCGATATCCAGGAACTTCTGACGGCGGTCCTTGATCAGGGCTGCCGCGTCTTTCCCATCAAGCTCTTCCAGCATCGAGGCAATTGCAGACCGCACGGCTTCGACCGCCGCCGGGCGGTTGCGATGTGCACCGCCCTTGGGCTCGGTGATGATGTGGTCACAAACGCCCAGCTTGTGCAGATCCTGAGCGGTAAGGCGCAACGCTTCGGCGGCCTCGCGCATTTTTTCGGCATCTTTCCAAAGAATCGACGCGCAGCCTTCGGGCGAAATCACCGAGTAGACCGAATGCTCCAACATCGCTACGCGGTTCGCAGTCGCAAAGGCGACCGCGCCACCAGAACCACCTTCGCCGATGATTACGGACACCAAAGGAACGCCAATCTTTAGGCACATCTCGGTTGAGCGCGCGATCGCCTCGGATTGGCCACGTTCTTCCGCCCCCTTGCCGGGATAGGCACCCGCAGTGTCGATCAGAGTGATCACCGGCAAGCCAAAGCGGCCCGCCATCTCCATCAGGCGCACAGCTTTACGATACCCTTCGGGCCGGGCCATGCCGAAATTGCGTTCAATCCGCGATTTGGTATCGCTGCCTTTTTCGTGGCCAATCACCATGACGGGTTGATCGTTGAACCGCGCCAGACCGCCAATTACCGCCAGATCGTCGGCAAAGTTCCGGTCACCAGCCAGAGGAGTGAATTCGGTGAACAGTGCGTCCACGTAGTCGTTGCAGTGTGGACGTTCAGGATGCCGTGCAACCTGACATTTCCGCCATGGTGTCAGATCGGCATACAGCTCATCCAGAAGCTTGGCGGCCTTGGCATCCAGCGCGGCGGCCTCTTCGGTCACATCCATTTCTTCATTGGCACGGGCCAGCGCGCGCAGCTCTTCAGCTTTGCCTTCGATCTCGGCCAGCGGTTTTTCGAAATCCAGATACTGGGTCATGACGCCTCTCAACGCGGAAGTTCCCTGCTATATGACTAATGCTTGTCCGGGATGCAACTCAGCAAGATTTGTGGTTGTGGAATATGCGATCACCGTTGGGCAAAGTGAAGGAAGGATACTGATGGCTGCCAGCTATGAAGATCGCGTGCTGCGTGTGTTGACCTACATTCATGACAACCCCGCCAGAGACTTGTCTCTGGACGCCCTGGCCGAGGTTGCGGCCATGTCGCGGTTTCACTGGCATCGCGTGTTTCGCGCCATTACTGGCGAGACCTGCGCGCAGGCCACCCGTCGGATACGCCTGCACCGTGCCGCCTGCTGGCTGGTGCAAACAGACAGACCGGTTACGCGGATCGCGACCGACATTGGCTATCCGAACCAAAAATCCTTTGCGCGGGCCTTTTCCGAGGCCTACGGCAGCAGCCCCACCGCGTTTCGACGTGCGGGGCAAATACTGCCGGCCCATCCAATGTTCAAAACCGGAGGATATCCGATGCATCCCGTAACAACCCGAACCGAACCGTCTCGCCGAGTCATAGCGCTGCCACATAAAGGGGCGTATGCCGAGATTGGCCGCAGCTTTGAGGCCTTTGGTGCCCTGTGCGAATCCCGCAAACTGTGGCCGCAAGTCGGCCCGATGATCGGGCTGTATCTCGACAGTCCGGACGATGTGCCCGAGGATGAATTGCGCAGTTTTGCAGGTGCTGAATTCTGCGGTGATGATACGCCCGAGGGGATGGAAGACCTTGAAATTCCGGGTGGCAAAACAGCGGTGCTGACCTTCAAGGGCCCTTATTCCGGCCTTCACGGCGCGTATCAGACATTATTTGGCAATTGGTTGCCCGAGTCTGGCGAAGAACCTGCGGACCATCCGTGTTATGAGATCTATCTCAACGATCCACGAGAAACGGCCCCCGAGAATCTGTTGACCGAAATTTACCTGCCGCTCAGGTAACCTAATTCGGCCACAGCACCGGATAGAGCGAGGCCACAAGCAGGGCCGCCATCGTCCAGTTGAATGCCAGCAATCGGTGCGGGTTCGTCAGGATTCGCGCCATTTGCTGTCCAAGAACCGTCCAGGTGCTGACCGAGGGCAGGTTGATGGCTCCGAACACCAGCGCGACCAGCAGAATCGCGTTGATCGTTTGGTCGGGCGCGTAGGCGGCTGTCGCGGTCAGCGCCATCGCCCAGGCTTTTGGGTTGACCCATTGGAAGGCTGCAGCTTGCAGGAACGTCATCGGGGTGCCTGCAGCATCGGCACCTTTGGCGGGCGCTGCATGGGCGATTTTCCAGGCCAGATACAGCAGATACAGAACCGACAGTACTTTTAACACGGTATGACTGATCGGATACCGGTCAAAGATCTGAACCAGACCCGCCCCCACCAGAAGCACCATAAAGGTAAAGCCCAAACCAATGCCCAGCATATGCGGGATGGTCCGGCGAAAGCCGAAATTCGCGCCCGATGCCATCAGCATAAGGTTGTTGGGGCCCGGCGTGATCGACGAGACAAAAGCAAACGCGATCAGGGCCATCAGGATATCGTAGGTCATGGCTGCATTTTCTCGCTGAACCCGGCAAATGAAATTGCGTTTTCGTGCGTTCAGTGGCTATTGTCGCAACAAATGGCGAAGATTGATCAGATCAACCAACATATATTGCAAGAGCTTTCGCGGGACGGTCGCGTCAGCAACCTCGATCTTGCCGAGCGGGTGGGCCTGTCGCCCTCCGCTTGCCTGCGCCGGGTGCAGGAGCTTGAGCGGGCAGGGGTCATTTCCGGCTACCGAGCGGTGCTGAACCCGGCGGCGCTGGGGGTGGGTTTCGTTGCCTATATCGGCGTTGGTTTGGGCGAGCACACCAAGGTGGCGCAGGAAGGGTTTGAAAAAGCCCTGCAACAAGCACCCGAAGTGGTGGAATGTCACAATATCACCGGCACGATCGAATACCTGCTACGGGTCGAATGTGCCGATTTGCCCTCCTACAAAACCTTCCACACCGAGGTGCTGGGTACACTGCCGCATGTGACCTCGATCACCTCATATGTTGTGATGGGATCGCCTAAGGATATGCGTGCGTGACCATCAAAAAGTGATTTTTAACCATCTTGCGAGGTCAAAGTTCAGCGCCTAGTGTCATCTCAACAGGATCGTCGGCAGGGATTAACCCCGAAGCAGGCGCAAATTCAGGGAGTAGACCATGACATTTTTCCGCACCGGAGCGCTGGTGGCTGCCTTGGCAATGTTTGCCGGCGCTGCGACAGCAGCACCTTTGAAGTTACAGCCAGCTAGCCCTCAGCCCAGCCCAAAAGCCGGTTTGAACGTAAAATACAGTTGGGAAGGTAACCCGCCTCGCAAAATCCAGAACCTCTCGAAGGTCAATCATCTGCTGAAAAAGGCAAAGCCGGGTCAGCCCCTCCGAGGTTTGGACTACAGAGACACGAACGAAGGTGATCCTGTCCTGACCTACAATCAGGCGTTCAATGTTGCCGCGGAAATCAGCGGATATATCCGGTTTGATTCACCCGGAGTTTACGAGCTTGAGACCTGGTCGAACGATGGGATTGATGCCTGGGTCGGTGGTCAGCAGATCGGCTATGTCAACGGCCGTCAGGGCTGCGAAGCCAACCAACGCACCGAGGTCGAAGTGCCGCAGGCGGGTTGGTATCCAATCAAAATCAAGTATTTTCAGAAATACGGTACCTCGTGCCTGATGATGAAATCAGGAAAGAAGGGTGAGCGTTTCACATGGACACCAAACAATGTATTTGGACGCTGATCAGATCGATTGGGGCGCTCAGCTGAGCGCCCTTTTTTCTTAGCTACCCGCCGCTATTAATTCTGCCTGCGCCACAATAACCTCGGCTTGCTTAATCGAAGCGATATCGACCAAACGCCCTTTGTAGACCGTCGCGCCTTCTCCGTTGGCTTTTGCCTGTTCCATGGCGGCCAGAATCTCGCGCGCTTCGGACACTGCTTCATCCGACGGTGTGAAGACCTGATTGGCCAATGCGATTTGCTTGGGGTGGATGGCCCATTTGCCGACCATCCCCAGTGTGGCAGACCGTTTGGCCTGCGCGATATAGCCCTCATCATCCGAAAAATCGCCGAACGGACCATCCACCGGCAGCACGCCATGGGTGCGGCAGGCGGCGACTATTGCGGCCTGCGCCCAGTGCCACGGATCGGACCAGTGCTTTTTGCCTTCGCGCAGCATATAGTAGTTTTCCTGCGTACCCCCGATGCCGGTTGTCTGCATGCCCATTGAGGCTGCAAAATCTGCGGCACCAAGGCTCATGGCCTGCAGGCGCGGGGATGAGGCTGCGATTTCTTCGACATGCGCCAGTCCGGCGGCGGACTCGATGATCACTTCAAAGGTTATGGGCTTGGTTCGGCCCTTGGCGCGCTCGATCGCGGTGACCAGCGCGTCAACTGCATAGACATCCGCCGCGCAGCCTACCTTGGGGATCATGATCTGATCCAGACGGTCGCCTGCCTGTTCCAGCACATCAACCACGTCACGGTACCAATAGGGTGTATCCAGCCCATTGATCCGAACCGACATGTATTTATTGCCCCAATCGACTGTGTTCAGCGCCTCGATTACGTTAGCGCGAGCGGTATCCTTGTCGGAAGGAGCCACCGAATCTTCTAGATCCAGATTAATGACGTCTGCAGCTGATGCAGCCATCTTGGGAAATAGCTTGGTGTTCGAGCCCGGGCCAAACAGTTGGCAGCGATTGGGCCGGGCCGGAGCGGCAGGTTGGATGCGGAAGCTCATTTGGACCTCATGAGAGTAAGGAAATTGCGTTTAGGGTTGGTCATGGGATATTAAATTGCGCAATGCTGCGCAAGCGTGATTGTGCATATGCGGCAATGCGAATGCAGCATGATTGAAGATACTGGCAAAATGGGGTGCTTAAAGTTTGATCAGTTTAAAAACTTCGAACAATCTTGTGTAAGAATGCCTAAATGCGCAAAAACTTCCCGCTGCGGGCGGGCAGGCAAGAAGAATTTGAGAAACCCTCGTCAAAACGGTTCTCTAGCTTAAGCCAGAATCAAAGGAGTGCACCGCAATGATCGAGACACCGTACCTGTTGTTTTTGGGCGATGCGCCCGACTTGTTGGCGGCCAAAGTGGCCATTGGTATCCGGGACTGGCGTCCTGAGAATGCAGTGGGTCAAATAAGGCTGGATGGTTGCAAGACTGATTTGGGTCTTACCGAAATGACACTTGCCGAAGGTAAAGCTGCTGGTGCCAAGACTCTTGTCATTGGTGTTGCCAACCGGGGTGGGGTCATCAGTGAGGCCTGGAAAGAGGTTCTGATCGCAGCGTTGGAAATGGGTTATGATCTGGCGTCGGGCCTACACAACCTGCTGCGCGACGAAGGCGATCTGGTTGCTGCGGCGCAGACTCACGGCTGCACATTGCACGACGTCCGTGTACCGACCGTAGGATATCCTATCGCAAACGGCCGCAAGCGTACCGGTAAGCGGTGCCTGGCCGTTGGAACCGACTGCTCTGCCGGCAAGATGTACACTGCGATGTCCATGGACGCTGAAATGCGCAAACGCGGCATGAAATCCACCTTCCGGGCCACCGGTCAGACCGGAATTCTGGTCACGGGTCAGGGCGTCCCGCTGGATGCGGTTATCGCCGATTTCATGGCGGGATCCGTTGAGTATTTGACACCAGACAATGATCCGGATCACTGGGATCACATCGAAGGGCAGGGCTCGTTGTTCCATGTGTCCTATTCTGGCGTCACCATGGCGCTGATTCATGGCGGTCAGCCCGACGCGCTGATCCTGTGCCACGAGCCGACCCGGACCCATATGCGAGGATTGCCTGAGTATTCGCTGCCGACGCTGGAGCAGTTGCGCGACACAGCACTGCCGCTGGCGCGCGTGGCAAACCCAGAGTGTCAGGTTGCAGGAGTGTCGATCAACACCCAGCATCTGAGCGAAGACGACGCACACGCATACATCGCCAAGGTTGAGACCGAGATGGGTATCCCAGCAACCGATCCTTACCGGTTTGGTGCCGGTAAACTGGTGGATGCGCTGGCCGCACTGTGATCTAAGCAGGTTGCCGATCGCCCCTTGCTGTCGGCAACAGACACCACTTTCGATGAAAGGTTGAACGCGTGCAGATTGACGTTTCCCGCGATGTATTTCGGCTGGCGCAGGTATTCACTATCTCGCGCGGCTCACGGACTGAGGCAAAGGTCCTGACGGTTCGGATCTCGGATGGTGTGCATCATGGTTGGGGCGAGTGCGTGCCCTATGCGCGCTATGACGAAACGCTGGATTCAGTCGAGGCCGAGATTGCCGGCCTGCCCGACGTATTCTCTCGCTATTCCCTGATGGATCTGCTGCCTGCCGGCGCGGCTCGGAATGCAGTGGATTGCGCGCTTTGGGACCTTGAGGCGAAACGCTCCGGCAAACGGGCGTGGGAGCTGGCGGAACTTGCCGCACCGGGGCCTGAAGTTACGGCCTATACTCTTTCCCTGGACACTCCCGAGGCAATGCAGGCACAGGCGGCAGAAAATGCGTTCCGACCCTTGTTGAAGATCAAACTTGGTACACCGGACGACATGCCCCGGCTTGAGGCCGTGCGGGCCGGTGCGCCGGAGTCCAAAATCATTATCGACGCCAATGAAGGTTGGTCTGCTGAAGTGTACGCCGATCTTGCGCCGCATCTTGTGCGACTGGGCGTTGCTCTGGTTGAACAACCTCTGCCAGCCGGTGAGGATGATGCACTGATCGGCATGGATCGTCCGGTGCCGGTATGTGCCGACGAATCCTGTCACGATCGGGCCAGCTTGCCTGCGCTAAAAGGCAAATATGATGTGGTGAACATCAAACTCGACAAGACCGGCGGTCTGACCGAGGCGCTGGAGCTGCGCAAGGCCGCGCTGGCAGAGGGCTATGGCATCATGGTCGGATGCATGGTTGGAAGTTCGCTGGCCATGGCACCTGCAACGCTGGTGGCGCAGGGCGCGATGGTGACGGACCTTGACGGACCGCTTTTGTTGGCAGAAGACCGCGACACACCCCTGATTTTTGATGACGCCGGAGTGCATCCGCCCAAAGCGGCACTTTGGGGCTGAGGAGAAGAACATGACCCGCACCGTTTATGTGAATGGCGAATACCTGCCTGAAACCGAGGCAAGCGTCTCGATCTTTGATCGGGGTTTCTTGTTTGCAGACGCCGTCTATGAAGTAACCAGTGTGCTGGATGGTAAGCTGGTCGATTTCGAAGGCCACGCGGTGCGGCTGAAACGCTCGCTGGACGAGTTACAGATGGCTGAACCCTGCAGCAAAGAAGAACTTCTGGAAATCCATCGCAAACTGGTCGAGCTGAACGACATCGAAGAAGGTCTGATCTATCTACAGGTTTCGCGCGGCAGTGACGGCGACCGGGATTTTGTGTTTCCGTCAGCGGATACCAAGCCTACGCTTGTTCTGTTCACGCAGAATAAGCCAGGTCTGGCCGACAGCCCCGCGTCGAAGAAAGGGGCCAAGGTTATTTCGATCGACGACATCCGATGGGGCCGACGCGATATCAAAACCGTACAGTTGCTGTATCCGTCCATGGGCAAGATGATGGCGAAAGCGGCTGGCTGTGACGATGCCTGGTTGGTTGAAGACGGCTATGTCACCGAAGGCACCAGCAACAACGCCTATTTCGTCAAGAACGGCAAGATCGTCACCCGCCCGCTGTCCAACGACATTCTGCACGGCATCACCCGCAAGGCGGTTCTGCGCATGGCAGCCGAGGCGCAGATGGAGATTGAGGAGCGCCTGTTCACCATCGACGAGGCGAAAGAGGCGGATGAGGCCTTCACCACTTCGGCCAGCGCCTTTGTCATGCCGGTTGTTGAGATTGATGGCGTGGCACTGGGTGATGGCACGCCGGGCCCGATTGCCAAACGCCTTCGCGAGATCTATCTGGACGAAAGCCGAAAGGCTGCAATCTAAACCAAATGCCCGCCAGTATGGCGGGCATTTTTCGTTTTCGGGGCGTCAGCCTTTTTTCGTGACGTTCTCTTCAAACGCGACCTTGAAGGCGGCTTGTTTCTCGGCGTTCGCTTCGGTCTGGTAGTTGGCCTTCCACTCATCCATGGTCATGCCATAGAAAATCTCGCGCGCTTCGTTTTTGTCCATGTCGATGCCCTTGGCATTGGCGGCTTCCTGATACCAGCGCGACAGGCAATTGCGGCAGAACCCGGTCAGATTCATCATATCGATGTTCTGTACGTCGGTGCGATCCTGCATCAGATGCTGCTGCAAACGGCGAAACGCTGCGGCCTGAAGTTCGATTTCGGTTTGCTTGTCCATTGTCGGGCTCCGAATGATTGTCTTGCGTTCTGAACCTGACCTAGCAATCCGTGGGCCATGTTACAACGAACAGGAGGGGCCTTAAGGCCCCTTGGAACGTCAGGTTTGGATGCTTTATGCCAGTTTGAGGGCCAGCCACGGCACAAGGCAAAAAATGATTGTCAGGATTTTGTAGTTCGCAAGATACCTGAAATAGGCCCTCTTAACGTCGGCCCGCTCCATTTGGAACATTCTGCCATGTACGCCTGCGATCCAGTCCTGCATGATGATGATCATCAGCGTGCTGAACAACAAAACCGCAATGTTAAGGGCGGTCATCCAGCCGAAGACAGTTGTCAGGAATTCCTGAGTCATGGTCGTCTCCTTTCCCTTAGTATATGGGTGTCAGTATATTGGCTCACAATATTTCGAGGATCGGAAGCGGCATGAAGTGACCTTACGTCATAGTCCGCTATCGTTCAGTGCATCCTGCAGAATAACGGCCAATCGTTCGGCCCAGCTGCGTTGCCCGTCATGATCCGCAATCAGATCATTACGCAGCTCGATCAGTGCATTAGGACGGCCGAAACTGCTGCAATGCTTGTCGATCGCATCGCCGGGTAGCACACCTGTATAGGGTTCATTTACCCCAACGCACAGATCATCCTCGGCGTTCAACCGGTTGATCAGCGGGCGCGAGAACCGCTCATCCGGTGTGTGCAAGACGCCTATGTGCCACGGCCGAGGATCGCGGCCACGGAGCTGGCGCGTAAAGGAATGCATCGAGACGATAACCGCATGCGGCAGGGCTGCAAGCTCTGCCAGCGCATCGTGATAGGGCCGGTAGCACATGGTCAGACGACGCTCACGCTCGGTCGCATCTGCGTGTCGGTTACCGGGGATGATCGAGCCGTCATAGAGCTTCATCAACAGCGTCGGATCGTCCTCGCCCCGGTTGGGGTCAATCACGAGGCGCGAGAAGTTGGCTGCGATTACGGGGGCGTTCAGGACCTCACCCAGATGCTTTGAGACCTCGTAGGCGCCCACGTCATAAGCGATATGGCGTTCCATATCTTCGCGCGGCAGGCCCAGGTCTCCGCCGCTGATTTCGGGCGGCACCATGTTGGTTGCATGGTCACAGGTAATCAGCCAACGCGACGGGCGATCCGCGCCGTGAACAAAAAACGGAGAGTATGTCATGAGCCTGTCATCTTGTTTGTCGCAGGTGTAGGACAGTTGCGTTGGAAAGGGAATTGCGCAATAAGCAGCCTGAGCAATGTTTGCGGTAACATTTACGCGTTTGAGGAGAGCCTGATCAATGCGACGCCTGAGAAATGTGAAAATCGTGGCGACGCTGGGACCGGCGTCCAATGACTATGACACCATCCGTGCGCTGCATGAGGCCGGGGCCGATGTATTCCGGCTGAACATGAGCCATGGCAGCCACGATGAGATTCGCGAGAGGCACCGTATAATCCGGCAGATCGAAAAGGATCTGGAAAGCCCGATCGCGATTCTGGCTGATCTGCAGGGGCCAAAGCTGCGCGTTGGCGTGTTTGCAAATGATGCGGAAGAACTGGAGGAGGGCGCCGCATTCCGTCTGGATCTTGATCCGGCAGCCGGGGATATCACCCGGGTCTGCCTGCCACATCCCGAAATTTTTGCCGCATTGGAGCCAGGTGCGCGCCTGCTGGTCAATGACGGAAAGATTCGTCTGATCGTGCAGGATTGCGGTCAGGATTTTGCACATTGCACGGTCGAAGTCGGTGGCACGATTTCGAACCGCAAGGGTGTGAACGTGCCTGACGTGGTGCTGCCATTGGCAGCGCTGTCGGCCAAGGATCGCGACGATCTGGAATTTGTCTGCCAACTGGGTGTGGACTGGTTGGCGCTGAGCTTCGTTCAGCGTGCCAAGGATGTGTTCGAGGCGCGCGCACTGGCGGATGGCCGAGCATCGATCTTGTCCAAGATCGAAAAACCTGCTGCGGTCGAAGCTTTTGACGATATCCTTGACGCCTCAGACGGGATCATGGTTGCGCGGGGTGATCTGGGCGTCGAACTGCCTGTTTCGGCAGTCCCCCCGATCCAAAAACGTCTGGTGCGTAAATGCCGTACAGCCGCGAAGCCTGTGATTGTCGCAACCCAGATGCTGGAAAGCATGATCGAAAGCCCAATGCCCACACGGGCCGAGGTTTCAGACGTGGCCACCGCGATCTACGAGGGTACCGATGCAATCATGCTGAGTGCTGAATCGGCTGCTGGTTCTTATCCCATCGAGGCGGTTCAGACGATGAACAAGGTTGCCATCGAAGTTGAAGCTGACCCAACCTACACTCAAATTATTGCCGCGTCGCGTACCGCCAAGGGTACGACCATCGCTGATGGTATCGTGGCTGCGGCACGCGAGATTGCCGAAAAGACTGACATCAAAGCCATCTGCTGCTTCACTCAAAGCGGGACCACCGCCTTGCTCACCGCCCGTGAGCGTCCCGGTGTGCCTATCATCGCGATGACCCCCGCCACCGGCACCGCCCGCAGGCTTTGCCTGAGCTGGGGTTGTCATTGCGTCTTAACCCCTGAACAAGAGCGGTTCAAAGGTGCGGTCGTCAGCGCCGCTCGCGCCGCCCGTTCGGGTGGTTTCGCCGCTGAGACTGATCAGATTGTGGTCACCGCCGGCGTCCCTTTCAATGTTCCTGGCACCACCAACATCTTACGTATCGCCCCTTGTGATGAACGGCTGATCTACAACACTGATCCGGGCTAAGCCCGGATCACCACTACTAATTTCAGTTTGATACCAAGCGTATGCCTAATATTTGGGCATATAATAATATTTATTTACAGTGCCTTAGAAGTTTGAGGGTTGTATCCAGCAATAATCTCTCTGTTTTTGCGTGTTTTTTCGGGATACTTGCCCTTAGGGCGGTCTACTCAAGCAAGTTCCAGGTTCCGGCTGCCCTGCCGGGGGCGAGGGCCCCGGCCAAAGCAACAATAACGGAGGAACGGCATGACAACGAAAATTGTCATAGGACTGGACGGGACAGAAACCGGAGAACGCGCGATCGCCTTTGCCAAAGACTTGGCCGGGCGTATCGGTTCATGCGAGCTTCTGGCGGTTTACGTCATCGAATGGTCTCCTTTCACATTCCAGACACCAGAAGAGAACGCCCTGCGCCACAAACGGCGCGAAGAAGAGGTTGCGTTAGCTACGTCACGGATCATCGAGCCAGCGGTCGAAGCGTTGAAGGCTGCAGGATTCGAGGCGCGCGGCATCGTCCGTCACGGAGATGTGGCGGAAACGCTGAATGCAATCACGGTTGAAAACGGTGGCTCCCAGATCGTTGTGGGTCGGGCCTCGGCAGATGGGTTTAAAAAACGCCTGTTTGGCAGTTCGACCCAGAACCTTGTCATGCACGCCGATGTTCCGGTTACGGTCGTGAACTGAGGGGAGAGATTATGATGAATATTCAGAACAAACTGAGTCTGGCAGCACTTGCCGCTCTGGTTGCGAGCCCCACTGCCGCACAGGAGGCGGTCGGGTTGGACGATAAAATCAACCAGGCCTTTGCTGATTTCACCGGGCCTTTCGTCAGCTTTATTTTTGCCCCGTTTCCGGGCACCGGGTTCCCTTGGATCGTGGGTTGGCTGGTCATCGCCGCGACCGTCTTCACGCTTTATTTTGCCTTTGTACAATTGCGTTTCTTCGGTCATGCGATCAGCCTTGTGAAAGGTGACTATTCTGATCCCAATGATGCGGGTGAAGTTAGCCACTTTCAGGCGCTGGCAACGGCGCTGTCCGGTACCGTTGGCCTCGGTAATATTGCTGGTGTTGCGGTCGCCGTCGGTATCGGCGGGCCAGGTGCAACTTTCTGGATGATTGTCGCAGGCCTGTTGGGCATGGCGTCGAAATTCACCGAATGTACGCTGGGTGTAAAGTACCGCAACGAATATGATGACGGCACCGTTTCTGGTGGCCCAATGTATTATATGTCGAAAGGGTTCAACGAACTGGGCCTGCCGGGCGGCAAAATTCTGGCCGTTCTGTTCTCGATCTTCTGCATCCTTGGCGCGCTTGGTGGGGGCAATATGTTCCAGGCCAATCAGGCGCATCAGCAGATCGCAGGCATCGTCGGAGATTACCCGGGCTGGATCACTGGCCTGGTCTTTGCAGGCATCGTCTTTGCAGTGATCGTGGGTGGCCTGAAATCCATCGCGCGCGTGACTGAGAAAGTCGTTCCTTTCATGGGCGTGATGTATGTGGCCGCGGCTCTGGTGATCATCCTGATGAACGCGGATCAGATCGGTTGGGCCTTTGGCCAAATCTTCGCGGGAGCCTTCACCGGTCTTGGTGTTGCTGGCGGTATGGTCGGCGCATTGATCCAGGGCTTCCGGCGTGCGGCGTTCTCGAACGAAGCGGGCGTTGGTTCTGCGGCGATTGCCCACTCGGCGGTTCGCACCAAAGAACCGATCACCGAGGGCTTTGTGTCTCTGCTGGAGCCGTTCATTGATACGGTCGTAATCTGTACCATGACCGCGTTGGTGATCATCATCACCCAGCAGCTGATCGTCGATCCGGAGACCGGAAACTATATGCTGAACGAAGCCGGTAATGCCATCGCAACGGTTGACGGAAACTCGGGTGTCAGCCTGACTTCAGCCGCCTTTGGCAGCGCGTTCAGTTGGTTCCCTTACGTTTTGGCAATCGCAGTAGTTCTGTTCGCCTTCTCGACCATGATCAGCTGGTCCTACTACGGCCTCAAGGCCTGGACCTACCTGTTCGGTGAGGGTCACACCAAGGAACTGGTGTTCAAGGTCATCTTCTGCATCTTCGTAGTCATCGGTGCAGCGGCTAACCTTGGCCCCGTTATCGACTTCTCGGATGCGGCGATCTTTGCCATGGCGGTTGTGAACGTCTTCGCGCTCTACTTCCTGATGAAAGTGGTACGTCAGGAACTGGCATCTTATGCAGAGCGTTTGAAGAGCGGTGAAATCCGCAAATTCGAACATTAATCCAAACCACCGGGGCGGCGCGCGTCGCCCCGGTGCCTAGCCAGCCTGCAAAAAGCGCAGATTCTGGCCCAAACCCCCTTGCCAGTATGACCGAACTTGCGTAAACGGCGCTTCTGATCGCGTGACCGGCCGAGATGGCATGCCGAGTCGCGTTTGAAACCGAACCCCGAAAGGAGACGGAAATGCCTAAGATGAAGACAAAGTCGAGCGCCAAAAAGCGCTTTAAGGTGACTGCGACCGGTAAGGTCCTTGCTGGCCAGGCCGGCAAACGGCACGGTATGATCAAGCGGACCAAGAAATTCATCCGCGACGCCCGTGGCAACACCACCCTGTCCGCCCCCGACGCCAAGATCGTCAAGGGCTACATGCCCTACGACCGCTAAGAGGAGATTAAGAGATGTCCCGCGTTAAAGGTGGAACCGTAACTCACGCCCGTCACAAGAAGGTCATCAAGGCTGCCAAAGGTTACTATGGCCGCCGCAAGAGCACCTTCAAGGTTGCCCGTCAGGCCGTAGACAAGGCCAACCAGTACGCAACCCGCGACCGCAAGAACCGCAAGCGCAACTTCCGCGCGCTGTGGATCCAGCGTATCAACGCCGCTGTCCGTTCGCATGACGAGGCACTGACATATTCCCGCTTCATTAACGGCCTGAACCTGGCCGGTATCGAAGTGGACCGCAAAGTTCTGGCCGACTTGGCTGTGCACGAACCGGAAGCGTTCGGCGCGATCGTCGCCAAAGCACAGGCCGCGCTGGCTGCCTGAACCTCTTTCGAGAGACAGTGAATGAAAGGCCGTCCCAGTTGGGACGGCTTTTTTTCTGAATCCGTAACGGGTGTCGATTGCGCCAGCTTGCTAAATTGAGCTTTCTAGGGCGACGAAGATAGACATCTCACCGCCTCCGACATCCTGGGCAGAATTGCTCTGCAGACGACGCACCAAGCTGCTCCAGCATCCGGGTGCAATCGTTGATGCGACCGATCCAATCCGACTTGAGAAATGGTAGTGTGCAACGCCCGTGAAATGTCGTGAATTCAGTGGGATGATTTTATGAGATCGTTCAGACCATGGCAGGCATCGCAGGTGATGCCCGGTATGGGTGGCGGAGACGAAGGGATTCGAACCCTCGAGACGGTTTCCCGCCTACTCCCTTAGCAGGGGAGCGCCTTCGACCACTCGGCCACGTCTCCGCCGGCCGGTATATCCTTGCCTGTCATCCAGATACAAGGCGATTTTCTATGTCTGGAAAATTTTTCTGAATACCGATGATCAAACCCACAAGAAGGAGCGCTGGGGCTACCGGAAGCAGGGGTGCGAAACCCCCGAAATGCTGAAAAACATGCAAAACCTTGCCAACTCCACCTGTTCTGGCGCATATTTGTCTAGTTTTAAGGCTCTAATAACTATTCAGATTTAGCTTTCTGAGGCGACAGATATCGGGCGTGGGGTGTTTGGCACTCTGGTAGGTACCTTTTGGGGGAAGGGGACTTGGGTTTGGCCTGGTTGAAATTGTTTTGTGTTTTCTTGGTTCTAGCGACGCTGCCTGCGTCGGCCATCGCATCAATCGGAAAAGTGCTCAGTGCTAAACCGGGCGCGGATATTATCCGGGCCGGTAAAAAGATACGCTTGCGTGAAGGGATGGATGTTGTTTCAGGCGATACTATTTCGACCGACAGATCAGGGGTGGTTCAATTGGTGTTCGTAGATGAAACCAAGATTGCGGTTGGTCCGAACGCGCGAATGATCCTGGATGTCTCGATGCTGCGAGGCAATCGGAAGGCAAAAAACTTCACCGTGCAGGCGCTGGGCGGCAGTTTCCGTTTCATTTCGGGCAAAAGCAGAAAGCGCGCTTATTCGATCAAAACGCCCGATGCCACCATGGCCGTGCGGGGAACGACATTTGACATGTGGATTACATCCGGCAGCCAAAGCGCGATGCTGGTTATCGAGGGCACCGTTCAGATGTGCGGCCGACGCGGGTCGTGCCGGTCGGCAAGCCGACAGTGCAGTCTCTTTGCGACCGGTTCGGGCGGTCAGGTGGGGCGCCCGATAGATCAGGAGCAGTATGACAAAGCGCTAAAAGGTGGTTTCCCCTTCATACGCTCGCAAACGCAACTGCTGCCACCGTTTCGGGTGAGTGCCGAAGGGTGTTCGGGCAGACAGGCTCAGGCCCCAAAGATTGAATCTGAAAGGCCAGAGCGGCGCGAAGCGCGGCGGCAAACGGAACAAGGTCGTTCTGAGGTGTCGGCGGCCCGCGAAAGCGGGCGATCCGAAGCGCCAGACCGGGCCTCTGCCAGCGCCGAAGGGCGTTCCGGGACATCAGCGCGCGCAGGTGTAAGCGCCTCGGGTGAAACGAGAACATCCGTAAACGCATCCAGTGGAGATAGCGGTGGATCGGGTGTCAGGGCAACGGCGACGGCAGGTAACGCTTCAGCGATAGCTGGTTGGTAGCATCAGGTTACATATATTTTCATGTTCCCCTACGCCTGGAAGGTGAACGTGGTGGGTAAGATAAGAGACAAAATTGGGCATCGATTAGTATTCAGGCTTGTAGGCTTGGGGCTGATCTTGATGGGCTGCTTCATTAGGGTCGCGGATCCGTATCCCGTTCAAATGTCCAGATTGATTTACTTCGATATCCTGCAGCGGATTTCACCACGGGCCTACAACCCGGATCTGCCGGTCCGCGTGGTGGATATTGATGAAAGGTCTCTGGCAGAATGGGGCCAATGGCCTTGGCCTCGTACCCTGTTGGGTCAGATGGTCGAACGATTGGGCGAATACGGTGCCGCTGCGATTGCCTTTGATATGCTGTTTGCCGAGCCCGACCGATACTCTCCGATGCGACTGTTGCAAGACCCGACCTTGTCCGGACTATTGCAGGTGGATCAGGCCGCGATCGATCTGGACAATGACGTCAGATTTGGGGACGAAGTTGCGAAATGGCCAGTGGTTCTGGGTGTGGCAGCCCGGCAAACCGATAGCGGTTCGGCCATTGTACCGAAGGCGGGGTTAGTCGAAATCGGAGAGAACCCCGCAGCTGGCCTTGTCAGCGTTGCCCACTGGACCTCTCTGGCGCCGCCATTGGGGGAAGAAGCGGCCGGGATCGGGGGTGTTAATGTTTCGCCCCAAGGAAGTTTGGGTGTGGTGCGACGGGTCCCTGTGCTTTGGTCCGGGCCCAACGGTGTATTACCTGCGCTTGGGGTTGAAGCCCTGCGGGTGGCCATGGGCGAATCCGTTTATTTTGCCGAAGGATCGCAGGACGAGATCGGCATCATGCTTGAGGTTGGTCTGGGTGATTTTGTGCTGCCGACCACCGAGAATGGCGAGATCTGGGTGCGTTACAGGCGGGACAATCCTGGCCTCTATCTGTCGGCCGATGATGTCATGCGCAGCGGTAGTGATCCAACGCTTCAGTCAGAGATAGAAGGACGGATCATTCTGGTCGGCACCTCTGCGGCGGGCTTGTTCGATATACGAGAAACGGCACTGGGTGAATCTGTTCCCGGTGTTTCGATCCACGCCCAGATTATCGAACAGATCATCCTTGGCGATGTGCTGAGCAGATCGGATGTTACCTCTGCACTTGAGCTGCTGGCGTTCGTGATCCTGGGCGTCGTTGTCACAGTGGTCATGTCCAACTATGGGGCGGTCGCTTCTTTTGCTGCAGGCGGTGTGGCCGCATCGGCCGTGATTGCCATCAGTTGGTTGGCGTTCCAGAACCAGTCGGTTCTGTTTGATGCGACCTTCCCTTTGGCCGGAGGTATGGCCAATTTCGGGCTTCTGGCCGGGTACCTCTTTGTTTCGACCGAGCGGGAGAAGCGGGTGATCCGCCAGACTTTCTCGCATTATGTCGCACCGGAAATCCTCGATGAGATGGAGGCCAACGGGCATCAGCTGCAATTGGGAGGTGAATCTCAGGAGATCACGGTGATGTTTTCGGACATTCGGGGCTTCACGCCATTGTCCGAGTCTGTTTCAGCCACCGATCTGGTGGCCTTGCTGAATGCGCTGTTCTCAGAGATCGGGGATCAGATTCTGGTCGAGCGTGGAACGATCGACAAGTTCATCGGCGATGCGGTTATGGCTTTTTGGAATGCACCGCTGCCCGTGGATGATCACCCGTGCCGCGCTGCTTTGGCCGCGCTGAAGATGCGCGGCGCGTTAGATAGGTTCAACACTTTGCCCATCATGCGCGGGCGTCCTCCCATCGCTCTGGCGACAGGCTGCGCAACCGGAGCCGCCTGCGTAGGCAATATCGGCTCGCGGCGCCGGTTCAATTACACAGTAATCGGAGATGTGGTGAATGTGGCAGCGCGGATCGAACAAAACTGCCGACATGTGGATTATGATATTCTGGTCTCAGACTCTATTCGCCGTGTCACCAATTCTGATCTTGCGCTGCTAGAGGCGGGCTTCGTGGATTTGAAAGGCAAAAGCGAGCCAGAGCCTGTTTATGTACTGGTCGGAGATCGAGAAGTTGCAGGCAGTGCATCGTTTCAAAAGCTGCAGACCGCACACATAGGTCTACTAGAGGCGATACGCGCACGGGAATCACAGACCGTAGTCGCTGGGTTGTGCAAGGAATGTGCCAAGCATGCGATGGCGGTTGAGCCAGGTTTGGCATCATTCTATCGCGCGCTACCGGGGCGCATGGCGGATTTCCGATCAGAGGTGCTTCATGCGCAGCCGGTGTTTAGTCATCATCATGGTCTGCGCGAAGGTGCAGAGTAAGTACTTCGCCATATGCTTTGGAAAAGAGAACGGGGCGCTGTTGAAAATCAACTGCGCCCCGCCGGAAGTATCAATCTCGCCCCCTCGAATACCATCTAAAACAACACGGGCTAAAACTTTCGATATATTCGAGATCGACCTTCTGTCCCCATATTTAACGAATTCGGCAGGGTAGACAGTGAAGAAGTTCACATTACCCTGAAATTGTTTAAATTTTTTCTTAGCGCCAGTCGAAAAACCCTGGTCCGGCCTGTTTCAGCAGAGAGGCAGCCATCGACTGACCCAGTTTTGCGCCGTCTTCGAGCGCCCCGGTGGCCTCTTCGCTGATCGCCTCGGAACCGTCCGGGCGCAGAACTTCTCCACGCAGATGCAGTTGGCCATCTTGGACTTGTGCCAGACCGGCGATCGGTGTTTCGCATGAGCCATCCAGCCCGGCCAGCAGGCTGCGTTCAGCCGCAAGGCGTTGGCTTGTTTCGACATGATGAATCGCCGTCAGCATCTCGGCGGTGCGGTTATCGTCGCTGCGCCGTTCAATGCCGATGGTGCCCTGCGCAATGGCAGGTAGCATGTCATCAGGTGATATGGCAGTCGCGGGGACGTCTTTCATATCCAAGCGGCGCAATCCGGCCATGGCCAAAAAGGTACAATCGGCCACGCCATCGGCCAGCTTCTTCAGGCGAGTCTGAACATTGCCGCGAAACTCGACCACTTTCAGATCGGGCCGCCGATTCAGCAACTGCGCCCGGCGTCGCAACGATGAAGTCCCGACAACTGCGCCCTCTGGCAGATCGTGAATCGAACTCAGAGTCGGCGAGATAAACGCGTCGCGCACATCCTCGCGCGGCAGGAATGTATCCAGCACCAGCCCGTCAGGCTGTTCGACGGGCATGTCCTTGGTCGAATGTACGGCGATGTCGATCTCACCTTTCAGCATCGCCTCTTCGATTTCCTTGGTGAACAGACCCTTGTTGCCAATCTCTTTCAGTGGCCGGTCCGCGTCGATCATGGCGCGGTTGTCACCGGTGGTCTTGATTACCACGATCTCAAACGCGTCCTCAGGCAGGTCGAAAGCGGCGCCAAGTCTCTGACGGGTTTCATAGGCCTGTGCCAGCGCCAGCGGAGATCCACGGGTGCCGATTTTCAGAGGCGATGCGGGGGTAGGCAATATCAGACTCATGCGCACAGCTTTAGTCGCGTCACATTGCCCTGACAATGGGGGCAGAGCTTGACAAATTGCCACTGAGGGCCGACGCGTTGCACCAAACCGGAACACTGGGGGCACGAATGGCCGAGACAAAGAAATTGCTACGGGCGCTGGCGGGGGAAGTGCAGGATGTGCCGCCGATCTGGATGATGCGACAGGCCGGGAGGTATTTGCCTGAATATCGTGCAACGCGCGCGCAGGCCGGAGATTTCCTGTCTCTTTGCTATAACCCCGAGCTTGCCGCCGAAGTCACCCTTCAGCCCATTCGCCGCTACGGCTTTGATGCCGCGATCCTGTTTGCTGATATCCTGCTTGTGCCGCAGGCGCTGGGTGCGGATTTGTGGTTTGTCACCGGCGAAGGTCCTCGCCTTTCGACAATTACACGGGAGTCGGAGTTTGATGCGCTGAAGCCGGTTGATGCAATTCATGAGACGCTTTCTCCGGTGTATGAAACCGTGCGTATTCTTTCGCGTGAGCTTCCTTCTGAGACAGCTCTGATCGGATTTGCAGGCGCGCCCTGGACAGTGGCTACCTACATGATCGCCGGACGGGGCACCCCGGATCAGGGGCCAGCCCATGCGCTGCGCGAAGAAAACACTGCGCTGTTCGAGGCGCTGTTGGATCGGATCACGGCCGCGACAATTGAATACCTGTCTGCCCAAATCGAGGCAGGGGCCGAGGTTGTCAAAATATTTGATAGTTGGGCGGGATCATTGAAGGGCGAAGCGTTTCAGAAATACGCCGTTGAACCCTGTCGCGTGATTACTGCTGCCATAAAGGCACGCCATCCGGGCATTCCCGTCATCGGTTTCCCACGCGAAGCGGATCAGGGTTACATCGGTTTCGCCAAGGCCACCGGTGTGGATTGTGTCGCGCTGGACAATTCTGTGTCGCCCGAATGGGCTGCTGCGAATGTGCAAGTCGATGGGTGTGTGCAGGGCAATCTGGCTTCATCGCATATGGTGACAGGCGGGCAAGCGCTTGTCGATGAGACGCGGCGGATTGTCGAAGCCTTCTCAAAAGGACCGCATATCTTCAATTTGGGTCATGGTATTACGCCAGATGCGGACCCTGAGAACGTTCAATTGATGATCGATACGGTGCGCGGGCGGTAAGCCTGGCGAGGGGGGCAGCCCCCTCTTGGCCTGCGGCCAATTCACCCCCGAGGTATTTTTAGCCAGTTGAAGCGGGAGGAAGTTCGTTCAAAATCTCATTTGTATGCTCTCCGCGTTTGGGGCTGGGCCGCGGTTGCCAGTTGTAGGTTGAGAATCTAGGAGCGGCTGCGGCTTGACGTGTTTCGTCGTGGTCGATCCATGTTTGGCGAGCCGAATTCATAGGGTGATCCCGTGCTTCTTGTGGACTTAGAACCGGCGCAACGCAGGCGTCCGTGCCTTGAAACAGCGCCGCCCATTCGTCGCGCGGCTTCTCGGCAAAGATTTTGCTCAACCGCTTCGTCAGGTTGGGCCACGTCGCATGGTTATATTGCTGAGCGAATTCCGCGTCATCGCTGAGCCCGAGGATGTCCAGGAAGTGAGCATAGAATTTTGGCTCCAGACATTGAACTGAGATGAAGCCGCCATCTGCGCAGGCGTAGGTTCGGCTCCAATGCGGTCCGTCAAGCAGGCTTTGACCCCGGGTGTCGGACAGGTTGCCGGTTTGGCGCAGGCTCATCAGCAAATTCATCATGTGTGCCGAGCCATCGTAGATGGCGGCGTCCACCACCGTGCCTTTGCCTGTGCTCCGGGCATTCAGAAGCCCGGCGAGCAGACCTGCAACCAGATACATCGCACCACCGCCGATATCCCCGACTAGTGTTGCGGGCGTCAAAGGCGGTTGGCCGGGCGGCGACGCGTAGGATAAAGCCCCTGAAAGGGCAATATAGTTGAGATCATGGCCCGCTGTCTCAGAAAGTGGGCTATGCTGCCCCCAGCCTGTCATTCGGCCATAGACCAGCTTTGGGTTCAGGTGATGACAGTCTTCCGGCCCCAGCCCCAGCTTTTCCATCACGCCGGGGCGAAAACCCTCGATCAGCGCATCAGCCGTTGCGATCAGCCGTTTTGCAACGCTAAGATCCTGCGGGTCTTTGAGGTCCAGTGCAATTGATCGTTTGCCGCGATCCAGCAGCGAACGTTCAGGCATACCCGGAGTGACGGCGGACCCTTTGCGATGGATGGTGATGATATCGGCGCCCATATCCGCCAGCAGCATGGCCGCGAAGGGGGCTGGGCCCAGCCCTTCGATTTCGATGATGCGTATGCCGTGCAGCATGTCTTCCTCCTGCGGCGCAGGGTTTCTGTTGGGCGGAGCGAATGCAAGCGAAGAATCCCGATCCAGTGCCTTGGTGTGAGCAAACTGGTTGCCTGCATCGATGTTTCAGGGCTAGGTCTTTGTGGTCTGCCGTAGGATTAAAAAGAGGTTGAGAGATGCAGTTAAGCGATACCCGTGAAATTCAGGCGCCGCCTGCCGCCGTTTACGCTGCGTTGCTGGACCCTGAAGTATTGAAAGCCTGCATCAGCGGCGCGCAGGAGATTACCGGCGATCCAACCGAGGGGTATAATGCGACCGTGGTGCAAAAGGTTGGCCCTGTGAAGGCGACTTTCAAAGGCACTGTGACCATGTCCGACATGGTTGAGCCTGAACGCCTGACCATCGCTGGTGAGGGCAAGGGGGGCGCCGCAGGCTTTGCCAAGGGAAGCGCAGATGTAACCTTCGCGCCCAGCGAGGCTGGTGGCACCCTTCTGACCTACGAGGTCGAGGCTAAGGTGGGTGGCAAACTGGCTCAGCTGGGCAGCCGCCTGATTGATGGGTTTGCCAAGAAGATGGCCGATCAGTTTTTCGCCAATCTTCAAGAATATTTCGAAGGTCCGCCACCGCAAGAAGACGCTGCCGAAAAAGAGACCAAGTCAGGCTGGCTAGGTCGCCTGACGGGACGAGACTGAACCCTGCGCACACGCGCATGGCACTGTGCGGAATTGGACTGTTCGACGATGGTCCGTCACGATAGGTTGCGGGGTCAGAACGAGGGTACGCATGACGACCATATTGTCGATCCGGGATTTGCGGAAGTCTTATGCCGATGGGTTTGAGGCGCTGAAAGGTGTGTCTCTGGACATTGAAGAAGGTGAGATTCTAGCGCTGTTGGGCCCCAATGGGGCGGGTAAAACAACGCTGATCTCGACTGTGTGCGGTATTACCACGCCGACTTCGGGCTCGGTCACCGTAGGTGGCCATGACATCCAGACCGAGTACCGCGCAGCCCGCAAGATGATTGGGCTGGTGCCGCAGGAAATCGCGCTGGAACCGTTCGAGAAGGTCTGGAACACTGTCCGCTTTTCGCGCGGGCTGTTCGGTCATAGCGGAGACAACGCTAGGATCGAGGAAATCCTGCGCAAGCTGTCCCTATGGGACAAACGCCGTAACGCAATCAAGGAACTATCCGGAGGCATGAAGCGACGTGTGCTGATCGCGAAAGCCTTGGCGCATGAGCCAAGGGTGCTGTTTCTGGATGAACCCACCGCCGGCGTAGATGTCGAGCTACGTAAGGACATGTGGGAGATCGTGGCCGAATTGAAGCAGGCTGGTGTCACCATCATCCTGACCACTCACTACATCGAGGAAGCCGAGGCAATCGCCGACCGTGTGGGTGTCATCGACAAGGGTGAGCTTTTGCTCGTGCAGGACAAAGACACATTGATGGCGCAGATGGGCAAAAAGCAGATTGAGGTCATGTTGACCGAGCCTATTTTATCGGTTCCCGACGTTCTGTCCGATCATCAACTGACGCTCAACGGTGCAGGCGATGCGCTGATCTATACTTACGACACCAATGCCGAGCGCACGGGCATCACCACTCTTCTCAATGATGTTGCACAGGCCGGTCTAGTGCTGCGTGATGTGCAGACACGGCAATCGAGCCTTGAAGAGATTTTCGTCAACCTCGTGTCCGGAGAACCCGCATGAACTGGTCCGCTATTACTGCCATCTACCGGTTTGAAATGGCCCGGTTCTTTCGCACACTGGCGCAGAGTTTTCTGTCGCCGGTCCTGTCGACCTCGCTTTATTTCGTGGTGTTTGGCACTGCCATCGGCAGTCGCATTCAAGAGATTGAAGGCGTGTCCTACGGGGCCTTCATTGTGCCGGGTCTGATCATGTTGTCCGTAGTGATGCTGTCAATCTCGAACGCGTCCTTTGGCATCTACTTTCCCAAATTCTTGGGTACGATTTATGAGTTACTTTCAGCCCCCATCAATTTCATCGAGATTGTGATTGGTTATGTGGGCGCGGCCGCAACTAAGGCACTGTTTGTAGGTCTTGTCATTCTGGCCACTGCGACGTTCTTTGTGGACATTCGCATTGAACACCCGTTTGCCATGGCGGCTTTCCTCATCCTGTCCTGCCTCAGCTTTTCCTTGCTGGGTTTCATCGTGGGTATCTGGGCGGGTAATTTTGAACAGATGTCGCTTGTCCCCCAGCTTGTTGTGACGCCCCTGATTTTTCTGGGTGGGACGTTTTACTCGATCTCGATGCTACCTCCGCTTTGGCAGACGATCACTCTGTTCAACCCTGTGGTTTATCTGATTTCCGGGTTCCGCTGGTCATTCTACGGTATCGCAGATGTCCCGATATTTTGGAGCCTTCTGGCCATACTGGCCTTCACCGGAATATGCCTCGCGATCATTGGCTGGATCTTCAAAACCGGTTGGCGCATCCGCAGCTAGGGCGTTGCATTTTTGCCCATCAGGTGTGTGAAATTGGTTCACGTCGCGTTTATGGCGCTTCGGGTCTCTTGTTTACGGCTCCGGCGCGCTCTACATCGGCTTCCATGAAACTCAGCCTGCCCTTCATGAAAAAGCCGCCACTTGTGGCCGTTGTTCGCCTGTCCGGTGCCATTGGAATGGCCGGGCGAGGGTCGATGAACGCGACCGCTCTGGCACCGGTGTTGGAGAAAGCCTTTCGCAAGGGCAAGCCCGCTGCGGTCGCGCTGGAGATCAATTCGCCGGGCGGCTCCCCCGTTCAAAGCTCATTGATCGGTGCGCGTATCCAGCGACTGGCGGAAGAGCTTAAGATCCCTGTTTACGCTTTCGTCGAAGACGTGGCGGCTTCGGGTGGATATTGGTTGGCGGTTTCAGCGGATGAGATTTGGGCCGATGACAGTTCGGTTCTGGGGTCGATCGGCGTGATATCGTCGGGATTTGGCGCGCATGTTTTTCTGGCACGTCAGGGCTTTGAACGACGCGTACATACTGCGGGTCAGTCGAAATCAATGCTCGACCCGTTTGCTCCGGAAAAGAAAGAAGACATTGCACGGCTCAAAGTGCTGCTGGGCGATATCCACGAGAATTTCATAACCCATGTGAAATCTCGCCGGGACGGCAAGCTGGACAGCAGCGCTGATCTGTTCAATGGCGAGGTCTGGCTGGCCCGTCGCGCGCAACAGCTGGGCTTGATTGATGGTATTGCCCATCTGAAGCCCAAGATGCAGGAGAAGTTTGGCGACAAAGTCAGGTTCCGCCGCTATGGCCTGCGCAAACCGATCTGGTCGCGCTTCGGCGCGACGCTGGCGCAGGATGCCATAGCCGGTATTGAGGAGCGCGCTGCCTACGCGCGTTTCGGGTTGTAGAGTGATCATCAAAGCAGTCACCTTGTTCCTGATCGCCATGGGCGTTCTGGCGATGTTCGGCAAGCTACGCTTTCCTGGACAGAAACGATTGAGTTCTGCGAAATGTCCGCGTTGTGGGCGGTTTAGGATCGGCAAAGGCCCGTGTCCTTGCGAAGAAGGAGGCCGTGGATGACGGCATGGCTGTTCTCCGGCCTCGGGCTGCTGATCCTGTTGTTGGCAGGTGACGCGCTGGTGCGTGGGGCCGTGAACCTCAGCCTGCGGTTGGGGGTTCCCGCCCTGATCGTCAGCCTGACAATAGTTGCCTTTGGAACTTCGGCCCCTGAGCTGCTGATTGCAATCAGCGCCATCAAGGAAAACGCGCCGGGCATTGCGTTGGGTAACGTGGTGGGCTCGAATACAGCGAATATCTTGCTGGTTCTGGGATTGCCCGCGCTTCTGGCGACCTTGCACACAAGTGAGTGCGACAGCCGCAAGAACTACATCTTCATGCTTCTGGCGTCGGTGTTATTTATCGGGTTGGCTTTTTGCGGGGTCTTTAATCTGCTCAGCGGGGCAATTTTGCTGGCTGCGTTGGCTTTGATCCTCGGCAACGCGTTTCGCGAAGCACATGCGCACCGTAAAGCCTGTGGTGAAGCATGTGCCGATGAGGACGAGCTTGAGGGTCTTGAGGAAGCAGATCCTGACATGCCCTATTGGAAGGTGGCGATCTACCTGATCCTCGGCTTGATCGGCCTGCCAATGGGTGCGCATCTGCTGGTCGAAAATGCGACCGTCATTGCCCGGAACTACGGTGTGAGCGAAACAGTGATCGGCCTTACGCTGATCGCGGTGGGTACGTCCCTGCCGGAACTGTCGACAACCGTCATGGCTGCCCTGAGGCGACAAGCGGATGTGGCACTGGGTAACGTCATCGGATCGAACATGTTCAATCTGCTGGCCATTGTCGGCATTACGACCTTGTTTGGGCGTATTCCCGTCGATCCTGAATTCCTGCGTTTCGATCTGTGGGTGATGCTCGGCGCGTCGCTCTTGTTGGTTCCTTTTGTGTTCTTCAAGAAAGATATCACACGCGTCTGGGGCCTGATCTTGACAGCGCTCTATGTGATCTATGTTGCAAGCCTGTTAGCCTGACCTGACGAGGAGAATGAGCCCATGACCCGAGCATTGGTGACCGGTGCCGGTAAACGCCTTGGTCGTGCCATGGCGCTGTATTTGGCGCAGCGCGGCATGGATGTCGCTGTGCACTATTCCAGTTCGGATCAGGCCGCGCGTGAAACGGTTGATGAGGTTCAGGCGCTGGGCCGAAGGTCAGTTGCGCTGCAGGCCGATCTGCTTGATGAGGGGCAAGTCAGCTCATTGCTGCCGCGTGCAGCTGAGGCGCTGGGTGGTCCGATCACCTGTCTGGTCAACAATGCATCGATATTTGAGTATGACAATATACACACAGCTACCCGCCAAAGCTGGGATCGGCATCTCGACAGCAATCTGCGCGCACCATTCGTACTGACCCAAGCCATGGCCGAGCAGGGGTTGCAGCCGGAGCTTGATGATCAGGGAGAGCCTCTGGCGATTGGGCTGATCGTGAACATGGTGGATATGCGGGTGCGTAAACTGACGCCTGAGTTCATGTCATACACGATTGCCAAGATGGGGTTGTGGGCCTTGACCCGGACTGCAGCGCAGGCTCTGACACCCGCAATCCGTGTGAACGCGATCGGCCCCGGTCCAACGCTGCAGGGTCATCGCCAAAGTGATGCTCATTTTAGCGCTCAGCGGCAGAACACGATTCTGGAGCGCGGCGCGAACCCGTCGGATATTACTGCTGCGCTGGGATACTTTCTGGATGCACATGCCGTTACGGGGCAGCTTCTTTGCGTCGATGGTGGGCAACATTTGGGTTGGCAAACACCCGATGTTCTTGGTGTAGAATAAGTAAATCTGCTGCAAGTTTTGCACTGCTCTCGTTCCTGTTATCTGAACGTTACAAAAATGTCTTAATTTTCATACACTTGTCTCAGATCAACAAATTTATCGTTTAAAAACAATACCATAATTTCCTGCCTATTTTTTGTGCAGATCAACGAATAGGCAAGGATTCAAGGGAAAATCACGATGCCCCTAAAGTTATCTGCACAGTTATCCACAGAAGTCGTGGATTTGTTTTCTCTTGATCTGAAGCGCACAAGATTGCAGCCATGGTCAGAGAATCATATCTCAGACTCATGACCGCCAGTACCGATTCCGAATCGCCGACCCAAGCCACCGGCTATGCCTGCATTCAGCGTTATGTGAAAACGCTGGACAGCTCGCCGGGTGTGTATCGGATGTTGGATGGGGACAGCCGAGTTCTTTACGTAGGTAAAGCGCGAAACCTGAAGGCGAGGGTATCGAACTACACCCGCCCGGGACATTCGGGTCGGATCGAGAAAATGATCGCCGCAACTGCCTCGATGATGTTTCTGACCACTCGGACCGAGACCGAGGCGCTGCTGCTGGAACAGAACCTGATCAAGCAGCTCAAGCCCAAATACAACGTATTGTTGCGGGATGACAAAAGCTTCCCGAATATTCTGGTCGCCAAGGATCATGCCTTTCCGCAGATCAAAAAGCACCGAGGGGCGAAGAAAGAAAAGGGGGCTTATTTCGGCCCCTTCGCCAGTGCAGGCGCGGTGAACAGGACGCTGAACCAGCTGCAAAAGGCGTTCCTGCTGCGGAACTGTTCGGATTCCATGTTCGATAGCCGGACCCGGCCGTGTTTGCTCTATCAGATCAAGCGATGTTCTGGACCGTGCGTCGAACTGATCTCGGAAGCCGACTATCGTGAAAGCGTTAAGGATGCCGAAAGGTTCCTGTCAGGCCGATCTACCAAAGTGCAGGAAGATCTCGCCGCGCAGATGATGGCTGCCTCCGAGGCGATGGAGTTCGAACGGGCCGCCGGTCTGCGCGACCGTATCCGGGCGCTGACGCAGGTGCAGACGTCTCAGGGCATCAACCCGCGCGGCGTGGCCGAGGCTGACGTCATTGGTCTCTACATGGACAGCGGGCAAGCCTGCGTTCAGGTGTTCTTCATCCGCGCCAACCAGAACTGGGGTAACCGCGATTTCTATCCGCGCGTCGGCCCGGATGTGTCACCGGCTGAGGCGATGGAAGCGTTTCTGGGCCAATTCTACGACAATAAGGAACCACCCCGGCAGTTGATCCTGTCTGATGCGATCGAGAATGCCGATCTGATGCAGGAGGCATTGTCGGAAAAAGCTGGACGCAAGGTGGAAATCCTGGTGCCCCAACGCGGTGAAAAGCAGGAACTGATCGCAGGTGCCTTGCGCAACGCACGTGAATCGCTGGCCCGGCGGATGTCGGAAAGTGCCACGCAGGCCAAATTGCTACGCGGTGTGGCCGAGGCCTTTGATCTGGACGCGCCACCGAACCGGATCGAAGTTTACGACAACTCTCACATTCAAGGCACCAATGCCGTGGGTGGCATGATCGTCGCGGGCCCAGAGGGGTTCATGAAAAACGCCTATCGCAAGTTCAACATCCGCGGCGATGATCTAACCCCCGGCGATGACTTCGGCATGATGAAAGAGGTCCTGACCCGCCGTTTTACGCGCCTACAAAAGGAAGATCCGGATCGGGACAAAGGGCATTGGCCCGATCTGCTGCTGATCGACGGTGGTGCAGGGCAGGTGAGCGCCGTGAATGAGATCATGGCCCAGCACGGGGTCGAGGATATCCCGATGGTCGGTGTCGCCAAGGGTGTCGATCGCGATCACGGCAAGGAAGAATTCCATCGCATCGGGCAGCGCCCTTTTGCGCTGAAACGCAACGATCCCGTATTGTACTTTATCCAGCGCTTGCGGGATGAGGCACATCGCTTTGCCATCGGCACCCATCGCGCGAAACGCGCCAAGGCGGTCGGTGCAACGCCACTGGACGAAATCCCCGGCGTCGGGGCCGCGCGCAAACGCGCCCTGCTGACTCATTTCGGCAGCGCCAAAGCGGTGAGCCGAGCCAATTTGGCGGATCTTAAAGCCGTCGAGGGGATTTCAGCCGGGTTGGCGCAGAAGGTTTATGACTTCTTCCACGATAAGGGCTAGGCCTTTCGCCCCCGCCAAAGGATATAGAGGCCCGACGCCACGATGAGGCCGCAGCCGATCCACATGGTCTGATCCAATTGCTCGCCAAACATCACCACGCCCAAGCCGATACCGAACAACAGCCGCGAATAGCGAAACGGCGTCACAGATGAGACCTCGCCGGTGCGCATCGCCTTCATCAGCGCGGCATAGGCCATGACCCCCATCACAATCGCCCCGCCCATGTGCAGGCTGACATTAGGCGTCAGAGTTTGCAGCGGTGTTCCTTCCCAGAATCGATAAGCCAAACCCGCGACAATGATGCAGAGGAAGCCATAGAACCCCAGAACTTCGGTGCCCAGTGTTGCGGGTGCGGCGCGGCTGGCCAGATCGCGCCCCGCAAAGCCGAGCATCCCCAGCACGGCAAGGATTGACAGGGCCGAGAAGCTGTCTCCGGTCGGTTGGATGATGATCACAACGCCAACAAGACCGATCAAAATGGCACTCCATCGCCGCCAGCCGACGGATTCTCCAAAGAACAACGCGGCCCCTGCGACGACAACCAGTGGCGTGGCCTGCAGGATCACCGTGGCCGAAGACAGTGGCGTTAGCGCGATCGCCAATACATAGAACAACCGTCCAAGAATCTCGAAGACCACACGCACCTTCATTGGGCGCGACAACACGTCCGGCTGGAACAGACGCGTGCTACGTACTGTGGCAACCGCTGCATAGATCACAGCACCACCCGCACCGAACAGTACAAGCACCTGCCAGATCGGGATCGACGCCGAAGCCGCCTTAAGCAGCGCATCCTCCAGCGCGAACAGCGCCATTGCGGCGACCATCCAGGCGCTGCCGATCAGATTTGACCGGGGATCGGTTTGAATATGCGGTGTCATATCAGCTCTGGGGTGTTGTCTGGTTGGCCAGCCGACAATCTGACGCCAAAGCGATCAAGTGCCAAGATGAAACCTGTAATGTAACCACCGCTGCGACGCTTTGACTTTTAAGACAGCAAACGCTTGTGTTGGGTCAGTTTTTTAAGACCCTGTCTTTTCTGTCTTGAACCGGCGATGTAGGGTCCAAGCCATGAAATGGAACCTGCCGAATATTCTGACTGTACTGCGCCTTGTGGCGGCCCCCGGTCTCGCCGTGATGTTTCTGTATTTCACCCGTCCCTATGCGGATTGGTTTGCTTTGATCCTGTTCCTGTCAGCGGCGATCACCGATTGGTTCGACGGGTATCTGGCGCGCGCCTGGAAACAGGAAACGAAGATTGGCGCCATGCTGGATCCCATTGCCGACAAGGCAATGGTGGTAATCGCGCTGATGATATTGGTGGGCTATTCGACTGAACACTGGACACCATGGCTGGTCCTGCCCGCGACAGTGATCCTGTTTCGCGAAGTCTTTGTCTCAGGCTTGCGAGAGTATCTGGGCGATGTGGCCGGAACCCTGAAGGTCACCAAGCTGGCCAAGTGGAAAACGACGGCACAGATGGTAGCGATCGCGATCCTGTTCTCGCAGGGGATATTCGAGCACCATTTTGTGATGGCCACGTTTGGCATGGATGCGACAACCATTGATCAGGTTCTGGCAGGGCAGGTCGAGGACCTGAACAACATCCGCTGGCATCTTGAGGCCATGTTCTGGTCAGGTCGTATCGGGCTATGGCTGCTCTGGATTGCCGCGACGCTGACATTGATCACGGGCTATGACTACCTACGTAAAGCCATGCCCCACCTGAAGGAGAGCTAACCGATGAACGTGCTGTATTTCGCTTGGGTGCGCGAACGCATCGGCCTGCCGAAAGAGAAGATTGAAACTGAGGCCGCAACAGTCAGCGATTTGGTCGCGGAACTGAGCGCGCGTGAGGATCGATATGCTGCTGCCTTTGCCGATCTGTCGGCCTTGCGCGTGGCGCTGGACCAAGAGCTTTCGGATTTTGACGCCCCACTGACCGGTGTGCGCGAGGTTGCATTCTTTCCTCCCATGACGGGTGGCTAGAATGCGGATCGTCGTGCAGCAGGCCCCGTTCGATCTGGGGGCCGAAGCCAACGCTTTTGCCGCCGGGGACGATACCAACGGGGCCATCGTGACCTTCACAGGCGTTGTGCGCGATCTGGCTTCGGGCGATCTGGATGTGATGGAGATCGAGCACTATCCTGGCATGACCGAACGCGCCCTAACCAAGATCGCGGAAGAGGCGCAAGCCCGTTGGTCACTGGGCAACGTTCTGGTGATCCACCGCCACGGAAGGCTTGCTCCGGGTGACCGTATCATGATGGTGGCCACCGCCGCACCGCACCGCAAAGATGCGTTTGAGGCGGCGGAATATCTGATGGATTACCTTAAGTCTCGCGCGCCATTCTGGAAGAAGGAAATCACCACGTCCGGAGCAGAATGGGTGGCTGCTAAGGACGAGGATGAAGACGCGCTGACCCGCTGGTAGGGTGCCTAGTCTGCGTTGTTGATCCGCCCGCGCATCTCTTCGGCTTCCTGCCGCGCCGCGCGCAGCCCTTCCATTGCGGCATTCAACTCGGCTTCGGTTTGCGTCAGCTGGTTGGTTAGCTCTGCCTCACGCTGCTGCAAATATGTGATGGCCTGATCGCGTGTTTCTTCGGCCTCGTGCAGTTCCTGACTCATGCGGTCAAGATCGGCCACGTCGCTTTGGCGAACACGGGACAGCCGATGGGCCAGCCAGTTGGCGAACCAACCCATGCAGAAAGCTGCGAACAGGATAATGGCTGTGGCGATGATGAATTCTGTTCTGTTCAACTTACTGGTCCTCTGAGCCTGCATCCGGTGCGTCGGTTTCAGGTGTCTCGATTTCGGCCTCAGATTCGGCCTCGGCTTCCATCGCCTCAAGCCCGGTCAGGGTGTTGGCCACGGGTTCAGGACGGATCAGGCGAAACTCGATGCGGCGGTTATCTTCGCGGCCTTCTTCGGTTTCGTTATCGGCGATGGGCTGCGTCTCGCCATACCCGACCGCAGAAAAGCTTGAGGTCGGCACGCGCCGTCCGCGCAATTCGTTCAGGATCGACTGTGCGCGCGACTGGCTGAGCTGCTGGTTCATCTCTTCACGGCCCTGACTGTCGGTATGGCCCTGAATCTCCAACCGGATGGGGCCACATTCACGCAGGATGTCCGCGATCTGGTTCAGGGCATCGCGCGAGTCTGCTGCGACGGTGGCTGATCCCGGTTCGAACGCAATTTTGCTGGCGGCCTGAACCTCGGCCAGCTGCTCTTCGCAGACCTCAGGGTCGGGCGGCGCGTCGGCGGGTGCGGGCGGCTCCTGATAGGTGATTGACAGGGTGTAATCCTGCGCCTCGCCCAGCTTGTCCGACAGCATGCCGGCGATCCGGGCCTTGGCGTCGGGATCATGGCTGATGCCCGACAGCGCTACATTGTCCGGCGTAACGGTCAGGGCGCCATTGTGCAGTTGCGACAGTGCCTCCAGCCCGGCCAAGACACGTATGGGCCAATCCGCGGGCAGGTCCGGTGCAATCCGGGTGGCTGTGTGCACCTGCAATGATCCAAAGGCGGCACGTGCAAAGCTGTCGGTCATTTCACGCAGCGTTTCGTCACTCAGACGGCCACGCAGTTGAACCAAACCCTCAGGGCTACGTGTTGCGACGAATTCAATAGGCCCAGTCGGGTCATCCGGTTCGGGTTCGGGAAGAACTACATGCAAGGCGAAAACCTCGGGCAGCGTATTTTCGAGCTCTCCCACGATGCGGTCGAACTCCAAAGGGTTAGTCCCTTGTGTGGCAACTAGAGTGATATCTGCATCCGACAGAGTAACTGAACCCTGACCAAGTTCGGATAGCGCACGAATGCTGAGCTGCGCTGCATTCGCCCAACGCGGAGACGGTACGCCTAGCCCAATGGTGCAGGAATAGGGGCCGGTTAATCCGGCCTCTTGTGCTGCAGCGACGATGATGTCGCGCGCAACTTCATCCTGGGCCGAGCACGCATCAAACTGCCCGCCATCCTCATCTATCAGATAGCGCAGCGTGAATGGTGTGATTACCGGGCGAGGTGCCGAAATCGAAAGGCCGATTCGCAGACCTGGTGGCGCGGCGCGGCTCAGGTCTTGTTCCAGCTGGTCTTTCTCTTGCTGGCTATCGGCAATGGCCGTGATACGCACCAACCCTGGGCTGGCAGATATCTTGGCCCGTGGCAAATCCGAGAGCGCTTCGATCGCATAGTCGATTGCCTGATCCCATCCGTCTGGCTTGGGATAGTCGGCACTTTCCATCAGGTCCGAAACTGACGCGTCCCGATCAAGGCGTTGCAGCCTGTCTACCAGATCGTCGCGATCCAGAGCCGCAGGTACTAGCCCGATAATCGAAATTCCGCTGTCATTGCGCAGGATCTCGGTAGAAAAGCGGGGCGGTGTCAGATCGGCGGTGGGAGCAACCTCCATCTCGTCAATGACGCGCGAGGTGTCGACCTCGGTGCCCGCAGCGATCAGGGCGTTGAATCGGGTCGCCTCAGTCGGGGCCGTGCCGGTCAGAACGACACGCAGGCCGTCGGATTCGACTTCGGCCCAATCATGCCCCTGCAAGTTCAAGGCCTTTCGCACGGCCAGTTCCGAGGCGTCTTCGATCTTGCTGACCGCAAATCCAGCGACCACCAGCGATAGAACGGCGGACACCGCGAAAATCAACGCAACAGCTAGGGCGTAAGGCAGACGCATGGGCGAAATCGAGACTCCTCGGGCGGTTGGTTCCGGGACTCATACAGAGCGCAGCACAGAGGTGCAATCAGAGGAAAAGGGCGACGCAGAGGAAGATCAGCGGAATCAAGCCGGTGTCACGATTGGCCCGGAAAAGCTGCAGCAATTTGGCGTTGTCCTCCGTGTCCAGCCCCCGCAATTGCCAGGCCAGATGCCACCCCATCGCCCAGGGCCCGCCAAGGGCGACCGCCAAAGCAAGAACCGATGTCCCGGGCAAAGCCGCGTCGATAATTGCAAAGGCCATTAGACTGACGGTTCCAATCAGAAAATACTTGAGCCAACGGGCGGTATCGGTGCCAAACAGCCGTGCGGTTGACTTGATGCCGATCAGCTCGTCATCTTCGGCATCCTGATGGGCGTAGATCGTGTCGTAGAACAAAGTCCAGGCGATTCCTGACAGATAAAGCATGATCGCAGGCCAGCCCACGGTGCCGGTATGTGCAGCCCAGGCCAGCAATGCGCCCCAGTTGAAGGCCAGCCCCAGAAAAATCTGCGGCCACCACGTAAAACGTTTTGCATAGGGATAGATGGTAACAGGCAGCAAAGACAGAACCCCCATCGCAATCGCGGCCCGGTTGAAGGTCAGAAGGATGGCCAGGGACAACAGACATTGCAGCACCATCCAGAATGCAGCCTGACGGACACTCACTTGGCCTGAGGGAATCGGGCGCGACCTTGTACGCTCGACCTTCCCGTCAAACTCACGATCAGTAATGTCATTCCACGTACAGCCCGCGCCGCGCATCAAAAACGCACCAATGGCACAACCAACTGCGATCCAAAGATCCTCCCATCGTGGTGCGCCGTCGCTCAGGATGGCCAAGGCCAGACCCCACCAGCAGGGAATCAGCAGAAGCCATGTGCCGATGGGTCGGTCTGCGCGGCTGAGCCGCAGGTAAGGGCGGGCAAAGGCGGGGGCGTGGGTGTCGACCCAATTGCCGGTTACGGCATCGGCGACTTGACCGTCTGGTGTTGGGGCATTGCCTTGCATATGTAGGGTCTCATGAATGCGAAGATCAGACTGTATGTAGAGCACCCTTTGGGTCCGGGGCAATCGGTTCCTTTGACGCGTGAACAGGCGCATTATCTGTTCGGTGTCATGCGCCTGTCGGTTGGGGGCCGGGTCGCCCTGTTCAATGGCAGCGATGGCGAGTGGCAGGCAGAGGTTGCAGAAGCGGGCAAACGAGGCGGTATTCTGTCGTGCGTGGAGCAATCGAAACCTCTGCAATTACCGCCCGATCTGTGGCTTCTCTTTGCACCGATCAAGAAGGCGCGGACCGATTTCATCGTTGAAAAAGCAGCTGAAATGGGGGCCGCACGGATCATACCGGTGCAGACCGAATTCACCAACTCCGAGCGCATTCGACAGGATCGCTTGCAGGCCCACGCAATTGAGGCGGCCGAACAATGTGGCGGCACTTTTGTGCCTGAGGTCGCTGACCTCCAGCGATTGGATCGTATCCTGGGCGCGTGGCCCGATGATCGCCAATTGATGTTCTGTGACGAGGCAGAAGCCGGCTCGGCCCTGCGCTTGGCAGAGAATGAGAAAGGCAAGCCGTGGGCGATCCTGATCGGCCCCGAGGGCGGGTTTTCCGGGCCCGAACGCAAACGGTTGGCAGAGCTGCCATTTACCCATGTGGTCAGCCTCGGCCCACGCATCCTGCGCGCCGATACAGCAGCCGTTGCGGCGATGACAATGTGGCAGCAAGCGTTGGGAGATTGGACGTGACGTGGCAATTGGCGCAGGAAACGGACCTGTCCAGGATCGACTCGTTTTTGTCCCAACATATCCAAACATCGATGTTCCCTTTGGCCAATCTACGGGATTTTGGCCTGTGCGGTACGCATCCCCGGTCGTTGAATGCATGGACGCTTGGCAGCCCGTTGCGTGCGGTCTTTGCCATAACAAATGAAGGCATGATCCTGCTGCAATGTCCCGACTGTTCGGATACCGAACTTGCCGCAGCGATTGACCTTATTCGAGGCCGGGCCCTGTTCGGCATCGCGGCTGAGGCAACGCAGGCCCGTCGGATAATGCGGTTGGCAGGTTGGGAAGGGCGACCCGCGACCCTGAACAGCGATGAGCCGGGGTTTTCCCTGGCGCTGGATCGACTTCAAATACCGGATTTCAGTGGGGCAGATCTCATGCCGCTTACTGATGTAGACCGTTCGGTCCTTGAAGACTGGCGAGAATGCTACCTCATCGAAGCCATGGATTTTGATCCTGTGCGCGCACAGACGCAGGCTGGGAAGGACATCAAGACCTATATCGAGCGAGAATCTCATCGAGTTTTGCTGCAGAATGGCCTACCGGTCAGCATGACCGGCTTCAACGCTCGCTTGCCTGAAGTGGTGCAGATCGGCGGTGTCTACACACCACCCGATTTACGAGGGCGAGGCTATGCGCGTTTGGCTGTTGCCCTGCATCTGGTTGAGGCGCGCGACGCGGGAGTTTCCAGAGCTGTCCTCTTTGCGGCTTCCGATGCGGCAGCGCGTGCCTATATATCCATTGGGTTCCAGCCTGCAGGTCAATACTCGCTGATCCTGTTCAAAAACCCGGAGGACGTGGCATGAGTTTCTTTCGACCCGAAGCCAAACTGGCACTGTGGCGCTGGCGCGAAGTGCTGGTTGCAGGGTTTGTTCTGATCCTCGGCCTCAGCTGGATCAGCGGCCCTGGTGGATTGCTGGCGTGGTTGGGGTGGTTGCTGATCGTGGTTTCGATTGCTCTGGCCGTGATCGGGGTGCAACGGGTGCGTTTCCGCAATGGTGCAGGCGGTCCCGGGGTTGTGACCATCGACGAAGGTCAGATCACGTATCTGGGCCCGCTCGACGGCGGCATGGTCGCTGCGCGTGAGATTGAGCGGTTGGCGTTGGACCCGACCTCGCGCCCCGCGCTTTGGGTTCTGGACCAACCGGGGCAGCCGACCCTTCACATTCCGGTGAACGCTGAAGGGGCCGAGGCGCTGTTTGATGTCTTCTCAGCGCTTCCGGGGCTGAAAACCGAGCAAATGCTGTCGGAACTCAACGGTCGAGCGACGCATCCGGTGGTGATCTGGGAACGCACGCCGTCACGCCCGGCCCACCTTAGGCTGCATTGACACTCGCGCGGTTTGCGCTCAGGACTGAGCCGAAGACAGACACATCAGGATCGGAGCACGGGTCACATGTCCATCCCCCAGTCCGGCGGCGGACCGATCGAACGCCACGAGCAATTGGCCGAATATCTGGAATCGGGCTGCAAGCCCAAGGATGATTGGCGCATCGGAACCGAGCACGAAAAGTTCGGCTATTGCAAAGACACGCTGAAGCCGCTGCCGTTTGAGGGCAAACGGTCCATCGTGGCCGTGCTGGAAGGACTGCGTGACCGTCACGGTTGGGCAGAAGTGCGCGAGGCCGGGCATCTGATTGGGCTTGAGAAGGATGGTGCGAATGTCAGCTTGGAGCCGGGCGGCGCGTTGGAGCTGTCGGGTGCTCCGCTGGAGACGATCCACGAGACCTGCGATGAAGTGAACATCCACCTGCGCGAGGTGAAAGACATTGCTGATGAGATCGGCGTAGGCTTTATCGGTCTGGGCGCGGCTCCGATTTGGACCCATGATGAGATGCCGTTGATGCCCAAAGGCCGTTACCGGCTGATGAACGACTATATGGAAGAAGTCGGCACCATGGGTCGCGCCATGATGCGTCGTACCTGTACCGTTCAAGTCAATATCGACTTCGGGTCCGAGGCCGACATGGTGCAGAAGCTGCGCGTCGCGCTGGCCCTTCAGCCGGTCGCGACGGCGCTGTTTGCGAACTCTCCGTTTTTCGAGGGCAAGGTGAACGGCCAGAAAAGCTGGCGCAGTTATATCTGGCGGCATCTGGACGATGCACGGACGGGCATGCTGCCCTTTGTGTTCGAAGAGGGCTTCGGGTTCGAACGCTATGTACAATATGCGCTCGATGTACCGATGTATTTCGTCTATCGCGACGGCCAGTATATCAACGCGCTGGGCATGTCGTTCCGCGACTTCCTGCAGGGCAAACTGCCTGCGCTGCCCGGTGAGACGCCGACTCTGTCCGATTGGGCCGATCACCTGACCACGGCATTTCCCGAAGCGCGGATCAAGAAATTCATGGAGATGCGCGGCGCCGATGGTGGCCCATGGCGCAGGCTCTGTGCGCTGCCTGCCTTCTGGGTTGGTCTGACCTATGATCAAACCGCACTGGATGCCGCTTGGGATCTGGTCAAAGGCTGGGATGCCGAGACGCGCGAAGCGCTGCGGGTTGAGGCTGCCAAGGATGGCCTGCAAGCGCAGGTCGGCAACATCAACATGCATGATCTGGCGCGCGAAGTGGTCTCGATCGCAGAGGCCGGACTTGCATCCCGCGCGCGCCCCGGTGCGGGTGGTCTGGTGCAGGACGAAACGCATTTCCTGAACGCGCTCAAGGACAGCATCGATACGGGCAAGGTGCCCGCAGATGAGTTGCTGGATCACTACAATGGCGACTGGAATGGCGACCTGACCCGGATTTATCCCGAATACAGCTATTGATCCCTACCGTCCCGCTTGCATTCGCGGGGCGGGGCCGATAGCAGGTTGGCGACCAAATTCAGAGGGCGTCATGGACGATCTTAAGGCAAAATATCTGGGCCAAATCGCCGAAGCTGGCGATGAAAACGCGCTTGAGGCGATCCGCGTCGCCGCCGTCGGCAAAAAAGGCGAGGTCGCGCTGAAGATGCGCGAGCTAGGCAAGATGACCCCCGAGGAACGTCAGGTCGCAGGCCCCGCGCTGAACGCCCTGAAGGATGAGATCAACTCGGCGCTTTCTGCCAAAAAGGCCGCGCTTGCCGACGCCGCGCTGGATGAGCGTCTGCGCACCGAGTGGCTCGACGTAACACTACCGACCCGGGCACGTCGTCAGGGCTCGATCCACCCGGTCAGCCAGGCGACCGAGGAACTGACCGCGATCTTTGCCGAACTGGGTTTCTCGGTGGCCGAAGGGCCGCGGATCGAGACCGACTGGCACAACTTTGACGCTCTGAACATCCCCGGCCACCACCCTGCGCGGGCCGAGATGGACACATTCTACATGCACCGCGCCGAGGGCGACAATCGCCCGCCGCATGTGCTGCGCACCCATACCTCGCCAGTGCAGATCCGCTCGATGGAACTGCAGGGCGCGCCGATCCGCGTGATCTGCCCGGGCGGTGTCTACCGCGCCGACTATGACCAGACTCACACGCCGATGTTCCATCAGGTCGAGGGGCTGGCCATCGACAAGGATATCTCGATGGCGAACCTGAAATGGGTTCTGGAAGAGTTCGTGAAAGCGTTCTTCGAGGTCGACGACGTCGAGCTGCGCTTCCGCGCCTCGCACTTCCCCTTCACTGAGCCGTCGGCCGAGGTCGATATCCGCTGTTCCTGGGACAACGGCCAGCTGAAGATCGGCGAGGGCGACGACTGGATGGAGATCCTCGGTTCCGGCATGGTCCACCCCAAAGTGATCGCCGCTGGTGGTATTGATCCCGAAGTCTATCAGGGCTTTGCCTTCGGCATTGGCATCGACCGTCTGGCGATGCTGAAATACGGCATTCCGGATTTGCGAGCGTTCTTTGATTCTGACCTGCGTTGGCTGCGCCACTACGGGTTCGCGGCGCTGGATATGCCGAACCTGCATGGTGGTTTGAGTAGGTGACGGAAAAAACCACTGCGCTAGAAAACTTGGCAAGCGATTTTCATTGGGTGCCTGGTTTTGTTGCGTGGATTGGTGATTTGATAACCGATCTTGGTCCTCTGATTGCATTGGCAGGGGCTATTTATATTTACTATCGAAAGTCTGAAGACGAGAGAAAAGCGCTTCGCCGTGATGAGCGCCGAAAGGTTTATGCTGAGTACTTGCACCAATGCGGGTTGGTATGGAACGAAGTTACTTCAGGACCTGTAGATTCCAAAATATCAATGCGGAATTCAGACCTTAAGCGTTACTTTGAGGAGCTACGATTGTTGGCACCTATTGAAGTATATGAACGAGCTTTTGAACTTAGAGTCATTTATGTGAAATATGGAGCACATGTATTGTCTTTAACCCCACTAGAGTGGCGGAATAAGACTGAGGCTCAAAACAGCGTTGATACAGATTTTATAGCCAAACTCAACGCCGCCACTGATGAACTTATCACCGCCATGAGGGCAGATTTAGAGTGACCAGTCATATGTTGAAAACGCTGGCTTGGGCTGAAAATTTGTCTCCATAAGCGCTCCGTTTGAATGTTTCGCGGAATTGGCTGGCATAAAGTGCCCAACACAAACCTCTGATCGCCACCCCACGGTCTGGCGATCGCGCTGCTTTGTGATTTGATCCGGTGTAGGGTGGGTTTTCACCCCGCCGTGGGGCGGTTGGTGGGGTGAAACCCCACCCTACACCAATAAGTTATGTGACAGCGCGGCAGACGTCGCTAGGCTCCGGCTTATGATCTATCGAATGTTTTTTCTTCTGCTGACCGCGACTCCCGCCTTTGCGATGGGGCCGTGGAAATCTGACTGCCACGGCGATTCCGCCTGTGAGATCGGCGACCGTTCTTACCATGTGCTGGAACCTGATGGTTGGGATGGCGAAACGCCTCTGCCAGTGCTGTTGCATTTCCACGGCTGGGCGCGGCAGGGCGATGTGGTGGTGAACCATGAACGCATCGCCGGGGCGACGAAGCTGCGCGATGTGTTGTTGGTGGCTCCGAACGGGCTGCGCAAAAGCTGGAACTTCTGGACCGCCGATACCGCAGACGTGCCGTTCGCTGATCGGGTGTTGGAGGATGTGGCCAAACACTATCCCATTGATCCTGAACGCATCTATGTCTCGGGTTATTCCTACGGCGGCGCGATGGCGTGGCGCTTTGTCTGCCAGTCGGGAAATGACATCGCTGCGCTGCTGGCCGTTGCGGGATCAATCCGCCAGACCGAGGACTGCCCGGAAGCCCCACGCGAGGTGCGTCATGTGCACGGGCTGGACGATACGGTGATGGATTTTCCCTTTGGGCCGGACGGTGACGCGACCTATCCAGTGGCTCTGTGGAAGGCGAAGTTCAACTGCAACGGCGCGACCCCTCGTGGAGATTGGAGTGTGAAGCCCTTCCTGACGCTCAGCCGATTGGAGTGGACCGATTGCGCGCAAGGGCAGGTGACACTGGACACCCATCCCGGCGGGCACTTTATTCCCCACGGCTGGATCGGCTGGCAGCTGGACGAGCTTTTGGGTCGCACCCCCACCTATCCGTGAGCCGCAGCGCTTGCACCTCGGCGCAATCTTTGCCATTGCCTGTGCCGACTGAATGTTTGCCGAAAAAGGCCCGCTGCAATGAAATTCACTCTGTCCTGGCTGAAAGACCACCTCGATACGGATGCGTCGGTTGATGAGATCGCCGAAGCGCTGACCGATCTCGGGCTTGAGGTCGAAGAGATCGTCAACCCGGCGGACCGTCTGGCGGGCTTTACGCTGGGCCATGTGAAACATGCCGAGAAGCACCCGGACGCCGATAAGTTGCGCGTTTGCACGGTTGAAACCGACGAGGGCGATCTGCAGATCATTTGCGGCGCGCCCAATGCGCGCGAAGGCATCACCGTGGTGGTTTGTAAACCGGGTATGTATATTCCCGGCCTGGATATCACCATCAGCGTCGGCAAGATCCGTGGCGTCGAGAGCTTTGGCATGATGGCATCCGAGCGCGAGCTTGAGCTGTCGGATGAACACGACGGGATTATCGAGCTGCCCTCGGGTGAGGTCGGTGATCGGTTTGTCGATTGGTTGGCTGAGAACGATCCGTCAAAAGTTGATCCGATGATCGAGATCGCGATCACGCCGAACCGCCCGGATGCGCTGGGTGTTGCGGGTATTGCGCGTGATTTGGCCGCGCGGGGGTTGGGCACGCTGAAAGTGCGCGATTACACTCCGGTGCCGGGTGATTTCGAAAGCCCGATCAAAGTGTCGATCGACGAGGATACGCTGGACGGCGCGCCGCATTTCACCGGGCGTCTGATCCGTGGCGTAAAGAACGGCCCGAGCCCTCAGTGGCTGCAGGATCAACTGAAAGCGATTGGTCTGCGTCCGATCTCGGCTCTGGTGGATATCACCAATTATATGACCTTCGACCACAACCGTCCGCTGCACGTGTTCGACGCGGACAAGGTGCAGGGCAATTTGCGGGTGCATCGCGCCAAGGGTGGTGAAAAGCTGGTCGCGCTTGATGAAAAAGAATACTCCCTTCAGCCTGGCATGATGGTGATTTCGGACGACAAAGGCCCGGAATCTATCGCGGGTATCATGGGCGGTGAGGAAACCGGTTGTACCGAGGAGACTGTGAACGTCTTCCTTGAAAGCGCGTTCTGGGATCATGTACAGATCGCCCTCACAGGTCGGGCGCTGAAGATAAACTCGGACGCGCGGTATCGATTCGAGCGCGGCGTCGACCCGGAATACACGCGCGAAGGGTTGGAGCATGCGACGCAGATGATCTTGGATATCTGCGGCGGTGAAGCCTCGAATGTGGTCGAGGCGGGCAAAGCGCCGAACCACGCGCGGGCCTACAAACTGGACGCGGCGCGCGTGCAGTCCTTGGTCGGGATGGAGATTCCGGAAAGCGAGCAGCGGCAGACACTGACCCGTTTGGGCTTTCGTCTGGATGGCGAGATGGCGCATGTGCCCAGCTGGCGACCCGATATCATGGGGGAGGCCGATCTGGTGGAAGAGGTTGCGCGGATCGCTTCTCTGACCAAGTTGCAGGGTATTCCGCTGCCGCGTACGACAGCAGGTATCCCCAAACCGGTCATGACACCCACGCAGCGTCGCCAGTCGATGGCGCGCCGGACCTGTGCAGCGCTGGGGTATAATGAATGTGTGTCTTACACCTTCATCGATCAGGCCTCGGCGGCGCTGTTCGGCGGCGGTGACGCAGCAACCATGTTGGAAAACCCGATCTCGTCCGAGATGAGCCATATGCGCCCTGATCTGCTGCCTGGTCTGCTGCAAGCGGCGGCGCGCAATCAGGCGCGGGGTTATGCCGATCTGGCTTTGTTTGAGGTCGGACCTGTGTTCCATGATGGTGAGCCGGGGGATCAGCAGACACAGATTACCGGCCTGTTGGTTGGGCGTAGCGGTCCCAAGGACGTGCATGGTGCTTCCCGTCCCGTTGACCTGTTTGATGCCAAAGCCGACGCAGAGGCGGTGCTTGCCGCCATTGGTGCGCCTGCCAAGGTTCAGATCCTTCGTGGCGGCGATGCCTGGTGGCACCCGGGTCGGCACGGCAAGATTTGTCTGGGCCCCAAAAAGGTTCTGGGCGTTTTTGGTGAATTGCATCCGCGCGTGTTGCAGGCGTTGGATATCAAGGGTCCGGCAATGGCGTTCACCATCTGGCCTGATCAGGTGCCGATGCCACGTAAATCCGGTGCGACCCGTTCTGCCTTGGAATTGCGCGACCTGCAGGCGGTCGAGCGCGATTTCGCCTTTGTTGTAAATGCGGATATCGAAGCTCTGACGTTGGTCAATGCGGCTGCGGGTGCTGATAAGGCTCTGATCGAGGACGTGCGCGTCTTTGACGAATTCATTGGCGGTAGCGTCGGCGAGGGCAAGAAGTCTCTGGCCATTACCGTAAGGCTTCAGCCGTCGGACGCGACCCTGAAGGAAAAGGATATCGAGGCGGTCAGCACCAAGATTGTCGAAAAAGTGGTGAAAGCCACTGGCGGCGTCTTGCGGGGATGAGTTGGTTTTCGCCTCCGGCGGGAGTATTTTTGAAATGATAAAGGGGCCATTGCGCCCCTTTTTCACGGGAGGAGAGAAAAATGCTTAAGGTCTATTTGTCCGGTGAGATTCACACGGATTGGCGCGAGCAGATCATTGCGGGCGCCGATGGGTTGGATGTTGAGTTCAGTAGCCCGGTCACCGATCACGGTGCTTCGGACGATTGCGGTGTCACGATCTTGGGGGCCGAGCCGAACAAGTACTGGCATGATCACAAGGGTGCCATGGTCAACGCGATCCGGACCCGCAAGGGCATATCAGACGCGGATGTTGTGGTTGTACGCTTTGGGGACAAATACAAGCAGTGGAACGCGGCATTTGACGCGGGCTATGCGGCAGCACTGGGCAAGTCGATCATTGTTCTGCACGGGGCTGATCATCAGCACGCGCTGAAAGAAGTAGATGCAGCAGCCCTCGCCGTCGCTGAAGAACCCGCGCAAGTTGTTGAGATCTTGCGCTACGTTCTAACAGGCGCGCTGCCTGGGTAACCCGATGGCCCGTGGCGGCGGATTTGGATCCCGCCGCACAGGCCTTGTGTATCAATCCCGTGAGGGGATGTTCAGTCCTCTTTGCACTGCGGGTCGATCCAGGAACCTGTCCAGATAGCGCGTAACGTTGCCATAGCTTTCCCAGCCTATGACATCCTTGACGCCGTAATAATCTAAACCGCGCAGCCAGGGCGCGATTGCGATATCGGCGATCGAGAATTCTCCGGCGATCCAATCTTGGCCGTCCAGTTGCCGGTCGAGAACGTTCAGCAGGCGTTTGGCCTCGGACACGTAGCGTTCGCGCGGGCGGGGGTCTTCGATTTCAGCCCCTGCGAATTTGTGGAAATACCCAAGCTGGCCAAACATTGGTCCGATACCGCCCATCTGAAACATAACCCATTGGGTGACCCGGTGCTTGTCGCCTTTGTTCTGACCCAGCAGCTTACCGCTCTTTTCAGCGAGGTACAGAAGGATTGCACCGCTTTCGAACAAAGCCAACGGAGCATCGTCGGGCCCGTTGGGATCAATGATTGCCGGGATCTTGTTGTTCGGGTTCAGCGAAAGAAATTCCGGGCTTTTGACATCTGCATCGGCCAGTGTGACACGATGTGCCTCATAAGGCAGGCCGGTTTCTTCCAGCATGATCGACGCCTTTACCCCGTTGGGTGTGGGGAAGGAATAAAGCTGAATCCGCTCGGGGAACTGTGGGGACCATTTATTCATGATCGGGAATTGGATTGTGTCCAGCATGATGGGCTCCTTTTATCGCGCCTGTCTCGGTCAATCTGGTAATTTGTGGCGCTTTTGTAAGGTCCAATTCTGTGCGTGATCGGTCAGTCGATGTTTGCTGGGGAACAGCAGGGGGGAAAACTCGGAAATCCCGCACCTAGACCTGCGCGCAAAATTAGCCCAGACTTTTCAGCGATCCCGCGCCAAAAGGCGCGGGTTTGCTGTTGGCGCAAAGGAGAAGCGTGTGGAAGATGTCGTAACACAGGTGGGCGCATTTGGTCCGCTGATCATGAGCGCGATCAAAGCGTTGATCGTTCTGGTATTGGGTTGGATCGTTGCCGGAGCCATTAGCGGTCTGGTGCGGCGGCGGATCAACGCCACGCCACATATCGACCCGACTTTGGGGAATTTCGTTGCGAGCCTCGTGAAATGGGTGCTGCTGGCGATTGTCTTTGTCGCCGTTCTGGGCATTTTCGGAATCGAGGCGACCAGCATCGTGGCCATTCTGGGTGCCGCATCCCTGGCCATCGGTTTGGCGCTGCAGGGAACACTCAGCGATCTGGCCGCGGGCGTGATGCTGGTGGTGTTCCGGCCCTATAAGCTGGGCCAATATGTCGATATTGGTGGCACAGCGGGTACTGTGAAAGACCTGAACCTGTTCACGACCGAGCTGGTGACGCCGGACAACGTGCAGATCATCGTGCCAAACGGTCAGGCTTGGGGTTCGGTGATCACCAACTATTCCGCCCATGACACCCGCCGGGTCGATCTGGTGTTTGGCATCGACTACGGCGATAGCGCGGATGAGGCTATGAACATCATCCTGGATGTGGCCAAAGCTGACGATCGTATCATGGCTGATCCTGAGCCCTGGGTGCGGGTGACAAATCTTGGGGATAGTTCGGTTGATCTGACCGCGCGCCTGTGGTGCGCAGCGGCTGACTATTGGGATGTGAAGTTTGAACTTACCAAAGCGATCAAAGAAGCGTTTGACGCCAAAGGCGTATCCATCCCGTATCCGCATTCTGTGGAGATTCACAAAGAGGCGTAAGCCTCCCGCCCGTCGATCGGGCATTGAAATGCCATCCTCTGGTTGGGCCGGGCACCGCGCTAAGGCGCGGTGCTTTTTTGCGCGTACCTTGGTCCAGAAAAAACAGCGCCGCGCTATTGGCGCGGCGCTAGGCCCAAGTCTGTAAAGCGTCCTTTGGAAAAGGACGCTTTCAGAGGCGGGAGCGCTCTTAGTTCAACAGAGTTGTTGGATCGACAGAGTCGATGTTAAGGGCGGTGCCCACCGCTTCGTAAGTCAGCTTGCCGGCGTGGACGTTCAAACCTGCCAGCAGGTGTGCGTCGTCCTTACAGGCCTGCTTCCAGCCCTTGCTTGCCAGCGAAAGCATGAACGGCATGGTTGCGTTGCCCAGTGCGATGGTCGAAGTCCGGGCAACCGCACCGGGCATGTTGGCGACGCAGTAGTGCATGATGCCGTCAACTTCGTAAACCGGATCGGCGTGGGTGGTGGCTTTCGAGGTTTCAAAACAGCCGCCCTGATCGATCGCAACGTCTACCAGAGCCGCGCCGGGCTTCATGGTCGACAGCTGTTCGCGCGAGATCAGTTTGGGAGCAGCTGCGCCCGGGATCAGAACCGCACCGATGACCAGGTCGGCATCCTGGATCAGCTCGGCTGTCGCACCAGCGGTTGAATACTGGTTCTTGAAGGTTCCGCCGAACACATCGTCCAGATAGCGGAGACGCGGCAGCGAACGGTCCAGTACGGTCACATCCGCACCCATGCCTGCGGCAATCTTCGCTGCGTGGGTGCCTACGACGCCTCCGCCGATGACGATCACTTTGGCAGGGCCTACACCCGGAACACCACCCATCAGAACGCCGCGGCCACCGTTGGCCTTCTGCAGAGTCCAGGATCCAACTTGTGGAGCCAAGCGACCGGCAACCTCGGACATCGGCGCCAGCAGCGGCAGGCCGCCATTGGAGTCAGTCACGGTCTCATAGGCAATCGCGGTGCAGCCGGATTCCAGCAGATCGTGGGTCTGGTCTGGATCGGGTGCCAGGTGCAGATAGGTGAACAGCAACTGACCTTCGCGCAGCATTTTACGCTCGACCGCCTGAGGTTCCTTGACCTTGACGATCATATCAGCCGTGGCGAACACTTCTTCTGCAGTGTCGACGATGCGGGCACCTGCCGCTACATAAGCGTCGTTATCAAAGCCCGAGCCCATCCCGGCACCGGTTTCGATAATGACTTCGTGACCGCGGGCCACAGCTTCGCCAGCAGCGTTCGGGGTCATCCCGACGCGGAATTCCTGAGGTTTGATTTCCTTTGGGCAGCCGATTTTCATGTGAGACTCCATTCATAAACTGCCTAAATTATGGGCATAAATTGGCGCAATTTTTGTGAAACCCCACTTGCTAAACACACAATCTGCGGGAAAATATTCAGCGTATAGACAACTTGACGCAATGGATGTGCGCAAATGACGATTGACGCAACAGATCGGAAGATTCTGGCAGCCCTGCAGCGCAAAGGGCGGATGTCAAATTCGGAATTGTCCGAACAGGCGAATCTATCCCCTTCGGCCTGCCACCGGCGCGTGCAGCGACTTGAGGCTGAGGGTTATATCAAGGACTACGTCGCCCTGTTGGATGCACGGAAGTTGAACGTTCCAACCACTGTGTTTGTCGAGATCACGTTGCAGGGTCAGGCGGAAGAAGTGCTGGAGTCGTTTGAAAAAGCCGTAGCACGGATTCCGGATGTGCTGGAATGCCATTTGATGGCGGGCACGGCGGACTACATTCTAAAGGTCGTCGCAGAAAATACCGAGGATTTTGCTCGCATTCATCGGCAATACCTGTCGCGCTTGCCTGGGGTGGCGCAGATGCAAAGCTCATTTGCTTTGCGCACGGTGTTCAAAACCACGGCTTTGCCTGTCTGAAACCAACTATTGGGGGTTAGCCTTGCGTCAATTCTGCCGCTTGTATCTGTCGTGCGGTCGGGCCAAAATCCATGTTTCCGACCTTATGTACGACCTCGGCACTTTGCGCTGACACTCCGTGGTTACACTGGCCGTGTACGGTCCTAACCCGATGAACAATAAGGAGCAGACCTTGGCTTACGAAAACAACAGCACGCCGAAAGATTGGCTGGAAGCTGAACTGGAAGACACGCTGGACGAAGATTTCGAGATCGAATTCAGCGAACCCATGCTTTCGATGGAAGTGCGCAAGATTTACAAGGACCAGCATCCTGACATGCTGGATCGCAAGGTCTATTTTCGCAACCTTTTGCGGCTGCAGGCTGAACTTATCAAAGTTCAGGATTGGGTGGTCCATACAGGGGCCAAGGTCTGTATTCTATTTGAAGGGCGCGACAGCGCCGGGAAAGGGGGTGTGATCAAGCGGATCACGCAGCGTTTGAACCCTCGTGTAGCGCGTGTGGTCGCCTTGCCTGCACCCAGCCGACGCGAACAAAGCCAGTGGTATTTTCAGCGCTACGTGCCCCATTTGCCTGCGGCCGGTGAGATCGTGTTCTTCGATCGGTCCTGGTACAACCGCGCTGGTGTTGAACGCGTGATGGGATTTGCCAACGAGGATCAGGTCGAACAGTTCTTTCAGGACGTTCCCGAATTCGAACGGATGCTGGTGCGGTCGGGGATTATCCTGCTGAAATACTGGTTCTCGATTACAGACGAAGAACAGCAATTGCGATTCCTGATGCGTATTCACGATCCGATGAAGCAGTGGAAACTGTCACCGATGGATCTGGAATCCCGCATCCGGTGGGAGGCATACACCAAGGCCAAAGAGGATATGTTCTTTCGCACCAACATATCTGAGGCGCCTTGGTATATCGTTGAAGGCAACGACAAGAAACGCGAACGGCTCAATTGTATCGAGCACCTGCTGACCAAGATCCCCTATGAGGATGTGCCGCAGGAAAAGGTCAATCTGCCGGATCGGCGCTATAACCCCGAATACGAACGGCGCATTTTGCCGGATGAGCTACACGTGCCTAAGATATATTGATTTGGCAGGAAAGTGGTGCGGGAAAAGGATCCCCGCACCTGAACGGTTTGATTAACCCCAATCAAATCCGCAGTTCGTTTCGAAAACATACACGCCGCACATGTCGTCATTCATGTCTTCGACTGTGGCTTCAACGGTTTCGATCATGTCGTCAGCGAAGTCGGTGTCGAACACCAGATCGAAATCATCCATCTCCGGGGTCGTGTCAGCCTGCTGCACCGGAGACCATTCGAACTGGTCAAATTGGGCTTGCAGCGCATTAACAAACGCTTCGATCCCGGCAAGGAAGGTCTGAACGTCAAAGCAGTCCGCGCCCGGTGCACCATTGTCAACGACAACTTCAGGTGTTTCTGGCTCGGGTTCTTCGACCTCGGTGACGTCGGTCTCCGGAGTTTCGGGTTCCTCGACCTCGACGACTTCAGTATCCGGCACATCGGGTTCCGGCTCTTCAGTTTCGGTCACGTCTGTTTCCGGAGTCTCCTCAACCGGGTCCTCGGTCTCGGTAACGTCAGTTTCTGGCGTTTCGTCTGCCGGTTGCTCGGTTTCCGTCACATCGGTGTCGGGTGTTTCGTCCGATGGTTCTTCGGTTTCGGTGACGTCTTCCTCCGGGGTCTCCTCTGCCGGTTCTTCGGCATCGGGAACTTCCGCTACCGGTGTTTCGTCAACTGGTTCCTCAGTCTCGGTCACATCGGTTTCCGGCACTTCTGGTTCGGTCGGGGTGGTAACCTCTTCCTCTTCTGGCTCAACAACTTCTTCAACCGGAGGCGTCACCGGCGGGGTGGTGCCGCCGTTATCAAGATCGACATCGCCCTGAGTCGCCGCAAAGTTCTGCGTCACCATGACAGCGTCGTACCCCTGCATGTCGCCTTCTTCGATCCCGATGCCGATATATTTGAAATCGGGGTTCAGAATGTTGGCGCGGTGACCGGGGCTATTCATCAGGTTCTGGTGCAACTGGGCGACATCATCGCTGATACCGGGTGCGCCACGCTCGGATTGCCAGGCGATGTTTTCTCCGGTGCGCCAGCTCCCGGACAGGTCGAACCCTGCGGCTTGCATCCGTTGGGTCGCGGATGAACCACCCTGACCGGTGTGGCTGAACCGGTCGGTGTCCAGCATCCAGCTGCTGTGGTCCTCGGAAGATTCGTTCAGGTTGCGTTCAAGTTCCAGGGGATCAAGACCGCGGGATGTGCGCTCTTGGTTGATCAGCGCGAGCATTTCGCGCTCGACCGTACTTGCTGTCGACATCAGTGCCTCCGTTTTTGGTTATGTCTGAGTGGACGGCCTCACTTACAGACGATCAAAGAACGCTGAATAGGGCGGGTACGGCGATGGGCGTTTTTCGGCGGCAGAATGCAACCGAACGGCGATTCGCTGCGCTGTAAAATGCCGACTGCGGCGATTGCATCAAAATCGGCAGGTTGCCGCGAGGGTAAAGCCGGGAATTGGCGGGATCATCCGCCCTAAAAACGACAAACCCCCGGGCAGGGCCTCGGGGGTCGTCAAATAGTGTCATCCAAAGCTGGACGAGTCGCAGGAAGCTCTTAGAGCAAACCTTCGCGCTGTGCTTTCTTACGTGCCAGTTTACGGGCACGGCGGATCGCTTCAGCTTTCTCGCGCGCTTTTTTCTCGGACGGTTTCTCGAAATGTTGCTTCAGCTTCATTTCACGGAACACGCCTTCGCGCTGCAGCTTTTTCTTCAGGGCACGAAGCGCCTGATCGACGTTATTGTCGCGAACACTAACCTGCATGTGGTTGTCACCACCTTTCTAGATAGAGTTGCAAGGAAATTGCAGGAAGTGGCCGTATAGCAAAGCACGCCTAACTTGTCTAGTACTGGACCCGCAGCCTCGGAGACCCGACATGACAGCAACCTATGAAGACACCAAAGAGCAGCTTCTCGATGCGATTCTGAACCATGTGCCGTTCGACGGCTGGTCGGAAACAAGCTTTCGTGCGGCCATCAGCGATTGCGATCTGGAGCCCGCGCTGGCCCGAGCGATCTGTCCGCGTGGTGCCGTCGATCTGGCACTGTCCTTTCATGCGCGCGGGGATGCCGCGATGTTGGAGCGGTTGAAATCCGAAGACCTGAGCGGGCTGAAATTCCGTGAAAAGATCGCCGCCGCCGTCCGTTTCCGCCTGCAGGCGGTCGAAGACAAAGAAGCAGTACGCCGAGGTATGACTTTGTTCGCGTTGCCGATCCATACCGCGGATGGGGCCAAGGCGGTCTGGGGCACCTGTGACCAGATCTGGACAGCGCTTGGCGATACTTCGGACGACGTGAACTGGTACACCAAACGTGCCACTCTGTCGGGCGTCTATTCTTCGACACTGTTGTATTGGCTGGGTGATGACAGCCCGGATTATCAGGCGACATGGGAATTCCTGGATCGGCGGATCGAGGGCGTAATGCAGTTTGAAAAGTTCAAGGCGCAGGTGAATGGCAACCCGCTGCTGAAACCGTTTCTGGCCGTCCCCAACTGGCTTGCGGGTCAGGTGAAGGCTCCGACGAAGTTGCCTGACAACCTGCCCGGTTCGCTGTCATCGGGAAAATAGTCGCAGCGTTTCCACTTGCCGCTGGGCCTATTCGTTTTCGCCTGCTAGGCATTGGGCAAAGGAGATATGCCCATGACCCAGACAATGCGCGCTGTCGAGATCACTGTAGCTGGTGGCCCGGACGTTCTGCAACTGACGGAACGCCCGATGCCGGAACCAGCAGAGGGTCAGGTGGTTCTGAAAGTCGCGTACGCCGGGGTAAACCGTCCTGATGCGCTGCAGCGGGCAGGGGCGTATGATCCACCTCGCGGTGCAAGCGATTTGCCGGGGCTAGAGGCCTCGGGCGAGGTCATCGCCATCGGCTCGGGTGTCGAAGGTCTGGTCGTTGGCGATCGGGTTTGCGCCCTGTTGCCCGGCGGCGGTTATGCTGAATATGTCGCAACGCCCGCCGCTCATTGCCTGCCTGTGCCTGCGGGTATGGGTTTGAAAGAAGCTGCCTGCCTGCCCGAAACCTTCTTTACTGTTTGGTCCAATGTCTTCACCCGTGGCGGCTTGAAACCGGGCGAGCGGTTTCTGGTCCATGGCGGTTCCAGCGGGATCGGCACGACGGCCATTCAGCTGGCCAATGCGTTTGGCGCTCGCGTCTTTGCAACCGCCGGGTCGGCTGAGAAATGTGAGGCTTGTATCAAGCTAGGTGCCGAAAAGGCGATCAACTATCGCGACGAAGATTTCGTGGCTGCGATGCGCGCCGAGGGCGGGGCGAACCTGATTCTGGACATGGTCGGTGGTGATTATATCCCGCGCAACATCAAGGCTTTGGCGGAAGACGGGCGGCTGGTTCAGATCGCTTTCCTGCAAGGTCCGGTGGTCGAACTGAACTTTGCGCTGATGATGGTGAAACGCCTCACCCTGACTGGCAGCACCTTGCGCCCACAAAGCGATTTGGCCAAGGCGCGAATCGCGCAAGACTTGCGTGAAGCCGTGTGGCCATTGCTTGAGGCCGGGAAGGTCGCACCGGTGATGGATTCAGAATTCGATCTTTCTGATGCCGCCGCTGCACATGCGCGGATGGAAGCATCGGGCCACATTGGCAAGATCGTTCTGAAGGTCTCTGGTTAAGCTGCTGCCATGTAGTCAGGCGACCGCCCGGCGATACAGGTGCCATGTGGCGTGGCCTAGAACGGGCATGACGACGATCAGCCCCAGCAACATCGGGATCGCGCCCAGTACCAACATCGCCGCCACGATGGCCCCCCAGGTCAAGATCACACCCGGATTCTGACGCAAGACCCGGACCGAGGTTACGACGGCCACGGGAACGCCCACTTTACGATCCAGCAACAGCGGAAAGCTGACCACGCTTAGCGCCAATGCGACCAGTGCAAACAGGAAACCGGTGGCGGTGCCGATGATGATCATGCTCCAGCCTGCTCCGGTGGTGAACACTTCTGTCACGAATGCCATGGCCGAGGCCGGAGGTTCTGGCCCTAGGGTTTGCGCATAGATGCCTTGCGCGACCATCAGCCAGATCATCAATAGCATGACCAGATAGAAGCCCAATGCCAGTATGGCTCCGAAGGAAGGTGAGCGGAACACGCCGAACGCGTCTAGCCAATGAACGTCTCCGCCCTGTTCCCTCTTGCGACTGATCTCATAAAGCCCGACGGCGGCGACCGGCCCGATCAGGGCAAAGCCCATGACAAGCGGGGCCAGCAGGGGCACCATGTCTTTGTTGAGCCCAATACCGAACATCAGCAGACCTGCGATTGGATAGATCAGAACGACAAAGATCGCATCGGCCCGGGTTTCGAGAAAATCGTTATATCCAGCTTTCAGGCATTCGCGCAGATCCTGCAGGGTCAGCGTATGCACCGTAGGCAGAGCCTGAACATCCGCGCTGCCGATCTCGGTCACGGATTCAGTGACATGATCGCTGGTTGCCCGCAGATTTCGGGCGACCCAGGTGATTGGGTTACCGATTGTCTTGTCCATGTTCATCCCCTTTTCTGGCGTGGGTGCGCCGCGGGATGCATCCGGCGTGGCAATTCGCGTGACCGGATCAGCCGGCAACGTCTGCCCAATTACAACGTCTCGTTGCATTATAGCACATATTGCGAAATTTTGCCCGATCACCCTTGCAGAGCCGGAAGGATTGCTCTGCCGCACAGGCGTGTTAGCTTTGTTTCCACAGGCAAGGGAGGCATTCATGCAGCAGACAGCACGCACAGTCGTCATACACGAATCCGGCGGCCCCGAGGTTCTTCGGATTGAGGATCGCCCGCTTGGCGATCCCGGCCCGGGTGAGGTGCGCATTCGCCATCATGCCTGCGGATTGAATTTCATCGATGTGTACCAGCGTACCGGCCTTTATCCGCTGGAGTTGCCTCATGCGTTGGGAATGGAAGCGGCCGGAGTCGTTGAGGCGGTAGGCGAAGGCGTTACGCATCTTGCCCCCGGCCAACGCGCGGCCTATGCCGCAGGCCCATCGGGAGCATATTCCGAAGCGCGCGTGATGCCTGCAGCACAGGTTTGTCCGCTGCCCGAGAGTATCTCGTTCCGCACCGCAGCGGCCATGATGCTAAAGGGCATGACGGTTGAATACCTGTTTCACCGCACAACGCCGCTGCGGCGCGGAGATACTGTGTTGTTCCACGCGGCAGCCGGAGGTGTGGGACTGATCGCCTGCCAATGGGCGAAATCCGAAGGCATCAAACTGATCGGGACAGCGGGAACGGATGAGAAATGCAGCCTGGCGCAATTCAATGGCGCGTCACATTGCATCAACTACCGGACCGAGAATTTTGTCGAGCGTGTGGCCGAGATCACCGGAGGCAAAGGGGTTGATGTGGTGATGGACTCCATCGGTGCGGACACGTTTGAGGGATCGCTAGATTGCCTGAAACCCTTGGGCATGATGATCTCATTCGGAAACGCTTCGGGGCCAGTGCCGCCTGTCGATCTGGGAATGCTTGCGCAGCGGGGATCTCTGAAGGTGACGCGGCCAACCTTGTTCACGCATATCTCGGATCACGCCACCTGTCAGGCGATGGCGCGACGCTTGTTTGGCAAAGTGGACGGGCGCGAGGTCAAGATCCATGTCGATCAGGAGTTTCCGTTGGATCAAGTTGCTGATGCGCATCGTGCTTTGGAAGCACGACAAACCACCGGCAGCACAGTCTTGGTGCCCTAGCGGCACGGGCCCGGCGCAAATAGCCGGGCCCTACCTTCTCATCAAAACCGATATGCGACGCGCAGTTGAACTGTAGTTGCGTCAACATCGACGCCCGATGAGTTGAAGTCGTCGAACTCATGATACAGAATCTCGCCTCCAACGCTGATATTGGGGGCTACGATCTGCTCATAGCCTGCGCCGATGAACCAGCCATCGTCACTGCCCAGATTATCGGTATCCGCATCGGCATAACCGGCGGTGCCATAAAGCAGGCCCTGCGGGTTCACCTTGTAGCCCGCGCGCGCTTTGAGCCGCCAGACATTCTCGACCGTGGCGGCGCCGGAAAGGTCTACGTCGCTCCAGTCATAGTCGAAGCCACCTCCGACGACCCAATCGCCCAGATCGTAATCATATCCAAGGATGATACCGCCGATCGCACGATCGCCGTCGACGCCTGATACGTTTGTGTCGATGTCCGCATAACCAAACTGTGCACCGCCGTAGAATCCAGTCCAGTTGCCTGAGGATTGCGCCATGGCGGATCCCGCAGCCAATACGGCGACCGAGGTGATCAGTGCCAATCTTCCTGTCATCGTCTCATTCCTTTCGCTCGAAACCTGCTGCCAATCAAATCTAATGGCAGCGTTATGATTGAATCTACGTTCCGGCCCTTAGGCCGGATCAGTGATGTTTTGACTGTCCCGAACAACTTTATTCTGGCCGGAGCCCCGGCGTGGGCCCACTCAGGTTGGGCTCTTTTCTCACATGCTAGATAGGGTGAAACATGATGCCTTCAAACGAAGATCGGCGGCAGATACGATCTGCCGCCGATGCACAAAGGTCTTGTCAGCGAATTATTGCTGTAGTTCAGCCGGGTCTTTGTCGGCGATGTCTTCCCAGTTCGCGCTGGCTTTCTCAACAAAGCCCGGAATGTCGCCTTCCCAACGCTCCTGAATGTCTTGTGACAGGTTCAGATACAGCTTGTTGTCGACGATTTTCCAGTAGTTCGGGTCACCATCGAACTTGAAGCCCATTGCGGTGCCAAATGCGCAATAGCCGCCGTAAGCAGGCAGATAGGCCTCTGGGTTCGCCTCAAAAGCGGCTTTGTTCTCTTCCGATGCAAAACGGTACAGGGCGTCGTTGTGCAGCGTGGTGATTTTGTAATCACCCTTGGTTGCTTCGCCAACGGTGAAATAGGCAACCGGGTCATAGCCCTGCATTGCCAATCCGGTCGAGCTTGCGTTGATTTCGACGCCAGCCGCCATTGCTGAGCTTGCGATCGCAACAGACAGCGCGACTCCGCTGATGATGGATTTGAACGTGTTCATGACTTCACCTTTCGTGAATAGGCTCGCTGAAGAGCACTGTAATTTTGCCCGGGCGAACCGGATTTGATTGTCGCGACGCCTGTAATTGGCCGTCACAAAATCCCAGTTGGGGAATGGCCCGATCACGTTCAAAGCAATCAATTGTGATTGTGCAATCACAAAGACCGGTTGTTCATTCCTGCACGTCAGGCACCAGCGCCAGGACAAAATCGACCACCTTTTCCGCAGGCATTTCGCAGGGGCGAAGCAATGCGCCGCTTTTCTGTGTGAGATAAAGGTTCAGGCTGATGTAATCCGGCCCGCCCAATTGATGAGCCACCAGTTTGTGAGATTTCCCGCAGGCCATGATCTGATGCGATACCAAATATCGATGCGGCCCAACGGAACCGGTGAACGTGCCGACCGGCAGATCATGGAACGCTTTCAGAAACGCGCTGGGCGCTGTCACGATTTCCCGATTTTCGGTTCTGTCCCCGCCTTGATCCGCGCTAGGTTGGCGCTGTGCCGCCAGTAGAGCAGCAAGGTCAGAGCAATTCCAAGAACGAAGGTACTGCCATCTGTCAGCACCATGATCCAGGTGGTGGATAGGGCGGCGGCGGCCAGCGCACCAACGGATGAAATACGCCAGATCAGCGCCGCGACCAGCCATGTCAAGCAGCAGGCGACACCCACGCGCCAGTCAAGTGCCAGCCAAAGGCCCAGAAAAGTCGCAACGCCTTTGCCGCCTTTGAAGCCCAGCCAGACCGGAAAGCAATGCCCGAGGAACGCGGCCAACGCGGCGATCTGCGCGGCATCTTCACCAGCCAAAGCGCGTGCCAGCAGAACAGCAACGGCACCCTTGGCTGCATCAAACAGCAATGTCAGCGCTGCCGCTGCCTTATTGCCGGTTCGCAGGACGTTGGTTGCGCCGATATTGCCCGACCCGATTTGCCTCAGATTTCCCAGACCCATCACGCGCGCGACGATCATGCCAAAGGGTATGGACCCAAGCAGGTATCCTAACGCGGCCCACAGGATGAGCTGAGTCATTGTGCTGTCGATCAGGGGCATCAGGCTCTCCGGTACACTTCTTGTCCAGCGACAAAGGTTGCGGTGACCTTACCCTGCATCCGCTGACCGTCAAACGGTGTGTTCTGCGATTTCGATTTCAGCGTAAATCGGTCCAGAACAAAGGGAACATCCGGGTCGAACTGCACCAGATCGGCAGGCGCGCCTAGGGCCAGGCGACCGCTCTCCAACTCCAGCCGTTTGGCCGGATTGAGGGCCATGGCGCGGAACAGGGTTGGCAAGTCCAGCTGTTCGGAATGATATAGCCGAAGCGCAGCAGGCAGCAGTGTTTCCAGCGCCACCGCGCCCGAGGCCGCCTCTTCAAACGGCAGTCGCTTGCTTTCCTCATCCTGCGGCGTGTGCATGGAGCTGATCGTATCGATCAGACCGGTTCGCACCGCTTCGATCACGGCTTGCCGGTCATCTTCGGATCGCAGTGGAGGCTTAATCTTGAAGAAGGTGCGATAATCGGACACGTCCAATTCGTTCAACGTCAGATGGTGGATCGAGGTGCCTGCTGTGATGTCCAGCCCGTTGCGCTTGGCGCGCTCCAGTGCGGGTAGGGCGCGGGCGGTGGTGATCTGATCGGCGTGATAGGCGGCCCCGGTCATTTCAAGCAGGGCGATGTCGCGGTCCAACCCCATACGCTCGGCCATAGGCGTTACGGCAGGCAAGCCTCGCAGTGCGGCGAATTTGCCGCTGGTGGCCGCGGCACCGCTGCTCAGGCCCGGCTCTTGAGGGTGGGCGATCACAAGCGCGCCACAGGATTTGGCGTAGGTCAGCGCGCGTGAGAACACCTTGGTATTGGTGATGACATGATCGCAATCGGTAAAAGCCACGGCCCCTGCGTCTTGCAGGAACCCGATCTCGGTCATCTCACGCCCTTCGCGCCCTTTGGTCAGGGCGGCCATCGGCAAGACGTTTACCGGCGCGTCCGCTTGCGCGCGGCGGGTGGCAAACTCCAGCGTTTCGGGTGTATCGACGGCAGGCAGCGTGTCTGGACGGGTGACGATGGTCGTCACTCCCCCGGCGGCAGCGGCCAAACCCGCAGATTTATAACTCTCCTTGTGTCGCTCACCGGGCTCGCAAACCTTAACGCCAATGTCGACGATACCGGGCGCAAGGCATTGCCCACCGCAATCGACCACCTGCGTGTCAGCGTCTGGGGCCGTGCCTTCACCAAGCGCTGCGATCCGACCATCGGCAATCTGCAGCCAGCCGATGCTATCTGTGCCAGCTTCGGGGTCGATCAGGCGAGCGTTAGTAAAAATCAGATTGCTCATGCCATGGCCCTTTCGATTGCAGCTTTGGTGGCGGCGGGGTCCGCCTGATATTTGATCAGGTGCTTGTCGCCGCCTTTTGTGACGATCTGGACAAAGCTGCCAATGGTATTGACCGTCTGAATTTGGTTCAGCGCCACCTTACGCGGACCAGGACCGGTGAGAGTGGTGCCCGTCATTTCCCACTTGGCGACCAGTTCTTCCGAAGCCAAATACCAAGCGCGGATGGTGATGGCGGCCAACCCTGCGGGCGCGCCGGTCCAGACGTAAGGGTTGCCTATCAACCAAAGCAAGACCATCGCGGCCGCCATTGCAAACGCGGCGAGCCATGCGTTGGTGCGGATATAAGCGCCCTTGTCTGGCGTGAATGTTACAGGATCAGCCACAAGGCACCTCCGACGGCGATCAGAATCAGTATGGCAATGACGGCTGAACCGATGCGGCTTGGTTTATTATACACTGGCGGGCTTTGCGGGGCCGAGAACGGTTTTGCGCTTTCGGTCTCAATCGTGCCGCCGGACCAGTTGGTAGCCTCTTCGGTGAACAGGCCAATCAGATGCAGGCGGGGATCGAGGGAAAGGGTTGCAGATCGACCACCCAGCGCCGCACTGCGCAGGACCATCACCCAGCCTTCGATGGCCTCCAATTTCGTGCGGTCCAACTGGTCTTCCGAGACACCGCAGCCTTCGCTGAGATAGCCATAAAGCCCGAGATCTTCGAGGTCGGATACCGGAAAAATGTCGATCTGTTCTGGATCCAGCCCCTCGACACCCAACACCTGATCAACAGCCCCCGGTTCGCGCAGGAATTTCGCCTCTTCCGGGCGCATGTCCAGCGAGAACAGGCGGATCACGCCGCGCTCATGGGGGGCGATGATCAGATCGTTCATGCGGCTTCTCGCACGTTGCGCGCCAGCAGGTCCATGGCGGCCATGCGGACGGCAACGCCCATCTCGACCTGTTCCTGAATGACGGATCGGTTGATGTCATCGGCCAGAGTGCCGTCGATCTCGACCCCGCGGTTCATTGGACCGGGGTGCATCACGATGGCGTCTGGCTTGGCCAGCGCCAGCTTTTCAGCGTTCAGACCGTAGCGGTGATAATATTCGCGTTCCGAGGGGATAAAGCCGCCGTCCATCCGTTCCTTCTGAAGGCGCAGCATCATCACAACGTCGACGTCTTTCAGACCCTCATTTATATCATTATAGATCTCGGCCCCGAATTCCGCGAATTGCGACGGCACCAGCGTCGGCGGGCCGATCAGACGGATGCGGTTTTCCATCTTGCCCAGCAGGATCAGGTTCGATCGCGCCACGCGCGAATGCGCCACGTCTCCGCAAATCGCGATGTTCAGCCGGTGTAGGCGGCCTTTGGCACGGCGGATGGTCAGCGCGTCCAGCAGGGCTTGCGTCGGGTGCTCATGCCGCCCGTCACCTGCGTTCAGCACGGCGCAGTTTACCTTCTGCGCCAGCAGGTCCACCGCGCCGGAATGAGGATGCCGCACCACCAGCAGATCGGGATGCATTGCGTTCAGCGTCATTGCTGTATCAATCAGCGTCTCGCCCTTTTTGATCGAACTGGCCTGCATCGCCATGTTCATCACATCCGCGCCCAATCGCTTGCCCGCAATTTCGAAACTCGCCTGCGTACGGGTCGAGTTTTCAAAGAACATGTTGATTTGAGTCAGGCCCGACAGCACATCGGAATGCTTAGCCGATTGCCGGTTCAGATCGACATAGGTTTCGGCCAGATCAAGGATAGCGGTGATATCGGATTGCGACAGATGCTCGATGCCAAGAAGGTGACGATGGGCGAAACGCATGGGCGGGCTCCTGTCTGACAATCGGACCGCTTATAGGAAGCCATGCAGGCCAAGGCAACCTAAGGTTCCGACCCTTCGGTTAGTTTCTCACATCCGCCTTCGGGCAGGCATTGTTCCCCTGGTTTGCACCACTTGCCATAGCCACAATCAATGGCCTTGATCGGAACACAGCCCTGATAAGCCGAGCATTTAAAGCCGGGTCGGCATTGCGAACCGGTTTCTTCACACAGAAACCAGCCGGGGCGCGAACATCCGCCGCCCGGCAAGCAGGATGAACCGGCTCCGCAACTCCTGCCATCGGCGCAGGTTGTGGATGGAGCGGGGACCAAATCCGGTCTGCTGCGCTCGCATTCACCGCGTCCGTTGCAGAAGCTACCACCGGGGCAATCCAAGCGCGAGGTGCACTTATTCGCCCCAGCAGGGGCGCAACGGGTTCCTCCTGCCACGCAGCGCTCGAACGGGCCGCAGGTGCGCCCACCTCCACAATAGGTGTGTCCCGGCGGGATACAGCGGCCATCAAAGCTGCAGCGCTGGCCTGCGGGGCAACAACCGCGCCCGCATTGCAACTGTCCGGCGCGGCATTGTTTATCCCGATCAAACAGCTGCGCACTCGCCGAACCGCCAGAGGTTGCCAGCAATAGAGCAATCAGAAGGAATCGCAGAAATGACAGCATGACCCTGCCATGGTCGGTGCGACCCTGTGCCATGGCAAGGTCTATTCGCTTTCCCTCGGTCAAAAGCTGGTTAGATTGAGGGTTATGGAATCGGGCTTGGACCATCATACCGCGCGGGCGCTGCTGGAATGGCAGATCGAGCTGGGCGCAACTGAGGCGATCGGCGACGCGCCGGTGGATCGCTATGCGTTGCCGGACAAAGCGGCCAAGGCTAAGAAATCAGCTGCGGTTGAACCTGCGAAAAAACCAGAACCGGTCGATACCGCAGCTGTTGCAAAACAGGCGGCGAAAACCGCTGGATCGCTCGTCGAGTTGCGTGCGGCGATGGAGGCGTTTGATCTTTGCGACCTCAAACGCGGCGCGCGGCAGTTGGTGTTTTCCGATGGCACCCCCGGCGCACGGGTAATGATCATCGGCGAAGCGCCCGGCCGTGATGAGGATCGCGAAGGTAAGCCCTTTGTCGGGCGCGCTGGGCAATTGCTGGACCGGATGCTGGCCGCGATTGATCTGGATCGGCGCGAGAATGTCTACATTACCAACGTGTTGCCGTGGCGGCCCCCGCAGAATCGCGATCCCAAGCCGGAAGAGATTGGCATGATGAAGCCGTTTCTGGAACGGCATGTGGCGTTGGCCAAGCCCGAGGTGCTCGTGGTGATGGGCAATATTAGCTGTCAGGCCTTGCTGGGCAAACGCGGTATCACGCGGCTGCGCGGGAAATGGGATCAGGCGCTGAACCTGCCGGTCATCCCGATGTTCCACCCGGCCTACCTGCTGCGTCAACCGCAGATGAAACGTCAGGCCTGGGCCGATTTGCTGGACCTGCAAGCAAGGCTGAGGGGCGCGGGATGAGAGTTCTGGCGTTTTCCGATCTTCATATGGCGCGCAACCGGGCCGCTGATCTGGTGGTCGCTAGCGCCGAGGCTGATCTTGTCATCGGTGCGGGGGACTTTTGCAATGCGCGGCGGGGCCTGAATGAAGCGATGCAGATGCTGTCGGGCATTGCAGCGCCGCTGATCCTGGTGCCGGGCAACGCTGAGAGCGCCGAGGAACTGACAGCCGCTGCGCCCGAAGGCGCGCATGTTCTGCACGGGACGGGCATGACATTGGATGGTCTGCGCCTGTTCGGGCTGGGCTACGGCGTGCCGGTGACGCCTTTTGGAGACTGGTCCTGCGATCTTACTGAAGCTGAAGCATCGGAACTGCTGGACCGGTGCGAGGCTGCGGATGTTCTGATCGCGCACTCTCCGCCAAAAGGATATGGGGATGTGACATCACAAGATGTGTCGGTCGGCTCGACCGCAGTTCGGGACGCGGTTGAACGCATCCAGCCCGATTTTGTCTTTTGCGGTCATATCCACGACAGTTGGGGATACCGCGGCATGCTCGGGCGGTCTCAGATCGCCAATCTGGGCCCAAAACCACATTGGTTCGAGGTAACAACGTGATCGAGACAGTGACATTGATGGCCTTCATCCCAGCCGCACTGGTGCTGAATTTCACACCCGGCGCTGACATGATGTTCTGTTTCGGGCAAGGGTTACGGTCTGGGTCACGCCCAGCGATGATGGCCAGCCTCGGTGTTTCGACGGGTCTGATGGTGCAAGTTTTGCTGGCGGGGCTTGGACTTGGGGCGTTGGTATCAGCCGTGCCTTGGCTGTTTGACGTTATCCGGTGGATGGGCGTTGCTTATCTATTGGTTCTTGCATGGGGCGCAATCCGGAAAGGGGCAGTGTCGGACGATGCAGCAATCAAGCCTGCTCATTTCGCGTTTCGCGAGGGGTTGCTGGTGAACCTGACCAATCCCAAGGTCATTCTGTTTGTTTTGGCCTTTATCCCTCAGTTCGTGGACCCAGCAAACGGCCCGGTTCTGCTGCAATTCCTAACCTTTGGTGCAATTATCACCTTGGGCAGCATTCTGGTGAACGGGGTGGTCGGTATCTTTGCGGGCGGAGCAGGGCGCATTTTGATCTCAAACCCACGCGCTTCACGTATCATTGGATGGGTCACGGGCGGGATATTCGCGGCTCTTGCCATCCGGCTTGCCATTATGGAAAGGGCTTGACGACATATGTCGCGCATTGATGAAAGCATTGAGTTCATCCCCGTCCGCATTGCGGTTCTGACTGTGTCGGATACTCGCTCGCTGGACGACGACCGCTCGGGCCAGACGCTTGTCGACCGGATCGAAACGGCTGGACATTCAGTGGCGGACCGCAAGATCATTCAGGACGAACGCGCCCAGATTGCCGAGCAATTGCGCAGTTGGATCGCGGATCCTGAAATCGACGTCGTGATCTCGACCGGCGGCACAGGTCTGACCGGTCGCGATGTTACAGTCGAGGCGCACCGGGACGTTTATGAAAAAGAGATCGAAGCGTTTGGCACCGTTTTCACCATCGTGTCTATGGAAAAGATAGGTACTTCTGCCGTGCAGTCCCGCGCTACAGGCGGAGTTGCAGGCGGAACCTATCTGTTTGCGTTGCCGGGCAGCCCGGGTGCCTGCAAAGACGCTTGGGATGCGATTCTGGAGAAACAGTTCGATTATCGCCACCGGCCCTGTAATTTCGTTGAAATAATGCCCAGATTGGACGAACACCTGCGACGGAAGTAGACTGGTTCTGCGTTTAACGGATCATAACCGCTTTGTGGCTTGGCATTTTTTGCGTCCCGGCTACCTTTGCGGAAGGCAGCATGTGCGACCAAAGGTGAGTGACCGATGCGATTTCTGCGGCAAAGCCTTGTTGGGGTGTTCCTGGCGTTTTTGACGCTGGGCCTGCTGATCGTTGCCGCACAGATGATCTCGGGCGCGGTTCAGGATGTGCTGACGCGGGACAATCAGGCACCTGAGGCGCGGGAACGCATATTCGCCGTTACCGTACGAACCGCCGAGCCGGAAACCATTACTCCTTATCTGGAAGCGTTTGGCCAGATTCAAAGCCGCCGCCGGTTAGAGCTGCGCGCGGCCTTGGGTGGGCGCGTTGTATCACTGGCCGAAGATTTTGAAGATGGCGGTACTGTAACGGCGGGAGAATTGCTGGTCGAACTGGACCCAGCCGATATGCAATCGGCTCTGGACCGTGCCAAATCCGATCTTCTGGATGCCCAGTTTGAAGAGCGCGACGCCGAACGCTCGCTGCTGTTGGCGCAGGATGAGTTGAAATCAGCCGAGGCACAGGCCGAACTGCGTGACCGGGCTTTGCAGCGTCAGCAGGACCTGCAGACGCGAGGTGTCGGGGCTGCTGCAAGCGTCGAAGAAGCGGAACTGGCCGCAACATCGGCTCATCAGGCAGTTCTCGCGCGCAGGATCGCTCTGGCGCAGGCCGAATCCCGGGTGGACCAGGCAACAACCCTGTTTGCGCGGGCTCGTATCGCGTTGGAAGGGGCCGAGCGTGACCTGGAGGATATGACGATCCATGCCGGGTTTGATGGGACGCTGACCGAGGTTACTTTGGTTGAAGGCCGCTTGGTCGCGGCCAACGAAAAGCTGGCCGAACTCGTCGACCCCAATGCGCTTGAGGTCGCGTTTCGGGTTTCCACCGCGCAATTCGTGCGGTTGCTGGACGCGCAGGGTGATCTGATCTCAGCCCCGGTGACTGTATCGCTTGAGGTCACGGGGACCGATCTCACTGCCACCGGCCGGATCAGTCGCGATAGCGGCGCGGCGGGTGAAGGGCAAACCGGGCGTCTGATCTATGCGCGTCTCGACGACGCGCCGGGATTCAAGCCGGGGGATTTTGTCACCGTTTCGATTGAAGAACAGCCGCTCGATAATGTGGTCCGTCTGCCATCCTCGGTTCTGGACGCCACGGGCAACGTGCTTGTTCTCGGCCCCGATGACCGGCTGGAACCGTTGGCTGTGCAATTGATCCGTCGTCAGGGCGATGAGGTGCTTTTGCGTGGTGAAGGCCTGGAAGGCCGCGAGGTTGTGATTGGCCGGACGCCTCTGCTGGGTTCGGGTGTACGTGTGCGGCCCCTACGGATTGAGGCGAATGCCGAAGCTGATCCGGGCATGGTCGAGCTTTCGGACGAAAAGCGCGCTCAGCTTGTGGCTCAGGTCGAGGCCAGTGATGCCATGTCTCAGGAAGACAAAGCCCAAGTATTGGGCCAGTTGAGCGAGGCCAAAGTGCCCGCCACCCTAATACGCCGTCTTGATGACAACCGGGCTGGGGGCTAAGCGCCATGATCCGCGACATTCCCAACGCGGCGGGCGGTATCCTCAGCTATTTCACCCGGCACCGGACTGCGGCCAATCTGTTGCTGCTGATCATGCTGGTGCTGGGGGCCGCCGCGATCCCCAACATGCGGGCGCAGTTCTTTCCTGATGTGATTCTCGAACGCGTCGATGTGAACGTTCAATGGGACGGCGCAGGCCCCGAGGATGTCGACAATGGCATCATCCAATTGCTGGAACCTGCGCTTTTGGCGGTTGAGGGCGTTGCCAGCACGGAATCAACTTCTCGGGAGGGAACGGCGCAGGTCAGGCTGGAGTTTGAGCCGAACTGGGACATGTCTCGCGCGGTTGAGGAGGTCCGGACCGCCGTCGATAGCGTCACCAACCTGCCCGAAGACGCCGAGGAACCAACCATCAGGCGCGGCGCTTGGCGGGATCGTGTCACGGATGTGGTCATCACGGGGCCCATCGAAGCTGAACAACTGGCCAAATTCACCGATGAATTGATAAGCCGCCTGTTTGCGGTTGGTGTCACGCGGACAACGATCCGGGGACTGGCCGCGCCGCGTGTGGTGGTCGAAGTGCCCACCGCACAGTTGATCGCCAATGATATCTCGCTTTCGGATATTGCCGAGGCCATTGCGGCAGAAGTCACCGCGAACCCCGCGGGCGATGTCACAGGTGCCAATGCGCGTATTCGGACAGGCGTTGAGAAACGCACCCCGGAAGAGATCGAAGGTATCGCCCTGCGCAACTTTGCCGATGGTTCTAAGCTGGTTGTGGGCGATGTGGCTGAAATTCGGGTCGAAGGGGTCACGCGCAACCGCAGCTATTTCGTTGGTGACAATCCGGCGATGTCGATCCGCGTCGACCGGTCCAATTTGGGCGATGCCATCGGAATTCAGCGCGATGTCGAGGATGTCGTGGCCGAGATGCAGGCCAGCCTGCCCGAAGGTATCACGATTGAGCTGATTCGCACCCGCGCACAAGCGATCACCGACCGACTAGATATTCTGGTCGACAATGGGCTGGTTGGGCTTGGGCTGGTGGTTTGTCTACTCTTCCTGTTTCTGAACGCCCGCATCGCTTTCTGGGTGGCTGCCGGTATTCCGGTGGCAATGTCTGCGGCGATTGCGCTGATGTATCTGGGCGGGTTGTCGCTGAACATGGTGTCTCTGTTCGGTTTGATTATTACCTTGGGCATCGTGGTTGATGACGCCATCGTCGTGGGAGAGCACGCCGATTTCCGTGCCCGCCGTTTGGGCGAAGCGCCAATCGTCGCCGCAGAACGCGCTGCCCGCCGAATGGCGATGCCGGTGTTTGCTGCAACAGTGACCACGGTCATCGCCTTCTTTGGTCTCACCGCCATCGGTGGCCGCTTCGGAGAGCTGATCCGAGACATCCCGTTCACGGTTATCGCTGTCCTGATTGCCTCACTGATCGAATGCTTCCTGATCCTGCCGAACCATATGGCCCATGCCATCGCGCATTCGGCTAAGGAGCATTGGTATGACTGGCCCAACCGGGTTGTGAACAAGGGCTTCCGCTGGGTGCGCGACCACCTGTTCCGCTCGCTGGTCGCGTGGGTGGTCTGGGCACGGTATGTGGTTGTTGCACTGATGGTGGTGATACTGGCCAGTCAGATCGCTCTGTTCATTCGGGGTGATGTGAATTGGCGGTTCTTCAACGCACCGGAACGCGGTTCGGTCACTGGCAATTTCATCATGGTCGAAGGCGCGACGCGCGCTGAGACGCTGGAAATGATGCGCATGGTCCAGAAAGCCACGGAAGAACTGGGTCAGGTTTACGAAGAACGCCATGGCCGCAACCCGATCGAATACGTTCTAGCCGAGGTTGGCGGTTCGGCCGGATGGGGGCTGCGCGCGGCGGATGGCAAGGATGACGATCTACTGGGCGGCATCTCGATCGAGCTGATCGATGCCGACTTGCGCCCCTATTCCAGCTTTGAATTTGTGGGCGAGCTGCAGGATTTCGTGCCGCGCCACCCGAAGGTCGAGCTGCTTAGCTTCCGTGGTTGGCGTTCAGGGCCCGGTGGCGACGCGATTGACGTGCAGTTCTACGGTGCGGATGTGAACACGTTGAAATCTGCATCCGAGGACCTCCAGGCGGAACTCGCGAAATACCCGGAAGTTTCGGCGCTCGAGGATAACCTCGCCTATGACAAGGAAGAGTTCATTCTGGACCTCACCGCGCAGGGTCAGGCGCTGGGTTTCCGCATCGAAACACTGGGCCGCGTGTTGCGAAACCGGCTGAACGGGATTGAGGCCGCGACCTTCCCGGATGGTCCGCGTAGCACCGAGATTCGGATCGAACTGCCCGAGGGCGAACTGACTGCTGATTTCCTCGAACGCACATTGATGCGGACTCCGGATGGCGTTTATGTCCCGCTCGCCGATATCGTCTCGGTCGAGCGTAAATCGGGTTTCTCGACCGTCCGGCGCGAAAATGGTCTGCGGGTCATCTCGGTGAATGGTGATATTTCCGAGGACGACCCGGCGCAGGCTGCCGAAATCGCCCGCGCCATGCGCGAAGAGATATTGCCAAACATCGCCGCCGAACAGCAGGTCGAATGGCGCATGGCTGGCCTGAGTGAGCAGGAGGATGAATTCCTGTCCGAGGCCCGCACAGGCCTGATCCTGTGTCTGACCGGAATTTATCTGGTATTGGCTTGGGTCTTTGCCAGTTGGACAAGGCCCTTGGTGGTCATGGCGATCATTCCCTTTGGCCTCGTGGGCGCGATCTGGGGGCATTACCTGTGGGGCGTGCCGTTAAGCATGTTCACCGTCGTCGGCCTGTTGGGCATGACCGGGATCATAATCAACGACTCGATTGTTCTGGTGACCACAATCGACGGATACCGGAAAGAGCGCGGGTTGGTGCCGTCAATCGTCGAAGGCACGGCAGATCGATTGCGGCCTGTGATGCTGACCACGCTGACCACGGTACTCGGGCTGACGCCCTTGATGTACGAAAGCTCGCAGCAGGCGCAGTTTTTGAAACCGACCGTGATCACACTGGTCTATGGGCTGGGCTTTGGCATGGCCCTGATCCTGCTGCTAGTGCCTGCATTGCTGGCCATCCTAAACGACATCTCACGCCCGATGACATCGATGAGACGGGCCTTGCGCGCGCCGGACAGGGTGGTACGCAATGCCGTGCGCGCAACGGGCGCAGCGTTGGCGATCTGGCTGGGTGCCTCGATGATCTGGCCCGTAGTGACAGGTGCGCCGTTGGCGCTGCTCTCGGGTCTCTACCCAGCCGCCGAAGGTCCAAGTGTGTTGCAAATGGGCTTTGGCGTTTTCGTAGCGGGTGCGACCGTGATCCTGCTGGTAGGTGTCGTGCTGTCCAGCGTGCTTTATGCACGCTTGTCGGATCGGGTCGAGGCTTGATCCATCTCTAAAGCACGCCGCAAAAGATCGGGAACGCGGTCGCTCATTGGCAGGTCGCCGCTGGTGATCTGGTCCACCGGAAACCACTGAGCGTCCTGCGCGTCGTCTGCAGCGACAGGCGTGCCGGTTACATAGCGACACGCAACTCCGACCAGCAGGTAGTGCGCCCGGGTCTGCCCGCTATCATCGCGCAGCAAAAGGTCGAGATTGTCGAGATAGACCAAAGGCTCAGCAATCACACCGGTCTCTTCCCGCAGCTCGCGGGTGGCGGCGTCCAGAACCGTTTCACCCCATTCCACATGGCCGCCTGGAAAGCCCCACAACCCCTGATCGGGTTGCTTGCTGCGTTGCACCAAAAGTACCTGGCCATCGTGCAGCACGACAGCCAAGGCACCGATCTTTGGGGTCTGGCTCATCCGGTCAGCCTGCGCTGCATCCTTGGATATCGACAGCGTGGTTTGCCCCCAGAACCGTGATGCGCACTTCGGACCGATCCAGCGCAAATGGCCCGCCGGAGGCACCGATAATCTCCGAGCTTGCGATCAGGGTGTTGCCCTGACGGCGTGTATCGGGCTGCGATGCCCAGAGTGCCGGGTTTCCTGGTTCAATGACGGCGAATTCGGACCCGCCCGCTGAAGGCATGGTGATACGCGCCTCGATCCGCATTCCGTCTGCAGTGGGAGTCAATTGGCACGTCGCATCCGCCACGCCTGCTTCGCGTTCGGAAAACGGGCGCTGGGCGAGGGCTGCGGCGATGGCCGGATTGCGTGCAGCGTCGGCATCCATTGTGTGATCGAATTGCAACCGACCCGGCACGCAGACATCCTTACACACGCCCAAGTCCATCTCGCCGCGCAAACGCACGGGTTTGGCAGGGTTCTTAGGCGTGATTTCGACGGGCAGTACAAGTTGATCCTCATACCCGACCGAGCGCAGCCCGTTCTGATCAAACACATGCGGCGCGGGCCACGTGAAGGCTATGTCTGCAATATTGCGAGAGCCTTTCCAATCAAACTGTGGCGGAATGCCCGCATCGCCGGGTGCGCGCCAATAGGTCTTCCACCCGTCCTTGAGCTTTAGACGCAAGGCCCCCTGATAGGTACCTTCGGCGGTTTTGCCGCCGTCCAACACCTCAAGCTGAACCAGATTATCAACCCCCTGCGCAGTGGCGGGGGCACCAAAACAAAGGCTGACGGCCAACACGGCTGCAGCAGATTTGCAAAGCGCTTTCATATGCAGAACATGCGCATTCCGGTCGTGATTGCCAAGTCACGTTCCGGTCACTTCTGTGAAATGCACGGAAATCCCGGCTGATCCCTTGCCATTCCCCGGTTCACAGGGTCATTCTAGGGATATCCTATGGCGCAAGAGATATCTGCTGATGGACCTTACGGGAAAACTGTTGATTGCGATGCCCGGAATGGGCGACCCGCGATTCGAGCATTCGGTCGTCTATATCTGCAGCCATGGTGATGACGGCGCGATGGGATTGATCGTGAATAAGCCTTCGGACTTGCGGATCAAGACCTTGCTGGAACAGCTCAACATCCCGTGTCGGATACCCGTAATTGGCGAACGGCTGGTGCAGTTTGGCGGCCCGGTCGAGATGTCGCGTGGCTTTGTCCTGCATAGCGCAGATTACGAGGCGAATCTGCATTCAATGCAGATATCCGAAGATTTCAGCATGACCGCAACGCTGGATGTGCTCGAGGATCTGGCCTCGGGCAAGGGGCCGCTGAATTCGATGCTGACTTTAGGTTATTCCGGCTGGGGGCCGGGTCAGTTGGAAGATGAGATCGCGATGAATGGTTGGTTAACGACTGATGCGTCGTCGAAACTGGTCTTTGATGTCCCTGATGACGAGAAATGGGAGGCGGCTTTGGCCACGCTTGGTGTTGATCCGCTGACCCTTTCAGCCAGCGCAGGCCGCGCCTAATCGCGTGGGGCCGCTGCGCGGCGTAGACGGTCGTTGATGGCCGCACCTAATCCGTGTTGGGGAATTGGTGATACGGCGATTGGCTGACCGGTATCGTTAAGTTTGTGAAGGGCGGCAAACAGGTTGGCGGCGGCCTCGGGCAGGTTGCCGGTGCTGGAGAGGTTCAGATCACAATCAACGGGGCCAAAACCCAGCAACACCTCGTCCCCCTGCCGTGACCGGGCGTTCAGCCGCACCGGCGCGTCCGGCGCGTAGTGGGATTGCAACTGCCCCGGCGCGGTAAGCAGATCGCCGGGTTGGTGGTGATGCAGTTCTGCCTTTAGAACCTCTTCGATTTGTTCCAATGCGACACCACCTGGACGCAACAAGGCAGGGGTGCCGGCCAGACCCACAATAGTGGACTCAAGCCCGACACCGCACGGCCCATCGTCCAGAACTGCGGCTATGCGTCCCTCCAGCCCCGCTCGGACATGGGCCGCCGTCGTTGGGCTGATCTGACCAGAGGGGTTGGCCGATGGCGCTGCCACAGGACCGTCAAAAGCGGTCAGTAAAGCGTGCGCTGTGGGATGCGCAGGCACGCGAACGGCCAGAGTATCCAAGCCAGCTGTGACCAGCGACGAAATCCCGTGATCGGGGCGCAGAGGAAGAACCAGAGTTAACGGTCCGGGCCAGAAGGCATCAGCCAACAAATCAGCCTGATCGGTCCATTCGACGAAGCGTTTCGCGGTCTCGGTTGAGGCGACATGGGCGATCAGTGGGTTAAAACTGGGTCGCCCCTTGGCCTCATAGATCGCGGCCACAGCCTCGCCGTTCCGTGCATCGCCACCCAGTCCATAGACGGTCTCGGTCGGGAAAGCGACCAGCAGCCCCTGCCGCAACAGGTCAGCGGCCTTGGCGAGCCCGTCGGCGTTTGCTGGTAAGTCTTGAGTACCGAGAAGGGTCATGGATCGTGACGCCGCGTTTTGGTTGCTTGCAGTTCAGGTAACGGTAGGTAATCGTGCCAGCCCAGATGAATACCGGCGTGGGGCCGGGATTCCAACCCCACGCTGACAACTTGCCAGAACCAGAGGGAAACCATGCCCTATCGCGCCCCGATCTCAGACTATGAATTCCTATTCCGTAACGTGATCGGCTTTGACCAGATCGCCGCGACCGAAAAGTTCTCGGAAGCCAGCGAGGATGTGGTTAGCGCCATTCTGACCGAAGCCGGGAAGATGTGCGAAGAGATCATGGCCCCGCTTCAACGCCCTGGTGATCTGGAACCCGCGCGGCTGGAGAACGGCGTGCTGCGGACCTCTCCGGGCTATGCCGAGGGCTGGAGGGCGATTGCCGAAGGCGGCTGGATCGGGATGAGCGGCGATCCCGAATATGGCGGTATGGGTCTGCCCATGACCATGACCACTGCCGTGAATGAGATGATGAGTGCTGCTTGCCTGTCGCTGCAACTGGCCCCGCTGATGACCCAAGGTCAGATCGAGGCGCTGGAGCATCACGCAAGCGATGCGTTGAAGGCGCTCTATCTGCCCAAGATGATGGCGGGTGAATGGTCAGGCACCATGAACCTGACCGAACCGCAGGCCGGATCGGATGTGGGCGCGCTGACCTCGAAGGCCGAAGACAATGGCGACGGCACCTATTCGGTGACCGGGCAGAAGATCTATATCTCTTGGGGCGACAACGACTTTGCCGAGAATGTCTGCCATCTTGTTCTGGCCCGCCTGCCAGACGGTGTTCCGGGGACCAAGGGGATTTCGCTGTTTCTGGTGCCGAAATACATCCCCGACGAGAACGGCAACCCCGGCGTGGCCAATGACCTCAAGGTGGTCTCGCTGGAACACAAAATGGGCCTGCACGGCTCGCCAACCTGCGTGATGCAATATGACGGGGCCAAAGGCTGGCTGGTCGGCAAGGAACATGGCGGGATGGCCGCGATGTTCACCATGATGAACAACGCGCGTTTGGGCGTGGGTGGCGAAGGTGTGGGTGTCGCCGAAGGGGCCTACCAGCATGCGCTGGCCTATGCGTTGGAGCGTAAACAGGGCAAGACGCCCTCGGGCGCGATCATCGACCATGCGGATGTGCGGCGGATGCTGATGTCGATGCGCGCAGATGTGTTTGCGGCGCGGGCGATCATGCTGGCCAATGCAGCTGCAATCGACATGGCGCAGGCCACGGGTGAGGCCGATTGGGCGGCACGTGCGGCGCTGCTGACGCCGATCTGCAAGGCTTTTGGCACCGAGACCGGCATGCGCGTTTCCGAGACCGGCGTTCAAGTGCATGGTGGCATGGGCTTCATCGAAGAAACTGGTGCTGCACAATATTATCGCGATGTCCGTGTGACCGCGATCTACGAGGGCACCAATGGTATTCAGGCCATGGACCTCGTAGCGCGCAAGATGATGGATGGGGGTGAGGCGGCCTCGAACCTTCTGGATGAGATCGAGGATCAAGCCGAGAAGGCGCGCGCCACGATGCCTGAACTTGCTGGTCCTGTTTGGGAAGCTTCCGAGTCGCTGCGGGAAGCGACGGAGTGGCTCGTTGCTCAATCGGATATGAACAACCGGTTTGCTGGCGCGGCTTCGTATCTAAAAGCGTTCGCGCGGGTTCTGGGCGGGCATTACCATTTGTCAGCGGCTCTGGCCGATCCCGATGGACCGCGCGCCAAGTTGGCACGCTATTATATCAATGTGCTGCTGCCTGAACATACAGGCTTGCTTGCGCAGGCGCAGAACGGGGCGGATGACCTCTATGCCCTCAGCCCAGAGGAACTGGCGGTTTGATGGATGGCGAGGCTCCGCAAGTGATGCGATATCCGTGGGAGGAACCACCCGCTCCTGGCGAATGGGTCGAAGTTGCAGAAGGAGTTCTGTGGATCAGGCTGCCTTTGCCGATGGCGCTGGATCATGTGAATGTCTATGCATTGGATGATGGCGGCGGCTGGACCATCGTCGACACAGGGCTTTCTTCAAAGAAAACACGGGGAATCTGGCAGGCCCTGATGGAAGGGCCATTGGCTGGCAAACCCGTCCGTCGCGTTGTCGTGACTCATCACCATCCTGACCATGTCGGCAATGCGGGCTGGTTCCAGTCCGAGCATGGTGCAGAACTGGTCACCAGTCGTACCGCATGGTTGTTCGCGCGTATGCTGACGCTGGATGTGCAAGAGAATTGGCCGAAGGAAACGTTGGATTATTACCGCAGCGCGGGGATGGATCCGGACGTGCTGGCCGGTCGGATGGCCGAGCGTCCGTTCAACTTTGCAGACGCCGTGTACCCTATGCCGCTGGGATTTACCCGTGTCAAACAGGGCGACGTGATCCGCATGGGTGGCCGCGACTGGGATGTTCACATGGGCAACGGCCATGCGCCCGAGCATTGCACCTTCTGGAGCCGCGAGGACAATCTGGTGCTGACCGGCGATCAGATCCTCAGTTCGATCAGTTCCAACTTGGGCGTCTATGCCACCGAGCCGATGGCCGATCCGGTGGCCGACTGGTTGGAGGCGTGTGAACGCCTGCAACCGCTGGCCCGGCCCGATCATTTGGTTTTGGGCGGGCACAAACTGCCGTTCACCGGGTTGCCGATCCGCATGCGGCAGTTGATCGATAACCACCACGGCGCGCTGGAGCGTCTGCTGAACGATCTCGATCAACCCAAAACCGCCGCCGAGTGCTTTGCCCCGCTGTTCAAGCGCCAGATCAGGGGCGGGGAATACGGCCTCGCGCTGGTCGAGGCGGTTGCACATATGAACCATCTCTACCACATTGGAGCGGTCACCCGGACGCGGCGCGCGGACGGAGCTTGGGAATATCAGCGCAAAGGGTAGAGCAATGGACAAGATCGAAACCTCAGCCGAGGCAGCGGAATCTGCGGCGTTGCCGCGGTGCTATGAGGTGCACGCCAACCCTGAAGCGGCATCGGGGAACAAGGATTTGCCCAAGCCATTGCAAAAGCCGGTCGAAAGCAAAAGCCCTGCTCAATGGGCCTATGAGCGGCTGATCATGTATATTCAGAATTTCGAGAAGACTCTGGATGGCGATCACGAGGTTGCCATGGGATTCACCGGTGGTGATGCCGGTGTAATGCGGATCGAGGGCATGGGCTATTTCGATCCGGATGTGATCACCTTCTATGGCTCGGACGGAGGCGGCGCCAAAACGCAGCTCGTCCAGCATGTCAGCCAGTTGAATGTGATGCTGCGTGCCTTGCCGAAATCGATCGAGGATAAACCAGCCAACCGCATTGGTTTCCGGCTGGCGGCTGATCTGGAAGAAAGCTGACGCCCACTCTTGCAATTCACACTTACGCAGCCTTGAATGGATAGACCATTCAGGAGGCAACCGCGTGACCAATTTCTCAGCCGTTACAACTGCCTACCGGGGCGCATGGGCGCGGCGGCGCGTGTTTGTGCCTGTTTATGTCGCTGTCCGGTTGCTGCTGGTTGCACTGATCGCTCCGGGCGTTGCCATCGCCGTCAATCTTGCTGTCTCATTGTCTGATCAATCGGCGCTGACGGATCAGGACATTGCGATGTTCCTGCTGTCACCAGCGGGCTTCATCGCGGCGGTTGTAGTTCTCAGCCTGTTCTTACTGGCCGAGGTCTTTGTCTTCTCGGTCATGGCCGGATCATTGCGGATGGGTGAGCGTGACCCTTGGCGCGCGGGCAGTGCTTCCATCCGGTTGATCCTGACGCGTTTACCTGCGCTTTTCGGCTTTGCCGCACGGTTCATTTTGCGTGTGCTGGTACTTGCGCTGCCTTTTGTCGCCGTGGCTGGCCTGATCGCCTGGTGGATGCTGACTGAATACGACATCAACTATTACCTCACCTTCCACCCGCCTTCATTCTGGGTGGCGGTAGTGCTGATCGGATTTGTGGTGCTGTGTCTGGCTTGGGTTCTGATCCGCAGGCTCTCGGCCTGGGCGCTGTCGCTGCATCTTGTATTATTTGAGGGCTGCAAACCCGCCGAGGCCTTCTCCGCCAGCACGGATCGAATGGAAGGCAAACGCGGTCGCCTCAAGATCGAGCTTGGCCTTTGGCTTGCGATGCGTCTCGTGATCGCCGCACTGATTGCCTTTGTGGCCGGACTGTTGTTCGATCTGGTACCGTTGCAGGAAAGCACGAACCTGCGCTTTGCGCTGATCTTCAGTATGATCGTAGCGGGCCTCTGGTCGCTGGCTGGGCTTGTGCTTGCAGCCGTCGCTCTGGGAGCATTGGCGGTTCTGCTGGATGGGTTCTTCGACACACAAGGCCGAGAGGTCCCTCATCCCGAACCAGGCAACCTGCGCGCGCCGCTTTACGCTGTGGTCGGTGGCGCGGCAATCGCCCTGCTGATCGGGCTCTGGTCCGGGCAGGAGTTGCTGGTCCGCATTCAGGCCCCCGATCATGCGGATGTCATTGGTCATAGAGGTGCGGCGGCGATAAGGCCGGAAAATACCATGGCGGCAGTGTTGAAGGCTATCGAAGATGGCGCCGATTGGGTTGAGATCGACGTTCAGGAGACCGCGGATGGTGTGGTCATCATCGCGCATGACAGCGATTTCATGAAACTGGCTGGTGTGCCGCTCAAGGTCTGGGACGCAACCATGGAGGATGTGGCCGAGATCGATATCGGCAGCTGGTTCGGCCCCGAATATGCTTCGGAACGGACGCCCACGCTGCGGGATGTTCTGGAAGCTGCGAAGGGCAAATCCAAGGTCATCATCGAGCTGAAATACTATGGCCATGACGTCGACCTGGAAAACCGAGTTGCCACGATTGTCGAGGAGCTGGATATGCAGGATGACATCGCCACCATGTCATTGAAATATCCGGCCGTGCAGAAGATGAAAGCGCTGCGCCCCGATTGGCGGGCAGGCGTTCTGGCCGCGACCGCCATCGGCAATCTGTCGGGGCTTGAGGGCGATTTTGTGGCAGTAAATGCGGCGACGGTGTCTCCGGGTCTGATCCGCTCGGTCCATGAGGCGGGCAAGGACATCTATGTCTGGACGGTGAATGACCCGTTGCAGATGTCGGCGATGGCATCGATGGGGGTCGACGGGCTGATCACCGATCGTCCTGCCATGGCTCGCGAAGTGCTGCGTGTTCGTGCCGAGATGGGACCGGGCGAGCGTCTGATGCTATGGTTGGCGACGACATTCGGATTGTCCATTGATACTGCCGAGATGCGTGATGCGGAACCATAGACTGGCCGCCCTTCTGGTCTGTTGCGCGCTGCCTGCAGCTGCGCAGGACCTGATGCGTAGCGTGGAAATGCCCGCTCACCGGGCGTTGGCCGACACGATAGAAGGCGCTGAACTGACCCCCTTCGAAACGGACGGCTGTTCGGGCGGATTATCTTCCAGCTGGCGTATGGTTGCCGAGACCTTTCCGAAGTTCAGTCTGCTTTATGAAGAACACCCGCCATGGGAGTACTGCTGCGTTACTCACGATCGCGCCTATCACAACGCAGGTGGCGCGTCGCAGGCTGGGGCCAGTTATGACGCCCGCCTCGCTGCCGATGACACCTTGCGCGCCTGTGTCAAAACCCACGGCGAAAGCCATGCTGATGAATATGCCGAACGCTATGATATGACGCCGGATCAAATCCGCTCGGTCCATTCGATCACGTCTGAAGCGATGTACATGGCGGTACGTTTTGGGGGCGGTCCCTGTAGCGGGCTGCCGTGGCGCTGGGGGTTCGGTTATCCGGGCTGCACCATCTTTGGCCCAACTGCGCGCGAATGACGTCGTGACAGGCCCTGAATTTTGCATTATCCAACATTTCAAACACGCGAATTGGGATTCTAATAAACATGGCTGATCACAAGCACGGCGAGATGGACATCACCGTTCAAACAAAAACCTTTGACGGTTTCATCAAATTCACCACGTGGTGCGTGGTGGCAATTGTACTCCTTTGCCTGTTCCTGGCGGTCTTTGCGGCCTAAACGGTACACGAGGCGCATCTCTTGTTCAGGATTCTGATTGCCTGCCTGCTGGCAGTGACAGTTGCGGGTTGCGCGGGATCGCAGCGCCCGCAGGCTGATCCCTCGGAAATCGTGGCCCGGTCCTATCGTGATCCGGGGCCATCGACACTGACGCTCTATACGATGATCAGCACGCGCACCGGATCGGGGGCACACACGTCGCTGATGATCAGCGGCAGCGAGCGGGTCATATTTGATCCTGCCGGATCGTTCCGGGCGGATGTGGTGCCGATCAAGAATGATGTCCTTTATGGCATCACGCCAAATGTCGAACGCGCCTATCGTAGCAGTCATGCGCGCGAGACGCATTATGCCCGTATTCAGACGATCGAAGTGACGCCACAGCAGGCCGAGATCGCGCTGCAACTGGCCAAGCAGATGGGCCCGGTTTCGCAGGCTTTTTGTGCAAATTCGACCTCGCAATTGCTGCAACAGGTCCCGGGGTTCGAGCAAATCAAAACAACATTCTACCCGGTGAAGCTATCCGATCAGTTTGGTCAGATTCCAGGCGTTGTCACCACGGACTATCGTGAGAATGACTCGGCTGATCTGCAGCAGGGGCTGGCGGAAAACAATGCGCGCCTCAATCAGCTTGAAGCGGTCTCAACCAACTAGGTAAAGCAGACCGTAAAGCGTGGCGGCCCCTGAAAAGATGGCCGCTATGACGTTCTTCGTCACAATTCCCACCGTCAACGCAACTGCCGCAGCCGCCATGCGCGGCATATCCGGTTGTCCTTCGGTGGCTGTCGGCCAGACTACCAAAGGTGCGATCAGGGCAGGCAGAATCGCCACTGCTGTGTATCTCAGGTGCCGCAGAAGCCAGGGCGGCATCGGGCGGTCGCCAACCAGCCCGATAAAGGTAAAGCGCAGAAGGTAGCTGCCTATCGCCAGACCTACGATGATGATCCACATGGTTGTCGGGTCGATCTGCGTCATGACTTTTTCCGCTCTAACATCAATTCAGCCCGTGCACCTGCCATCATCCCGGCTATCCCTGCGATCAACAGTCCAAGATTGAACGGCACTGCCACGCACAGCAGGGCCACAACAATCGCCACCAGCGCGGCTACAACATGCGCCATGGTGCGCATCATTGGTCCGATCATGGACAAGAACGTGATCGGCAGCGCAAAATCCAGAGCCCAGCTTTCCGGAATCTGCGCCCCCAAAACAGCACCCAGATAAGTGGCGAGTATCCAAAGCGGCGTGATCGGCGTGACCGAGCCGACAAAATACGCCATGCGCTGAGGCACGGACATATCCGGTTCTTTCTCGAATCGGACAATCGAACAGGCGTAAGACTGATCAACAATAAGATAGGCTCCAAGGGCCCGTTGCCACAGCGGAGCCGCCCCCAGATAAGGGGTCAGTGAAGCCGAATACATGGCCACCCGCAGGTTCACAGCTAGGGCCGAGATCAGAACGATAACCGTTGGTGTATTGTCCTGCAGCAATTGCAATGCGGTGAACTGAGCAGCGCCGGCAAACACCGTGGCGGAAAAGGCCATCGTCTGGATGATATCCAGCCCTGCTTCTGTGGCAAAAACACCAAACAGAAGGCCAAAGGGCATGGCGACGAAGATAAACGGCGTCCCGTCGCGAAAACCTTTCCAGAAGTATGACTTGGATGTGGCAGAGGCCATGGCTAAATCCTATGGTGACGCGAGCAGCAGTAGCCGTCTTGGGAAGGGGTTGCAATTGGCCACGGAGATCGACCTGTCAGACTACCTCATTGCGCCCGATCCGGGGGCTGCCCGCCTGACGCGCGGTGTCGAGGGTGTGGACCAGAATGGTGAGATCAGTCAGATCTCGGTGGTCGAGGAACGCCCGCTGACCATTTTCCTCAACTCACAGGAAATCGTGACGGCAATGACCATCGGCGACTATCCCGAATACCTTGCGCTCGGGTTTCTGCGTAATCAGGGGATGCTGCTTGCAGATGATGAAATTACTCGGGTCGACTATGACGACGATCTGGAAACCGTGGTCGTGCGTACAGCGCGTGAGACCTCATACGAGGACAAGCTGAAGAAGAAGACTCGCACCAGCGGTTGCGCAGTAGGCACTGTGTTCGGAGACATGATGGAGGGGCTAGAGGACGTGCGCCTGCCACAGGTCTCGGTGCGCACCTCATGGCTGTATGAGTTGGCGTCGAAGATCAACCGCACCCCGTCTCTGTACCTTGAGGCGGGTGCCATCCATGGCACGGTGCTTTGTCATGAAAGCCACCCGTTGGTCTATATGGAAGACGTGGGCCGCCATAACGCGGTCGACAAGATCGCAGGCTGGATGCTCTCCGAGGGTGCGACTGCGTCTGACAAGATCCTCTATACGACCGGTCGTTTGACCTCGGAAATGGTGATCAAAACGGCGATGATGGGCATCCCTGTTCTCGCTTCGCGATCGGGATTCACCGCCTGGGGTGTCGAGATCGCGCGCGAGGTCGGTTTGACTCTGATCGGCCGGATGCGCGGGCAGCGGTTCGTGTGTTTGTCGGGCGAAGACCGATTGGTGCGCGATGTTGATCCGTCGAGCGTGGCGATTGAGGACAAAAAACATCGCAGGAAAAGTGCCGATGGCTGAACAGTCGCAAAAACCGCTGGGGGTTATTCTGGCAGGCGGCCTCGCAACGCGAATGGGAGGCGGCGATAAAGGGCTGTTGCAGATCGGCGGGCAGAGCCTGCTGGATCGGGTGATAGACAGGCTGCGCCCTCAGGTCGGCGGGCTGGCTTTGAACGCCAACGGCGATGCCGAACGGTTTACCCGCTTGAACTTGCCGGTTGTTTCGGACTCGATCGAGGGCTTTGCAGGACCGCTGGCCGGTGTTTTGGCCGGGCTTGATTGGGCCGCTGAACAGGGCGCTCAATCTATCGTGACGGTTGCGGCGGATACTCCGTTCTTTCCGCATGATCTTGTGGCGCAACTGGTGCACGCATCCGAAGGTCAGAAACACCCACTCGTTCTGGCAACCACCCCGCGCACGGGTGACGAGGCTTTGAAATCCGGCGGCGGCAAGCGGGTCAATCGGCACCCGACCTTTGGGCTCTGGCCGGTGGCATTGCGCGATGATCTGAGGGAGGCGTTGAACGCTGGATTGCGCAAGGTTGTCCTGTGGACTGACCAGCATGATGGGCGAGAGGCGCTGTTTTCGGCCCAGCCGTTTGATCCGTTCTTCAACGTCAACACTCCCGATGATCTGGCCCGCGCTGAAACCTTGTTGGAGCAGGTATGAGGGTCTACGGCGTCACCGGTTGGAAAAACGCGGGCAAAACCGGTCTAGTGGAACGGCTGGTGGCTGAAATCACCGGACGTGGGTATACCGTTTCCACCGTCAAACATGCGCATCATTCCGTCGACGTCGACCAGCCGGGTACCGACAGCCAGCGGCATCGCGCGGCGGGTGCGTCCGAAGTGCTGTTGGCATCCGGCCAGCGGATCGCACTGATGCAGGAGTTGCGCGGTGCGCCCGAGCCGAAGCTGGACACCTTGCTGTCGCGTTTGTCTCCGGTCGATCTGGTGTTGATCGAAGGCTTCAAACGCGAGCGTCACCCCAAGATCGAAGCGTTTCGCGCAGAACCCGGAAATCCGCTGATCGCCACGGATGATGAGACGGTTCGCGCGGTTGCAAGTGATACGCCTTTGGAATTGGATTGCCCGGTGTTTGATCTGGATGATACGGCGGCCATTGCAGATTTCATCCTGGAAGAGGTCGGATTATGAGCACGCCGGATATCTCACCTCCGCCCTTGCGCAATGATTGTTTCGCCTTGCCTGCAGGGGTGAACTGGACACCCGTTGATGAGGCTCTGGCGCTTTTGCGAGACAGATTGTCGGTGGTAGCTGGGGTTGAAAACGTGCCCGTGATGCGGGCGGCGGGCCGAGTTCTGGCGGTGGACGTGTCGGCCAAACGATCAAACCCGCCTCAGCCCAACACCGCTGTCGATGGGTACGGATTTGCCGGTCCGGTGCCGGACGGACCCTGTGTCATGCCTTTGGTAGAGGGCCGGGCGGCTGCGGGTGTACCCTTTGACGGTGAGGTCCCAGAGGGCCATGCGATACGCATTCTTACCGGAGCTGCACTGCCAAAGGGTGTTAATACGGTCATATTGGAAGAGGATGTGACCTTTGATCATGGGCACATTGCATTCCGAGGTCCGTTGAAACAGGGCGCGAACACGCGAAAGGCAGGCGAAGACGTGGTTGAAGGCGCGCTGACCTTGCCAGTTGGGCGGCGTTTAACACCAACGGATCTGGCGCTTTTGTCGGCGGTTGGTCTGGCTGAGGTTTCCGTCCGCAAGGTTTTGCGCGTCGGGGTACTATCGACCGGGGATGAGCTGGTCGAGCCGGGTGACAGCGCCGGACTGGGGCAGATTTATGATGCAAATCGTCCGATGCTGCTGTCACTGGCCGAGCGGATTGGATTCAAAGCGGTTGATCTTGGGCGCGCCGAGGATGATCGCGCGGCGCTGAAACAGCATTTGGATCGCGCGGCTCAGCAAGTGGATGTAATCCTGACCAGTGGCGGGGCCTCCGCCGGCGATGAAGATCACGTCTCGGCATTATTGCGAGAGGCCGGGGCGATGCAGGAATGGCGCATCGCATTAAAACCCGGGCGACCATTGGCGCTGGGCATGTGGGATCAGACGCCGGTGTTTGGCTTGCCGGGCAATCCGGTGGCAGCACTGGTTTGCACGTTGATCTTTGCCTGCCCGGCACTGAACCTGCTGGCCGGTGCAGGCTGGCAAGAGCCGCAAGGCTTCGACGTGCCCGCCGCTTTCGAAAAGCGCAAGAAACCGGGGCGTCGCGAATATCTGCGGGCACGAATCCGTGAAGGACGGGCCGAGGTGTTCCATTCGGAAGGATCTGGCCGGATCAGCGGGCTGAGCTGGGCCGAAGGCTTGGTCGAAATCGAGGACGGTGCCCGCGATATCAAGCCCGGCGATCTGGTGAGGTTCATACCCTACGGGAGTTTTGGGCTTTAATCGAACGTCCCTGCGACACGCCCCACCAGCATGAAGGCACGCGCTGTGCGGGTTTCGCTCAGGGCTGTAAGCTCGGCATCGCTGGCATTAGGTTCGAACTCGACGATCATATGGTCAAAGCGGCGCAGGAAATGGTGTGCGGCATCGCGAAAGATCGGATCCTGTTTCATCCGCGCCGCAGTCAGCGCCAGTGACGAACGGTCCCGAATGCCACCCAAGGCAGCCACCGACCGCCCGCGCGCGCCTTGGGCAAATTGCCGCCAGACTTCGGGTCGCGCCATATCGGGGCGCAGGTCATCCATATAGATGCCTTCCTGGCTGAGAAGGGTCAGAACATCTTGTGAGGCCTGCACAAGTTTCGAGGTCTTGCGATCTTTCAATGCAAGCCGCAGCGCGTTAAATCCCTCGGCATCGCTTTGCGTCTCGGGGAAGTTCAGGGCGCGGATAAAGATGTCGGTGGGCAACGGGGGCGCAATTTCTTCCGCTGAGGTGCCAAGTTCCAACGAAGTCTGATTGGCCATGTCCGGCGCGGGCCTTTGGGTGCGCCCGGGTTCACCGCGATTGGTCGAGAATGTCGCCAGCGCGCTCTCGGTCTTTTTTGCGCTTTCGGCGATTTCATCCAGTTTCTTGCCGACCGTCGGTTCATACGTGCTGGCCGCGCGTTGTTGCTGAACGACATAGCTGTTGCGGATCGCATCGATCGCTGTCTGCAGGCGGGCGCTTTCTTCGCGCATCACGCGGCTGGCGCGCATCGCGAGGGCTGCGACCCAGATCATTGCGACCGGCATGAACACCGCCAGGAAGGTGACGATGAACCCTCCTTGTTGCCCGCCGGGCAGTACCAGAAACACGACCGACACCACCAGCCAGATCAGGCTGAGAACAACTGCTGCAATCTCGATCTCGGTGACCGAACGGTGCGCCGGACGGTCGTAGATACCCAGCGAGGTGGGTTTCTCGGGTTCTTGCTCAGGTTCAGACCCTGACATGACAAACGCTCCGGTCAGGCGTATTCGATACTCAGAACTTCATAAGAGCGCACGCCTCCGGGGGTGCGGACCTCGACACTGTCGCCTTCTTCTTTGCCAATCAGGGCGCGGGCGATGGGGGATTTGATGTTCAGAAGGCCCGCTTCGATATTGGCCTCATACTCACCCACGATCTGCCAGGTCTTTTCTTCGTCGGTATCTTCATCCACCAACGTGACCTTCGCGCCGAACTTGATGGCCCCTGACAGTTTGGCCGGATCAATGACATCTGCCAGCGACAGGATGCCTTCAAGCTCTTTGATGCGGCCTTCGATAAAGCCCTGCTTTTCGCGCGCCGAGTGGTATTCGGCGTTTTCTTTCAGGTCGCCCAGTTCGCGGGCTGAGGCAATCGCCTCGATGATCGCCGGGCGCTCGACGGATTTCAGATTCTTCAGCTCTGCCTCGAGCGCGGCATTGCCCGAAGGCGTCATGGGGATCTTTTCCATTGTCTTGTCGTCCACGCAGAAATTGTTACGCCCCGCCGCACAATAGCGTCGGGGCGAAGGATGGGTTGGCAATTACCTGACCCAAATGAGGCGTGAATTGCAAGAGGGGAGGTGTGCGTTGTCAGTAAACTCGCAACTTAGCGCCGCCGTTCCGGGGGGCGGGTGCGCCTGTGGCGCTGTCCCAACAATTCTCCACTACGCCAACGGCTGGCTTCGTGCCCAAGCCACAGCATCTCAATCATACTGAACCACTTCGAATTCGATGCCATTGTCATCCTCGAAATAGAACCGCTTGCCTGGCTCATAGTCTGCGTGGTTGTGCGGTTCAAATCCCGCTTTGCGGACCTTTTCCTCGGTGGCGTCGATATCCTCGACCAGCACACCTACATGGTTCAAGCCGCCCACGAAATCATAGCTGTTTTCGCCTGATGGCTTGGGATCGCCGGGGGCGTAGAGTGCCAGATAGGTATGCGGGCTGCCCACATGCACCGTATAGCCACCGGCAATGGCAGGGCCTTCCCAGCGTGTTTTCCAGTCGAAGACTTTCTGCATCCACGCCGCAGATGCCTTTGGGTCGCGGACCGTGAAATTAGTATGTTCCAGCGTCGCCATCATGGGATTCTCCTTCCAATTTGAGGCTTGTCCCGACTCACTGTAATTTCTAAACCTAACTTTAGGTCAAGAGATTTCTTTGGGAGGATGTAATGGTTGTTTCGGAAGGTCTGGCGATTGGAGCATTGGCCCGGCGCACCGGGTTGGCGGTGTCGGCGATCCGATACTACGAGGCGCAAGGTTTGATATCTCCATGGCGTAACGCGGGTGGGCAGCGGCGTTATCAGCGCGCCGATATCCGACGGCTAAGCTTTGTGATGATCGCGCAGCAATTCGGTCTGACTTTGCCCGAGATCCGCGAGGTATTGTCGGGCTTGCCAGGAAACCGCACACCGACGCCTCAGGACTGGAAGAGTATCAGCGAACGGCTGCGCACGCATCTGGATCAGCGAATCGATACGCTGATGCGACTGCGCGACAATCTGGATGGATGTATTGGTTGTGGCTGCCTCAGCCTGCCGAAATGCAAGCTTTACAACCCCGATGACAGGGCCAAATCCCATGGTAGCGGTCCCAGATACCTTATGGGGGACGCACCCGGAGCCTGAAGTGTCGAATAGCGGCGTTGTTACGCCGTGTTTCGATTGACCAAAGTCTTTATGACCATGTAATCAGCCGTGAAACAATATTGCGCCGACCGCATGAAGAAAGCGCCAATTCGGAAAGTTAGCTAAGGAGCCCGCGATGGCCGAGATTGAACGCGAAGCGATGGAATATGACGTGGTGATCGTGGGTGCTGGCCCTGCGGGCCTGTCTGCGGCCATCCGTCTGAAACAGCTGGATGCCGACCTGAACGTCGTGGTTCTAGAGAAGGGTTCGGAAGTGGGTGCGCATATCCTGTCGGGTGCGGTGCTGGACCCTTGTGGTCTGGACGCGCTGATCCCCGACTGGAAGGACAAGGGCGCGCCGCTGAACACGCCGGTGAACGAAGACAACTTCTATATGCTGGGTGAGGCCGGTCAGATCCGCATCCCCAACGCGCCCATGCCGCCGCTGATGAACAACCACGGCAACTACATCGTCTCGATGGGCAATGTCTGCCGCTGGATGGCCGAACAGGCCGAAGAGCTGGGCGTCGAAATCTTCCCCGGCATGGCCTGTTCCGAGCTGGTCTACGGTGAGAACGGTGAAGTCAAAGGCGTTGTTGCCGGTGTATTTGGTCTGGAGCCAGACGGATCCTACGGTCCCAACACCGAACCGGGCATGGAACTGCATGGTAAATATGTCTTTCTGTCGGAAGGCGTGCGCGGCTCACTGTCCAAGGAAGTCATCGCCAAATACGACCTGTCTGCCGGTAAAGAGCCGCAGAAATACGGTGTTGGCATGAAAGAGATCTGGGAGATCGACCCGGCCAAGCACAAAGAAGGCAGCGTCACGCACACCATGGGCTGGCCGCTGGGCAGCAACGCGGGAGGCGGGTCGTTCATCTATCACCTTGAAAACAATCAGGTCTATGTCGGCTTTGTGGTTCACCTGAACTACAAAAACCCGCACCTGTACCCCTACATGGAATTCCAGCGCTTCAAGCATCACCCGATGGTGGCTGACCTGCTTAAGGGCGGCAAGCGTGTGGCTTATGGTGCCCGCGCGATCACCGAGGGTGGCTACCAGTCGATGCCGAAACTGGTCGCACCGGGTGTTGCGCTGTTGGGTTGCTCGGCGGGCATGGTCAACGTGCCACGCATCAAGGGCAACCACAACGCGATGCTGTCAGGCAAGGCCGCGGCCGAGGCCGCCTATGATGCCATCAAGGCCGAGCGTTCGGGTGATGAGCTGACCGCTTATGAGGCCGACGTTCGCGATGGTGCAATCGGCTCGGATCTGAAGAAGGTGCGCAACGTCAAACCTCTTTGGTCGAAATACGGCCTGACCGCCAGCCTGGTACTGGGCGGTATGGACATGTGGACCAATACGCTGGGCTTCTCGCTGTTGGGCACGCTGGGCCACGGCAAGAACGACGCGGAATCGACCGAAGATGCCAGCAAGCATCAACCCATCGACTATCCGAAACCCGATGGCACACTGTCCTTTGACCGCCTGACGAACGTATCGTTTGCGGCCACCAATCACGAGGAAAGCCAGCCTTGTCATCTGAAACTGGCCGACCCGGACATCCCGGTTAAGGTCAACCTGCCCAAATTCGACGAGCCAGCACAGCGTTACTGCCCCGCAGGCGTCTATGAGATGGTCGAGGATGAAGACGGGCCGCGATTCGTGATCAACTTCCAGAACTGTGTTCACTGCAAGACCTGTGACATCAAGGATCCCAGCCAGAACATCACCTGGACTACACCGCAGGGCGGCGACGGGCCGAACTACCCCAATATGTAGGCAAGAACACGGGCGTTGGCAGGGTCGTGAAGGCTCTGCCATTGCCTCTCGCCCAGCAAAGCCCTAGCTTGTCGGTCAGTCAACGACAGCAAGGCAGATTATCAGTGGTTTCCCTGGTTCGACGCGCGGCTCTGGCCGTGATCCTCAGTTCTTCAATCGCGTTTCCTGCGGTATCGGATACCGGATCGGGGTCGTATCTGGCCGGGCGTCAGGCGATTTATGAGAGCGACTATCCCGCTGCCGAGCGTTACTATGCGCAGGCGCTTCGCGCTGATCCCCAAAACCCGAAACTGCTGGAAAACGTGGTCGTCGCCCGGCTCGCCTTGGGTGAGATTGAGCGGGCCCTGACCGTCGCCGAAGTTATCGAGGAAAATGAACTGCCCAGCCAGGCCGCTCGGATGGTGATCGCCGCCAATCTGGTGGCAGATGGCAAGCTGGATGAATTTCTGGCCCGCGATCCTGAAACGCAAGGGGTTGGACCGCTGGTTGATGGCCTGATGATTGCTTGGGCTCATATGGGGCAAGGCGCCATGACCAAAGCGATGGAACAATTTGACGTTGTTACCACGCAGGAAGGTCTGAAAGAATTTGCACTTTATCACAAGGCCATGGCGTGGGCGTCAGTCGGAGACTTTGAGGGGGCCGAGGCGATCCTTGCCGCAGATGATGGCCTGGTCGCCCGTTTTTCACGCCGGGCTGCGCTGGCGCGTGCCGAAGTGCTGTCGCAGCTGGATCGCAACGACGATGCGCTGGAATTTCTGGATAACGTCTTTGCCGCCGGCAGTGATCCGACCATCGAAGGTTACGTCACTCGGCTGTCTGATGGCGAAACGCTGCCCTTTACCCATGTCCGTTCTGCACAGGATGGCATGGCCGAGGTTTTCTTCACCGTTGGCGCTGCGCTGAGTGCGGAGGCCGCGCAGGATTATGTTCTGCTATATGCCCGCGTCGCGGCCTTTCTGCGGCCTGACCATATTGATGCGCTTTTGCTAAGCGCTGAGTTGTTGGATGGGCTGGAACAATATGATCTGGCGGTTGATGTCTATCGGCAGGTGCCTCCGGACAGCAGCGATTATCATGCCGCCGAGCTGGGGCGCGCCGAGGTCCTCAGTCGCTCTGACAGAAAAGAAGCTGCCGCCGAAGTCCTGCAAAACCTTGCCGCTCAAAGCCCCGATTTGCCCGGTGTGCATGTAGCTTTGGCCGACCTGCGGCGCCAGCAAGAGGATTACGCGGCAGCGGTCACCTCTTACGACAAGGCGATTGGCCTGACGGAAGAGGGTGCAGGCGGAAACTGGTTCCTGCATTATGCCCGCGGGATATCGCATGAACGTCTGAAGAACTGGGACGAGGCCGAGGCCGATTTCCGCCGCGCGCTTGAGTTGAACCCGGACCAACCACAGGTGCTGAACTATCTCGGGTATTCGCTGGTCGAGCGGCGCGAGAAATTGGACGAAGCGTTGAATATGATCGAACGCGCAGTCGCAGCGCGCCCTGACAGCGGCTATATCGTTGACAGCTTGGGCTGGGTGTTGTTCCGCCTGGGCCGGTACGACGAAGCAGTCGACCACATGGAGCGCGCCGTTGAACTGATGCCGGTCGATCCGGTGGTAAATGACCATCTGGGCGATGTTTACTGGGCCGTAGGTCGCGGGCGTGAAGCCGAGTTCCAGTGGAAACGAGCACTATCTTTCATTGATCCTGAAGATACCGACGGTGAAGCCGATCCTGAACGCATCCGCCGCAAGATTGAAGTCGGATTGGATGCGGTTCTGGCCGAGGAAGGTGCCGAACCCCTGAAGGTCGCCAATGAAGGCTGAGGCATTTGCCCCCGCCAAGATCAACCTGACCCTGCATGTGACCGGCCAACGCGCGGATGGCTATCATCTGCTTGATTCGTTGGTGGCCTTTGCCGATGTTGGGGATCAGTTGAGCCTCAGTTCCGGCCCCGAGCTGTCTCTGTCGGTCACGGGTGAGTTTTCGGATGGCGTACCGACCGATGATCGCAATCTGGTCTGGCAGGCCGCCGAGGCCGCAGGCTGGACCGGTCGCATTCATCTGAACAAACAACTGCCGCACGGTGGCGGTGTCGGGGGCGGCTCCTCGGATGCTGCGGCGGTTTTGCGCACCGTGAAGAAGGGGGGAGAGTGGCCCGATAGCGTGTCGCTGTCGCTCGGCGCGGATGTCCCGGTATGCATACATGCTGCTGCAGCGCGTATGCGCGGGATTGGTGAACAGATTGAGCCGATGGCGTTGCCGCCCCTCCCGGCGCTTTTGGTCAATCCGGGTATTGAAGTTCCCACCGGCCCGGTGTTTTCCGCTTTGCACAGCAGAGACAACGCACCGATGCCTGCTGAGATCCCTGCATTCAAAACACCGGAAGACTGCGCCACGTGGTTGCAGGTTCAGCGGAATGATTTAGAGGCACCTGCAATATCTGTAGCGCCGGGCATTGCGGAGGTCATAGCGGCGTTGGAAGGCACCCGAGACGCGTTGATGGTTCGTATGTCGGGTTCAGGCTCAACCTGTTTCGCACTTTTTCCAACGCTCAAAGCAGCCCATTTTGCCGCCTATGAGATCGGCGCGGCCCAACCCGGTTGGTGGTGCCGCGCAACGACGCTCAGTTAAGGCGCGATACGACGTAATCGGCCAGATCGCCTAACAAGGTGCGGATTTCGTGATCCGGAAGAGGCGCCAGCGCAGCCTTGGCCTTGGCCGCCCAGCCAAACGCATCCGCGCGGGTTGCATCCAGCGTGCTGTATTTGGCCATCAGCGACAAAGCGTGATCCAGATCACCCTCTTCCTGCCGCCCGCGACCGATCGTCCGTTCCCAAAACGCGTGTTCCTCGGCAGTTGCCTGAGCCACGGCTTTGATCACTGGCAGGGTCAATTTGCGTTCACGGAAGTCGTCGCCGACGTTTTTGCCTGTGGCCGCACTATCGCCCTGATAATCCAAAAGATCATCTGCGATCTGGAACGCGATTCCAAGCGCGTCGCCATAGTCATACAGCGCCTTGACCTGCGCCTCGGTCGCGCCTGCGATCACACCACCCACTTCGGTTGCGGCAGAAAACAGCGCCGCCGTTTTGCCGCGTACAACCTGCAGGTAGACACCTTCATCCGTGCCCAGATCGGTGGCCGCTGTCATCTGCAGCACCTCGCCTTCGGCGATTGTGGCCGATGCATTTGCAAGGATATCCAGAACCCGCAACGAACCGGTTTCGACCATCAACTGAAAACTGCGGGAAAACAGGTAATCGCCAACCAGGACACTGGATTTATTGTCCCATAGCAGGTTTGCCGTCGGTCGCCCGCGCCGCTGCCCGCTTTCATCTACGACATCGTCATGCAGCAGGGTTGCGGTATGAATGAACTCGACCGTTGCAGCCAGCTTGACGTGATGGTCGCCTGAATAGCCGAACAGCTGCGCCGCCGCCAGGGTCAGCATCGGGCGCAGACGCTTACCGCCCGCCTCGACCAGGTGCGCGGTCACTTCGGGAATGCGCGGGGCATGTTCCGACGCCATACGCGTCCGAATCAGCGTGTTTACTGCTGCCATTTCGCCCGCAAGCATCTCTGCCAGACGCTCATGCGGTTTCGAGATCGTGCTGACGTTCATCACTCTCCTGATACAAGGCTCGACATCCCTGTCACCTTGCCCTTACATCCATCCCCATGAAAGAACTATTGCGCAGCACCGATCCGACAATCCTAGCCTTTGCAACGGCTCTCCTTGAGGGCGAGGATATAGACTGCTTTCAGATGGACGTAAATATGAGCATCCTAGAAGGCGGCATCGGAATCTTTCCCCGTCGCCTGATGGTGCGGGCAGATGATCTGACCCGCGCCGAACGGGTCATGCGCGATAACGAGATCCCGCTGGGGCGATGAGCAGCTTTTCCGACAGTGATCTGACCTGCAATGATTTTCTGGGCGGGCGTGTGCGTCTGTGGCAGCCGCGCTCAGGATATCGTGCAGGGGCCGATCCGGTCCTACTGGCGGCATCGGTCCCGGCACAAGCTGGCCAGTCGGTGCTGGAATTGGGCTGCGGGGCAGGGGCTGCTATTCAGTGCCTAATGGCGCGAGTGCCGCACCTGAAGGCAACTGGGGTTGAACTGCAGGCTGGCTATGCAGATCTGGCCCGCCGCAATTCGGAACAAAACGCAGCGATCACCGTGGTTGAGGCGGATTTGAACGCACTACCGAATGATCTGCGACAAGAACAGTTCGATCATGTGATCGCCAATCCGCCCTACTACCGGGCAGGCGCGCACAGCCCTGCCACCGACGCGGGTCGGCAGATCGCACTGGGTGAAGACACGCCGCTTGAGGACTGGATCAATGTCGCCGCCCGACGTCTGGCGCCGCGCGGTTATCTTCACATGATCCAGAGGGCAGACCGGCTGCCCGATATGCTTGCGGGGTGCGCGGGCCGCTTGGGCTCGATTCAGGTGCTACCTCTGGCCCCCCGTGCGGATCGCGCGTCCGAGCTGGTGATTCTGCGTGCCAGAAAGGGCGGGCGCGCCGCCTTTCGGCTACACGCACCGCTGATTCTGCACCTCGGTGACCGGCACGTAGAAGACGGCGAAAGCTATACCCCAAAGGTTTCGGCGGTGTTGCGCGATCGGGCGGATTTGACCGGGCACTTTGCCTGATCGGCAATGACCAGCCGAATTTGTCGGATTTATTATAGATTTCGTGCGTCTGCAGCGTGACAGGCTGGAAATGATGTGATCAACTTCTTACGTGACACTTACAAACCAGAGAAGGAGGACCGCCATGAGCGTGAGCGCACATCTGACGGAGTTGAAGAAAAAACACGAAATTCTCGGTCTTGAAGTGGAAGAAGCGCAACGCTCACCTGGTATTGACGATCTCCATATCGCACAGCTGAAGAAACAGAAGCTGAAGCTAAAAGAAGAGATCGAGCGCCTGTCGACCTAAGGTTCTAGGCCTTCAGGCTGGCGCGGGCCGCGATGGCAGCGCCACCGGTGACAAACAAGGCCGCGATCGCCAGACCCCAGGACGGGGCGGCGATCCCGGCCAGAACCAACACAAGCGTCGATAGCAAAGGTGCCGCGTATGAGGCGGTGCCCAGTATTTGAATGTCCCCGCGCTTGACGCCGATATCCCAGACATAGAACGCCAGCCCAACCGGTCCCAGGCCAAGTGCAAAGGTCGAGGCCCAGCCAAATGTGCCTTGCGGCCAGATCGTTTCTTCCACCGTGAAATGCAAGGCCCATGAGGCGATCGCCGTCAAAATGCAGAACACCGCGACCGAACTTGTCGGCACATCACCCAGCCGTCGCGATAGAACCGAGTAGCTGGACCATGTAAGCGCGCACAGCAAGGCCAGCCCGTAGCCGGGCAGATGCTGGACCTGAAACCCTGCGCTGCCACCACCCGTGATGATGACGGCGGCTCCAGCAAAGCCAAGGCAGGCTCCGATAAGGTGACCAGGTTTCAGATGTTCTCCGGGCAGCAGACCTGATAGAAGAACGATCAGCAAAGGCCAGAGATAAGCGATAAGCCCAGCCTCGGCTGCAGGGGCCATGCGAAGGGCTGAAAAGTACAGCGCGTGGTAGCCAAAAAGGCCAATTGATCCAAGCAGGTATGTCGTCCACGCGACCTGGCGCAGTTGACCCAGCCCGCCGCTGGCGAATGTCCAAATCAGACCCAGCGTACCGCCGATGGTAAAACAGATCGCGTTCAACAACAAAGGCGGCGTCGGGGCCGAACCCACAGTGAACAGCGCCAGCAGAGACCATAGCAAAACGGCGACAAAACCAATCGCGGTCGCGCCCATTCTGCTCATTCACCAGCTACCTTCTCAACAGGGATGATTTCAAACTCATCCGATATATGCGCGGTCTTTTCAATCTCGGATATGAACCAGTCGCGGAACGCTGCGATCTGCGGTCGCTTCTCTGCCCCTTGCAGGCAGAGGAAACGAAATCGCCCGGCGGTCTCCAGTGCCACTTTGAACGGCGCGACCAGTCGCCCTTCGGTCAGGTCTTTCAGGATCATGGCGCGCCGCCCCAGAACCACGCCCACCCCGGCCACGGCAGCATCGATGGCGTGATCGGCGTTTGAAAAATGCGCCCCATGGGTCGGTGTGAAGTCCAATCCCACCGCGCGGAACCATGCAGGCCAGTCGCAACGCGGCTTGAGGAAACTGATCGAATCGTCGTGGATCAGGGGGGCGTCGCGCAACGACGCAGGCGTGGGGAATTGTTCGGCCAGCTCCGGGGTCATAACCGGTGTCAGCCACTCCTTGCGGACGGGAACCGAATAGAGCCCCTCATCCGGCCCGTAGCCAAAGCGGATCGCCACGTCCACGTCATCCCGTTCAAGGTCCATGTTGCGCAGAGTGGCCGAGAATTTCAGATCAATGCCGGGGTTTGCCCGGGCAAATTCGTACAGACGCGGAGCTAGCCATTTCGCCGTCAGGGCAGGGCCAGCGGTAACCGTTAGGCTGGTTTCATCCTGCAGCCTCCGCGTCGCTTGCCACGCGGCTTGCAGGGCGGCAAAGCCATCTGCGGTTCCGGGTGCCAATGTGCGCCCGGCTTCGGTCAGTTCGACGGCGCGATTGAGCCGGCGAAACACGGGGTGGCCCAGATGCTCTTCTAACGACTTGATTTGAAAGGACAGGGCAGCCGGGGTCACGTTCAGCTCCTCCGCCGCCTTGGCAAACGACATATGTCGTGCGGCGGCATCGAAGGCGCGCAAAGCAGTCAGCGGAGGCAGGCGGTCGGTCATGACAGTTAAGTTTTTCTGAACTGAAGGGTCGAAAACTCTCGTTTGTGCAATTTAAAATCAAAGGCCATGTTGATGGCAAGACAAATCCAACTTGATTGAGAAGGGTTCAGCATGATCGAGATGACAACAAACCCAGCCATTCAGAACGCCATTCACCGCGCGCATGAAGAGCGCGGCAAGGCGGTTGTAGGATTCTGGTCCTGGCTATTCGGTTCCCGCTGATCGCAGCGCGCGTGATCTTACGGGATAAAAGAAGGGCCGGTCCTTGATGGACCGGCCCGTTTTCATTCTCAGATCGTCGGTTTAGACGAAGAACTGTGCACCGTTTGCGGAAATGGTCGAGCCGTTGATGAACTGCGAATCGTCCGACGCCAGGAAGGCCACGCAACGCGCGATTTCTTCCGGTTCACCCAGACGACCAGCCGGGATTTGACCGATGATCGATTCGCGCACTTTTTCCGGCACGGCCATGACCATTTCGGTCGCGATGTAGCCGGGGCAGATCGCGTTGGCCGTGATACCGGCCCGCGCACCTTCCTGCGCCAGAGATTTCACGATGCCCAGATCGCCCGCTTTGGTTGCGGCATAGTTGACCTGCGCAAACTGGCCTTTCTGACCGTTGATCGAGCTGATCACGATGATACGACCAAATTTACGCTCGCGCATACCCGGCCATACCGGGTGCACGGTGTTGAAAACACCAGTCAGATTGGTGTCGATGACCTGATGCCACTGTTCAGGTGTCATCTTGTGGAACGGTGCGTCGCGGGTGATGCCTGCGTTGGCGACCACGATGTCGATCGGGCCGACCTCGGCCTCGACTTTTTCGATACCCGCTTTGGATTCGTCGTAATCCGCAACATTCCATTTATAGGTTTTGATACCGGTTTCGTCGGTGAACTTTGCGGCGGCTTCGTCATTGCCTGCATAAGTGGCGGCAACATTGTATCCTTCGGCCTTCAGCGCCTTGGAAATTGCTGCGCCGATGCCGCGGGAACCGCCGGTTACGAGTGCTGTACGTGCCATTTAGGACTCCTCCAAATTTAGTCGTCTTGGTAATTCTGTTACTCTGAGAGTTAAGGATGCGCAATATCGTTTCGTGATCGATCTTGTCTTTCTGTCCGGCGATATTGTCGCATCTAAGGGGTATGATCCGATTGTAACAAAAAAGGGCGCCCAGTAGACGCCCTTTTGTAATTAGTTTTCAGCGCACTTAGTCACGCTCCACACACAGGGCGACACCCATGCCGCCGCCGATGCAGAGGGTCGCGAGACCTTTCTTGGCATCCCGGCGCTTCATTTCGAACAGCAGGGTGTTCAGAACCCGGCAACCGGACGCGCCGATTGGGTGTCCGATGGCAATTGCACCACCGTTGACGTTTACGATCGACGGATCCCAACCCATGTCTTTGTTTACAGCGCAGGCTTGCGCTGCGAAGGCTTCGTTGGCTTCGACCAGATCCAGATCATCGACCGACCATCCAGCTTTCTCCAGAGCCTTGCGCGAAGCGTAGATCGGGCCAACGCCCATGATCGACGGGTCAAGTCCGGCGGTCGCGTAGGATGCAATTCGGGCCAAGGGCTCAATCCCACGCTTTTCGGCATTCTCAGCCGACATCAGCAGGGTGGCTGCGGCACCGTCATTCAGGCCCGAAGCGTTTGCGGCCGTGACAGAACCGTCCTTGGCGAAGGCGGGGCGCAGTTTGCCCATGGCTTCGATTGTCGCGCCGTGGCGGATGTATTCGTCCTTGTCCATCACGATGTCGCCCTTGCGGGTCTTGATGGTGAAGGGCACGATTTCATCGGCGAACTTGCCAGCGTTCTGGGCCGCTTCGGCTTTGTTTTGCGAGGCGACCGCAAATTCATCCTGCATATCGCGGCTGATCTGCCATTTCTCGGCGACGTTCTCAGCCGTTTGACCCATGTGATAGCCGTTGAAGGCATCCCACAGACCATCGCGGATCATCGTGTCGATGTATTTCATGTCACCCATTTTATGACCGGCGCGCAGGGCGGCGGCATGGGGCGACAGGGTCATGTTTTCTTGTCCACCAGCCGCAACGATGTCGGCATCGCCCAATTGGATATGCTGTGCACCCAGAGCAACAGCACGCAGACCCGAACCGCAGACCTGGTTGATGCCCCAAGCCGCGCTTTCCTGCGGCAGGCCCGCATTTATATGCGCCTGGCGCGCTGGGTTCTGACCTTGGGCGGCAGTCAGGACCTGGCCCATGATGGTTTCGCTTACTTCGCCCTTGTCGATCCCGGCACGTTCGACAACTGCTTCAAGGACGGCAGCGCCCAGATCATGTGCGGGGGTGTTCGCAAACGAACCGCTAAAGCTACCGACGCCCGTACGTGCGGCGGATGCGATTACTACGTTGGTCATAAAGTCAATCCTTTACCGTCATGGTCCTGTGGGAAATCTGACGGCGCGGTTTGAGGAGAAGTCTTCTCCGGGTGCAAGAGCGCCTCGTGATCCCCCGCTCAAGCATCTTCTGCAATAGCGCAATGCTGCATCTGCAGCAACGGACAGCTTGTCTCAGAGTGAGCCTTGGCGGTGTTCCGCGCGACCAGCTGCTATCAACTGCCCGTTTTTGCAGCTTTTTCCGAGCTCCAGGGCGGAGTGACTGAAGGCGCTCCATACAGAAAGCCCTGCAGACAATCGACACCGTTTGCGATCAGGAAATGAGCATCTTCGTCACTTTCGACCGATTCGGCGGTGACAAGAATTTCGAATTCCCGCGCAACTGCAATCAGTGCGCGCGCCAGCGATTGATTGTCGGGATTGCTGCTGATGCCCCTGATGAACTGCCCATCGATCTTGGCGGCATCGAACAGAAATTCACGAAAGTGGCGAAAGCCAAAGTTACTGGCCCCAAAATCATCCAGCGCAAAGGCGATACCGCGGGCTTGTTGGCGATCCATGAAATCTACCACCAGTTCGGGCACCTGCATCGCCGAAGATTCTGAGATTTCCAGAATCAACCTTTCGCCCAAGCTTGCGTCTTTTTTCAGAAACCTATCCAGCACACGCGACCAGTTGGAATAACCGATGGACCGCGCGGACATGTTGATCGACAGGCGGATGCCAGGGTTGCGGATCAGAGTGCGCAGCCCCATTTCAAGCGCGACGCAATCAAGGTCCCGGCCAATTGGCGTGTTCTCAACCTGTGGCATGAACTCGCGCGCGGGGATGACGCGGCCGGTTTCATCCAATACACGGATGAACCCTTCGTAGAACGCGATGCCCTGAGGAGGATGTGCTTGAACGACAGGCTGGAACGCCAGCCTGCATTGTCTATGCTTTACGGCTTCGGTCGCCATCTGTACCACCGATCGATCCCGTGAAGTGACGGCGGCGCTCAAAGGGTCGTCCGATCCCTCGGGCAGGTCTGCGCGTTTCCTGTTTCCCATGACGTACCGTTCCCCTGATCCCGATGATTTTGGCCGGGGCCAGTTTCAGGGAAGACAGGTAAAACCGGGGTTAACGCTCAAAATTTTATCGCAGGTGGCGGGGCGGAAGATCAGTGTGTTGATTGCCAAGCATGACGCAGCGAGGCAGCCGCACCGATAAGCGCTCCTAAAAGTCCCAGCGCGGCCATGACAAATCCCAGCCCCAATAGCGCGGGCATTGCTCCGTTGAGTGCGGCGGTCATTGTGATGACGAGGCCCAGCAAACCTGTGATCGTAGAAATTCTCATCAGCTTTGACATGCGGACCTCCGGAAATGCACTCTTAAAACATCTCAGGGGATATGGAGCGCTTGTGCCAAATTTCAAGCAAAGAAAAGGTCTTTTTGAGACCTAGGCCCGCTTGGCTGTGGAAGCAGGTGATTTGGTGCCGAACTGTTCGAATCCCGGTGTGCCGTGATCTTGCGGATGGCGGACAAGGTGCTTGGCCTTGATCTGTTGGGAATTGTCGCGGCTGCCATCGTGGCTATAGCCCGGAGGGGCAAAACAATAAGCCAGACGTTGGCGCAAGGTCAGGCCCGGTTGGGTGGCGTCCCGCCAGATTCCAACCCATTCATGAAACGCCACGCGCAGCGGATTGAACGTGCCGATATTGTGGACAAGCCCATAGTCGACCTTGTCATCTTCTTGCTCGGGGACAAATGTGCCGAACATCTTGTCCCAGATGATAAAGACACCCGCATAGTTGCAATCAAGATATCGCGCATTTCGCCCATGATGGGCGCGGTGGTGACTGGGCGTATTCATGACGGCTTCGAACCAGCGCGGCATTTTGCCGATCGCTTCGGTATGGATCCAGAATTGGTAGATCAGGTTCAGACCTCCGACGAACAGCACCATCGCCGGGTGAAAGCCCAGCAGGATCAGCGGCGCACGTACCACCATCATAAAGGTGAATGTATAGGTCCAGGTCTGCCGCAGCGCCGTTGTAAGGTTGTAATGCTGTGAGCTGTGGTGGTTCACATGACTGGCCCAGACCCAGCGAATGCGGTGCCCAAAGCGGTGCACCCAGTAATACCGCAGATCGTCCAGTACAAAGCACAAGATGATGACCGGGATCGAGGTCCCTAGGTTGAGCGGTGTGATCTGCCACAGCCACATGAAAAACGCATATGCGATGAAGCCCAGCAAAAAGCCCGAGGCGATATTGCCTGCCCCCATGATTAGCGAGGTCAAGGCATCGCGGGTTTCGTACCTACCGCCCCGGCCTTTGATCGCGATCCAAAGGAATTCGGCCAGAATGGCCGCGATGAAGAAAGGCACGGCCCATTGCACCGCGTCGGGAAAACTCACTTGATCGGTCATGCGGGATCCATCAGATTTTGCCAGTGCTGGCGTTCGGTCTCATCAAGGTGGACGATGACCCGAGGAGTGCCGAAATCTTGGAACAGGACTTCAAAGCCTTCGGGATGATCCAGCCAATCGAAATCTCGCAAATGGCGGGCCACGGTATCGGCACCAAAGGACCACAGCAGACCGGCTCCGGTTTCGGTTCGGATAAGGGCGGCGTGACTATCATGGGCAACGGTTACGTCAATGATTGAATCATCTGGAAAGTGACGCAGCCACTGTTCCTGTGCTGTCTTGGGCGTCAGCACTTGCAAGCGTGATTTGCCCGTCAGATGCAGCAGCAAGGCGACCCCGGCAATGCCGCCGACGACGAGGATCAATAGTATTTCCAGCGGCATTCCATCCTCCTGCAGATAACCTGCAAGCGGGCGATTTGTCTGTCAAAGGTGGCGTGGCGTCAGCCGCTTTCCAGGCTTTCCAGAATCTCATGCTGGACGATGCGTGCGACAAACGGCATTAACCCGTCAGGGCCAGAGGCCCGATCTTTGAGATGGATGCAGATATCGGGCCTTCGCGCGGCGATGATGCCAACCATTTCTCCGCGTATCTTGTCATCAAGACCCGCGCCCATGATCGCACAGGCGATGCGCGGTTCCGCGTCCAGCTGCCGCCGCACCTCATCCTGATCATGCGCGCCCAGCCACTGAATCGGTAGGTGATCCAGTTGTTGTGCCACGTCGCCGATTACATTCGGCAACCGCCCAATCAACAGAACTACCGGTTTCATCGGAGTCTCCCTTTCTTCCGGTCGCAAACGAAAACCGGCCCGTTGGGGCCGGTCTCATTCTAACACAGATTTTCTGCAAGAGCGCGCGGGACCTCAGCTATTGCCTTCGACAAGTGCCGAAATTATCGCCTTGGCACTGTCCGAGTTCCATTCTGCATCACCGATCAGGCGTGCGATCTCATTGCCATCGGGGTCGATGATCACAGTGATCGGCAGGCCAATCACTCCCATTTCGCGTGCAACCGCCTGTTTCGGATCCTGATGACGCGGCAAGTTGTCGATGCCGTTTTCGTCAAAGAACTTCTTGATCCCGGCAGGTGTGTTGCGACCGGTCGCCAGGGTCAGAACCTCGAATTTGTCACCGCCAAACTCCTGTTGCAGTTCAGCGATCTGAGGCATTTCTTTGCGGCACGGCGCACACCATGTGGCCCAGAAGTTCAGCAGCACATACTTGCCTTTGTAGTCGGCCAGCGATCCGGTGCCACCATCATCTTCTAGCTCAAAATCGACCACTTTGACCGGCTTGGGCTCACTATGCAGGATCAGCCGCTTCAGGCTGCCCTCACGCAATGGGCCAAGCGTTGCCGCATCTGTTGCCAAAGCGGCGTTTGCACCCAGCGCTAGGGCCATATAAAGGGGGATCAGACGTAACAGGCGCATATCAACTCCGGGTTTTCTTTCATGACCGATCAATCTTCGAACCAGATGTGGGGCGGCCGCTTTGCCGCTGGTCCAGACGCGATCATGGAGGCGATAAATGCCTCGATCGGGTTCGATCAGCGGATGGCAGCCCAGGACATCGCAGGCTCGCGCGCCCATGCCGCCATGTTGGCTGCCACAGGCGTTATTACTGATAGTGATGCGCACGCCATTCGGGAAGGCCTGCTCACCGTTTTGTCAGAAATTCAGAACGGAGAATTTCAGTTCTCGACTGCGCTGGAAGACATCCACATGAATGTCGAGGCGCGACTGAAAGAGGTGATCGGAGAACCCGCAGGCCGTCTGCACACGGGCCGGTCGCGAAACGACCAGGTGGCGACCGATTTCAAACTCTGGGTTCGCGACCAGCTAGATGCCGCAGAATCCGGTCTTCTGGCCCTGATCCGCGCGCTTTTGGCGCAGGCCGAGGCCGGGGCAGACTGGGTCATGCCCGGTTTCACCCACCTGCAAACCGCGCAGCCGGTAACCTGGGGTCACCACATGATGGCCTATGTCGAGATGTTTGGCCGCGATCTGTCCCGCGTGCGCGACGCCCGTGCCCGGATGAACGAATCCCCCTTGGGCGCAGCCGCGTTGGCCGGGACCTCTTTCCCAATCGACCGCCAGATGACAGCTGAGGCGCTGGGCTTCGACCGCCCCGCAGCCAATTCACTTGACGCTGTCAGCGACCGCGACTTCGCGTTGGAGTTCCTGTCGACCGCCTCGATTTGCGCCATGCACTTGTCGCGCTTTGCCGAGGAACTGGTAATCTGGTCCTCGGCCCAATTCCGGTTTGTATCACTGTCTGATCGCTTCTCGACTGGTTCATCAATCATGCCGCAAAAGAAGAACCCCGATGCAGCTGAGCTCATCCGTGCCAAGGTTGGCCGCATATTTGGTGCGAATACTGGCCTGATGATGGTGATGAAGGGGCTGCCGCTGACCTATTCCAAGGACATGCAGGAAGACAAAGAGCAGGTATTTGATGCGGCAGATAACTGGATGCTGGCACTTGCTGCGATGGAAGGCATGGTCAAGGACATGACCGCCAATCGCGAAAGCCTGGCTGCCGCTGCCGGGTCTGGCTTTTCAACTGCGACCGACCTAGCCGACTGGTTGGTCCGCGTGCTGGGCCTGCCCTTCCGCGACGCGCACCATGTCACTGGATCGCTGGTGGCCATGGCTGAAAGCAAGGGCTGCGACCTACCGGATCTGACGCTGGAGGACATGCAATCGGTCCACGCGGACATCACCGACGACGTCTATTCTGTTCTTACCGTCGAAAATTCGGTAAACTCTCGCCAATCCTATGGCGGCACCGCACCGGATCAGGTGCGGGCCCAGATCAAGCGATGGAAGGCGCTGGTGTAATGCAGATACGACGGGTGGTGCTATTGATTGCGGTCGCAGCGGCCTTGGCCGGGTGTGGTGCCGATGGCGAACCCATACAGCCCACCATGAGCGCAAGCGTCGGCGTAGGCAGCAGCGGCACCTATGGCGGTGTTGGCGTTGGTCTCAGACGCGGTGGGCTAGGCGTTTATCTGGGGCTCTGAACTCCAAAATTGCAATTTACTGATCGCACACCCATCTGCATCTGACACGTCCTGAATGACAAAGAGAAAATGCATGAGACCTGCCGGCCTGATCCTCTGCCTCGCCGTACTTGCAGCTTGCGACCCGTCAGGCGCACCCCGAACGGAACCAACGGCCGCACCTAGCGGGTCCGGGGTCTCGGTTTCAGGATATGCGAGGGTTGGCGCGTCAAAGACGTTCTGAACCGCGACGGTGACCACAACCCTACCGGAATCATTTGATCCACATACCTCTTTTGGTCTAAGCGCGCAGGCATGGATCATTTTCTCTACCGCGACGGCGCGCTTTTCGCCGAGGATGTGCCAATCTCCGAAATCGCAGCCGCGGTCGGAACCCCGTTCTATGTCTATTCGACGGCGACGCTGTTACGGCATTTCAAGCTGTTCGATGACGCGCTTGAGGGCACTGATCACCTAGTCTGCTATGCGATGAAAGCGGCCAGCAATCAGGCCATCCTGAAGACGCTGGGGCAGGCAGGTGCGGGAATGGATGTGGTTTCGGGCGGGGAATATCTGCGCGCCAAAGCCGCGGGCGTGCCCGGAGACAAGATTGTCTTTTCGGGCGTCGGCAAGACAGCGGATGAGATTCGTACCGCTCTGACCGGTGGAATTCGTCAGTTCAATGTCGAATCCGAGCCCGAAATGCAGGTGATCAATGCGGTTGCACTGGAATTGGGCAAGGTTGCGCCGATCACTGTTCGGGTGAATCCGGACGTGGATGCAAAAACCCACGCCAAGATCGCCACCGGCAAGTCCGAGAACAAGTTCGGCATCCCGATTTCGCGCGCGTCCGAGGTTTATGCACTGGCCGCAAGCCTTCCGGGATTGGAGGTGATTGGGATCGACGTTCATATCGGCTCACAACTGACCGAGTTGGAGCCGTTTGAGCTGGCTTATAACAAGGTTGCTGAGCTGACCGAGCGTCTGCGCGCTGAGGGACATAACATCCGCCGCCTTGATCTGGGCGGTGGCTTGGGTATTCCCTATGCCCGTTCCAACGACGCGCCTCCGCTGCCGGTTGAATATGGTGCGATGGTCAAGAAAACACTGGGCCATCTGGGCTGCGAGATCGAGATTGAGCCCGGTCGGCTGATTGCCGGAAACGCGGGTCTGATGGTGTCCAAGGTCATCTATGTTAAATCCGGCGAAGACCGCGATTTCCTGATCCTCGATAGCGCGATGAACGACCTGATCCGCCCCGCGATGTATGAGGCGTATCATGATATAGTGGCGGTCGAAGAACCTGCCGCAGGGGTCGAACAGCGCCCGTATGATATCGTTGGTCCGGTCTGTGAATCCGGGGATACCTTTGCAAAACAACGCAACATGCCGGCTTTGAAATCGGGCGATCTTATCGCATTCCGCAGTGCAGGTGCCTACGGTGCTGTCATGTCCAGCGAATACAATACGCGGCCCCTAATCCCTGAGGTTCTGGTGAACGGGGATCAATTTGCCGTAATTCGTGAACGCCCAAGCTTTGACGAAATCATAAACCGCGATACCATACCTGAGTGGCTTTGACGCGATAGGCGCGTCGGGCCGATCAGGAGGCCCGCCTTGCGCGACAACCAGACCTTGCCAATTCCAAGACTGTCCCTGTGGCTGACGCACGGGGGTATGCTGGCTGAGCAGGTGATGCGCGCCTTCTGGCCGTTCTTTTCTATTCTTATGGCGCTGCTGGCCGCCCTGATGCTGGGTCTGCACGATCTTGTGCGCATTGAAGCCGTTTGGATTTCTGCAGCGATCGGATTGATTGCTATGATTGCGACAGCGGTTTTGGGAATCAGACGGTTCCACCTGCCAACCCGGGCCCAGGCGCTGGTTCGGCTGGATGAAACCCTGCCCGGACGCCCGATACAAGCACTGATGGACGATCAGGCAATCGGTGCAATGGATGCGGATTCGGTGGCACTGTGGCATGCGCACCAGACGCGCATGGCAGATCGTGCATCAAAGGCCGATCCGGTAAAACCCGACTTGCGGCTGGCGTCTCGCGATCCCTATGCGCTTCGCTATGCTGCCTTATTGGCACTCGTCGTTGCGGCTCTGTTCGGCTCGTTCTGGCGGATAGGCTCGGTCGCTGACATGACGCCGGGGACCGCTCAGGCGGGGCAGGGCCCGACTTGGGAGGGTTGGATTGAACCGCCGCGCTACACCGGGCTGCCAACGCTCTACCTTGCCGATCAGACCGATCCGACGTTGACGGTGCCTAAAGGCAGCCGCATCACACTTCGGTTCTACGGCGAGATCGGCGCGCACAGCCTGACAGAATCTTCGACACCTCTGGGCACCGAAGCCGCGACAGAACCGGAACAGGAATTTGTTGCCGAACGCTCGGGTCAGATGCGGATCGATGGCCCGGCCGGTCGCGATTGGGCGCTTGAGATCCTTCCAGACACTGCGCCCAGGATCGCGACGGCAGGAGTGGCGCAATCAGAGGCTGGCGGACAGATGAAGCTGCCTTTCGCTGCTGCGGATGACTATGGAATCGTCTCCGGCACCGCCCGGATCGAATTGGACCTGCCTGCGGTCAACCGTCAATTCGGTCTTGCGACCGAGCCAGAACCGCGCGAGATCATTACGGTCGAGTTGCCAATGCCGATTACAGGCGATCGGACCGATTTCACCGAAGACTTGATCGAGGATTTCTCGCAGCACCCTTGGGCACATTTGCCGGTGAAAATAACCCTCATGGCTATCGACGCGGCAGATCAAGAGACGGTGGCAGAACCTTATCTGACAGAACTGCCCGCCCGTAGGTTCTTTGACCCACTGGCTGCTGCGGTGATCGAACAGCGGCGCGATCTGCTCTGGTCGCGCGAAAACGCGCTGCGTGTATCGCAATTGCTGCGCGCGGTTTCGCACCTACCCGAGGACCTTTTCCGCTCAGATACAGCGTATCTGCGTCTGCGTGTGATCCTGCGGCGGCTGGAGACCTTCGACAAATACAGCGCACTGAACGTCAAACAGCAGGAAGAAATTGCGCAGGCACTGTGGGATCTGGCGGTTCTGATCGAGGATGGCACGCTGGCCGACGCATTGGAACGGATGCGCCGTGCGCAGGAGCGTCTGACCGAAGCGATGCAGAACGGTGCCAGCGACGAAGAGATTGCCGAACTGATGCAGGAGCTGCGCGAAGCGACACAGGATTACATGCGGCAACTCCAGCGTCTGGCGCAGGAAAACGGTGAGACGCAGCAAGGACAGCAGGGCCAGAACGGCGAAACCCTGCAGATGACGCAGGATGACCTGCAGCGAATGATGGACCGCATTCAGGAGCTCATGGAACAAGGCCGCATGGCCGAGGCGCAGCAGGCATTGGAAGAGTTCCAGCAAATGATGGAAAACATGCGCGTCACACAAGGGCAGGGCCAAGGTGGCCAGTCCGAAGGACAGCAGGCCATGGAAGGGCTGGCAGAAACCCTGCGCGAACAACAGGGCCTCAGCGATCAGGCATTCCGCGACCTGCAGGAACAGTTCAACCCCGGTGCGCAAGCGGGCGAAAGTCAGGGAAATGAGGGCCGCAATGGTGGTCTGGGACGCGGCCAGAGCCATGAAGGCCAGGGCGGTCAGGGCCAGGGTCAGGATGAGGCTGGTGAAGGCCAGCAAGGTCAGGGGTCACTGGCGGATCGGCAGCAGGCGCTGCGGGATGAGTTGAATCGGCAGCAACAGGGTCTGCCCGGCGGTGGTACACCCGAAGGCGACGCTGCGCGCGAAGCATTGGGCCGTGCGGGCCGGGCCATGGACGACGCCGAAGACGCCTTGCGCAGCGATGATCTGGCCGAGGCGATTGACCGTCAATCCGAGGCGATGGAAGCCCTGCGCGAAGGCATGCGTTCACTGGGCGAAGCCCTGGCGCAGAACCAGCAGAACCAGCCGGGTCAAGGGACCGAGGCCGGCGACATGCAGGCCAATAACCGCGATCCATTGGGTCGTACGCCAGGTTCCGCGGGATCAATCTCGACCGACGACAACTTGCTGCAAGGCGAAGATGTATATCGCCGTGCGCGCGAGTTGCTGGATGAAATCCGCCGTAGGACCGGTGAACAGGATCGGCCTCAGATCGAGTTGGAATACCTCAAGCGATTGCTCGAAAGGTTCTAGTTCTGCCCTGCGCCCCCGGTCTGTGTCTCAAGCCAAAGGCGCGCTTGATCGACCAGTGAGACATATGATTTCAGCATCGGATCAGCCTGAGGAACCGCCTCGCTGATCTGATTGGCGTTTCCATATATCAGAAACAGAATGACGCCGATGATAATGATCAAGGCAAAGCCACGCAGAAACCCACCGGATTTGCGGGCCGGAGCAACGGCTTCAGCTTCGTCCGATGTCAAGTCGCTGCGCAGACCCGAGTTGATCGCCTCAACATCCGGCAGCTCATCTTTCTGACCTGCGTCAGCGGCGGTTTCAGTGGCCGAGGGCCGTTTCGGTTTGACCTTGGGCTCTTCAGGCGGATCCAATGCCAGATCAGGTTGGCTTTCCAGATTACTGCCTTCACGCTCGCGCAGCTCTGCCTCGCGTGCAGCCTCTTCCTTGAGGATGCTGGATACCACTGGGTCTACGTTTCCAACACTCAATTCCTCGGGCGCATCGGGTTCTGGTGTGTCTTCTGCCTTAACCTTTTCTGGCTCGGCCTTGGCCGTATCGGGTTCTGGCGCATCCTCTGACTTAACATCTTCCGGTTCGGCAAAGGCTGCCTGGATTGCAGTTGCAGATTTCGCTTCCGGCTCTGCTTTGCTGGCGACTGGATACTTTTCCTGAAACCAGGTCTCTTCGCAAGCCGAGCATTGAACTTCGCGCCCGTCCTCGGGGATCACTTCGTCCGGGACTTCGTACTGGGCGCTGCAATTCGGACACGTTAAACGCATTCTGCCTCCTGACCTTCAAGGCTGGCCTGATAATAGTTTTTTCAGGGATGATATTCCGTTAAGACCCAACAGCAAAGCGTGTTTTCGGTTTCGCGGGCCAAGTGTCGCCAATTGGCCCCGCCCAAGGCATTGAATCCACCGCTGCGCTCGGGCAAGAGGTGAGCAGAATAAAGGGGGCAGGCGTGATCGAGCTGGAGAATATCAGCTATACCTACGGCGGTGGTGAGTTGCTAAGCGATGTTTCGCTGCAATTACAGCCCGGATCGTTCCACTTTCTGACCGGGCCTTCGGGTGCGGGCAAGACCACATTGCTGAAACTCTGTTATGGCGCGTTGTTGCCAACCTCGGGCAGGTTGATGGCCTTTGGTGAGGATATCGCCCGCATGGACCGCGATCAGATGGCGCTGCTGCGCCGCCGAATTGGCGTGGTGCATCAGGATTGCCGATTTTTGGATCACATGACGCTGGCCGAGAATGTCGCGTTGCCGCTGATGGTCTCGGGGCGCTCTGAAAATGGGCAGCAGGACGATCTGACCGAACTGCTTGGCTGGGTCGGGCTTGGCAGCAGGCTTGAGGCGCACCCGCCTGAACTATCGGGGGGCGAACGCCAGCGTGCCGCATTGGCCCGCGCAGTCATCCTATCGCCCGATGTGGTGCTTGCGGATGAACCCACCGGCAATGTGGACTGGGAGATGTCGCAACGACTTCTGCGCCTGTTGGTCGAATTGAACAGGATGGGAAAAACCGTGCTGATCGCCACCCATGACCTAAGCCTGATCCGCGCCGCCAAAAGCCAAGTTCAGGCTCGCGTACTGCGTATCGCGCAGCGCCGGGTGCAGCTTGCGGGGGCGGATCTATGAGCAAGGGCACGATCCGCAATTTGCTGCGCCGTGACAGCCGCGCCGACCGGGTGGTGCCACCCACGGGCTTTACGGCGCAATTGACCCTGTTCGTGTCTGGCGCAATGGCCTTTCTGGCGGTGTTTGCGCTGGCTCTTTCGTTAGCCTCGGGCCGTGTGGCGGATCGTTGGGCTTCAGAGTTGGCGGGGGCAGCGACCTTGCGGATCAATGCCCCTGCAGATCAACGTGCGGCGCAAACCGAGGCTGCTTTGAACGTCCTCCAGCAAACGCCGGGTGTGGCTTCGGCTCGCGCGTTGACGAGCGAAGAGCAGGCCACACTGCTGTCACCCTGGTTCGGACCGGACTTGCCTCTGGACACTTTACCAATCCCGCAGCTGATAGAGATTATCGAAGGTGAGCCGGGTCTTGATGCGGCTGGCCTGCGGCTGCGGCTAGGGGCTGAGGTGCCGGGCGCAGTGCTGGATGATCACACTCGCTGGCGCGAACCATTGGTTGATGCGGCCAATTCACTGCGGCGTCTGGGCTGGATTTCGATCCTGCTGATCGGCGGCGCCACTGCCGCCATGATCACGCTTGCCGCCAACGCCTCGCTTGCCGCCAACGCGCAGATAATCGAGGTTCTGCGTCAGGTCGGCGCGCGGGACCGGTTCATCGCCGGAGCGTTCGTGCGCCGCTTTACGTTCCGGGCGCTGTTTGGGGCAGCGGTCGGCACCTTGCTGGGTATGACGGGTGTATTGTTGCTCCCCGAAGCCTCGGATGCGGGTGGTTTTCTCACTGGCCTTGGGTTTCAGGGTATCGGTTGGATCCTGCCCGTGCTGATCCCGGTATTGGGCGCGGCCGTTGCGTTTCTGGCCACATGGTCAGCCGCGCAGCGCAAGTTGAAGGAGCTTTCGTGATGTTCATGGCTATTCAATGGGTCCGGTCGCTGATCTTCATGATCACCATCTATGCCTGGATGCTGGTACTGGGGCTTGTCTTTGCCCCCTATGCGCTGTTCGCCAAGCGTGGCGCATTGCGAGCATGCAAAACCTATGCGCGCACAACCAAGTGGTTGGCCCGCTGGATGGTTGGTATTCGCTGCGAAGTGCGCGGAGAAGTCCCACATGGCGAGGTTGTGATCGGCGCCAAGCACCAGTCGTTTCTGGACATCATCATAATCTTCGACGCCATCCCACACGGCAAATTCATCATGAAGCGAGAGCTTCTGTGGACGCCGGTCATCGGAATGTATGCGCGCCGTCTGGGATGTATCCCGGTCAATCGCGGCAAACGCGGGGCGGCGGTTGCGAAGATGGTCAAGGATGTCGCCCGCGAGTTCAGCGAACCCGGTCAGTTGGTGATCTACCCGCAAGGTACGCGCGTCGCGCCTGGGGTGCACAAGCCCTACAAGGTTGGAACGGCGGTTCTGTATGAAGGGCTCGGGTTCCCGTGCGTACCCGTTGCCACCAATGCGGGCGTCTTCTGGCCCAGAACCGGTGTCATGCGCAAGCCCGGCACGGCGATTGTCGATTTCCTAAATCCAATCGAACCCGGCGTTGCGCGGAATGACTTTCTGGAACGGCTGGAAAACGTGATTGAGACACGCTCGAACGAATTGATGAGAGAAGTGGGGTTTGACCCGGATGGAATTCGTTAAGGATATCACTGCCCTTGAGGCTCTGTATGGCACACCCGGCGCAGCCTCCATACGCAAAGTGGCGCGGCGGCTAACACCGCTCTACCGCAAATGGATTATGGCCTCACGCCTGTGTATCCTCAGCACCGTCGGCTCCGAAGGTGTCGATGGCAGCCCGCGTGGAGATGAAGGGCCAGTTGTGTTGGAACTGGACCAAGGCACCCTGGCACTGCCGGATTGGCGGGGAAACAACCGCTTGGATTCCCTGCGAAATATCGTACTCGATCCACGCGTCTCATTGTTGTTCATGGTGCCCGGTTCGAACAATGTGGTTCGGGTAAATGGGAACGCTCAACTGACTGCTGATGAAGCCCTGCGCGCCCGGTTAGAGAAAAACGGGAAGCGCCCCGCGACCGTCATCGTGATCGAAATTTCCGAAATCTACACCCAATGTGCCCGCGCCTTGATGCGCGCGCAAACATGGAGCGGGCGGGATGAATCCGATGGGCTGCCAACCGTCGGCGAGATCCTCTCGGAGATGACGTCAGGAGAAGAAGGCGGCGCGCAATATGATCAGGAATGGGGTGCCCGCGCCGCAAAAACCATGTGGTAGGTAAACATGGCTCTGATTCAGCCGATCACCTCACCGATCAGCATCTGCGGTTTGACATTTGTGAAGTTTGGCAGATCGGCCAGGACAGGGCCTGCCTTTGACATAGCGTCGTTCATCGCTTCCTGATCTTCAAATATGATCGTTGCGATCGCGTAGTGACCCGCCGCCTCATCCGGGCCTCCCGCAATGCCTTTGGTTACGACCGTACGTTCGATATGTGACCCCATGTGCTCGCCGACAAGCGGAAGATGTGTGCCGACATAATAGTCGAAATCGAAATGTGTTTCTGTACCTATGGGATAGATCACCTGTAAACTGACGCTCATCTGACTTCCTTTCCAAAAGCAATGGAGTCAGTAAACCGCGTCTGATCACCTGCCGCAAATGGTTTTGAGCGACACGGGGTGCCGCTCAAGGAGACTAGGTAGAGGACCTGCTCAGGTTGGGTCAGCTGTGAATTGGCCCGTCACCACAGGCGAGCGCCGCCTCGCGCACTGCTTCGGAATAGGTCGGGTGAGCGTGGCAGGTCAGGGCCAGATCTTCGGCTGATGCGCCGAATTCCATGGCGACGCAAACCTCGTGGATCAGGTCTCCGGCCGCGGGGCCGATGATATGCGCGCCCAGAATGCGATCGGTTTCTTTGTCTGCCAGAATCTTGACGAACCCGTCGGCTGCGAAATTCGCCTTGGCCCGGCCATTGCCCATGAACATGAACTTGCCGACCTTGTAGGCGCGGCCCTGTTCTTTGAGTGTCGCTTCGGTCTCACCCACATTGGCCACTTCGGGCCAAGTGTAGATGACTCCCGGAATGACACCATAGTTCACATGACCATGCTTGCCTGCAACCTGCTCGGCTGCGGCCATGCCCTCGTCTTCAGCCTTGTGGGCCAGCATCGGGCCTTCGGTCACGTCGCCGATGGCGTAGATGCCCGGCACGTTGGTCTGCCAATCACTACCGACCTTGATCTGGCCGCGCCGGGTCATCTCGACGCCCAAAGCGTCCAGCCCCAGCCCATCCGAATATGGCTTGCGCCCGGTGGCCACCAGCACAGTATCGGCATCGATGACATGCTCGCTGTCATCCTTGAGCAGCTTGTATGTCACCTTGGCTTTGGTCTTGGTGGCTTCGGTCTTTTGCACCGCAGCGCCCATGACGAACTTCAAACCCTGTTTCTTCAGGATACGCTGGAAAGTCTTCTGAACCTCGGGGTCCATACCCGGCGTGATTTCCTTGAGGAATTCGATCACCGTCACCTCTGCGCCCAAACGGCTGTAGACCGAGCCCAATTCAAGCCCGATCACACCGGCACCGATCACAATCATTTTCTTGGGAACTTTGCCCAGAGACAACGCGCCGGTCGAAGTCACTACGACCTTTTCGTCAACCTCGACGCCAGGCAGTGCCGATGGCTCAGAGCCCGACGCGATAATGATGTTCTTGGTCTCATGGACCTCATCACCAACCTTGACCTTGCCCGCAGCAGGGATTGAGCCCCAACCTTTCAGCCAATCGATCTTGTTCTTCTTGAACAGAAACTCGATGCCCTTGGTGTTGCCATCGATCACCTCGTCCTTGTAGGCCTGCATCTGCTTCCAATCGACCGAAGGTGACTTCCCCTTCAGACCCATCTTTGCAAAGTTGTGTTCGGCTTCGTGCAACTGATGGCTGGCATGCAACAATGCTTTCGAGGGGATGCAGCCCACGTTCAGGCAAGTCCCACCCAGCGTCTCGCGCCCCTCGACAACTGCGGTTTTAAGGCCCAGTTGGGCGCAACGGATGGCGCAGACATAGCCGCCGGGTCCGGCGCCGATTACGATGACGTCATAATTTGCCATTACATTCTCCTAAATCGACCGGGTGATCCGGCAGCGTCCCGATCCGGTGTGGCGGGTCGGGTACCTATATTTCAAACGGGTTCCAGCAGCTTGATCGAGATATGGGCTATCCCGCCCCGCTCGTGATGCATCGCCAACTCTTCCGACCCAAAAAACGCCTTTGCCTTGTCCAGATCCATAACCTCGAACATGGCTATCGCATGATCCCGCTGATCCGGATCGCGCCAGACATGCAGGTCGCGGATGCCCGCGGCCTTGCGCATCGGTTGATCCTCGCGGAACACCTTCAGCCATGCATCGAAATCGGCCACATCGGCTTGCCACAGTACATGAGTCGCCATCTTAAAGATCCATCAGCAGACGGCGCGGGTCTTCCAGCGCCTCTTTTACGCGGACAAGGAATGTCACAGCACCCTTGCCGTCCACAATACGGTGATCATAGGACAGCGCCAGATACATCATCGGGCGGATTTTGATCTCACCATTGATGACCATGGGACGATCCTGGATCTTGTGCATGCCCAGAATGCCCGATTGCGGCGGGTTCAGGATCGGTGAAGACATCAGCGAGCCGTAGACGCCTCCGTTCGAGATCGTGAAAGTGCCGCCCTGCATTTCCGCCATCGAGAGTTTACCATCACGGGCGCGCTTGCCCTTTTCGGCGATGGCTTTCTCGATCGCTGCGAAAGACATCGAGTCCGCATCCCGGATGACTGGAACCACCAGCCCTTGCGGCGTACCTGCGGCCACACCCATATGCACGAAGTTCTTGTAGACGATGTCATTGCCGTCGATCTCGGCATTCACTTCGGGCACTTCTTTCAGCGCATGACAGCAGGCCTTGGTGAAAAAGGACATAAAGCCCAGACGTACGCCATGCTTCTTCTCGAACTGGTCCTTGTACTGGTTGCGCAGGGCCATCACCTCGGTCATGTCCACCTCGTTATAGGTGGTCAGGATCGCGGCGGTGTTCTGCGCGTCCTTCAGGCGCTTGGCAATGGTCTGGCGCAGACGTGTCATGCGCACACGTTCCTCGCGTGAGGCATCTTCCGCAGCTACAGGCGCACGCGGAGCTTGGGCAGCGGGGGCGGGCACAGCCGCCGCAGGCGCTGGGGCTGTAGCTGCTGCAACTGCCTTTGCCACGTCTTCTTTCATGATACGACCATCGCGTCCGGTGCCAGTGACCTGATCCGCAGACAGACCAGCTTCGGCCATCGCTTTCTCAGCCGATGGAGCGTTGGACACGTCTTTAGCTGTGCTGGCTGCAGCCGGAGCGGCGACGGCTGCCACCGGAGCCGCTGCCGCACCTGCGGCTGCGCCCGAGATCACCGCCAATTTGGCAGAAGCATCGACCGTGCTGCCTTCAGGCGCAACGATTTCAGCCAGAACGCCTGCCGCCGGGGCAGGGACCTCGACCGAGACCTTGTCGGTCTCCAACTCGCACAGCATTTCATCCTGTGCAACGCTGTCGCCGACCTGTTTGAACCATGTCGAGACTGTAGCCTCGGTGACGGATTCACCCAATGTCGGCACCATCACATCTACACTGCCGCCTGATGCTGCGGGTGCCGCTGCCGCCGGGGCCGGGGCCGCCGCTGCCGGAGCAGGCGCAGCCCCTTCGCCCGCCGCTATCGTGGCAAGCAGGGCATCGACGCCCACGGTCTCACCTTCGGCTGCAACTATCTCGCCCATCACGCCAGCAGCGGGTGAGGGCACCTCGACCGTGACCTTGTCGGTCTCAAGTTCACATAGCATCTCATCTACGGCGACTGCATCGCCCGGTTTCTTGAACCAGGTCGCAACGGTGGCTTCGGTGACAGACTCGCCCAGCGTGGGAACACGAACTTCAATCGTCATCGTTTACTTTCCTTCAATGCTCAGCGCTTCGTTCACCAGCGCTTCTTGTTGGGCTTTGTGTTGGCTGGCCAGACCCGTCGCGGGCGAGGCCGAAGTTGCGCGACCGGCATAGACCGGACGAGTGTGTTTTGCGCCAATGCGGGTCAGAACCCATTCGATATTGGGCTCAATAAAAGTCCAAGCCCCCTGGTTCTTGGGTTCTTCCTGACACCAGACCATCTCGGCCCCCTTGAAGCGCTCAAGCTCGTTGATCAGCGAATGCGCGGGGAAAGGATAGTATTGCTCGATCCGCATTAAGTAGATGTCGTCGATGCCGCGCGCATCGCGTTCCTCAAGCAGATCAAAATAGACCTTGCCCGAGCACATGACGACCCGCTTGATCTTGTCATCTGCCACCAGTTTAGTGTCCGAGTTGCCCTGTTGAGCATCATCCCACAGCACCCTATGGAAGCTCGAGCCTGTGGTGAATTCCTCGGCCTTGCTGACCGCCAGCTTATGGCGCAGCAGCGACTTTGGCGTCACCAGGATAAGCGGCTTGCGGAAGGTCCGGTGCAATTGACGGCGCAGGATGTGGAAATAGTTCGCAGGCGTTGTGCAGTTCGCCACGATCCAGTTGTCCTGACCGCACATTTGCAGAAACCGCTCAAGCCGTGCAGATGAGTGTTCTGGGCCTTGCCCTTCGAACCCATGCGGCAGCAGCGTGACCAGACCAGACATCCGCAGCCACTTCGATTCACCCGAACTGATGAACTGATCGAACATGATCTGCGCCCCGTTGGCGAAATCGCCAAACTGTGCCTCCCAGAGAACAAGCGCGTTGGGCTCGGCCAGTGAATAGCCATACTCAAACCCAAGCACCGCGTATTCGGACAGCATCGAGTCAATCACGTCATAATGTGATTGGCCCTTGCGGATATTGTTCAGCGGGTAATACCGTTCCTCGGTTTCCTGATGGACAAATCCGGAATGGCGTTGGCTGAATGTGCCACGCGTCGCGTCCTGTCCGGCCAAACGTACAGGGTAGCCTTCGGTCAGCAGAGAGCCAAACGCCAGAGCCTCGCCCGTTGCCCAGTCAAAGCCGGTTCCGTTTTCGAACATCTGTTTCTTGTGGTCCAGCAACCGGCCCACGGTTTTGTGCATCGCAAAACCTTCGGGGGCGCTGGTCAGAGCGGTGCCGATCTCGGCCAGCGTCTCTGGTGTAATTGCGGTTTCACCGCGCATGTATTCGTCTTTGTGCTTGTCCAGATGCGACCAGCGCCCATCCAGCCAGTCGGCTTTGTTTGGCTTGTAGTCTTTCCCGGCATCGAACTCTTCATTCAGATGTGCCTGAAAGGCCGCCTTCATGTCTTCAATCTCGCCTTCGGGGATAAGCCCGTCCCTGACAAGGCGCTCGGTATACAACGACAACGTGGTCTTATGCGTCTTGATCTTCTTGTACATGATCGGGTTGGTGAACATGGGTTCGTCACCCTCGTTATGACCAAACCGGCGGTAGCAGAAGATATCCAGCACCACGTCCTTGTGGAACTTCTGGCGGAACTCGGTCGCCACCTTGGCGGCATGCACCACCGCCTCGGGGTCGTCGCCATTCACGTGGAAGATGGGAGCTTCAACCATCAGCGCGATATCCGTGGGATAAGGGCTGGAACGGCTGAAATGCGGCGCGGTGGTGAAACCGATCTGGTTGTTCACCACGATATGCATGGTGCCGCCGGTCTTGTGCCCTTTCAGACCCGACAGGCCGAAGCCTTCGGCGACAACACCCTGACCGGCAAAGGCCGCATCACCGTGCAGGAGGATGCCCATCACCTTGGTGCGGTCTTCGTCGTTCAACTGGTCCTGCTTGGCGCGGACCTTACCCAGAACCACCGGGTTCACTGCCTCAAGGTGCGAGGGGTTTGCGGTCAGCGACAGGTGAACGCTATTGCCATCGAACTCTCGGTCGCTTGACGCGCCGAGGTGATATTTCACGTCGCCTGATCCATCCACGTCTTCGGGCTTGAAGCTGCCGCCCTGAAACTCGTTGAAGATCGCGCGATAGGGCTTGCCCATCACATTGGCCAGAATGTTCAGACGACCCCGGTGTGGCATACCGATGACGATATCGCTGAGGCCCAAGGCGCCGCCGCGCTTGATGATCTGTTCCATCGCGGGGATCAGTGCCTCGCCACCGTCCAGACCAAACCGCTTGGTGCCCATGTATTTCACATGCAGGAATTTCTCGAAACCCTCGGCCTCGACCATCTTGTTCAGGATCGCCTTGCGGCCTTCCTTGGTGAAGGCGATTTCCTTACCGAACCCCTCGATGCGTTCTTTCAGCCACGCGGCCTCTTCCGGGTTCGAGATATGCATGTATTGCAGCGCGAAGGTGCCGCAATAGGTCCTCTTCACGATCTCGACGATTTGGCGCATGCTGGCCATCTGCAGGCCCAGCACGTTGTCAATAAAGATCGGTCGATCCATGTCAGCATCGGTGAACCCGTAAGTCTTCGGGTCCAGCTCGGGATGCGTACTGGCGGCGCGCATGCCCAGCGGGTCCAGATCAGCTGCCAGATGGCCCCGGATACGATAGGCCCTGATCAGCATCAGCGCCCGCAGGCTGTCCAGCACCGCGCGCTTGATCTGGTCATCACTGACCTCAACACCCTTGGCCGCCGCCTTATCCTTGATTTTGTTGCCCGCTGCTTTGGCGTCGATCTCGGCCCACTCGCCAGTCAACGCACCGGTCAGATCATCCGCAGGCATCGGAGGCCAGTCGGTCCGCGCCCACGAAGGCCCCTCGGCCTCGCGCTGCACATCCGGCGCGTCATCGCCCATGGCCTTGAAGAACTCGACCCAGGCAGCATCCACAGCGCCCGGGTTCTTGGTGTACTGGGCATAAAGCTGCTCCAGATATTCGGCATTATGCCCCTGCATGAAGCTTGAGGCATGAAAGGCGGTGTTGGGCGAGTGTTCGGTCATTGGGCTACCTCATATGGGTTGGGACCGTATTGGTTGGTGCCTGGTTCGCTGTGGCGGGTCAGCCACCACAGAACCAGGAGGGGCGACACAAACAGGACAAGAAGTGTCGGAATGACAATAAGAAGAGTTGCGCGGGTGAACAGGATATCCAACGTGCCGCCATGGAACTGGCTGGCAAGGCCGATGCCAAAGATCAGGACGGCAAGCGCACCAAGTATCAGCAGGATCGGCAGCAGAGCATAAAGCCCGCTGCGCCCCGTATCATGCATCCGCCGCCACGCGACGGCCAAATGGGGGAAGAAGACAATCAGGCTGACGATGCTTTGGACCGGGCCCGTCGAGGTGGCCGTGACGGATTTGGAAGTCTCTGTTTCGGTCACAGCGACCTGAGTGAAAAACTGCCAGTCGATGATCCCGGCGATGATGTTCCAGATCACGATGAACAGGAAAAAGAACCAGTATTCGGGCCGCGAAGCACGGCCCGAAAAGGTGAAAAACTTGGAGAAACAGGTTTTAATGGCTTCGCCGAAAGTCATGTTTACCGCTCCTCCCAAAGCAGTCAAATTCTGGTCAACCGATGGCTTCCAGCACAGCCTCACCCAGCTGCGCCGGGCTTTCGGCCACGACGATACCAGCCGAACGCATGGCTTCGATCTTGTCCTCGGCGCCGCCTTTGCCGCCGGCGACGATGGCGCCCGCGTGGCCCATGCGGCGGCCAGGAGGGGCCGTGCGGCCCGCGATGAACCCTGCCGTGGGCTTCTTGCGGCCTTTCTTGGCCTCATCTGCCAGGAATTGCGCGGCTTCTTCCTCGGCCGAGCCGCCGATCTCACCGATCATGATGATCGACTCGGTTTCGTCATCTGCCAGGAACCATTCCAGCACGTCGATATGCTCGGTGCCTTTGATCGGGTCGCCGCCGATGCCCACACAGGTGGACTGGCCCAGACCCACATCGGTGGTCTGCTTGACGGCCTCATAGGTCAGGGTGCCCGAGCGCGACACAACGCCGACCGAGCCGCGTTTGTGGATGTGGCCCGGCATGATGCCGATCTTGCAGGCGTCGGGCGTGATGACACCGGGGCAGTTCGGGCCGATCAGACGCGAGTTTGAACCTTCCAGCGCGCGTTTCACCTTCATCATATCCAGAACCGGGATGCCTTCGGTGATGCAGACGATCACTTCCATCTCGGCGTCAATCGCTTCGAGGATCGAGTCCGCTGCAAAGGGCGGCGGCACGTAGATCACGCTGGCGTTGGCTTCGGTCACATGCTTGGCCTCGTGAACCGAGTTGAACACGGGCAGGCCCAGATGCTCCATCCCACCTTTGCCGGGGGTCACGCCGCCGACCATCTTGGTGCCATAGGCGATGGCCTGTTCGCTGTGGAATGTGCCCTGCGAGCCGGTAAAGCCCTGACAGATCACTTTGGTATTTTCGTCGATGAGGACTGCCATCTGGCGTTCTCCTTTATACGGCAGGCTTCTGCCCGCCAAAATCTTGGGAAAGGCGGGCTGAAGCCCACCCTACGGGATGACACTCAGCCTTTGACGGCCTTCACGATTTTCTCGGCACCGTCTTTCAGGTTGTCCGCTGCGATCACATCGAGGCCCGAGGTGTTGATGATCTCTTTGCCCTTCTCGACATTCGTGCCTTCCAGACGCACGACCAGCGGGACCTGCAGGCCCACCTCTTTCACCGCGGCAACGACGCCCTCGGCAATCACATCACAGCGCATGATGCCGCCGAAGATGTTGACCAGAATGCCTTTGACGTTGGGGTCTGAGGTGATGATCTTGAACGCCTCGGTTACTTTCTCTTTGGTCGCGCCACCGCCAACATCCAGGAAGTTGGCAGGCTCGGCACCGTAAAGCTTGATGATGTCCATCGTGGCCATCGCAAGACCGGCACCGTTGACCATGCAGCCGATCTCACCGTCCAGCGCGATGTAATTCAGGTCGTATTTGGACGCTTCCAGTTCCTTGGGGTCTTCCTCGGTCGTGTCGCGCAACTCGGCAATATCCGGGTGGCGGTATACCGCGTTACCATCAAAGCCGACTTTTGCGTCCAGTACTTTCAGGTCGCCCTTGTCCGAGACGATCAGCGGGTTGATCTCCAGCATCTCCATGTCCTTCTCGACGAAGGCATTGTAGAGCTGGTTCATCAGCTTGACGCATTGTTTGACCTGCGCGCCTTCCAGTCCCAACGAGAACGCGATGCGGCGGCCGTGATAGGGCTGATAACCAGTGGCGGGATCAACCGAGAAGGACAGGATTTTCTCAGGCGTCGCAGCGGCCACCTCTTCGATGTCCATGCCGCCTTCGGTCGAGCATACGAATGAGATACGGCTGGTCTGGCGGTCCACCAGCAGGGCCAGGTAAAGTTCACGTTCGATGCCTGAACCGGCTTCGATGTAGATGCGGTTCACCTGCTTGCCTGCGGGGCCGGTCTGATGGGTGACCAGCGTGCGGCCAAGCATCTTCTTGGCTTCTTCGGCGGCTTCTTCCACCGATTTGGTCAGACGGACACCGCCTTTTTCACCGGCGTCGGCCTCTTTAAAGGAACCCTTGCCGCGACCACCCGCGTGGATTTGCGCCTTGACGACCCAAAGCGGCCCGTCCAATTCACCGGCTGCGGTTTTGGCTTCCTCGGCGCGCAGAACTGCGCGACCATCGGAGACCGGAGCGCCATAGCTGCGAAGAAGCGCTTTGGCTTGATATTCGTGAATGTTCATCGAAATTGTCCCGTCTGACTACGATTACACCGTTATAGGGGTGTCTAAGCGCCAAAATTAAAGAGTTTTTTGACGGGTCACGGGAAATTGTCGAAGATTTTCAGTATTTGTGATCACAGGTTTTTGGGGTGTGATCACAAAAATTGCGGGGCGTGGAAATTGATTCGATGATCCGGGATCATGCCCACAAAACACATTCATAGATGAGTTTTGCGACGTTTGCGCGAACATCTTTTAGCCAGCTTGGCACCGTGTAAAAGAAAACCGGCCCGTGAAGAGGGCCGGTTCATTGGTTTTAGGGTTCGTGACTTAGGCCAGCGAGCTGTCGATGCCCTTGCATGCTTCGATCAGGCCCTTAACGGCATTGACCGAATTGTCGAAACCGGCCTGTTCTTCTTCGTTCAGCTTGATGTCGACGACGCGCTCGATGCCACCTGCACCGATTACGGTAGGCACGCCGACATACATGCCGTCGACACCCAGTTCGCCGTTGCAATAGGCAGCACAGGGCAGAACGCGTTTCTGGTCTTTCAGGTAGGCTTCGGCCATTTCGATCGCCGAAGTCGCCGGTGCATAGAAAGCCGAGCCGGTCTTCAGCAGGCCAACGATTTCTGCGCCGCCGTCACGGGTGCGCTGAACGATGGCGTCCAGTTTTTCCTGCGTGGTCCAGCCCATCTCAACCAGATCGGGCAGCGGGATACCGGCAACGGTCGAGTAGCGCACCGAAGGCACCATTGTGTCGCCATGGCCGCCCAGAACAAAGGCGGTGACGTCGCGCATGGACACATTGAACTCTTCCGACAAGAAGTGTGCGAAACGGCCCGAGTCCAGAACGCCCGCCATGCCGCAGACTTTGTTGTGCGGCAGGCCCGAGAATTCACGCAGCGCCCAAACCATCGCGTCCAGCGGGTTGGTGATGCAGATGACGAACGCATCCGGAGCGTTTGCGGCGATGCCTTCACCGACCGATTTCATGACCTTCAGGTTGATGCCCAGCAAGTCGTCGCGGCTCATGCCCGGCTTGCGCGGCACGCCAGCGGTGACGATGCAGACGTCGGCACCGGCGATGTCCTCATAGGACTGGGTGCCCTTCAGTTTGGCGTCGAAGCCTTCCGAGGGGCCGGATTCGGCGATGTCCAGCGCCTTTCCTTCCGGGGTGCCTTCGGCGATGTCGAACAGCACGACGTCACCAAGTTCTTTCATTGCAGCGAGGTGGGCGAGCGTGCCGCCGATCTGACCTGCGCCGATCAGCGCGATCTTGGGTCTGGCCATTTGGAATATCTCCGGTCGGTTTTGAAATCGCGGTTGTGCTAGTCGTAAAAGCGGCGTCACGCAAGCCTTCTGCGGCGCGGCATGCCACCGCATACCGTTTGCACACACCCCGCCGATTGCGCTAAACCGCCTGTGAATCATGCATATTTCCGGGGTGCCTGATGTTCGAGATGAACCTGATGTTTTTTGCAGTGGCGATCCCGGCGGTGATCTTCGCGGGCATCTCGAAAGGTGGGTTCGGCTCGGGAGTGGCGTTTGCATCTTCGTCGATTCTGGCTCTGATACTGACGCCAGGACAGGCGCTAGCACTAATGCTGCCGATACTGATGGTGATCGATCTGGCGACGTTAAAGCCGTATTGGAAACGCTGGAGCTGGCCGGATTCGCGCCTTCTGATGTTGGGCGCAGTACCCGGTATCGCGCTGGGCGCGTGGCTTTATCGTGCGACGGATGACGATCTGCTACGTCTGTTGATTGGCGGAATATCGGTCGGTTTCGTGATCTGGCACGTTGCCCAGACCAGAGGCTGGGTACGGGGCTTTGCCAACCGGTTGCCTCCATCGGCGGGTTTGTTTGCCGGGCTGATCGCCGGATTCACTAGCTTTGTCAGCCATGCGGGCGGCCCACCCGCCGCCGTGTACCTGCTGTCACAACGCCTGACGAAAACCGAATTTCAAGCCTCAACCGTGCTGGTCTTCTGGGTGATCAACGCCGTCAAATTCGTGCCCTTCGCCTATCTGGGCCTCTTCACTTGGCACACAGCCTTGGCAGACCTCTTGCTGACCCCGTTTGCGATCCTCGGGGCCTGGCTGGGCGTCCGGGCGCATTTCATGCTCTCCGAACGATTGTTTTTTAACATTGCCTACGTCTTGCTGACCCTGACGGGAAGCAAACTGATCTGGGATGCGCTGGTTTAGGTGTTGGGCGGCAGCGTTTCGGCCAGTGTTTCATAAGACTGGCCTGAGGCGATCAGGCAGGTCACACCTTCCGGCAAGGTCACAACAATGGTCCAGCTGCCGGTTTGGTCCGAGGCATACACCTCCATCACCGCTCCCTGACGCACAATACCGATGCCTCGTCGGGTTTCGCCATAGGACTTTGCCAATCGCTTGATCACGTCCTCGCGTGGCGCACAATTCTGTGCGCTGACTTGTTGCGCTGCCAGTACCATGATGCCCAAGCCAATCGTCATTTTCAGCATAATCGTTTTCATTGGTCACCCCTTTCAAGCTCTTCCTCAAAGCAGCGTGCCGTAGGCAAAAGGACATCGCGTTAAGGCAACGCACGTTGCGCAGCGCAGGAAATGCTGCGCTGCGGCGATTTTGTTCTTGAACTTTCCGTCAAAAAATGCCCCATTCCGCGCAACATTATTTCAATGGGAGAGTCCAGTGGACCCGCGCCAACGCCCCTATCGCTCGGTACTATACATCCCCGGCTCGCGTGAACGCGCGCTTGATAAGGCCCGCACATTGCCGGTGGACGCCATCATCTTTGACCTTGAAGACGCGGTTGCGGCTGATGAGAAAGAGAACGCGCGCGAGACCCTCAAGGCGGCTTTGGCCGCCGGAGGCTATGGTGCTCGGGTCAAGATTGTGCGGATCAACGGGCTTGATACCGAATGGGGGCGCGCGGATGCCGAAGCCGTGCGCGAGATGGATGCAGATGCCGTTCTGTTGCCAAAGGTGAGTTCTGCTGCGGATGTGGATGCGCTGACCTCAATCACCGGAGACCTGCCGATCTGGGCGATGATGGAGACGCCGCGCGGGATGCTGAACGCAGCCGAAATTGCCGCACATCCGCTGATGGCAGGCTTTGTCATGGGGACCAACGATCTTGCGAAAGAGCTGCAGACGCGCTTCCGCCCCGACCGTTTGCCGATGATGACCTCGCTTGGCCTGTGCCTGCTGGCGGCCAAGGCCGAGGGGCTGATCATCGTCGATGGCGTCTACAATGCCTTCAAGGACACCGACGGTCTGGCCGCCGAGTGTGCCCAGGGCCGCGACATGGGCTTTGATGGCAAAACCCTGATCCACCCGGCCCAGGTCGACATCGCAAACTCCGCCTTTGCCCCTTCCGAGGATGAGATTGATCTGGCTCGCCGTCAGATTGCCGCTTTCGAGGAAACCGAGTCGCAGGGGCAGGGGGTCGCCGTTGTCGATGGCAAGATTGTTGAAAACCTACACGTTGTAACTGCCCGCGAAACTCTGGCAAAAGCAGAGGCGATAGTAGCTTTGCAAGCGGGGTAAGCCAGTATGGGCTTTGTTCTTCTGATCCTTGGTGTGGCACTTTGGTGGGCCGCACATCTTTTTAAGCGCGCGATGCCGGAACGACGTGCCGCCATGGGCGACGCGGGCAAGGGCGTCGTGGCGCTCGCCTTGGTGGCCTCGGTATTGTTGATGATCTTCGGTTATCGCATGACCGATTTCATATATGTCTGGGCGCCGCCAACCTTTCTGATTCACGTCAACAACCTGCTGGTGTTGATCGCGTTCTATCTGGCCAGCCCTGCGGGAACCAAAGGTCGCCTGTTGAACAAGGTCCGTCACCCCATGCTGGGTGGCTTTAAACTCTGGGCATTTGCGCACCTGTTGGTGAACGGTGATCTGGCCTCGATCATCCTGTTTGGTGGCTTGCTGGCCTGGGCAATTGTCGAAGTAATCGTGATCAACAAATCCGAACCAGACTGGGCGCCGGGCGAACCCGGCACATACGGCAAAGATGCCATGTTCTTTGTGGGCTCCATCGTGCTGCTGGGCGTTGTGGGCTATATTCACGGGCTGGTTGGTCCGTCTCCGTTTGGTGGATAAGGGGCCTAATCAATGGCGAAACTTTATCGTTTGTTGACCGAGGAAGACACATCAGCCTTCTGCCACAAGGTCTCGGACGCGTTGGCAATGGGATGGGAGCTTTATGGCGACCCGTCCTATGCCTTTGACGCCGCAAATAACGTGATGCGTTGCGCGCAGGCTGTGACCAAAGAGGTCGCCGCTGATTACACCCCCGACATGAAACTGGGACAGCAATAATGGCAAAAACCAATCCGGGTAACTTTTTCGAGGATTATTCAGTCGGGCAGATCCTGCATCACGCCGTGCCGCGCACGGTGACGGATGGCGAGCGCGCGCTTTATCACGCGCTCTATCCCGCGCGACACGCACTCTATTCCTCGGATGAGTTCGCCCGGAATTGTGGCCTGCCGCAAAGTCCGATTGACGATCTGGCGGCCTTCCATGTGGTGTTCGGTAAAACGGTTCCCGATATCTCGCTGAATGCAGTCGCCAATCTGGGTTATGCCGAAGGGCGCTGGCTGCAACCGGTCTACCCCGGTGATACGCTGCGCGCTGAATCTGAGGTGATCGGCCTCAAGCAGAACTCGAATGGCAAAACCGGTGTCGTCTGGGTCCGTACCCGCGGGCTGAACCAGCGCGACGAAGTGGTGATCGAGTATGTTCGCTGGGTCATGGTGCGCAAATCAAACCTCGATGCGCCTGCACCAGAGACGGTGGTGCCCAATCTGAAAAAGGCGCTTGATGTCAGCGATCTGGCGGTACCGCAGGGGCTCGATTTCTCGAAATATAATTTTGTACAATCCGGCGAAAACCACCGCTGGGATGCGTACAACACGGAAGAAACGATCGATCACGTCGATGGCGTGACCGTCGAAGAGGCCGAGCACATGCTGGCCACCCGCCTGTGGCAGAACACCGCCAAAGTGCATTTCGACCTCACCTTCCGACCAGAGGGGCGGTTGATCTATGGCGGCCACGTTATCTCGATGGCGCGTGCCTTGTCGTTTAATGGCCTGGCGAATGCGCAGATGATCGTTGGTCTGAACGGAGGTGCCCACGCCAACCCTTGTTTCTCGGGCGATACGATCAAAGCCTGGTCCGAAGTTTTGGACAAGGCCGAGACCGGAACTCCCGGAATCGGTGCCATCCGCTTGCGCCTTGTTGCGACCAAAGGCGGCGAGCCTTTCACTTTGCGCAATGACGAGGGGAGATATCTTCCTAACGTTCTGCTAGATTTGGATTATTGGGCTCTTATGCCGATGTAGCCAATGCCTTCTGGCGGCTGACATTCAAGTGATCACGGTCCGCGAAATCCATGCTACGCTTGGCGCATGATGATGTTTCGTGCGCTCGCCGCCAGCCTGTATCTGGCATCTCAGGCCTATGCTTGTGATTTGGCTCTGGCCTTGGCCGTAGACGTTTCAGGCTCGGTTGATTCCGAGGAATATCGTATCCAAATGGACGGTCTTGCCGCAGGTCTGCGGGACCCTATCGTATCCGAGGCCTTGGTGCGCGGACAGGCTCGGCTGATGCTTGTGCAATGGACAGGCAGTTCTCGCCAGAGGATCACGATCCCCTGGACCCGGATCGATAGTTTTAACACCCTGGACCGTTTTGCTGATCAGGTCGCAGCTGACCCTCGTGTCTGGCGTAACTTCTCAACTGCGATAGGTGAGGCGCTCGATATGACGGTTGCCAGCTTTGACGACGTGCCCGAATGCGAAAGGCATCTTATTGATCTTTCGGGCGACGGAATTTCGAATGAAGGAATCGAGCCGTCGACCATCCACGCCAAACTGCGGGATCGCGGCATCACCGTGAACGCGATCGCGATTGAAGAAAGTGAACCCGATCTGACAGCCTATTTCTTTGAGAACGTCATCGTTGGCGAGGGGGCCTTCGTTGTCTCTGCAGCAGGCTTCGCGGATTATCCCGAACGTATTCGCAAGAAGCTTTTACGCGAGGTGACACAGCAGACTGCAGGGCTGACGCCGCTCCAATAATAGATTCGTGATCACATTGCTTTTTCATTGAAAACGCTAACATTGGCGGTATCGAATGTGATTTGTGATCACGAGAATATTTTGTGTGATCACAAACACGGCTTATCAGCGATTTTGCGTTAAATTTACTGGATTTTGCACCTGCAGCGCGTGACAGAGTCGTAAAAAACAGTAAAACGTTCGGTAGCCAACCGAAAAGGAGCCAACATGGCCGATGTAAATCGAGGCAACCGCCCGCTTTCTCCACATTTGACGATCTATCGTCCACAGATGACGTCCATATCTTCGATTATGGTGCGCATCACGGGTCTTGCGTCTTTTGGTTTGGCTTTGTTGGTCGTCTGGTGGTTACTTGCTGCGGCCACATCGGAAAGCGCCTTTGAGCTGATCAATGGATTGATGACCAGTTTCCTGGGGGATCTGATCATGTTCGGCGCGGCTTGGGCCATTTTCTATCACATGCTGGGCCGTTTGCGGCACGTCATCTGGGATCTGGGATATTGCGTGAATGTTGAAGTGTCCGAGAAGATGGGCATTGGCATGTTCGTGCTGGCAACTGTTCTGGCTCTGATCACAGCCGTAGCGCTTTAAGGGGAGGTTCGCGATGCAGTTTCTCACAGACCGTAAACGCGCGCAGGGCATGGGGGCCGGACGTGCAGGTACACATCACCACTGGCAAATGATGCTCAGCTCGGCGGCATTGGTCATCCTTGTTCCGCTGTTTGTATTTACCTTCGGGCACGCCCTAGGTGGAACCTACGAAGAGGCTCTGGCCTATTACAGCCGCCCGTTCCCAGCGATTATCATGGGTCTGACACTGGTTGTTGTCGTCCCGCATTTGTTGCGCGAAGCCCAGGAAGCGATTGAGGACTACGTGCATGGCGTCGCGGAAAAGCTGGCGCTGATGGCAGCGCAGGCCTTTGCATACACACTGATTGCTGCGGGTCTGTTTGCGCTCGCGCGTCTGGCTCTCGGATATGCGCAGTAAGGAACAAGAACAATGACAGCAGCATATGAATACGAAACCCACGAATATGACGTGGTGGTTGTCGGTGCCGGTGGCGCGGGTCTGCGTGCAACATTGGGCATGGCCGAGCAGGGTTTGCGCACCGCTTGCGTGACGAAGGTATTCCCGACCCGTTCACACACAGTGGCCGCCCAAGGCGGCATTGCGGCGTCCTTGTCGAATATGGGGCCAGACCATTGGCAGTGGCACATGTATGACACCGTAAAGGGCTCGGACTGGCTGGGTGACACCGATGCGATGGAATACCTGGCGCGTGAAGCACCCAAAGCCGTATATGAGCTAGAACACTACGGAGTGCCATTCAGCCGGACCGAAGAAGGCAAGATCTATCAGCGCCCATTTGGTGGCCACACCACCGAATTTGGCGAAGGCCCCGCTGTGCAGCGGACCTGTGCCGCCGCCGACCGGACCGGTCATGCGATCCTGCACACGCTGTATGGTCAGTCGCTGAAGAACAACGCCGAGTTCTACATCGAGTATTTCGCCATTGATCTGATAATGTCTGAGGACGGACAGTGTCAGGGTGTCGTGTGCTGGAAGTTGGACGACGGCACAATGCACGTCTTTAACGCCAAGATGGTTGTTCTGGCGACCGGCGGCTATGGCCGCGCCTATTTCAGTGCAACCTCGGCACATACCTGCACCGGCGACGGTGGCGGTATGGTGGCCCGCGCGGGTCTTGCACTGCAGGATATGGAATTTGTTCAGTTCCACCCAACCGGCATCTACGGATCGGGCTGCCTGATCACCGAAGGTGCACGTGGTGAAGGCGGATACCTAACCAACTCGGAAGGCGAGCGATTCATGGAGCGCTATGCGCCTCAGTACAAAGACCTCGCGCCGCGCGACTACGTTAGCCGTTCAATGACCATGGAAATTCGCGAAGGGCGCGGCCACGGTGACAACGGCGATCACATCCATCTGAACCTCAGCCATTTGCCAGCCGAAGCTTTGGCGGAACGCCTACCGGGCATTTCAGAATCTGCGCGCGTCTTTGCCGGTGTTGACGTTACCAAGGAACCGATCCCGGTTCTGCCGACCGTGCACTATAACATGGGTGGTATCCCGACGAACTATTGGGGTGAAGTTCTGAACCCGACAGCCGACAACCCGACCGCCGTGGTCCCTGGTCTGATGGCTGTGGGCGAGGCCGGGTGTGCCTCGGTTCACGGGGCAAACCGTCTTGGTTCAAACTCGCTGATCGACCTCGTGGTGTTTGGCCGTGCGGCGGCGATCCGGGCGGGCAAAGTTGTGGATGCCGACGCGTCGAACCCGGTTCTGAACCAGGCCTCTGTAGATAAAGCGTTTGACAGGTTCGATGCGGCGCGCAACGCCAGCGGCGCAATTCCAACCGCAGATCTGCGGCTTGAGATGCAGCGCACCATGCAAGAGGACGCGGCGGTTTTCCGCACCTCGAAGACCATGGCTGAGGGCGTCGAGAAGATGACCGCGATCGCTGCCAAGATGGACGACCTGAAGGTTTCTGACAGATCGTTGGTCTGGAACAGCGATCTGATGGAGACGCTCGAGCTTACCAACCTGATGCCAAGCGCGCTCGCCACCATCGTTGGTGCCGAAGCGCGTAAGGAATCCCGCGGTGCACACGCCCATGAAGATTTCACCGAGCGTGACGATGAGAACTGGCGCGTCCACACGGTCAGCCGTGTCGATGGCAATAAAGTAGAGCTTAGCTACCGTCCGGTTATCGTTGATCCGCTGACGACCGAAGACGAGGGCGGCATCAGCATGAAAAGAATCGCGCCCAAGGCGCGGACGTTCTAAGGAGAGGAACCCATGGTACAACTGACCCTCCCCAAGAATTCCCGGATCACCACCGGTAAAACCTGGCCCAAGCCCGACGGCGCGACCAATGTGCGCAAATTCCAGATCTATCGCTGGAACCCGGATGATGGCCAGAACCCGCGCGTCGATACTTATTTCGTCGATATGGATACTTGCGGCCCGATGGTTCTGGACGCTCTGATCAAGATCAAGAATGAGATCGATCCGACTCTGACCTTCCGCCGTTCGTGCCGCGAAGGCATCTGTGGCTCCTGTGCGATGAACATCGACGGGATCAACACGCTGGCCTGTATCTATGGCATGGATGAGATCAAGGGCGACGTGAAGATTTACCCGCTGCCGCATATGCCGGTCGTGAAGGACTTGATCCCCGATCTGACGCATTTCTATGCGCAGCACGCCTCGATCATGCCGTGGCTAGAGACCAAGACCAACCGTCCGGCGAAAGAATGGAAGCAGTCCATCGAAGACCGCAAAAAGCTAGACGGTCTGTATGAATGTGTGATGTGCGCCAGTTGCTCGACCTCGTGCCCCAGCTATTGGTGGAACGGCGACCGCTATCTTGGCCCGGCAGCATTGTTGCACGCCTACCGCTGGATCATCGACAGCCGGGATGAGGCCACGGGCGAGCGTCTGGACGAGCTGGAAGATCCGTTCAAGCTGTATCGCTGCCACACCATCATGAACTGTGCCAAAACCTGCCCCAAGGGTTTGAACCCGGCCAAGGCGATCGCCGAGATCAAAAAGATGATGGTCGACCGCGCGGTCTGATCGTGCACTAAATCAACGCACTTGCCGAGTTGCGGCAAGTGCATGACGCCTCTGCAAAACTATGCGATGCGTTTATTCCCCTGCGGTTCTAAGTTTGCTGCAGGGAGGAGTGATGAGTTCGAAAAGAGGTCACTCCAATGAGCACGCAAAACAAAAAACACGACGCCGCCAAAGCTCTGGAACTGCTGGAGCAAGCCTGGTCGTATTATACGCCCGAGCCCAAAGTTCCGGCCAAAGACGAAACACCGGAATTGTTTGAATACGCGAACGCAGCCTGACCGTGTCGGCTTGAAAAATTCAACACAATAGGCAATGCAGAGCTATGCCCGTTCTCTTGCTTCTGCTCGCCGCTGGCGTATTTGCCTATTTTTTCTGGCGGTCCCGCACGTCGTCCCTGACGCGCGACTGCAGGTGGCGGCAACATCGTAGCGAGGGCCAGTGGCGCTGCGCGTATTGTGGCGCGGTTTCAAAATCTGATGCCGAGCCTACGCAGTGTCTGAAAGGGCAATAGCTGTGGTTGGGGGGTTCCCCACCGGGCCGAACTGCGCCACTCTCAGCCCATGTCAGAATCTCGGAACACGCCCCGCCCACCCGCTGATGCAGATGCGCGCCGCGCGATTGCACCCGTTATTTGCTACCCCAATGACGGGCTGCCAAAGCCCGATCTCGGGCTTTATCAAACTGCGCGTGATGGAGCGAAAAAGACGGGCGAGGTGCTGGTACCGCCACGAGATGCTCGGTGCTTTGAGGTCCCTGCTGGGCATTTCTTTCGGATTACTTCTGTTGAAGGATCGCAGGTTGGCGACCTGAACCTGTGGAACCTCAACGACCTGACCGAGCGGTTTTATTCCGGCAAGACACGCGCGTTACATGGCACGCATATCACCTTAGGTGAGCGCATGTGGTCGAGCTTTCCACATATGCGACCGATGGCGACAATCATTGCAGATACGCTGGGGTGGTACGGAATCGATGATTTCGGCGGGTCGGTGCACGATGTGATCGGGACCCGATGTGATCCCTATACCGGTAATTTGCTAGCTGGATCCCAGTACCATCACTGTTGCCATTCGAATCTGACACGCGCGCTGGCGGATCATTTGGGCGTCTCTTTGGCCGAAGCCGAGCCTGCGGTACATGATGTGTTGAACGTGTTCATGTGCACCGGTTTCACGCGTGATACCGGGCAGTATTTCATGAAAGCCTCACCTGTCCGTCCGGGAGACTATCTTGAGTTTTTCGCCGAGATTGACCTGCTGGGAAATCTAAGCGCGTGCCCGGGCGGTGATTGCTCGTCCGAGCATTCATCGGATACCGCAGCCTGTTATCCCCTGCTGGTAGAAACCTTTGCCCCGGCTGAAGGTGCGCTTGAGGGATGGCGCAGCCCCGCGCGCAACGGATATGACCGCACGCACGGGCGCTAGATATCGCGCAATTCAGCTGTCCGGGAACGCCGCCTGCAGCGCGATTTCGACCATGTCGCCAAAACTGCTTTCTCGGTCCGATGAGGGCAGGGCTTCGCCGGTCAGCAGGTGGTCCGAGACTGTCAGTACCGCCAATGCGCGGCATTTGTGACGCGCGGCAAGGATGTAAAGCTCTGCCGCTTCCATCTCGACACCCAAAATACCGTGCCGAACCATTTGTTCGTTCAGGTCCGGGCGTTCGTCATAAAAGACATCGGATGAATAGATGCCGCCAACATGGGTTGGCGTACCTTTGGCTTGTGCAGCCAATGCTGCAGACTGCAAAAGACCCCAATCCGCGCAAGGGGCGAAGTTCATTTCTCTCATGATCCCGCGCGAAGGGGTGCTGAGTGTGGTCGACGTCATCGCCAGAATAACATCACGCACATTCACACTGTCTTGCATCCCGCCACATGACCCGATCCGGATCAGAGTTTTGGCGCCGTAGTCACGGATCAATTCGTTCACGTAGATCGACAGAGAGGGCATCCCCATGCCACTACCCTGAATGGTAACACGATTTCCTTTCCAGGTGCCGGTGAACCCCAGCATGCCACGCACTTCGTTTACCAGCTTTACGTCTTCAAGAAACGTTTCGGCCGCCCATCTTGCGCGATACGGGTCGCCGGGCAAAAGAACGGTTTCGGAAATCTCGCCTTTTTGGGCTCCAATATGGATAGTCATTTTGCCACTTGCCCCCGATCAGATTTCCAGATCAGTAATATCGGTACCGGCTTTTATGGCGTCATGAACCCACTGCGGTTTGCGGCCCCGCCCGGTCCAGGTTTGCGACGGATTGTTCGGATTTTGATACTTCGCTTTAGATGATTTTACCGATTTAGCGCTGTCTCCTGACAATTCAGACAACGAAAACCCATATTCCGCCGCCGCCTTTTCGGCGGCTTTCAACGCTTCTTTTCGCTCACGCACTTCGGCGGTTTTTAGCGCCTTTTCGACCCGATTGCGCAATTCGAGCAGTTCTTTGCGCGACATTATTTCAAGATCGATCGCCATAATCTTCTCCATTTCGGCTATTCCCCTACTTATTGCAGGGGAAATTGAATAAACCCGAACCTATCTATTCCCATTTTACCGGAAATAGAAATGGAGATTTCTGTAATATGCTTTTCTATTCAGCCGCAATTTCCGTTGGGTCAACCAACGTGACGATATCGCCCATGATTGCATTCAATTCGAAATTTTTCGGCGTATAGATTTTCGATACACCCAGGGAACGCAATTGATCCGCGTCCTCATCGGGGATGATCCCACCAACAATGACGGGAATATCGCTTAGCCCTGCTGCTTTCAGCCGCGTCATCACGTCCTTCACCAAAGGCAGGTGGCTGCCAGAGAGGATCGATAGACCAATCACATGCGCTTTGTCTTCTTGTGCCGCAGTTACGATTTCTTCGGGCGTAAGACGAATACCTTCGTAACTGATATCCATGCCACAGTCGCGTGCGCGGAAGGCGATCTGTTCGGCTCCGTTCGAGTGTCCGTCAAGACCAGGTTTGCCAACAAGAAACTTCAGCCTGCGCCCCAGACGGTCGCTTACCGCATCTACGGCCGCGCGCAAGTCTTCCAGACCTTCGGTTTTGTTCGAAACAGATCCCGAGACGCCGGTTGGTCCACGATATGTACCGTAGGCCTTGCGCATTTCCTCGGCCCATTCGCCAGTTGTGACACCGGCCTTGGCCGCAGCGATTGAAGGTGCCATCACATTGGCACCAGATTTCGCTGCTTCGCGCAGGGCTTGTAACGCCGCAGCCACGGCGGCGTCATCCCGATCCGCACGCCAGTCGTTCAAGCGCCCGATTTGTTCCTGTTCAACCGCCGGGTCGACGACCATGATGCCGCCATCCTCGGTCTGCAAAGGCGAGGCTTCGCCCTCGGTCCATTTGTTTACGCCAACGACAACGGTTTCATTGCGTTCAATACGGTTAAGGCGCTCGGCATTGGACTCGACCAGCCGCGATTTCATGTATTCGATCGAGGCTACCGCGCCGCCCATCGATTCGAGATTAGCCAATTCGGCCCGTGCGCCATTTTTAAGTTCTTCGACTTTGGCGTCGACAACCGGATTGCCGTCGAACAAATCGCCATATTCCAGCAGATCGGTTTCATAGGCGAGGATTTGTTGCATCCGCATCGACCATTGCTGATCCCAAGGACGAGGCAGGCCGAGCGCTTCGTTCCATGCAGGCAACTGCACCGCACGTGCGCGGGCACGTTTGGATAGCGTCACCGCAAGCATTTCAATCAGTATGCGATAAACGTTGTTTTCCGGCTGCTGTTCGGTCAGCCCCAGCGAGTTTACCTGAACGCCATAACGGAATCGGCGGAACTTGGGGTCTTCAATGCCATAGCGCTGCTGCAGAATTTCGTCCCAAAGATCCACAAAGGCGCGCATTTTGCACATTTCGGTGACAAACCGGATGCCCGCATTCACAAAAAACGAAATCCGCCCGCAGAGTGCCGGGAAGTCTTTAGCTGGAACGCGCGGGCGAAGTTCGTCCAGCACTGCAATGGCAGTCGCCAGAGCATAGGCCAGCTCTTGCTCGGGCGTCGCGCCTGCTTCTTGCAGGTGGTACGAACACACGTTCATCGGGTTCCATTTGGGCACGTTATCGTAGCAATATTCGGCCACGTCCGCGATCATCTTCAGCGATGGCTTGGGTGGGCACACATAAGTGCCGCGGCTCAGGTATTCCTTGATCAGGTCGTTCTGGACGGTCCCCTGCAATTTCGAGACATCCGCGCCCTGTTCCTCGGCAACTGCGATATATAGCGCCAAAAGCCAAGGAGCAGTCGCATTGATCGTCATCGAGGTATTCATCTGTTCCAGCGGAATTTGATCGAACAGAACCCGCATGTCCCCCAGATGGCAGATCGGAACCCCAACTTTTCCAACTTCGCCGCGCGCCAAAGTGTGATCGCTGTCATACCCTGTTTGGGTTGGCAGATCGAAGGCCACGGACAGGCCGGTCTGACCTTTGGCTAGGTTCGCACGATAAAGCGCATTTGACGCTTTGGCCGTTGAGTGACCGGCATATGTACGGATGAGCCAGGGGCGATCTTTCTGCAACTGCGTCATGGGTCGGGCCTCGCGGATCGGTGGGTAACAAAATTACGTTCTATGGTGGTAAATAGTAATTTTCAGTACATGTCAATTCGCTGCGTTGCGGCATCGACGGTTTCTGCAGATTGTGGGTGGTCGCGTTTGATGGCACTGTGCCCGAATGATGCAGACTGTGGAAATCCCGCTTTGGCTGTTTGTGCTGATCGTGCTGTTTGCCGCGGTCACATTTGCCTCGCATTTTTTGTTTCCGTCGGTGCGCTGGTTTTTCCGCCGCCGCCTTGAGCGCGCCGTCGCACGGTTGAACAAGCGCCTTCAGCGCCCGATCCAACCGTTCAAGTTGGCGGGGCGGCATGACATGATTCAACGGCTTATCTATGACCCGCAAGTAAGCCGGGCGGTGCAGCAGCATGCCAAAGAAGAAGGTGTGCCTGACGCTGTTGCCTCAGAATTGGCACGGCGTTATGCGCGCGAGATTGCGCCCTCATTCTCGACAGTGGCGTATTTCAGCATCGCGATCCGTTTTGCCCGTATGCTGAGTAACGCCTTTTACAAGGTGCAGTTGGGTTACGAGGACAAAGCCGCGCTGGACAGTATCGATCCCGATGCGACGGTCGTTTATGTCATGAACCACCGCAGCAATATGGATTACGTGCTGGTCACCTATCTGGCGGCAGACCATTCGACCTTATCCTATGCTGTGGGCGAGTGGGCCCGTGTCTGGCCACTAAGTCGATTGATTCGCGCGATGGGGGCCTATTTCATTCGCCGCAAGTCGGGTAGCGACCTATATCGACAGGTCCTTGCAAGCTATGTAAGGCACGCGACCGAAGCGGGCGTGACGCAGGCCATGTTCCCTGAGGGCGGGCTGAGTCTGACTGGCAAACTGGGGCGCCCCAAGCTGGGATTGTTGAAGTATATCCTTGACGGAGTCGAACCGCAGGGGCGGGATGTGGTGTTTGTTCCGGTTGCTTTGAACTATGATCGGGTGCTTGAAGATACCGTATTAACAGCGGCAGCGAAGGATAGTGAACGCCGCTTCCGCGCGCGGATCGGGGTTATCACCCGCTGGTCGCTCAAGCAGATTTGGCGCAAGCTCCTCGGGCGCTACAAGAGATTCGGGATTGCCTCGGTGCGGTATGCGACACCGATTTCCCTGAAGGAATTTCGAGTCGCGCACGAACGGGACCTAACAACCGATCTGGCCCGCGAGTTGATGCGCAGGATCGGCGCCGCAATTCCCTTTGTTCCAGTGCCTGCTGCGTGTCGGCTGGTTCAGGAAGAAGGTGAGATGTCAGAGCAGGAGTTGAAGGCGCGTTTGCTGACGTTGGGCGGCGACGCGGTTGCCCAGGATGATGGAGAGGCTGTTGACGATGCCATCAATCAGTTGGTCGAGCGACGGATTCTGCGTCGTGAGGCTGGAGTGTTGCGCCCATCAGGCGAGCGATCAGAGCTGCTTGCTTATTACGCGGCAGCATCAGAACCCGTTGTTCGGGCTGAGAATGATGCAAGTGCAGAAAGTATTTCTGCAACTGCTGGGTCATAAAATTACAAAATAGATACCAAAAACGGTTGCAATATTACTCAGAGGCTAATATTTCGTCTTTGGAAAGCCGCGATTCTGCGGCGCGGCAACAGTTGGAAAAAGGAGGCCAGCATGGCTTTGGATGTCGACAGCGGTATCGCGTCGTATGAGGCACCGGAAAAGGACCTCTACGAGATGGGTGAAATCCCCCCGATGGGGTATGTTCCCAAGCAAATGTATGCCTGGGCGATCCGGAAAGAGCGCCACGGTGAGCCAGACACAGCGATGCAGTTGGAAGTCGTTGATGTCCCGAAGCTGGACAGCCACGAAGTGCTGGTTCTCGTTATGGCGGCGGGTGTAAACTACAACGGCGTCTGGGCATCGCTTGGCAAGCCGATCAGCCCGTTTGATGGCCACGGCCAACCCTTTCACATCGCAGGTTCAGATGCGTCGGGCATCGTCTGGGCGGTTGGTGACAAAGTGAAGCGCTGGAAAGTCGGCGATGAAGTCGTGATTCACTGCAACCAGGACGATGGCGATGACGAACACTGCAACGGTGGTGATCCGATGTATTCGCCCAGCCAGCGCATCTGGGGATATGAGACACCTGATGGCTCGTTCGCGCAGTTTACAAATGTTCAGGCACAGCAGCTGATGCCGCGTCCCAAGCACCTGACCTGGGAAGAAAGCGCCTGCTACACGCTGACCTTGGCAACAGCCTATCGGATGCTTTTTGGGCACGAACCGCACGATCTAAAGCCGGGCCAGAACGTCCTGGTTTGGGGCGCATCGGGCGGTCTGGGCTCTTACGCGATACAGTTGATCAACACTGCGGGTGCCAATGCGATCGGCGTGATATCGGATGAAAGCAAGCGTGAGTTTGTGATGGACCTTGGCGCCAAAGGCGTCATCAACCGCAAGGATTTCAACTGCTGGGGCCAGCTGCCCACGGTGAATACTCCGGAATATGCTGAATGGTTCAAAGAAGCCCGCAAGTTTGGCAAGGCCATCTGGGATATTACCGGCAAAGGTGTGAACGTCGACATGGTGTTCGAGCACCCCGGCGAAAGCACATTCCCGGTGTCTACTTTTGTCGTAAAAAAGGGAGGTATGGTTGTGATCTGCGCCGGGACCACTGGCTACAATCTAACCTTCGACGTGCGTTACATGTGGATGCACCAGAAACGCTTGCAGGGCTCGCATTTTGCGCATCTCAAACAGGCATCGGCTGCAAACCAGCTTATGGTCGAGCGTCGCTTGGATCCGTGCATGTCCGAAGTGTTCACTTGGCAGGATCTGCCTGAGGCGCACATGAAGATGATGCGCAACGAACACAAGCCGGGCAACATGTCGGTGCTGGTTCAGGCTCCGCATACAGGCATGCGCACCCTTGAAGAAGTATTGGCTGCCCGCGACTAACGGTCTCAGGCAAACAGCAGCTGCAACACCCGCAGGGCGCAAACACGCCTTGCGGGTGTTCATCGTTTCTATCGATGATTATGCATTTTCAATGCTTTAAGAAATCGCACCCCGCTATTTCTGGGGAGTAGAAAGCAGCGAGTAGGCCGAATTAGTCTGCACATGTTATGGTTGTGTTAACCCTTCGTTAACTATTTCGGGGACACCCTGATGGCGCAAAATGAGTGGATTTTGGACGTTCTGTCGGACCTCAACGCCTTTGCTGTGGCGAATGGGTTGAGCGCGCTGGCCGAGCAGCTTGACGACACAAGACTGATCGCCGCGGCCGAGATTGCGTCCTCAAAGGATGAGGCTTGCGCGCCCGCGAATGGGAAGAAAATTCGATTTGAGCCAGATCCTAGGGGATTTGGAAAGCACCAGCACGCTTGACGAGCTGACCAGCGTAGCAGTCCAGTTGCGGGACAAGCTGCAAATTGACCATATGACATATCATTGGGTTGATGGGGCCGGGGATCAATACGGGTTCACGACTTATTCGGATGCCTGGGATGAACGGTATCGAGACAGGAATTATCATCGTATTGATCCGGTTATTCTGGGTTGTTTTCAGCGATTTCACGCTGTGGACTGGAAACAGCTGAACTGGTCGGGCAAAGCAGTAAAGGCCTTCCTGCAGGACGCGCAGGAACATGGCGTCGGCAATCAGGGCTATTCGATCCCGCTGCGGGGGCCAGGCGGGCAATTCGCGCTGTTTACGGTCAACAACAGCTGTGATGACATCGCATGGCAGGCATTTGTCGAAACGTATGGCCGAGATCTCATATTGGTGGCGCATTTCCTCAATCGAAAAGCGCTGGAATTTGCAAAAGAACGGCAGCCGGACAACATGCGGGGGCTCTCGCCCCGCGAAATCGATGCAATGACATTGCTGGCGCTGGGGTATAGCCGAGCGCAGGTGGCGCACTCGCTTTCCATTTCTGAGCATACGCTCAGGGCCTATATCGAAAGCGCACGCTCAAAACTCGGTGCGCAAAATACGACTCATGCAATCGCCACTGCACTCAGTAGAGGATTAATAGTCGTTTAACGACCGTACGGTGGTCTCACCTTAAATTAACCACGTGTTCGTACCCCCTTTGTTCCAACTATGGACGATAAGGGGAACACGTCATGTTGCGTTATTTGTATGCCGATGAGCTGCATAACTTTCCGGAATTGGCCAGGGGGATGTTCAGGGATCGCGCGGATCAGTTCAAAACCCGCCTTGGCTGGGATGTTAAGGTTAATGAAAAGGGGGAAGAGCGGGATCAGTACGATGACCTGAACCCGCTCTATGTGATTTGGGAAGAGGCAGATGGCAGCCATGGCGGGTCCATGCGGATCCTACCGACGACCGGTCCGGTCATGGTGAACGACATATTCGGACATCTCACCGGGGGCAGTCCGATCCGAAGCCCACTAATCTGGGAGGTCACTCGCTTTTGCCTCTCGCGCAACGCCAGCGCTCATACTGCTGGGGCCATCATGCTGAGCGGCGGTGAGGTGATGGAAGGGTTTGGCCTGACCCACATAGCGGGCGTTTTTGATGCCCGCATGATCCGGATCTACCGTATGATCGGATCGTCTCCGGTGGTTTTGGGCACCGAAGGGAAAGGGCGCGATCAGATCTCGGTCGGCCTGTGGCCTTATTCAGCGGATGATTGCAACCGTGTAGCAGCCCGTGCAGGCATCCCGCGAGAGTTGTCGCGCCTGTGGTTCAAGACAGCATTTGGCCATGGCGCACAGCACCGGTTCGCTTTGTCGGCATAAGCATACGGAAAAACCAATCGGCATCTGGCAGCGCGCGGCGCGTCCCTGTAGGGTCGCGCCATGTCCTTGCCCCAAGTCACATTTTCCGAAGATCAGGCTGCCGCTTTTGACAACATTGCCGAGATGTTGCGAGGCGCCGGAGTAGACCTTGAAGACGACGCTCTGCTGAAACTGCCCGGCAACGGAAAGTCTGGTGTGATGGCTGTTATTGGCAAGGCTGGATCGGGCAAAACCCTGTTGCTGGCAGAGCTTTACAAAGCTTTGGCCGAGACGGGGGTCAACCTGATCTCGGGTGATTTCGAAAGCCGCAAATCCCGCGACAAGCGCAGCCTTGCGATCCTCGCGCCGACGAACAAGGCCGCCAGCGTATTGCGGCTGCGTGGGGTGCCCGCGACCACGATCCACCGTATCCTCTATACGCCTGTTTACGACCCTGAATACGAGCGGATCGCCGAATGGCTAGCGGGCAATGACGAACGGCCCGAGATCGAAGGGCTGACAGACGAAGCGCTGGACCGCGCAGCCGCGTTCTACGCCAACAACAAATCCATCCCCGGTGCGCTGGCCGCTGCTGGGTTGCGCGGTTCGGATTTCATCACCGGCTGGAAACGTCGGGAAGAGCCGCTGGATATCGGTTTTGTGGACGAAGCCTCGATGCTAGACGACCGGCAATTCGAGGATCTAAAGGAAATCTTTCCAACCTTGTTGCTATTTGGTGACCCGGCGCAGTTGGCGCCGGTTAACCAATCAGGCTCGATGGTGTTCGACGGGTTGCCAGAGCCGCGCAAACAAATCCTGCATCGCGTGCATCGGCAAACTGCGGATAACCCGATCCTAGACCTCGCCCATGCTCTATCCGATCCGGCCATGGGGTTTGAGGATTTCGAACGTCTGATCGAGGACACTGCCCGAAAGGATGACCGCGTTGTCTGGGGACAGCGGGTAGAAGTTGATCTGATGGCGCGCAGCCCGGTTCTTGTCTGGCGCAATGCGACCCGAATCCGGCTGATTCAGGCGTTCCGCACCGTACATGGCGCGCCGGAAACTGAACTACTGGAAGGGGAACCGTTGATTTGTGACGGCATTGAGCTGCCGTTGAAGCACCGCAAAAAGCGGCTGGACCTTGAGGCGCGCGGGCTGATCAAAGGCGCACAGGTCATCTATCTTGGCCCTGGTCGCAAGCCGGGTTTTTCGCGGTTGCATGTGATGGGGGCCGAAGACCCTCAGGTCTCGGCGGCGTCGATCGTGCAGATTGAAAAGCCCGATGAGGAGGAGCCGTTCATTCCCTATGCTGCCCGTATGGGGGCAACGTTCCTGCATGGTGCCGCTGTGACGATCCATAAGGCGCAAGGGTCGCAATGGGACACGGTTCAGGTCTTTGCGCCAGACATCTACGCAGCCGCCCGCATGGGCCGTACTGAGGCCGGGCAACCGTTGTGGAAGCGCTTAGCTTATGTCGCCATAACCCGCGCACAGGAGAGGCTAATCTGGGTAGTGCGGAACCGCTTGTCGAAACCGACCCACCCGTTGCGTGTGGATGACCTGCGTGCGGTTGCGGCACCATCCCTGACATTGGAGGCGGAAGAGACATGAAGACGATCATCGTGACCGGCGCAAGCTCGGGCATAGGCCGCGCCACCGCCGAGCTGTTTCTGTCAGAAGGATGGACTGTCGGGCTTCTGGCCCGCAGCGCTGACAAACTTCATGCTATGGCACAGCATAACGCCTCGGCGATCCCGCTGGTTGCCGATGTGACTGACCCGGATGCCGTTGCAAACGCCTTTACTGCATTCACCCGACAGACCGGGCGACTGGACGTGCTGTTCAACAATGCCGGGATTTTTGCCCCTGGTGGCACCATCGACGAGATCGCGCTTGAGGATTGGTACGGCTCGGTCAATGTGAACCTGAACGGCATGTTCCTGTGTGCACGGACTGCATTTGCTGCAATGCGGGCTCAGGCGCCGCAGGGGGGGCGCATCATAAACAACGGTTCAATCGCTGCTCATGTGCCGCGCCCGAACTCGGTGCATTATTCTGCGACGAAACACGCGATTACCGGTCTGACGCGCAGCCTGTCTCTGGACGGGCGGAGTTTTGGAATTGCCTGTGGTCAGATCGACATCGGAAATGCGCGCACCCCGATGGTGCAAGGGCTGGTCGATGAGGCACTTGCCGAAGGCCGCGACCCTGATCCCACCATGGATGTCGGGGATGCCGCCCGCTCGGTACTGCATATGGCCGAACTGCCGCCTGAGGCGAATGTGCAATTCATGACCGTTATGGCCACGACCATGCCCTATATCGGTCGCGGGTGACGATCAGTTCTCGCGCAGTAGGCGGAAGGCTGTCGAAGCGCCCCAACCGGCGGCAATCGCGATGGCCAGTGACATAAGCCCGTACCAAATGGGTTGTTCGCGCGACATCGCGTACAAGAACCGCTCAAGCCCGACTTTGCGTACTCCGATCGAGGTTTCAAAGGTCGAGACCACCTTTCCGTCTCGTGTCAGGAAGATACGGGCGCTGTAGTCGCCTTCGGTTAGGTCAGACGGCATGTCGATTGATGTGCGGAACAACGTCTGTTCGTCCACAGCCACTGTGTTTTCCCGGATCGAGTACAGCCCTTCATCTTCGCGGATGCGGATGACCGCCTCGGAAAAATCCTGTGCGCCCTGAATGCTCATGTCCGCACCGACCGACCGGATGGCACGCTCGATCGAAACCTTATAGCGTAGGTCTTCGGTCTGGGTCAGAACCTCGGAAAACGGGGCGCTGGTGGCAACGGCGTAAAAGCTTGGAGCCAGATCAACAACAAGGCTGTCGGTATTCACCCAGATCCCGAACCGTTTCTCTTTGCGGCGTACGGTGACAGGTTCGGATGGGCCGACCACCGATACGATGACCTCAAGCGGTGGACCGTCCGGGATCGGGGCTTCGCGCTTTACCGCGCCGAAAACCAGTATTTCGGATCCGTCAAAATTGGCGGTAATCGACACCCGATCCTGACTTAGGCCCAGAACAACCTGTTCTTCGGCTGCGTAGGCTGGCAGGCAGATCAGACAAAGAAGAGCAATCAGGCGTAGCATCTTAGTGCCCTCCCGCATCGCCAAGCGAATACAGCTCGGCGGGTTGAAGCAGAAGATCAAGCGCCAGCTTGCCGCAGACGACAAGCACCAGAGCCGCCAACAAAACGCGCAGTTGTTCAGCCGGCATTCGGGCACCGATGACTGTTCCGATTTGGGCACCAACTACGCCACCGACGAGTAGAAGAACCGCCAACACGACATCAACTGTATAGTTGGTGGTGGCGTGCAGCATAGTGGTAAAGGCGGTTACAAAGATGATCTGAAACAGCGAAGTTCCGACAACAACCTTGGTCGGCATGCCCAATAGGTAGATCATCGCGGGCACCATGATAAACCCGCCGCCGACACCCATGATAGCAGACAGGACACCGACAAACAGGCCTACGACAAGCGGTGGAATGACCGAGATGTACAGGCCCGACGTCCGAAACCGTATCTTGAACGGCATGGCGTGCACCCAACCGCGCTGGCGTCGTTTCGGAGGCGGCGTGCCGCCTTTCCGCGTTTTTCTAATCGCGTTCAGGCTTTCGACAAACATCAGACTGCCGATGATGCCCAGAAATACGACATAGCAAAGTTTGACCAGCAGATCGACCTGACCGAGGCTCTTGAGATAGTTGAAGACAACAACACCCAACGCAGCGCCTGTCAGCCCTCCGACCAAAAGGACTGTACCCATTTTAAGGTCCACGGTTCGGCGCCTGAAATGCGCCAGCACCCCAGAAAATGATGAAGCAACAATCTGGTTTGCCTCGGTTGCAACCGCAACCGCAGGCGGAATGCCGATGAAGAACAGCAGTGGGGTCATCAAAAACCCACCGCCAACGCCAAACATTCCAGACAGAATGCCCACCATTCCACCCAGTCCAAACAGTAGAAACGCGTTTACGGATACTTCGGCAATCGGGAGGTAAATCTGCATGGCTTCTTCTAGACAGGAGAGGCCGTACCACGCGGTGTGGCAAAGCCATTGGTAACATAAATCTCAACAGACGAAGCGCGCGTGCCAGGTGGGGCCATCTAGTTGTTTCCGTGGCTCAACCTGAAAATAGTCGATAGCATGGCTGCGGAACTGATGCGGGACACGTCCATACCCCCTTAGAGCGGTTGCGGCATACAAAATCAACTCTGTATGCCGCTTTGCAGCAAACAGGACTGAGGGGCAGTCCTGAACTGGCTCTATCAGCGTTCCTTTACATATGGTTCGCCGCCTGCGCGTGGCGGTATGGCCTTGCCGACGAACCCGGCAAGAATCACCACGGTCAGGATATAGGGCAGAGCGTCCATGACCTGCACCGGGATCACGACCCCGCCCAAATCGATGTTCTGGAACCGCAAGGCAATGGCCTGCAACAGCCCGAACAACAGGCATGCCCACATCGCGTGCCACGGACGCCATTTTGCAAAGATCAGAGCAGCCAGTGCGATAAATCCGCGCCCGGCGGTCATCTCTTTCACAAAGCCTGCTTGCAGCGCGGTGGCCAGGTAGGCACCTGCGATGCCGCAAAGTACGCCGCAAATCGCAACCGCTGCGTAGCGGAGACCTACAACCGAAACTCCAGCAGTATCCACCGCCGCAGGATTCTCTCCGACCGCGCGCAGACGCAGCCCGAACCGGGTGCGGAACAGAATCCACCAAGTCAGTGGCACCATAAGGAAAGCCACGTACACCAGAATGGAATGGCCAGACAGAAGCTCGGAATAGGCCATATGCAGCGCATTGGTTTCAGACATCAGCTCGGAAACCGGACGGCCTGTCAGTTCGGCGTCAGCTGGTCCGATCGCATAAGGGAATTCTGCGGATTCAAACCGCCCTTCACCGAACAATGATGGCGTACGACCACCCTGCTTGAACCAGCTTTGGGCGACAAGAACGGTCATACCTGAGGCGAGAAAGTTGATCGCAACCCCCGAGATCAGCTGATTGCCCCGAAACGTGATCGACGCAAACCCGTGTAGCGCCGAAAGGACCAGAGATGCCGCGATCCCGGCCAGCAATCCCAGCCACACCGAACCGGTTACGGCGGCGACGGCAGCCGAGAAGAATGCTGACATCAGCATCTTGCCTTCAAGGCCGATGTCGAAGATGCCCGCGCGCTCGGAGTATAGTCCGGCCAGGCAGGCAAGCAGCAGAGGCGTAGCCAGTCGGATGGTCGAATCCAGAACCTGGATGAGTGTCAGGAAGAAATCCATCAGGCCGACCCCTTCCGAAGCGCCATGAACAGCTTTTCAAGCGGCATGCGCACCATGTTGTCCAGTGCTCCGGTAAACAGAATGACCAGCGCTTGGATGACCACGATCAGTTCGCGCGGAATCGATGTCCAAAGCGCCAGTTCGGCCCCGCCCTGATACAGAAACCCAAACAGAATAGCGGCTAGAAATACCCCGAATGGATGCGACCGACCCATCAGTGCCACGGCAATTCCAATGAAACCCGCGCCTTCGGTTGCGTTCAGCACCAACCGCTCGGCTTCGCCCATCACGTTGTTGACTGCCATCAGGCCCGCCAGAGCGCCCGAGATCAGCATGGCAATAATCGTGATGCGTACAGGCGAGATACCGGCGTAGACGGCACCGGTTTCCGAATGGCCGTAGGCGCGGATTTCATAGCCCAACCGAGTTCGCCAGATCAGCGCCCAGACAACAAAACACGCAAGGATTGCGACGAAGAACGAGATGTTGGCAGGCGCACCTCGGAAAACGATGTTTTCGGCGCTCGAGAACATCGACTGGAAAGTCGGGAGATGCACTGCCTCGGGGAAACGAGCCGTTGCTGGGTCTTGCGACCCTTGCGGGCGCATGACGTTGACCAGCATGTAATTCAGGAAAGCGGCAGCGATGAAATTGAACATGATCGTGGTGATCACGATATGGCTGCCCCGCTTCGCCTGCAGATAGGCCGGGATCGCGGCCCAGGCTGCACCGAAGATCATCGAAGCAGCACAGGCGGCCAGCAAAGCTATTGTCCAATGCGGCCAAGGGACCGATAGACAGACGATGGCAACGCCCAGTCCGCCCAGCATGGCCTGACCCTCGCCGCCGATGTTGAACAAGCGCGCGTGAAAGGCAACTGCAACCGCGAGTCCGGTGAAGATGAAGTTCGTTGCGTAATAAAGTGTATAGCCCCAGCCGTAGGTTGACCCTAGGGCCCCAGTGACCATCAGATTTACCGCCTCAAGCGGATCTTCCCCGATGGCAAGGATGACGATTGCCGAAAGGATTGTGGCCAGAAGCAGACTGATTAGCGGGATCAGCACCACATCGGCCCATTTGGGCATTTTATCCATGGTTCAGGCGGCCTCTCCTGCAACACCGGCCATCAGCAGGCCTAGTTCTTTTTCATCCGTCTCGGCGGGCAGACGCTCGCCCATGATATGTCCGTCAAACATGACCGCGATCCGGTCCGAGAGTGAGAAGATCTCTTCCAGCTCGACCGAGACCAGCAAGATTGCTTTGCCCTGATCCCTCAAGGCGACGATCTGTTTATGAATGAACTCGATGGCACCGATATCCACGCCGCGTGTGGGCTGGCCCACCAGCAGCAGATCGGGATTGCGCTCGATTTCTCGTGCAACGACGATTTTCTGTTGATTGCCGCCCGAGAAGCTTTTCGCCGTCAGCCAGCCATTGGGCGGGCGCACATCGAACTTCTCGATCTTGGCTTCGGTGTCGGCACGCAGGGCAGCGTTGTCCATGAACAGCCCGCGTTTGTAAGCAGGGTCGCGGTGGTAGCCGAACGCCACGTTCTCCCACGCGTGAAAATCCATGATCAGACCTTCGCGCTGCCGATCCTCGGGGACATGAGCGATATGTCGGGCGCGCCGCGCTTGCCCGTCCGATCCGGGGCCGTGCAACGCCAGAGGTTCGCCGTTCAGTTTGATCGAGCCTACCCCGGGTCGCATACCGCCCAAAACTTCAAGCAGTTCGGACTGCCCGTTGCCAGCAACGCCCGCGATGCCAACGATCTCACCCGCACGAACGGTTAGGTCGATGCCTTTGACACGCTCGACACCGGCCGAATCGGTGACGCTGAGGTTTTCGATTTCCAGAACCGGTTTGCCCGGCTGTGCAGGCACCTTATCAACCTGTAGCAAGACCTTGCGGCCAACCATCAATTCGGCCAGTGCCTGCGGATTGGTATCAGCTGTTTTGACGGTGGCGGTCATCTCACCACGGCGCATAACCGAAACCGTATCGGTGTTCTCCATGATTTCGCGCAGCTTGTGCGTGATCACGATGATTGTTTTACCCTCGGACCGCAGCCGGTCGAGAATGCGAAACAGCTGGTCCGCCTCGGCAGGGGTAAGAACGCCCGTGGGTTCGTCCAGAATCAGAATTTCGGCCTTGCGGTAGAGCGCCTTGAGAATCTCAACCCGCTGCTGCATGCCCACACCGATCTCATCGATGCGTTTGTCAGGGTCGACGAACAGTTCGTATTCTTCCTCTAGATCTTTCAGCTCTTTCCGGGCTTTCGCCAGCGACGGAGCCAACAGCCCACCGTCTTCCGCACCCAGAACGATGTTTTCCAGAACGGTGAAATTCTCGACCAGTTTGAAATGCTGAAACACCATCCCGATGCCCGAGGCGATCGCCGCCTGGCTGTCAGGGATGTCGGTCTTGGTGCCGTTGATCCAGATTTCGCCTTTGTCGGCTTTGTAAAATCCGTAGAGGATGCTCATCAGCGTGGATTTGCCCGCTCCGTTTTCACCGATGATCCCGTGGATCGCTCCGCGGGCGACGCTGATGGAAATATCTTTATTAGCCTGAACCGGCCCAAAGGCTTTGGAAATCCCTTTGAGTTCAATGGCGGGGACGGTCATATCTTGTCCTTGGGTTGCCGAAAGGGCCGCATGCGGCAGAGTGGTGCAGGGCGGAGGCCATGGCCCCCGCCCCCAGTTACATCAGAACTGCAGTGCAGGGCAGCTGTCGTTCTCGTAGTAGCTGACAACGGTTACGTTGCCATCGATGATGTCGCGACGGGCACTTTCAATGGCCGAGCTCATTTCTTCGCTCACCAGTTCCGCGTTGTTTTCATCCATCGCAACGCCAACGCCATCTTGTGCAAGACCCATGGTGTAAACACCGGTCTGGACGTCTTCGCCAGCTTTCATGGCGTCATATACAGCAACGTCCACACGCTTGAGCATCGAGGTCAGGACCTTGCCCGGGTGCAGGTGGTTCTGGTTGCTATCGACACCGATTGACAGGATGCCTTCGTCGGCTGCGGTTTGCAGAACGCCAACACCGGTACCGCCCGCAGCGGCGTAAATCACGTCAGCACCCTGGCTGATCTGTGCTTTGGTCAACTCCGAGCCCTTCACCGGGTCGTTCCATGCTGCAGGGGTGGTGCCTGTCATATTGGCAACAACGTTGATGTCCGGGTTTACGGACTTCGCGCCTTGTGCATAACCACAACCAAAGTGACGGATCAGAGGGATATCCATACCACCGATAAAGCCCACTGTGCCGGATTGGGACGCCATCGCCGCCATCATGCCGACCAGGTATGATCCTTCATGTTCGGCAAATCCGATCTGGCGAATGTTCGGGGCTTCCAGCCAGGTCACGTCGACCGCAACGAATTTGGTATCCGGATAGTCACCTGCCACTGCAGCCAATGGATCGGCCATGGCGAAGCCCATTGTGATAATCGGGTTTGCGCCTGCTTCGGCAAAGCGGCGAAGCGCCTGTTCGCGTTGCGCTTCCGACTGAAGCTCGATCTCGCGATAGCTTTTGCCGGTCTGTTCCGCCCAACGCTGAGCGCCATTATGCGCGGCTTCGTTGAACGATTTGTCGAACTTGCCACCCAGATCAAAGATAAGGGCCGGTTCTGCCATAGCAGCACCTGCTGTTAGTGCAACCGCAGCGGCTGCGCCCATCAAGGATTTCATAAATGTCATTTGTTACTCCCGTTGGCTGTTATCGGTCCGGGGCTTAATCCCCCGGTACCCACTCAGAGCGAGCATACCTGTTGTGATGGCGGGAATTGAAGCTGTTTGCAACAGCTTCGGTCAACACATTTTTGACCATATGGTCTAAAAAAGCGAATATTTTTCGCTCAAGGGGCGTTCCATGACGATCGCATCGGCGTTTGGGCCACTTTTGCGATGATAATAGGCTGCGCGATTGCCGCATGGCGTGTATCCGCTGGTTTGGTACAGAGATATCGCCGAATGGTTATCTGAGGCAACGTCCAGAAATGCACGGATTGCACCGAGTTCTCGTGCCTTGGCGTGCCAGTCTGCCATGATGCGCCGCGCCAGCCCGCGTCTTTGATAGTCTGGACGTGTCGCGATCGTGAGCAGCTCGGCCTCTTCGCCGATCACTTGAATGAGGGCGAAAGACCGTTTGTCGCCAACAACATGGGTAAAGCGATTGGCAATCAGATTGCTGAATTCTTCAGCGCTCCACGGGCGTGACTGCGTGAAGGCTGCGGCGTGGGTTTCTGCCATGTCCTGTGGTGTCATTCGTCCAAAAGCACCGGTGGTACATCGCTGGAGGGAGCCGCATCTGCAGGGCGGACATAAAGCGGAGCAGGTGGCGCTTGAACTGTCGTCCAACGACCAGCAGCCACCTGGGCGATCGCACGGGCCTGCTGTTCTGGGTCCTCGCAGAAATACAAGGGACCAATATCGTCAGTGGCATGACGTGAGGTCAGGTAAGGCGCGCGCCCCTTAGGCTGCACATAAACCTGATCGCGCGGTGCAGCTATCGCCGGGAGATGCCCGTCGGGCGCAATTTCCGCAACTGCATCAAACCCCGACACCCCAACCGCCGGCACACCAAGCCCAAGCGCCAACCCGCGCGCTGCGGATACCGAGATTCGGATGCCGGTGAAATTCCCGGGGCCGATTCCGACGGCGATCGCATCAAGGTGCCGCCATGTGCAATTGTTCCGGGTCAGGATTTCTTCAAGCAAGGGCATCAACCGTTCCGCCTGCCCACGAGTCATCGCCTCGGCGTGCGATGCGATAATCTTGCCCTCTCGCAGCAAAGCGGCCGCGCAATGCGCGGCCGATGTATCGAATGCCAAAATCGTCGGTTCAGACGGCAACAGGGCGAACCTCGGTCACTTCGGGGATGTAGTGACGCAACAGGTTCTCGATCCCCATTTTCAGCGTTAGGGTCGAGGAAGGACAGCCCGCGCAGGCTCCCTGCATGTGCAGATAAACAACGCCGCGGTCGAAGCCGTGGAAGGTGATGTCACCGCCGTCCTGAGCCACAGCAGGACGCACGCGGCTATCCAGCAGATCTTTGATCTGGTTGACAATCTCTGCATCTTCGCCGGTGTGTTCAGCGTGGCCCGAGGCGGTCTCTGCGCCTGCGCCCATAACCGGTTGGCCGGACTGGTAATGCTCCATCACAGCGCCGAGAATTGCGGGCTTGATGTGATCCCACTGCACGTCATCAGATTTGGTTACCGTGACAAAATCGTTGCCGAAGAACACGCCTGTTACGCCGTTTACACCGAATATGCGTTTGGCGAGCGGAGATTTTTCTGCAGCGTCGGCGCTTGGAAAATCAGCGGTGCCTGCTTCCAGAACCGTCTGGCCGGGTAGGAATTTTAGTGTGGCCGGGTTGGGTGTGGACTCGGTTTGAATGAACATGGCGCGGCTCCGTCTAAGATGCACCTGATATGCGCGTCCGTGCGGGGGAAGTCAAGATTTGGAACCGTTCTAAATTGCGGCGGCGTAAGAAATCGCATCATCCAGACGATCATCACCCCAGAACAGCTCGTCCCCAATAACGAAACTCGGCGCACCAAAGATGTGTTTAGCCTTGGCCTGAGTAACTTGCTCGAACAAGGCAGCCTTGATCGCGGGGTCGCTTATCCGATCCATCAGATCAGTCGAAACGCCAGATTTGGTAAGGCACTCAACCAGAACCGCCGGATTCGATATATCACGACCGGAACCAAACTGCGCAGAATAGACAGTGCGTACAAAGGCTGCCCGTTGATCAGCTGGTTCGATCGCCAGCGCTAGCCTTGCTGCTTTCAAGCTGTTTTGCGGAAATGGCTCAGGCCGCCGAAAAGGTAAATCGCGCGCGACGCAAAGCCGTTCCATGTCCCGCCACATGTACCGACCTTTTGCAGGGTAGAGGTTGAACGGCGAGTTTTTCCATCCCTGTTCAGCAAAGATCGGCCCCAGAAGGAATGGGTGCCATTCTACGGCAACTCCATATTCCGAAGCCGCCTGCTGGATACGCATCGCGCTGAGATAAGAATAGGTCGATGCGAAGTCGAACCAAAACTGCAGCTTCGCGGACATAAATTCACCTCAGGTGATGGCTTCCAGCTTCTCTTTGCTCAGATCGCCGGGCACGATAGTAATAGGAATGGGCAAACTTCCAGAGTTCCGGGTCAGTTGTGTCACCAACGGTCCGGGGCCTTTTTTGTCAGTACCTGCACCCAGAACCAATACGCCGATCTCGGGATCGGATTGGACATGTTCAATGATTTCGGCCACCGGATCGCCTTCACGGATTGCCAATTCGGGCTCGACACCCTGTTTGTCGCGCATCCATTTGGCGAACACCTCGAAATGGGCGTGAATACGTTCACGCGCTTCTTCGCGCATCACCTCGGCAACACCGATCCAGTGGTTGAATTCGTCCGGTGGAATTACCGAAAGAACCGTAACCCCGCCGCCAGTATGTGCCGCACGCATAGCGGCAAAGCGCATGGCGTTCAGACATTCGCGGCTGTCGTCCAGAACGACTAGGAACTTGCGCATGTTTGTCCTCGTTTGTTTTCGGGATCATGCCTCACAGGGTAAGCAGTGGCAACTGAAACAGAAAAGGAGCAGATCAGCAATTGCTTGCAGCCCAATCCCAGTACATCTCGCGTGTGCGACGGGCGATTGGGCCCACCTGATACTGGATGTCATCCAGCGCGGTGATTGGCGTCACTTTGCTCATGTTACCGCTCATGAACACTTCGTCCGCGTCGTGAAAGTCATCGAAACTCAGCACGGTTTCATGCACGGTTACCCCGTCGGCGCGCAGGTTCTTAATATGCCGCGCGCGTGTAATCCCGGCCAAGAATGTCCCATTGGGGATTGGAGTAAAAACCTCACCATCGCGCGCCATGAAGATATTTGCGGTCGCAGTCTCGGCCACATGCCCCATCGCGTCGGCCACAAGGGCGTTTGAAAAGCCCTTGCTGCGTGCCTCCTGCAACATCCGGGCATTGTTCGGATACAGGCACCCTGCCTTTGCGTTGACCACAGCGGATTCCAGAACAGGGCGGCGGAACCGAGTGGTTGTCAGCGTCGCCGAGGCGGTTTTGGGTGCCATTGGGATTTCTTCAAGACAGATGGCAAAGCCAGTGCTGTTTTCCTGAGGGACGATGGCGGTGTGATCCCCGTCGATGCCCCAATACATGGGGCGAATGTAAACGGCGGTGTCAGGTGCGTAACTTTGCAACCCTTCGTGAACTAGATCGACCATCTGTTCGGTTGTTACAGAAGGTGTCAGCATCAGCGCCTCGGCTGAACGGTTCACGCGGGCACAATGGGCATCCAGATCCGGGGTCATACCATCAAAGTACCGGGCTCCGTCAAACACCGATGAGCCCAGCCATGCGCCATGGTCAGCAGCGCGCATGATCGGTGCGTCCCCGTCATGCCATTGGCCGTTGAAATAGGTGCGGATGTTTTTGCCGACTGCCATTGCGCCCTCCCTCAAGCTTCGGGGAAACCTAGGTTGGGGCTGACGCAAGGTCCAGCAGATTATCCATGGTGCTGAGGCAGCGCTTCGCGTTTGACCATGGTGCGCAAAGCGAAGTTTGATCGTAGGTTTCGAATGCCCGAAATTTTCATAAGCCGGTTTTCCAGAAATGCATCAAACGCATTGAGGTCTTTGGCAACCACGCGCAGCAGAATGTCGCGTGATCCGGTCATAAGGTAGCATTCCATCACCTCGTCGCAGCGACGAATCGCCTTTTCGAAGGAATCGATGGCGTTGCGATCCTGTTTCTCCAACTCGACAGACACAAAGATTGTAACGCCGAATCCAAGCCGCTCGGGGTCGACCTGTGCGGCGTAGCCGGTGATAATCCCGTCCCGTTGCAGCCGATCCAAACGCCGTGCGCAGGGTGTCGGGGACAGCCCGACATGCTCCGCCAAATCGATGACAGTCATACGGCCATCGTTTTGAAGGGCGCGGATTATCTTGGAATCGATATCATCCATGGCGAAAAACTCCACAAAAGTTTTCAATTTTAGATGTTAGCACCAAAAATTTCCCTGATATAGTGACAAAAGGGTGAAAATCACTCGACGATAGGTGGCAAACTCTCGGAAGCACTCCGGAGGAGAAGAATGGACATCACCATCGTAGACGCGCCAGAGCACGAGCGCGTGGTCGAATTCAAAGATAACTCACTTGGTCTATTGGGCTACATCGCGATCCACTCAACGCAACGTGGCCCCGCTGCGGGCGGTGTGCGTATGCGCCCTTACGGCCACCCAGCCGAGGCCCTGGACGATGCTTTGCGACTGGCAAGGGGCATGACGTTCAAGAACGCCGCGGCTGATCTGCCGCTCGGGGGAGGCAAGGCTGTCATTATCGGGGATCCTCATGAGGATAAATCACCTGAACTTTTGCGGGCCTTTGGGCGCGTGATTCAAGGTTTGAACGGTCTGTACTGGACGGCAGAAGATATGGGTATGACGCCTGCAGATATGGCGCATATCGGGTCTGAAACCGAATTTGTGGCTGGGCTGGCGGAAGGTGAGTTCGCCAGCGGTGATCCGTCTCCGATAACGGCGCGCGGGATATTCAATGCTATCCGGGTGACAGCGCAGCACCGGTTTGGATTTTCTGGCCTGAAAGGCCTGACTGTATCGGTTCAGGGGCTTGGCCATGTAGGCGAGCATTTGTGCCAGTTGTTGCACGATTCTGGTGCGCAGTTAATCGTAACTGACATCGACACCCGGCAAGCGGCCCGCGTGGCCGAACGGTTTGCGGCACGGGTCGTTGCACCCGATGAGATCTACGGCATTGAAGCGGATATCTTTGCGCCTTGTGCGATCGGCGGCATCCTGAACGAAACGAGTATTCCATTACTGAAAGTCGGCGCTGTGGCCGGAGGGGCAAATAATCAGTTGTCCAGCGATCGGGACGCGCAGTTGCTCCACGAGCGTGGCATTCTTTACGCCCCTGACTTCGTCGCCAATGGCGGTGGTATCGTGAATGTGGCGACGGAAATCCTGCGTGTCGCAGAGCGTGAAGCTTGGGTCGCCGGTAGGTTGCAGGCGCTGGAGCAGACGATGGATCGCATCCTGACACGGGCCAAAGCCGAAGCGGTCAGCCCGCACGAAGTTGCGGAATCCATCGTGCACGAGATGCTGAGCCTGCAGGCGGCATAAGAGCCGACGGAACGAAAAACGCAGCCCGAGAAAGGGCGGCGTTCTTTTTTGGATTGCGATCGCGTGGTCAGGACTTGCCCGCGCCGACCATCCCGACAATCTCGTAGGTCTGCTGCAGAATCGGGGCCGCGATTGCACGTGCCCGTTCAGCACCTCGGGCGAGAATCTGATCAATCTCGGCCTCTTCGCCCATCAGGCGCGCCATTTCGGTTGAAATGGGTGAGAGTTTCGAGACCGCAAGTTCTGCCAACATTGGCTTGAACTCACCGAATTGCTTCCCGCCAACCTCAGCCAGCACTTGTGCGGCCGTCTGGTCGCTAAGCGCGGCATAGATATTCACCAGATTGCGCGCCTCAGGACGGTCTTCAAGGCCATCGACCTCCGATGGCAAAGCGTCCGGGTCGGTCTTGGCTTTACGGATCTTCTTGGCGATGGCGTCGGCATCATCGGTCATGTTGATCCGCGTCATATCAGACGGGTCTGACGACGACATCTTCCGGGACCCGTCACGCAGGTTCATCACACGGGGCGCAGGCCCACCGATGACCGGTTCGGTTACCGGAAAGAAATCGACGCCATAGTCATGGTTGAACTTGATTGCGATGTCGCGCGTCAGTTCCAGATGTTGCTTCTGGTCTTCACCAACAGGCACATGGGTCGCGTGATAGACCAGAATGTCTGCCGCCATCAGGGCAGGATAGGCGAACAGACCCAGCGAAGCATTCTGCGCATTCTTACCGGCCTTGTCCTTGAATTGCGTCATCCGCTGCATCCAGCCGATCCGGGCGATACAGTTGAAAATCCAGGCCAGCTGTGTGTGCTCGGGCACCTGGCTCTGATTGAACAGGATGGATTTCTCGGGATCCAGACCAGCGGCAATGAACCCCGCGCAAACTTCGCGGGTCTTTTCACGCAGACGATCCGGATCTTGCCAGACAGTAATCGCGTGGAGGTCGACCATGCAGTAGACGGTCTCGTATTCCGGCCCCTGCATATCCACGAAACGTTTAAGTGCACCCAGGTAATTACCCAAGTGCAGGTTTCCTGAAGGCTGGATGCCGGAAAACACGCGCGGCGTGAATTGGGTCTCGGTCATCGAAGGAAACTCCTGTCTGGAAAAATCAGCCCCCGTCGCTTACCCATGAGGCCAAGGGACGTCAACAGCCGCGAAAGGCCAGCCCAATGAGCAGTGAGCATTATACACCGCCCGTGAACCCTCTGCCGCCGGTCGTGGTGGCGCTGGTTCTGTTCATCATCGGGATTGAACTGATCTTCTTGCTTGGCAGCAGGGGCTTGGTCGGAGGGCCGACTGCTGTTGGTTGGCGCTTGGATGCGTTGCAGCAATATACGTTTTCGCCCGATATATTCGATTGGATGGTCCAGAACGGGCGCTGGCCGTTCGAACATGTGATCCGCTTTGTCACATATCCCTTTGTTCAGGCCAATTTCACACAAGCTGTGTTTGTCTGCGTGTTTGTTCTGGCGATGGGGAAGATGGTGGCTGAGGTCTTTGGCAGCGTCGCCATGCTGATCATATTCGTCTTGTCCGGTGTCGGCGGAGCGTTGGCCTATGCGGTGCTGTTGAACCCGCCATATCCACTGGTTGGCGGGTTTCCTCCGGTTTATGGGCTAATCGGCGCGTTCACTTGGCTGCTGTGGCGCAAGCTTTCTCTGGTGGGTGAAAACCAATCGCGCGCATTCAGCCTGATCGCGGTTCTTATGGGCATTCAGTTGCTGTTCGGTCTGATCTTCGGTGGGACCTCGGATTGGGTCGCCGATCTGGGCGGTTTTGCCACCGGGTTTGGTTTGTCTTTCTTTCTGGCTCCGGGTGGCTGGGCACGCATCCTCAGCAAAACGCGACGCGATTGATGCGCATTAGCTACGGCGCAGCGCTGTTCGGAACTCCGAAATCCGGAAGGCGCCAAAGATGTGCCCCAACAAGAAGTAGGCCACCGCCGCAGTTACAATGAGCACGAGAAGCGCAAGGTAACGCCAGCCTGGTACTTCGAACGTCCAGCCGAAGAGGTTAATGGCCGCAAACAACACCACCCCCATGCCAGCCGATGCCGCCACGACCCGCCAGATCCGCTGTTTGAACCGGTCATCAAATCGGGCTTCGTCGCCCATTCTGCGCGCGCCGATTGCAAGCAGCGCAACCATGGCCCAGCCAGCAGTCGACGCTGCGATTGCGGGCGCAATCCACCCGACAATGGGATAAAGCCCAAAGGCAAGTCCGGCATTCACCACCATCGCAACCACTGCGTATCGAAACGGTGATTTGGTATCTTCGCGGGCGAAGAACAAAGGTTGCAGTAGCTTCTGCAGCATGAATGCGGGCAGCCCGATACCATAGATGGCCACGGCCAAGGCGGTCGCCGCTGTATCTTCGGCGCTGAACTGGCCACGTTGGAACAGGACCGAGACCAACGGGCCGGGGATGATCATAAAGGCAACCGTTGAAGGCAAGGTCAGCAGCAGAGTAAACTCTCCGGCCCGTGAAAAGGCATTGCGTGCTCCATCTTTGTCGTCTGCACGCAGGCGGCGTGACAGGTCGGGTAACAGCACGATGCCGACGGCGATGCCAACCACTCCGAGCGGCAGTTGATACAAACGATCTGCGGCAAACAGCCAACTGACTGCCTTTTCGGTTTTTGATGCCACAAGCTGTCCGACCACAAGATTGACTTGCGTTACGCCCATGGCCAACGCCGCAGGAACCGCGATCCGCACCATGCGGCGCATTTCCGGGCTGAGCTTTGGCCAACCGGGCCGAATGCGAATTCCCGCGCGTTCAGTCGCAATCCAGACAAGCGCTAATTGCGCGATGCCTGCGACTGGGATGACCGCGATGAGCAAGCGTATGATTTCTCCACCAGATATCGCGCCAAAGATTAACGCGGAGCAGGCGAATATGTTCAGCAGCACAGGAGCGGCGGCTGCAGCGGCGAAGCGCCCGGTTGCGTTCAATACTCCGGAAAACAGCGCAGCGAGGGACATAAACAGGATGTAGGGGAACACGACGTAACCATAATCCACCGCCAGATCGAAGCGTTCATCACCATAGAATCCTTCGGCGGTTATCCAAACCAACGCGGGCATGAAGACCATCGCCAGACCGACTAGCGCCAACACCGCCACCGCCAACAGGTTAAACGCATCCTGTGCGAAACCTTCGGCGTCTTCGCCGCCTTCAAGGCGTTTTGAAAACATTGGAACAAAGGCTGCGTTGAATGCGCCCTCGGCAAAGAAGCGGCGGAACATATTGGGTAGTCGGAAGGCTGCGACGAAAGCGTCCATCACCGGTCCGGGCCCGATATAAGCGGTCAGCAGGATTTCCCGCAAAAAGCCCAGAATGCGGCTTGCCAAGGTCCAGAACCCAACGGTGAAAAAGCCCGAAATCAGGCGGATCGGCTTCATGATGCGGCCCGCTCGGCACCTTCGGTGATGGCCGCGCGCAGCTTGGCTTCCAACCCGCGTTGCTTGGCCTCAGAGTGGTATTTCAGGCCGAACATATCCTTGACATAGAACGTGTCGACCACCTGTTCTCCATAGGTGGCGATCACTGCGTTAGCGATATAGACATTGGCGGCTGCCATCGTGCGCGTCAAATCATATAGCAGTCCGGGCCGGTCGCGGGTGTCGACTTCGATGATCGTGTAAATCTCTGAACCTTCGTTGTCGAAGGTGATATGGGTCGGGACGTTGAAGGCGCGTTCGCGCTTCTTGATCTTGTCGCGGGATTTCAATGCGTCCCGTGCGACAACCTCACCCCTGAGTGTCTTGTGAATCATCTGGGTCAGCCGAGGCAGGCGCGTGGCCTCGAAGGGATGGCCCTCGGCGTCCTGAACCCAGAACGCATCAGTTACATATCCGTCTTTCGTCGTATAGCTGCGGGCATCAACCACGTTGGCTCCTACAAGGGCAAGTGCCCCCGCTATGCGAGAAAAAATACCCGGATGATCACCCATGGCAAAACACGCGCGGGTGGCGTCGCGATCCTCATCCGGATGCAGACGGATTTCTACGGCACCCGGATCGCCGCTGTCCTCCAGCGATTTCAACATTTCCGCGAATTCGACATGTGTCGAAAGGTTCAGTCCCTGCCAATACGGATCATAATGCCGCCCGGTTTCGGTTTTCAGGTCAGATTTGGACCAGTTTTCCAATTCGGCCCGCAACCGCTTTTTCGCCCCATCTCCACGATTGGCTCGGTTAAGCGCCTCCATCCCGGATTCCAGTGCGTGTTTGGTGTCAGCATGCAAAGCGCGCAGCAATGTAGCCTTCCAGTTGTTCCAGGTCGTTGGTCCGACACCGCGGATGTCACAGACTGTCAGCACCGTCAGCAAGTCCAGCCGTTTGACGGTGGCAACAGCTTTCGCGAAATCGCGGATTGTGCGCGGGTCTGAGATGTCGCGTTTTTGCGCCATATCGGACATCAGCAAGTGATAGCGTACAAGCCATTCGACGGTTTCAGAATCCGCCTTGCTCAGCCCCAATCGTGGTGCCACTTTGCGCGCGATTTGCGCACCCAGAATCGAATGATCTTCGGGGCGTCCTTTGCCGATGTCGTGCAGCAACAGAGCCACGTATAGAACCTTTCGGCTAACACCACCCTCCAGGATGGATGACGCCAAGGGCAGTTCCTCGATTAACTCTCCTCGCTCGATCTGCGCCAAATTGACAATGCACTGGATCGTATGCTCGTCCACCGTATAGCTGTGATACATATTGAACTGCATCATCGCCACGATGTGCTCAAACTCGGGCAAAAAGGCTGACAGAACCCCCAACTCGTTCATGCGTCGCAGGGCACGTTCGGGGTTGCCGTGTTTCAGCATCAGATCAAGAAAGATGCGCCGCGCCTCTTTGTCGTTGCGCATCTCATCGTCGATCAGATTCAGGTTGGCCGTTACCAACCGCATTGCGTCGGGATGGATCAGCATACCCGTGCGCAAACCCTCTTCGAACAACCGTAACAGGTTGACCTTGTCTGACAGGAACGTGTCAGGGTCCGCGATATCCAGGCGGCCATGGACCACGCGGTAACCGGCCTTGACGCGGGGGCGACGGCGGAAAATACGTTCCAGCAAGGCCGCGCCCTTCATGTGCGAGGCTTCCAGTTTGGTCAGGAAAATCCGTGTCAATTCGCCCACACGGGTGGCTTCGCGGAAATAGCGTTGCATGAACACCTCGACGGCGCGCCGACCGGCGCGGTCTTGATATCCCATACGATCGGCCACCTCGACCTGCAGATCGAAGGTCAGTTGTTCCGTCGCGCGGCCCGTCACCAGATGCAAATGAGACCTGACGGCCCAGAGGAATTCTTCGGCTTGCGCGAACTCGTCAAACTCTTCGGGCGTAAAGAGGCCCATAGGGACCAGTTCGGCCACATCCGTTACGCCATAGATATATTTTGCGATCCAGTAGAGCGATTGCAGGTCGCGCAAGCCGCCCTTGCCCTCTTTGACATTGGGTTCGACCATATAGCGTTCACCCTGCTTCAGGTGCCGCTCATCGCGCTCTTTCAGCTTGGCTTCGATAAATTCCCGCTCGGTGCCTTTGAAAAGATCGGTCTTCAGGCGCGCTTCAAGTTCTTGCGCAAGGGGCTGATCCCCGACGAGATACCGTTGTTCTAGCATGGCGGTACGGATGGTGAAATCATCAGCCCCCAGACGCAGGCAATCTTTGATCGTGCGTGAAGAGTGACCGACCTTCAGCCGCAGATCCCAGAGAATATAGAGCATGGATTCGATCACGCTCTCGGCCCAGGCGGTGATTTTGTACGGCGTCAGAAAAAGCAGATCTACATCGGATGACGGGGCCATCTCACCCCGGCCATAACCTCCCACTGCCAGCACAGCGATTTTCTCGCCTTGCGTGGGATTTGCCAGCGGATGCAGATGCTCGCTGGCGATGCGCATTGCTGTGCCGACCATCTGGTCCGTCAGATAGGTATAGGAATGCGTCAGCGGCAGTGCATCAAATGGGCGCTCGGCAAAGGCGTCCGCAATCGCCTTGCGGCCTGTCTTTTGCGCCTCTCGCAGAATGCGCACCGTCTCGGCGCGCAAGGCTGCGTTGTCCGAACTGATTTCAACAGCGGCGGACAGGTTGGCATTGACCTCGGCGTTGTTAAAAATCTCGTCAGCCGCGCAGATCAGATTGACATCGGGCGCAGAGCCCTGCGCCGGTCGATTAGAATCCGGCGCCAGAGAAGCTTTGTGGGGCAGGGTCAATCACAACCACCTGTTTGTTCTGGATCGTGGCAACAGCCAGACCGCGTTCGTTCGTACCGTTCGGCCGCAGGCGGAAAATACCGCCGACACCCTGAAAACCGGCGTTCTGGGTTAATGCTGCACCTGTCAACGCGTTCGATTTGCCCTGGCTAACCAAGGCTCCGATCGCAGCGATTCCGTCATAGGCAAGCCCGCTGATCGGGTGTGGTGCCTCACCGTAGGTGTTGTTGTAACGCTGGCGATACGCCTGTGCCTTTGCCGGATCGGGAAGTGCGAACCAGCCACCTTGTACGCCAGGCAATTCCAGCGTTTGGGCTGGAATGTCCCAACGTGTCAGGCCGATATACTGAGTTGTCGCAGGAGACACACCAGCCTCGGGCAACAACTGGCTGTAAAGCGGCAGCGCGCCTGCGGTTGTCGCGGTCAGGAAAATCGAATCTGCGCCGGTCGAATCGACCGTTGCTTTAATCGCCGAAACAGAATCGATCACGCCCTGCTGAGACCGGTCATATCCAACTGTGCCCGCATTGTTGACGCGGCTGTTGCTGAGCGCGGCAGCGATGGCAGACTGGCCTAGCTGGCCCGCTGAGTCATTGCTGTGCACAATGACAGTACTGTTTTTACCCTGCTGTCCGGCGTAGTTCACCAGCCTGTTGGCCGTGTTCTGGAAAGTGGGGCCAAGCACATAGACATTGCCGCCCGCAATGCTGGTGTTGTTCGAGAAGGACAGCACGTTCACATTGTTGTTTAGCACCGCAAGTCCTGCCGCGTTTGCGGCTTGTGCGTACACTGGCCCAAGAATGATCTTGGCCCCGTCCGCTACAGCTTGCTGTGCAACCGCCGAGGCCGTTCCGGCATTGCCGGCCGTGTCGTAGACGCGCAGATCAATCTTGACGTTCGGCAAATCCGCTATAGCCAGCCGCGCTGCGTTCTCAAGGCTACGGGCAAGGGCCGCATCGCCAGACTGAGGTGATCCGCTTGGGACCAACAGGGCCACCGGAACCGGGTCAGAGGTGTCGATCGAGGGGCCTCCGCTGATGCCGCCGACTTCACAGGCGGCCAGAAAAGCGGCCGTGGCCAGTACAATGGCGGATTTCGCCAGTTTGCGTGCGGGCTTGCAAACGGTAAACATCTAAAAGAAAACTCCCTGATCCGGCGTCTGAGGGCACCTTGGTCTATTGAACCGCGATAATAAACGTCACGCTGTGAGGGTCCAGCTTTGAATTTCCAAAAGATCAGATTGGCCGCTGGGCTGTACTTTATTGCCACCCCAATCGGGACGGCACGCGATATTACGCTCAGGGCGCTCGATGTTTTGGCCTCGGCAGACATGATTGCTGCCGAAGATACGCGCAGCTTGCGACGTTTGATGGAAATCCACGGCGTGCCGCTCGAAGGGCGCCGCATATTGGCCTACCACGATCACAGCGGCGCGGGCGCGCGGGGCAAAATACTTGAGGCGCTGGAACAAGGGCAATCGGTGGCTTACGCGTCCGAGGCGGGAATGCCGCTGATCGCCGATCCCGGCTATGATTTAGGCCGCCAGGCGGCTGAGGCTGGGCACAACGTGACATGTGCACCGGGACCGTCTGCTGTTTTGACGGCGCTGACGTTGGCGGGGCTTCCCACGGATGCATTTTTCTTTGCCGGGTTCTTGCCCAATGCCTCTGGCGCACGGCGTTCACGAATCGAATCCCTGCGCAGCGTTCCCGGAACGCTTGTCTTCTATGAATCGCCGAAGCGCGTGGCTGCCTGCCTCTCTGATCTCGCGGATATTTTGGGTGGAGACCGACAGGCGGCCCTGTGCCGTGAACTCACGAAGAAGTTTGAAGAAACTCGCCGAGGGACGCTCGCTGATCTGGCAACAGAGTACGAGGGCGCATCGGTAAAGGGCGAGGTGGTTCTGCTTGTGGATCGCGCCCATTCGCAATCTGTTAAGGACTCTGACGTAGAAGAGGCATTGATAAAAGCTTTGCAAACGCATTCGGTGCGTGATGCGGCAGAATTGGTGTCAGAGATGTTCAGCCTGCCGCGCCGCCCGATCTATCAGATGGCTCTGAAGCTGGGAAAGGGATGATATGGCACAGAGATCCGTTCGGGGTTCTGTATCTTATCACGCTGGACAATCCGCCGAACTTTGCGTGGCCGCCGAATACGCGCGACGGGGTTATTCAATCGCAGGACGCAGGTGGCGCGGTGCTGGCGGTGAAATAGATCTGATCGCGCGCAACGCAGATGGGTTGGTCTTCATTGAAGTTAAGAAAAGCCGTAGTTTTGACCGTGCAGCCGCTCGGATTAGTCGCCGACAGATGGATCGAATTTGCGCATCCGCTGCCCAGTTTCTTGAACAGGAGCCTGCTGGTCAACTGACAAATACTCGGTTTGATGCGGCACTGGTTGATGACACTGGAACTGTTCAAATCATCGAAAACGCCTTTGGTTTGGACTGACCCCCATTGAACCCGTCAAGCCTCTGCGCCATGTATCGAGCGTGGAATTGAGGGATACACCATGAAGATCGCCTTTCAGATGGACCCAATCGGGGCCGTGGATATCAACGCCGACAGCTCTTTCCGTCTGGCAGAAGAGGCTCAGGTGCGCGGCCACCAGCTGTTTTTTTATGGCCCGGATCAACTGGCTTACCAGGAAGGCAAGATCACGGCGCGCGGCCATGACATGACGGTGCAACGAGTCGCTGGCAACCCGGCAGTGTTGGGCCCTGAGCGTGAAGTGGACCTTGCTGAATTTGATGTCGTCTGGCTGCGCCAAGACCCCCCGTTTGACATGCACTACATCACCTCGACCCATTTGCTTGACCGGCTAAAGGGGCAGGCCCTGGTGGTTAACGATCCGTTTTGGGTGCGAAACTATCCCGAAAAGCTGCTGGTTCTGGATTTCCCTGAACTGACTCCGCCCACCACGATTGCGCGGGATTTGCGAACCATCAAGGCGTTCAAGGAAAAGCATGGCGATATCATCCTCAAGCCGCTTTACGGCAACGGAGGTGCTGGCGTATTCCGTCTTGATGCGAATGACCGCAACCTGACGTCGCTGCATGAGCTGTTCACCGGCTTTTCTCGTGAGCCTCTGATCGCGCAGAAATTCCTGCCCGATGTGCGCAATGGCGACAAGCGGGTCATACTTGTCGATGGGGAGCCGGTGGGCGCCATCAACCGCGTTCCGGCTGAGGGCGAGACCCGCTCGAACATGCATGTGGGCGGGCGCCCCGAGAAAATCGGCCTGTCCGAGCGAGATATGGAAATCTGCGCTGCGATCGGACCGTTATTGAAGGAACGTGGTCAGATCTTTGTGGGGATCGATGTAATTGGCGACTACCTGACCGAGATCAACGTGACCTCACCCACTGGTATTCAGGAGCTTGAGCGGTTCAATGGCGTGAACATCGCCGAGAAAATCTGGCAAGCGATTGAGGCGAAACTTTAAGCTCCTGCTTTGGCGCTGATGCGAAAGCTCAGCGCCTCGGCGACATGGGGGCGGCGTACATCCGGCTCACCTTCGAGGTCGGCAATGGTGCGGGCCACGCGTAGGATGCGGTGAAAGGCGCGGGCCGACAGGCCAAAGCGTTCCGCGGCTTTCAGTAATAGTTCTTTGCCCTGGGCATCAGGGGCGGCAATTTCTTCCAGCACATTGCCTTCGACATCTGCGTTTTGACGGATATTTGGCGTGTCGCGAAAGCGATCTGTTTGTATGGCGCGCGCCGCTTCAACCCGCTCTGCGACGGTCGCAGAGCTGTCGCCGGAAGGCGGCAGGTCGAGATCGGTAAATCCGACCGGAGGGACTTCGATGCGCAAATCGAACCGGTCCATCAACGGCCCTGAGATACGCCCCAAGTAATCCTCGCCACAGACCGGTGCGCGTGAACAGGCGCGGGACGGGTCCGTCAGGTATCCGCATTTGCACGGGTTCGCGGCGGCTACCAGCATAAAGCGGCATGGGTATTTCACATGGGCGTTGGCGCGGGCGACCATTACCTCGCCGGTTTCAATAGGTTGGCGCAGGGTTTCCAAAACTGTGCGCGGAAATTCGGGAAACTCGTCCATGAACAGGACGCCGTTATGCGCCAGTGATATCTCACCGGGTTTCGCACCTTTGCCACCGCCCACGATCGCCGCCATCGAAGCGGTATGGTGCGGCTCGCGAAACGGTCTGGCGCGGCTGATGCCCCCTTCGTCCAGTAAGCCGCAAAGCGACTGGATCATCGATGTCTCTAAAGCTTCTACCGGGCTCAGAGGCGGCAAAATACCCGGCAGACGCGCCGCCAGCATGGATTTGCCGGAACCCGGTGTCCCGATCATGATCAAATGATGCCGCCCGGCTGCGGCGATTTCCAAGGCGCGTTTGGCGCGCTCTTGCCCCTTCACGTCCCGCAGGTCCCGTGCGTTGGGTGATAGTTTCACTTCGCCCGGTGTCGCAGCGGGCAGCGCAGACTGACCGGTAAAGTGCCGCACCACATCCCCCAACGAGCCCGCTCCGATCACCTGAGTGGCGTCAACCCACGCGGCTTCGGCGCTAGAGGCGCTGGGACAAAGCAAGCTGCGATCATCGGCTGCTGCTGTCATGGCAGCGGGCAGCGCGCCGACGACGGGTACCAGAGAACCATCCAAAGACAACTCGCCCAACGCGACAGCGCCCTCGGCAGCATCCGCTGGGATGATTTCCAACGCAGTCAACAAAGCGACGGCGATAGGCAGGTCGAAATGGCTGCCCTCTTTGGGCAGATCGGCAGGCGAAAGGTTAATCGTGATCCGTTTCGACGGCAGCGCGATCGCCATCGAACTTAGCGCACTACGAACACGGTCCCGTGCTTCGGAGACTGCCTTGTCCGGCAATCCCACGATGGAAAAGGCCGGAAGGCCCGGTGAGACGGCGCATTGCACCTCGACCGGGCGGGCATCGACCCCTTGAAAGGCAACGGTGTGAGCACGGGCGACCATGGCAATCCTGTCCTTGGTTAACAGGACGTTGCTGCCATGGCTGCAGTTTAAGAATCGTTAACGTCAGCAACCATCGCCGTAAATTTCGGCCACGCCTCAGGGTCAGAAACGGTCTTGTCTCGGCAAAACGGATTACAAAAGCCCCAAATCTTGCCATCGAGTTCCAGATAGTCTTGTACAGGCTTGCCGGAATAGGGGCAGGCTGTGTTGACCGAGGGGCCTGTGCTGACTGCCAATGCCCCTGAATCCCCGCCAATTGGCCAGCTGTGTGCGGGAAGGTCTTGCGGATACGGGAAGGGCTCATACGCGACCGTCATGCCCATGGCGCGCCATTGTCGAACTGCGATATCAGAGAGCAGGTGCATGCAGTATGCACGATTGACCTCGGACACGGGCAGGCCATAGCCGACAATCCGTGCAGCGACCGGCGTGTAGAAAACATCAGCCAGAGAATAGGCACCAAACAGCGGGCCCGACGCGGCGCCAGAGACCTTCCGTGCATGGGCCCAGAGGGTTTCGATCCGCTGCAAATCAGTCATCGTTTCAGGTGAAGGTTTGAACCCTTCCCAGCAACGTTTCAACTGCATGGGGCATTGCCCCCGCAGCGCTGTGAAACCGGCAACCATTTCAGCGCAAAGCCACCGGGCTGTGGCGCGGGCGGCAGGGTCTGACGGCCAAAGCCCTGCTTCGGGGTGGCGTTCGGCCAATGTCTCTGCCATCGCGAGGCTTTCGCCGACCACGGTTCCATCTGGTAGACGCAGCGCAGGAACAAGGCGCGCCGGGCCCAGTGGTTCCATATCCGCCGCCATGGTGCCGGAATAAAGGCCAATCATGTGGGTGCGGTATGGCAGGCCGAATTTCTCAAGCATTAGCCATCCGCGCATGGACCAGCTGGAGAACAACCGGTCACCGATAAAGAGATCATATGTCATACAGCAACGATGTCGGACAGAGACGCGTCGGTAAATCAGAGATTTGTGCGCACACTTATCACGGTCGGTGATTAATCCGACCTACGGTCCAACCATCGTTATGGCGCGTGATCTCGGTGACGGACAGGTTGTCGATGCGGTGACCAAACGCGTGTTGGGCGTCCACGTCCAGAGCGCGTTGGACCTGAGTCAGGATCACTCCGAAATGGGCGACCAGGACTAGGTCACATCCGGTATGGGCCGCGATCAGGGTGTCGACGACCCTATCGACACGCGCGCGGACCTCATTCCAGCTTTCCCCGTTTGGAGGCCTGACCTCGCCCGGATTATCCCAGTAGGCAAAGCAAAGCTCGGGGTCTTCCGCCTCGATCTCGGCGAAGGGGCGCATCTCCCAGTTGCCGAAATTAATTTCGCGCAGATCGCGGTGGTGCGGAAGGCGGAGTCGCGTGCCTTGAATGGCGCTGGCCGTATCGCTGGCGCGTGACAAGTCTGATGAGATTACGACGGCATTGGAAGGCAGATGCGCATCAAGCCGTGCAATCGCGGCCTTATCACTCAAGTCGGCAGGAAGGTCGGACCAGCCTACCATAGTTTTAGCATGGGTGGGGCCGTGCCGTACCAAATGCAGGCGCGTCATAGGGGTTGCCCTTTGAGAACCAGCGGCAGCCCGGCCGTAACCTGCACCACCCGATCTGCCTGCGCAGCCAGAGCGATGTTCAGCCGTCCCTGCGCCTCGCGGAATCGACGGGACAAGGCGTTGTCGGGGACGATCCCGTGGCCGACTTCGTTTGATACCACGACGATCTGGGCGGCACAGGTCTTCATCGCCTCAAGCAGTCCGGCCTGTGCTTCCTCTAGGTTATTCTCTGCCAGCAGGTGATTTGTCAGCCACATGGTTGCACAATCGATCAGGCAAATCTGATCATTTGTCAGCTTGGCGAGTTCCGGCAATAGATCAAATGGCGCTTCGATCGTCGTCCACCCGCTGCCGCGTTGTGCAATATGTTGCCTGATTTTTAGGCGCATCTCGTCATCAAACACTTGTGATGTCGCAAGGTAAATGCGACTTTTCCCAGTTGAAACAGCAAGTTGCTCCGCAAAAGCAGATTTTCCGGATGCAGCGCCGCCTAAGATAAAGGTTAAATCGGCATGCACTTTTATTACCTTTCTGGTGATCCACCCGGTTTTGTCCTGCGTATCGACCACAAGTCGGCAAGGCAAGCCCGGCCCATCGCCTGTGATAAAAGGGGAGAATTGCATGGCACTCGACAACGCACATGATTTTTCGATGTCCCGGCAGGCAATGAAGGCCGAGCTGCTGGATGCGGAGACTGAATTGAAACTGGCCTATGCCTGGCGCGATGAACGCGATGAACAGGCGCTGCATCGCCTCATTACGGCTTACATGCGGCTGGCGATATCAATGGCGGCGAAATTCAAACGCTACGGCGCGCCGATGAATGATCTGATTCAGGAGGCGGGACTGGGCTTGATGAAAGCCGCCGACAAGTTCGATCCGGATCGGGGTGTGCGGTTTTCAACGTATGCAGTGTGGTGGATCAAGGCCAGCATTCAGGATTACGTGATGCGCAATTGGTCGATGGTGCGCACTGGTTCGACCTCTTCCCAGAAATCGCTGTTCTTCAACATGCGTCGGGTACAGGCGCGTCTGGAGCGCGAAGCCGCGACTGAGGGGCTGGAGCTGGATCGCCATCAGTTGCATCAGAAGATTGCCGCCGAAATCGGAGTCCCGCTGCGTGATGTCGAGATGATGGAAGGCCGTCTGGCAGGGTCCGATTTCTCGCTTAATGCGGTGCAGTCTGCAGATGAGGACGGGCGCGAGTGGATTGATGCGCTGGAAGATGACAGCGAACAAGCCGCCGAGGTAGTAGAGAACAGCCACGACAACCAGCAATTGCGCGAATGGCTGGTGGCGGCGATGCAAGCTTTGAACGATCGCGAGCGGTTTATCGTTCGCGAAAGAAAACTGCGTGAGCCTGCCCGGACGCTGGAAAGTCTTGGGAAAGAGCTTGGCCTGTCGAAAGAGCGTGTGCGCCAACTCGAGGCGGCAGCATTCACAAAGATGCGCAAGAACCTTGAAGCGCAATCGCGCGAGGTGCAACACTTCTTCGCATGAAACCTCTTGCGATTCTTACAGCTTTTGTGTTGCTCGCCACTTTGCCTCAATCGGTTCGAGCTGCTGAATTTATCCCTCAGGACGTGTTGGCCGACATGCGGGCCGCGGATGTCGTCATTCTGGGCGAGATACATGACAACCCTCAGCATCATCTGGTCCAAGCCGAAGCAGTTGAGGCAATCACGCCCACGGCGGTTGTCTGGGAGATGGTGACCGAAGAAGGTGCTCAGCGGTTGGCTCAGAAAGCGGCAACCAATCCCGAGGAGCTGTCCCGAATTCTGCGCTGGGCAGAATCCGGTTGGCCGCCTCTCAGAATGTACTACCCCATTTTTCAGGCCGCGGATGTGCCAGTGTATGGCGCGATGGTTCCGCGTGAAGCGGCCCGCGCTGCTATGGAACGCGGGGCGGCCACAGCGTTGGGGGCTGATGCGGCCAGATATGGATTGACTGTACCTCTGTCGGATGAAGATCAAGCCGCACGCGAGGCTGATCAACTGGCGGCACATTGCGACGCATTGCCCGCTGAAGTTCTACCGCAGATGGTCGCCATTCAACGTCTGAGGGACGCTGTGTTGACCCGAGCCATTCTGCGCGCCACCGACGAAACTGGTGGGCCTGTCGCGGTCATCACTGGCAATGGCCATGCCCGCAAGGATCGCGGAATTCCGACTTTTCTGTCGCGACTGCGCCCCGGTTTGAAGGTCTTTGTGCTTGGACAATCCGAAGATGGGGTCGTGAGCGGGGATTTTGATGCTGTTATCGATAGCCCCACGGCCGAGCGAGAAGACCCCTGCAAAGCCTTTGAGGTGCAGAATTAACTGCTGGAACTGCCCGCCAGCGTTGCCTAATGTCAGGGCCGACCGGGACGGGAAGGGCGAGCCATGCTGTCATCGAAACGTATTCTGCTGATTATCGGCGGTGGGATTGCGGCCTACAAGTCGCTGGACCTGATCCGGCGGTTGCGGGAACATGGTGCGGCGGTCACGCCGGTTTTGACGCGTGCTGCCGAAGAATTCGTAACTCCGTTATCCGTGTCTGCCCTGGCCGGTGAAAAGGTCTATCGAGATCTCTTTGATCTGACCGATGAAGCGGAGATGGGTCATATTCAGCTTTCCCGTTCGGCTGATCTGATCGTGGTTGCTCCGGCAACGGCCGATCTGATGGGTAAGATGGCAGGCGGGTTAGCTAATGATCTGGCCTCGACCCTTTTGATGGCGACCGATACGCCGGTTCTGTGTGCGCCTGCGATGAATGTCCGCATGTGGGAGCATCCCGCAACCCGGCGTAACCATGCGCAACTGGAAGCAGACGGGGTGCGATTTGTCGGCCCGAACGAAGGCGATATGGCCTGCGGTGAATACGGCCCGGGCCGCATGTCGGAACCGCTTGAAATTGTCGCGGCGATCGAGGCGCAGTTCGGGGATGGGCCTTTGGCTGGCAAACGTATTCTGGTGACATCGGGTCCGACACATGAACCAATTGATCCGGTACGATACATCGCCAACCGATCATCGGGCGCTCAGGGAACAGCCGTTGCACGCGCGCTATCTGCGCTGGGGGCCGATGTTACATTTATCACGGGTCCGGCTGACGTGCCTCCTCCAGACGGCGTGAAGGTCGTGCGTGTAGAGACCGCGCTGCAAATGTCGGATGCGGTCGACGCAGCGCTTCCGGTGGATGCGGGGGTATTTGCAGCTGCAGTGGCCGATTGGCGGGTATCCAGTGCCTCGGACCGGAAGCTGAAGAAAAGCCGCGACGGGGTGCCCGCGCTAGAGTTTGCCGAGAATCCCGACATTTTGAAGCGCATCGCGCGAATGGGAAATGGCAGGCCCGTTTTGGTGGTGGGTTTTGCCGCCGAAACAGACAACGTGATCGAACATGCTACGGCCAAACGTGCCCGCAAGGGCTGTGACTGGATCGTTGCGAATGATGTCAGCCCCGCGACAGGTATCATGGGCGGTTCTGAGAATGCGGTGATCCTGATCTCAGAGCAAGGTGCCGAAGAATGGCCGCGAATGGGCAAGGATGATGTGGCAAAGCGGTTAGCAGCCAAGATCGCCGGCGCGTTGACCAGATAGCAGCCATAAAGACAAGAGGTACAGGTATGGTGGCAATTCGCGTGATCCGAGAGGAGGGGGCTGACCCGTTGGTGCCATTGCCTTCCTACGAAACCGCGGGTGCTGCCGGGGCGGATGTGCGCGCCAATCTGCCGGATGGTGCGTCAGTTATTCTTCAACCTGGCCGTCGTGCGCTGATACCGACAGGCCTTAGGATCGAAATTCCGCAGGGGTTCGAGGTTCAGGTACGTCCACGATCGGGCCTTGCCTTGAAACACGGGATCACCTTGCCCAACACTCCGGGTACAATCGACAGCGACTATCGCGGGCCATTGGGCGTAATCGTGATGAATGCGGGTCAGGAACCGTTCGAGATTACGCATGGCGAACGTATCGCGCAACTGATCGTCGCACCGGTGGTGCAGGCCATGTTCCAGGACGTTGAGGCTCTGACCGAGACTGATCGCGGCGCGGGTGGCTTCGGCTCGACCGGGCGCAGCTGATGCTGCTGGTTCTGATCCTTGCCGCCGGGCTTTGGGGTGTCGGCTATATTGCCGGGGTGTCGCGCAGCGCGCGGCTGGTTTCTGTTGGCGCGCTCTTGACGGGCGTGATTATTGCTCAACTTCTGCTGCCTGAGGGAAACCCGTTGCGTCAGGCGACCGGTGGGTCGGCAGCGATGTGGCTGATCCTCGCTGGAGCGGCTGTGCTGGTGCTGCTTTATGGGCGGGGTTTGAAGGCGTTGCGAAATCGCGCCGCGTCCGGCCAGACGTCGGAGCCCGCCAAGCCATCCGAACAGTTCAGCGAGACCGAGCTTGAACGCTATGCCCGCCACATCGTTCTGCGTGAACTGGGCGGTCCCGGCCAGAAGCGAATGAAACAGGCGCGCGTGCTGGTGATCGGTGCCGGGGGGCTCGGCGCACCCGCCCTGCAATATCTGGCCGCCGCCGGAGTGGGAACAATCGGCGTAATCGACGATGACGAGGTCGAGAACGCCAACCTGCAGCGGCAGGTGATCCACCGCGACGCGGATATCGGCATACCCAAAGTGTTCTCGGCCCAGCAGGCCATGTTGGCACAGAATCCCAACGTGGTCGTTTTGCCGTATCACCGTCGACTGACCGACGAGATTGCCGCCGAGCTCTTCGCTGATTTTGATTTGATCCTCGACGGGACTGACAATTTCGATACCCGCTACCTTGCCAACCGTACGGCGGTTGCGCTGGGAAAGCCTCTGATTTCGGGCGCGTTGTCGCAGTGGGAAGGGCAGCTCAGCGTCTTTGACCCAGCTACCTCTGGCCCGTGTTACCAGTGCATTTTCCCCGAAGCACCTGCCCCCGGCCTCGCGCCTTCTTGCGCCGAAGCTGGTGTAATCGGCCCGCTACCGGGTGTGGTCGGCTCGATGATGGCTGTTGAGGCGATCAAGGTGATCACCGGCGCCGGGCAGGCATTGCGAGGTGAGATGTTGATATACGATGCGCTTTACGGCGAAAGCCGCAAGATCACCCTAGCACGCCGCACCGATTGCCCGATTTGTGGGGCAGCACACTAACGCCGCCTCAAATTTTCGGGTAGCTCTGGATCATTTCGGCGGACGGACTTAGCTATGAGGTCAAAGGAGACCTCAATGACCAATCCGATCCTTTCTGACTGGAACACGCCCTTCGAAATCGCACCGTTTGACACAATCTCGGATGATGATTTTTCCCCCGCGCTGAAACAGGCGATGCACGCACATGATGCCGAGATTGAGGCGATAGCAGCGAGTCCGGACACGCCCACATTCGCCAATACGATCGAAGCGCTGGAGGCTGCAGGCGAGCAGTTGGATAAGGTTCTGTCGGTCTTTTTCACCGTTGCAGGTGCGGACAGCAACCCCAAGCGTGAAGAACTGCAACGCGAATTTTCGCCCAAGCTGGCGGCACACTACTCGCGCATATCATCAAACAAAGCACTGTTTAAGCGCGTGGCGGATTTATGGGACCGGCGCGATAATCTAGACCTGACCGATGAACAGGCGCGCGTTTTGATGCTGTCTCATCGCGGGTTCATGCGGGCGGGGGCGGCGTTGACCGGCGCCGACGATGCGAGAATGCAAGAGATCAAGGCCCGTTTGGCGTCTCTGGGCACGTCCTTCACGCAGAACTTGCTGGCGGATGAACGCGACTGGTTCATGGATTTGACCGAAGAAGACCTGCAAGGCTTGCCGGATTTTGTTATCGATGCAGCGCGCGCAGCGGGTCAGGAAAAGGGAGCGGATGGCCCGGTGGTAACCCTTTCTCGGTCGATTATCGTGCCCTTTCTGCAATTCTCGCCCCGCCGGGATTTGCGTGCAAAGGCTGATCGCGCGTGGACTGCACGGGGGGCAAATGGAGGTGAGACCGACAACCGCGAGATTGCGGCGGACATCCTGCGCCTGCGCGAAGAACGCGCCAAGCTGCTGGGGTATGCCAGCTTCGCCGCCTACAAGCTTGAGACCGAGATGGCCCGCACACCAGATCGCGTGCGAGAGCTGCTGTTGGATGTGTGGGAGCCCGCCAAAACCCGCGCCGACGCAGATGCCGAGGTGCTGACGGCAATGATGCAAGAGGATGGCGTAAATGGCCCGCTGGAGGCGTGGGATTGGCGCTACTATGCCGAGAAACGCCGCAAGGCCGAACATGATCTCGATGAAGCGGCGCTGAAGCCGTACCTGCAACTGGACCGAATGATCGAGGCGTCTTTCGCCTGCGCCACACGGCTGTTCGGGCTGGAGTTCGCGCCGCTTGATGTGCCGCTCTATCATCCCGATTGCCGTGCGTGGGAGGTGACCCGTGACGGGCAGCATATTGCGGTGTTCATCGGTGACTACTTTGCACGCGGATCGAAACGGTCGGGCGCATGGTGCAGCGCAATGCGCGGGCAGGCGAAATACCCGAAAGAACAGGCTCCGGTCGTGATCAACGTCTGTAACTTTGCCAAAGGTGAACCAGCGCTTTTGTCCTATGATGACGCCCGAACGTTGTTTCACGAGTTCGGCCATGCCCTGCACCAGATGCTGTCCAATGTGACCTATGAGAGTATCTCGGGCACCTCGGTGGCGCGTGATTTCGTTGAACTGCCCAGCCAGCTTTACGAACATTGGCTGGAAGTGCCCGAGATATTGGCTGAGTTCGCCACTCATGCCGAAACGGGCGCATCGATGCCGCAGGAGATGTTGCAGAAGGTGCTACAGGCCGCCAATTTCGATCAGGGGTTCCTGACGGTGGAATATGTTGCCTCGGCCCTGGTCGATCTGGCGTTTCATGAGGGGGCTGCCCCCGCTGATCCGATGGAGAAACAGGCCGAGGTGCTGGCCGAAATCGGCATGCCTCGGGCCATTGGAATGCGCCACGCCACCCCGCATTTCGCCCATGTCTTTGCGGGCGACGGTTATAGCGCAGGTTACTACAGTTATATGTGGTCCGAAGTCATGGATGCCGACGCCTTTGCGGCCTTTGAAGAAGCAGACGGTGCGTTTGATCCCGAACGCGCCAAGGCACTGGAGGAACACATCCTGTCAACTGGCGGATCCCGCGAGGCGGAAGAGCTGTATCTGGCCTTCCGTGGACGTCTGCCTGGCGTCGAAGCCTTGCTGAAAGGCCGCGGGCTGATCGCGGCCTAGTACCCAAGCTTTCGGTCAACGAGGTGGAGAAAGGGTTCACCCGCTTCACCTCGGCGAATGTTCTCGCAGATCACCTGAGCCGCGGTAACAGGTCTGGTTTCCGAGGCGATATGCGGCGTCACCGTCACATTGGGATGTGCCCAATAGGGATGCTCGGTCGGCAGGGGTTCGGTGCGGAAGACATCCAGCGTGGCGTGCCCGACCTGCCCTGAATTCAGCGCGGCCAGCAGGGCCTCATCATCGATAAGCGGCCCGCGACCCGGGTTGATGATCTTGGCCCCTTCCGGCAACAGCGCCAGTGTTTCGGCGTTGAGCGTGTTTTCGGTCGCCGGAGTATCTGGCAGCAGCAAAACCACTATCTCGACCTGGGACAGTGCATCGCGCAGCCCGTTCTTACCATGCAGACAGGTCACGCCGGGAATAGTCTTGGCGGTACGGCTCCAACCGATGACATGGAAATTCAACGCTGCCAACGCGTGGGCCGATGCTTCACCCAATGCGCCCAAACCCAAGATGCAGACGGTGCGTTGCTGGGCCAGTGGTGGCGCATCAGGTGTCCAGACCCCATCCTGTAGCGTAATGTGTTGGTCCATCCCAAGGTGATAGCGCAGCACATGGCCCACCACCCATTCCGTCATGCCTTGCGTTAATCCCCCGTCAACCATACGCGCCAGCGGAACGGTCAAGGTTTCATTGCCCGAGATTTTCTCAACCCCCGCCCAGAGGCTCAGCACCGCCTTGAGCCGTGTGAAGGGCGTGAAATCCTGTACCCCTCCGTTCGGGGCGTAAACGATGTAGTCGACCTGATCTGCAGGGATGTCCGTGGCCAGATGAAAATCTAGCCCTGCGTCCGACAAGTATTGATACATCAGAGCTTCATACTCGGGCCACAACTCAGGGCGCGCGGAAAACAGGACATTCACGGGCATGGGAAACCTTTCAGCGGGGACGATGTATATGGGCGCTTTGAACGATGCCAAAGGCGGCCATCAGGACCAGCATGGCCGAGCCGCCATAACTGACCATCGGCAGCGGTACTCCGACCACTGGGGCCAGCCCCATCACCATCGACATATTGACGGCAAAGAACAGGAAGAAATTCAGCGCGATCCCAAGTGTCACCAGAGACGAGAAACGATCCTTGGTCGACAGCGCCGTGACCATGCAGAAGATCAAGATCAGACCGTAAAGGATCAACAGTGTGATGCCGCCGACAAAGCCGAACTCTTCGGCCAAGGTGGTGAAGATGAAATCGGTGTGTTTTTCGGGCAGGAAGTTAAGACGTGATTGCGTTCCCTGCATGAAACCGCGCCCATTCCAGCCCCCCGAACCCAGAGCGATCTTCGATTGCGTGATGTGATATCCCGCTCCCAACGGATCGGTTGAAGGATCCAGAAACGTATCGATGCGTCGGAACTGGTAATCTTTGAGCAACTGCCATTCAGTCCCTCGGCTGTTGAACACCGCAGCAATTAGGCCAACCCCCGCTGCAATCACGGCAGCGAAATAGGCCCAATGCACCCCGGCAAGGAACATCAGACCACCACCAGCAGCCAATAACAGGATCGATGTGCCTAGGTCGGGCTGGCGCAGCACCATGAATGTCGGGATCAGGATCAGAATGACCGGGATAATCACCCAGAGCGGGCGCGAGGTTTTGTGCGCCGGCAGCCAGTCGTAATAGGCGGCCAGCACCATCACCAACGCCACTTTCATTACTTCTGAGGGTTGCAGCCGCATGAAGCCCAGATCAATCCAGCGCTGCGCCCCCATGCCGATCGTTCCAAACAGTTCGACCACGATCAGTAGACCGATCGCGCCCAGATAGGCCACAACCGACATGTTCCGCCAGAACCAGATAGGCACTAGCGCAATGATAAACATGGCTGCCAAGCCCAGACCGAACCGTTCCATTTGTGGTTCCGCCCACGGCATCCAGGATCCACCCGCGACCGAGTAGAGCATCAGGAACCCCGCGCTTGCCACGCTGATCAGCAACAGGGTGAGCGGCCAGTTCATATAAAGGAACTTGCGAAACCCCGACGGCGTGGATTTGACGGCATATTCAAGATAGCTCATGCGCGGTCCTTCTCGTCAGGACGCGCTTTGGGGCGACGGTCACCCTCCAGCCGTTTCTGTTGTTCTTTGATGCGCTCTCGGTCTCCGGCCGGATACGCCTCGAGCGGTGGCGTGCCATCGTAGAGTGCCTGCAGCATGATATCGCGCGCCACTGGGGCCGCGGCTTTGGAGCCGCCGCCGCCGTGTTCCACCACCACAGCCACAGCGTATTTCGGATTGTCATAGGGGGCGAAGCTGACGAACAGGGCATGGTCTCGACGCTCCCATGGCAGGTCTTCGTTTCGGATCACACCTGCGGCGCGTTCTGCCTTGGTAATATTGCGCACCTGACTGGTGCCGGTTTTGCCTGCCATGCGGAACTCATCGGCGATGATGCGACTGCGATACGCGGTGCCACGCCTGTTATTCGAGACTGTGAACATGGCTTTGCGCACTTGCTCAAGGTTGTTGCGGTTCACCTGCAGCGGTTCACCCGCGCCCGAGGGCTGTTCAACCCCATTGATTGATCGAACAAGGCGTGGTTGCACGGCGCGACCTGTCGCCAAACGCGCCGTCATCACGGCCAATTGAAGCGGTGAGGCAAGCATGAACCCCTGACCGATCGAAGCGTTTGCAGTGTCACCCACCAGCCAGTCCTGTCCGTGAACCCGCTGCTTCCATTCCTGATTGGGGGCAAGCCCGGCAGCAACGGCAGACATCGGAATGTCATGTTTGATACCCAGTCCGAAGGTGCGTGCCATCTCGGAAATCCTGTCGATCCCGACACGTATTGCCACGTCGTAATAGTAGACGTCGCAACTGCGCTTCAGCGAAGTTTCAAGGTCGACCGTCCCGTGCCCGCCGCGTTTCCAGCAGTGAAAGCGGCGGCTGCCCACTTTCATGTGACCCGGACAGTACACCGTGCTGGAAGGGCTGATCACCCCGGCTTCGAGCGCAGCCATGGCGGTGATCATTTTGAAAGTCGATCCAGGAGGGTAGGTGCCCTGTACTGTCTTATTGGCAAGCGGGCGATACTTGTCCTGCGTCAGCATCTGGTAGTCCGCCACCGAGATCCCACGCACGAACAGGTTCGGATCGAAGCTGGGGGCCGAGCTGATGGCGCGGATGTCGCCGGTTTCGCAATCGATCACGACCGCAGCGGCGCTTTCCCCAGCCAATCGCGCCTGCGCGTATTGCTGCAGATTGGCGTCGACTGACAATTGCAAATCTGCCCCGGCTTCGCCGACCTGGCGGTCCAGCTCGCGCATCACCCGGCCTGTGGCGTTGACCTCAACCCGCTTGGCCCCGGCCTTGCCGCGCAAGGTGATCTCTTGCTTGGCTTCCAGCCCGACCTTGCCGATCTGGAACCGTGGGATGCGCAGTACCGGCTCGGGGTCTTCAATCTGGCTCAGATCATAGTCGCTGACCGGGCCGACATAGCCGACCACATGGGCGAAATCTTCATAGCGCGGATACTGGCGTGTCATGCCGACCTCGGGCGTGACACCAGGCAGTGCGGGGGCATTGACCGCGACTTTCGAGATATCCTCCCACGTTACTTGATCGACCAGCGTGACCGGCAGAAACGGGGCCGATCGGCGCATTTCGGTTTTGGCACGCTCGATTTCGTCCCCGGTCAACGGGATCAGTTCCGAAAGCTTGGCGATGACCTTGTCGATATCGCCTGCATCCTCGCGCACGATGACGATGCGATAGGACTGAGAGTTTAATCCTATGATCTGCCCGTTTCGGTCATATATCCGGCCCCGGGTTGGTGGGATCAGACGGATGTTGATCCGGTTTTCTTCGGCCAGCAGACGGTATTCATCCGCTTGATCCACCTGCATGAACCGCATCCGGGCTGCCAGCCCCCCGATAAAGGCCGCTTGTAGCCCACCGAGGATCAAGGCGCGGCGCGGCAAACGTTTGTAAGCAAGGCCCTTGGGCTTTGGTTTGCGCTGCTTCATGGCCGCACCCGTGGCATCGTACTGTCGGCAACAGATTTGCGCCTTACGCCAAACACAGTTTGGCTCATCAAAACCATCACAGGATAGATTGCGATTGTCAGAATAACTTGCACCACTACCGGTCCCAGAGTTGCCTGTTGCACCGAGAGGATAGCAAGAATGAGTCGATTGAGCACAAACACAACCGTGATCACTGCCCCGACGGTTGCCCATTCGCCCACAAACCCACTGTCTCTCATGCCAGCCGCAGCGGAATGCAGATAGGCTGCACCCAGAACCACCAACGCAGCAAGCAACCCCGGTGGGCGTTGCAAAAGCAGATCGGCCATGAACATGACGATGGCAATGATCAGGATCGGAATATATTCCGGCCGCCGCAGCACCCATGCGTAGGTAAGAGCGATCAGTGTGTCAGGAAAGGGCAGGCGATCAGGTTTTGTATCCAGCGGCAACAGGTGCAGAAACACCACAAATACCGCCAGAGCGACATAGAGACCGCGCTTGGCCCAAAGATATGAGACCGACCTATCCATCATTGACCTCGGATGGGGTCAAGGATGCTTCGGGTTGACGGGGGCCGACGATATCACCGGATTCCGTGATTGGTGGGGCCGACTGATAGCGTAGTACGCGCAGAAACTCGAGCCGCTCGAAATCTGCCGACAGCCGCACGCGCAACCTGCCACCGGGATCAACCGTGATTTGACCGATCAGCAAGCCACCGGGGAACACGCCACCATCGCCTGATGTAACGACCCGGTCGCCCGGTCGCACGAGTTCCCGGTTTTCCAGAAACTCCACTGCAGGGGCCGAAGTATTGTCACCTGCGATCAGCGCCGTCTGCCCCGAAGGCTGGATCGTCGCCGGGATCGCGCTTGAGGCATCGGTCATCAGGATCACGCGCGCGGTATCCGGGCCCACGCCCGAGATGCGCCCGACCACTCCGATCCCGTCCATCGTTGCCCAACCATCCACGATCCCGTCACGCTCCCCCACGTTCAACAGCACAGATTGCCTGAAGGGTGAGCCGCTATCGGCCATCACCACCCCGGTGACATAGGTCAGGCGCGGATCGAGCCGTACGTTGTTGAGATCCAGCAGGCGGGCGTTTTCCTGTTCCAGCTGCAGCGCGGCCTCTTTCCAGGCGCGCATCAGGCGCAGCTCGCTGCGCAATTCCTGGTTCTGCTCGCTGAGCCGCTGATAGCTTTGGAAATCACGAGACAGGTTCACCAGCGCAGTGACCGGAACCATCGCCCACTCCATCGAGGGGACAACCGTATCCACCACCTGCGCGCGGAACCGTTCAACGCGCGGGCTGTCGATGCGCCAGACGAGGAAAATACCAAGCAGGCACAGAACAACGATCCCCAGAAGCAATCGGCGCAGGGGTGTCGTGTATTCATCGCGCTGTGATCGGTCCTTTGCCACAGGTTACCTTCCCGTGCTGCTCGTGCCCGAGTTCTCACCCCATCAGGGTGCGCGCCTTAGCTTTCGTAGTCAATCGCGTGGCGCAGTTGTTTTTCGTATTCGAGTGCTTTGCCCGTGCCCAAAGCCACACAATTCAGGCTTTCATCGGCAATCGACACGGCCAGACCGGTCTGTTCGCGCAGAGCAAGGTCAAGGTCACCTAGCAAAGCTCCGCCTCCGGTCAGCATAACACCCCGGTCCACGATATCGGCAGCCAGATCGGGCGGCGTGGTTTCCAGAGCTGTCATTACCGCCTCGCAAATCTGCTGCACGGGTTCAGACAGCGCTTCGGCCACCTGAGCCTGGCTGATCTCGATTTCCTTGGGCACACCGTTCAGCAGGTCGCGACCCCGGATATGCATCGACTGGCCACGGCCATCGTCCGGCATCCGTGCGGTACCGATGGTGGTCTTGATCCGTTCCGCAGTTGATTCACCCACCAGCAGGTTCTGTTGGCGCCGCAGGTACGAGATGATCGCCTCATCCATCCGGTCGCCACCAACGCGGACCGAGCGGGCATAGACGATGTCGCCCAGCGACAGAACCGCGACCTCGGTGGTACCGCCGCCGATATCGACAACCATGTTGCCGGTCGGATCGGTTATCGGCATCCCCGCGCCAATCGCAGCCGCAATTGGTTCGGCAATCAGGCCCGCGCGGCGCGCTCCTGCGGACAGAACCGACTGGCGGATTGCGCGTTTTTCAACCGGGGTTGCACCGTGGGGGACACAGACGATGATCTTGGGTTTCGAGAAGGTCGAGCGTTTATGCACCTTGCGGATAAAATGCTTGATCATCTCTTCGGCGGTGTCGAAGTCCGCGATGACACCCTCGCGCATCGGACGGATGGCTTCAATGGAGCCTGGGGTCCGGCCCAACATCAGCTTGGCGTCCTCGCCAACAGCAAGGACTTTCTTGACCCCATCCTTGACGTGGTAGGCAACGACCGAGGGCTCAGACAGGATCACTCCGCGCCCTTTGACATAAACCAGCGTGTTCGCTGTTCCAAGGTCGATAGCCATGTCCGCTGTGAACAGGCCGCCTAGATTGCCAAAGATGCCCATATTTCCCTGATCCCGTTTGTCAGAATTTCCACTGCCCGCGACTCGACGGTTCCGGGACGGATGCCTTATAGGGTGCCAACTCGCCCGGTTAAAGGGCTGATTCCGCGACAATCAGCACCTTTCCGCCTTATTGATGGGGACTTTAGAAGGCATAATGCTCTCATATCAACACATTTACCACGCTGGAAATCTGGCTGATGTGCAAAAGCACGCTTTATTGGCGTGGACGCTGCGTTATTTGACCCAAAAGGACAAACCCCTCAGCTATATCGAAACGCACTCCGGGCGTGGACTATATCACCTTGACGCGGCTGAGGCGGTTCGAACGGGTGAAGCTGTCGCCGGGATCGGGCGCGTCAGGCGCGAAGGTTGGTTTGATTCCGATCATCCAATGGCGCGGGTGCTGGATACCATACAGGCCAGTCACGGCGTGCATGCGTATCCCGGTTCACCACTGATTGCGGCCAACCTGTTGCGAAAACAGGATAGCCTGCATTTCGCCGAGCTGCATCCGCAGGAACATACGGCACTTTCACTGGCGCTGTCTCCTTTCGGGGCGAAGGTCTATCGGCAGGATGGGTTTGAGTTGGCCCAATCGTTGCTGCCTCCGACCCCGAGGCGGGGCATGATGCTGATCGATCCCAGTTATGAAGTAAAGGCCGAGTATGACCGTTTGCCTGGGGTGATCGCGAAGCTGCACCGCAAATGGAATGTGGGTGTGATCGCACTTTGGTATCCAATCCTGACGGATGCACGTCACAAGGCTATGATTTCGTCTCTGAAATCCGCTGGATATCCCAAAACGATTTGCCATGAGGTCACGTTCCCTCCGGCGCGGGAAGGTCATCGCATGGTCGGATCAGGTATGTTCATGTTGAATGCGCCCTTCGGGATCGAAGACGAAACGCGCCGCTTGTCGGAGCTGTTCGCTCAGCTTTGAAAAGCAAGAATTAAACAGGGAAAGCTCCCGCTCCGTTTGCCTGCATCAAAGATGCCGTCAAACGCGTTGGGCCCGGCAGCGCGCCAGAGGCGCGCTGCCG
>NZ_JBQGAC010000004.1:0-349496 GCF_056542625.1 Ruegeria sp. AB7 | reverse complement strand
CATCGACATGACCGCAAAAGTGCAACGTTTGCGCGAGATGATCGGCGACCGACCGGTGCATATCGAAATCGACGACTGGCGGGAGGGTTTGTTGTTAACCCAGTGCACCTTCGGCAGCAGCCCGCACGGCGCGAATATTGTCGCCATAGACCGACGGGTTTGAAACTGACCCGCCTTTAAAAACTGCTGATCCGGCGACCAACACGTCAGCGCCTGCAGCGGCCACCAGAGGCGCTGTTTTGGGATCAACACCGCCGTCGATTTCGATATGCACCGGTCGGTCGCCGATCATCTCGCGCAAACGTTGCACTTTTGCGGTCATGTCGATGAATTTTTGCCCCCCGAAGCCGGGGTTGACGGTCATGACGCACACCAGATCAGTCAGGTCCAACAGGTGCTCGACGGCCTCGGCGGGCGTCCCGGGATTCAACGCGATCCCTGCTTTCATTCCCGCAGCGCGTATCGCCTGCAGCGTGCGGTGCGAATGCGGCCCCGCTTCGACATGCGCGGTCAGCACATCAGCGCCCGCATCGGCATAGGCTTGAATATAAGGGTCGACCGGAGTGATCATCAAATGCACATCCATGACGGTCTTAACATGTGGGCGAAACGCTTTGACCGCTGGGGGACCAAAAGTGAGGTTTGGGACAAAGTGGCCGTCCATCACGTCCACATGAACCCAATCCGCCCCTTGAGCTTCGATGGCCTGAATCTCCTGTCCGAAATTTGCGAAATCGGCTGACAGGATCGAGGGAGCGATCTTGATGGAACGGTCAAAGCTCATGACTGGCCTCATGTGGGTGTGCTGTTGCGGTGGCGTATACCCTCGACTCGCGTCAATGCATAGGCCTGACTGCGGTGAATCTGATCGATAGATTCAATATACAATCCCGCCAGTTCAAAGCCTGCTCAGGCGCGATAGAAAAGATATCGATCGGGCGCGATGGTCTCGGGGCCTTCAATCTGAGCAAAACCCGTCAACGGTTGCCCTGAAATCAACAACCCGCCGGGTCGCATGACCTGTTTGATCAAAGGGCTGAGGTGTGCCGCTTCCGCAACATCTTCGGACTTGATCCCGCGGCCGAAATCGTAGTGCGCCAGCGCGATTGTTTGGCCTGCGTCCGCTAGTTTACGCAACATCGGCTCGGCCTCACCCTGCAGGAAATCCTGTGCCGGTGGCGTGCTGTCGGGATGACACTGCAAGACGCGATCCATCACCCATATACGCCGAGAGGGCAGGATTTCACGCAGATGATCATAGGTACGTCCGTTACCTAGCCCCAGGTCCAGAACGTCCCCTTCCATGGTGCCGATCTGTGCGGCGGCCCAGTTTAGCCCGTCGCGTTGCGCCGTCAGGCGGCGCAGCATGGAATCCAGTCGGCTCATTCGGGCTCTCCTTGCGAGTTCAGTTACGTGGTGCGGTCCAGGGTGTGCCCGGTCCATCAAGCAGCCTGTGCAACAGATCCTGTGTAAACGTCCAGATGTCCTGATCATGGACCAGATGATGCGTCAACACCCCAAATGCTTCGGCATTGTCTGCGCGACCGGTGCGTCGGTCATGCAGCAGCTCAACTGTCTGTGCGATCAGTCTGTCAGGGTCGATTAAACCGCGCTTCCCGCGCCAGTCGATTGGATCGAGATGTGTGTCTATCTGCGCGAGGCCGGGCGCCGCGAGCGGTATCTTTCGGGGGGTCGCCGTCGACAGTATCCGATAGCCCAGCCCGTGAAGCTGCATGGCGACTTTGGAGTCGATCCGATTCCACGGGGGCACAAACATCGGACGCAAGTTGTCACCGAACAAACCTCGCAGCCGGGACAATCCAGCCTCGGCATCTGCAACTACCGCTTCAAGGGGCCGGTGCAGGCGAAATTCGGCTTTCTTCTCGTCTGCAGGCGCGTGGTTCTGATGCGCCCAGCCATGCACAACCGGGATCAAAACAGACTGATCTGACACATACTCTGCAAGTACCGTCTGCGCCTCACGCGGGATTACCGCCAGATGGACTGGCAGGCCGAGCTCGTCTGACATGGCCGATAGCTTTTCTATCTGTGGTGTCACTGCAACTGCATCGTCATCACGCCACCACAAGGGCAGGGTCAATCCTGCATCCTGCCAGCGCCGCAACTCTGACTGCAAGGGGCGCCAATCAGGCCTCATCGGCTGGCCTCGTACAAGCTCACTGCAATTTCCACCGACCGGCGTGCACCATCAAACCCGTTGGTCATAGGGAGGCGTTCAGCACCCGAAATGACATGCTCAAGCGCATTCGCCAGTGAGTCCGCGTTCAGGTCAGAACTGTTAAGCACCTTGATCCCGTTCAACTGAGACAGAGATCTCGCGCGCAAAGTCTGTTCAACCTCTTTTCCATCATCGAACGGTATCAGAACCGCCGGGGTACCGCTTTGCAGCAGGTCCATGGCCGTGTTGTAACCGCACATGCTGACCGAAGCGGCGGCAAGCGGTAGCATTTGGCGAAAATCAGGGCGGACGGATTCAAGAAGAACCGAGGTACTCTGGGTCATTTGCGAAAGCTCGGAAATTCGCGCTTTTGCATCCTGCCCGCCCACCAACAATCGCCAGCGCCTGTTGGGCATCTTTTGGGCGGCCTCGATGGCCGCTCGAAAGATCGGCTGGCCGACCGACCCGCCACCCGCGCTGACCAATATCTCGCCTTGGCCTATGCCATCTGGATGGCTTGGCGCAGCACTTGGGGCGACGAAACCGGTGTAATGAAGGCGCGATGCCAGTTGAGCCGAGACAGGCCAACTGACCTCCAGCTTGGTGATCTTGGGGTCGGAATGGACCAGAACGCCGTCGTAAAACTCTGCGATAACCTCATCCGTTTGGCTTACCTTTGCGGGCTTCGATGGCGGCGCAAGAATGTCACGGATCGAACCAAGGATGACGGGTGGCCGAGGTAGGTCTCGTGCGGCTTTCAATGCAGATTTGAACTCCGCGGCCAACGAGCGCCGCCCGAACGGATAAAGCTCGGTGATCAGAACCTGCGGCCCGAAGCTGCTTACCGCCTGCGTCAGGGCGTTTGTGCGCGCAGCGAAGTAGACCAAGTCGGCCGCAGCGCCATGCTGATCAAGCAAGCGAGTGAAATCTGTGCCATCAGACCGCAGCGGCGGTAAATTCAGTAATGATAACCCACGTGTGTCAAGCTGAGGCGCAGGCATGCCACCCGAGACCACAAACACCTCGTGGTCCTGTTCGGCGAATGCGCGCCCCAATGTAACGGCCCGGCTAAGGTGTCCGGTCCCCAACAGATGGGTAACAACGATCATCACCTTCATGGTCAAACCTCACGCGCAATTAATCGAACCGGTTCGGGTTCAGGCCGCATTTCGTCCAGGTTTACGATAAACAGTCTGTTGCGCTTGATCTTAAACGGTGCGGGGCCGGCAAAATTCCAGCCCCAGGCCTTGGCCAATATTACTCTCATGATTCCGATGTGGCAGACTGCAAGACTGTCTCCCTGCAACTCGGTCAACCATGGATTAAGCCTTGCCCATAATTCAGCCGGGCTTTCACCGCCCGGTGGCCGATAATCCCAGCCCCAGTCTTCGATGTGGCGATAGCCGCTGTCGGGGATTTCGATCAGTTCGGCACCGCGCTCTCCCTCCCATTCGCCCCAATTCATCTCGATCAGCGCCTGAGATGTTTTGGGCGCTCTACCCGATACCAACTGCGCTGTTTCAGACGCGCGGCTTAGCGGGCTGGACCAGATTGATGCTGCGTTCCACGGCGATGGCAGGCAATACCCCGCAAGTTCAGCCCGCGCGTCGGCATCCAGCGGAATGTCGCTGCGCCCCTGAATGCGACCCGCGCGATTCCAATCCGTGTGTCCATGTCGCAGAAGGGCGAGGCGGGTCATCGGTTTTTCTCCAACAATGGGCGCACAGTGGTCCAGAACCGTTCGGTGGCGGATGGCATCAGATGGCGTTGCGCGACATATGCGTGGGCACGATTGCCCTCAGACTGGCTCAGGTCGGGATGGTCCAGAAACCTCTGTATACGCGCGGCCAACCCTTTGGCACCCGATACGGTATCGGGATGATCGGAAGGTATCAGCACATCACGAACACCGGGGCGATCTTGTGCTGCGACGGGAACGCCGCAGGCCTGGGCCTCAAGATAGACCATTCCATAGGCTTCGTTGACCCCGGGCCAAACGAACAAGGACGCCTGGCGGTACTGGACCTGCAACGTGTCCCGATCCAGCTGACCCAGAAACCGGACACGAGGTCCGAACCGCGCCATCAGCGCCTCGACTTCCAATCGGGCCGGGCCATCGCCTACCACGTCCAACGCCCAATCCCCTGTCAGATGTTCCAGCGTGTCGGCCAGAATGGCGTACGAGGCCAGCTTGTCCCCCGGCCGCATCATGCCCACGGTCAGCATCGGCCCATCACGGGTCGAAACAGGGGGCAATTCCGTGATGGGAAGAAACGGAGGCAGTTCCACCAACGCCTGCGTACCGAACCTTTCCCGTTCTAACGTGATCAGGTCGTTGGCTGTGTGGTAGAAAATCACCTGCGCGCTGTCGCACGCATCATGCGCCGCTTGCGCAAAATCAGCCCATGGGCCTGCAAGCCGGCTGGTGGCGCGGGTACTTTCCAGCTGCACATACGGGATGTCTCTTGCGCGGCTCACGGCCGGGCCGAGCAGATCGGGGGCCTTGTAGTAGTTGTGATAAGTCACCCACAGGTTCGTGTCAGAGGGCAGTTCCTCAGCCAGTCGTGCAGCCTCGGTCGTTGCTTTGCGACGTAATTCGTCCTGAAGTGCCCGGTCGCCTGCCTTGTCGTAAATCCGCAATTGCGAGGCCAGCTCAACAATGTCTCCCTGAGCGCCGAGGGCCTGCATCAGGTTGCGGGCCATTTCGCGATCACCCGAGGGCTTGGGACTGTCGGGGGACTTCATCGGTGCATAGAAAGCCACCCGCGCCATCAGGGCTCGTCCGCGCACAAGGCGCTGAGCCGCTCGGACAAGCGACGTATGCCCGGGTCCATCCGGAAGTCGGCGATCAACCGGTTATACGCGGCCTTAGCCATCTCGGCCGTTCTCGCCGGGTTCTGGGCGAGATCCACAATAGCCGAGGCCAGAGAGGTCGGGTCATCTTCTGACAGCTGACCGTGAACACCGGATTCAATGAACTCCGGGATGGCTGACACCGGCGTTGACAGGATCGGGAGGCGCTGGGACGCGGCTTCCATCAAAACATTGGGTAAACCATCGCGGTCGCCGTCGGCAGCAATTCTGCTGGGCAGGACAAACAGATCAGAGCGGCGCATCTCGGCAATGACTTCCGGTTGATCGCAAGCCCCCATCCACGTGATCCGATCGGAAATCCCTGCGGCATCGGCTTGTGCGCTCAACTCGTCGCCCAGATTTCCGCCGCCGATATGGGTCCAATGCCAATTCAGCGATCTGGGGAGCAGCGCGAAAGCTTGGAGAAGCCGGTCAAAGCCCTTCTTTTCGACAAGACGCCCGACCGACAGCATGTGAAAGGGTGCATCCACTGCACGCGAACACTGCTGGGGAGGTGCAGGAAACCGCGACAGGTCCAGCCCATGATAGATCAGTTCTACCCGCGCAGGATCATCAGCCAGTTCGCGCAGATGTGCGGCACCAAGGGCAGTACAGGTTGCCCCGAAGATGGCGCCGTGAGAGGCCAGTTGCAGCTTTTCCCGCTTTTCCCAGTCTGGTGAGGTCCAGATATCTTTGGCATGCGCCGAAAAACTCCAGGGCAGGCTGCGCATGATAGACGCATAGCGGGCGACCGAAGACGGAGTGTGCATGAAATGCGCATACAGCGCCCGCGTTTGATCGGGCAGCTCAGCGGCCAATACGCAGGCCTGACCAAACCGGCGAATTCGGTTGTGAGTCGGGTCTCGGCGCAGGTCTTGCCGCCAGACCTGGTAAGCTTGCGCGTATCCGGGCAGACGAGCTGCAATGTCTCGCGCAGTCGCCAGCCGCTCAGGCTCTTCATAAAGGTATTCCGGCAGGTAATGCACCTGCCCCTTGAAGCGATCGTGCAGAGGATGGCGCTTGGTATCGGTCGGATGGCGCAACGACCAGATATCGAAGCTGTGCCCTGCCTCCTGCAAGGCCACCAATTCTTGCGCGATGAACGTCTCGGACAGGCGCGGCCAGCCTTTGACCAGCACCGCCAGCTTGGGGGGTTCGCGCGTCATCCGGTGGCGCGCTCTTGTTCCGCGCCTAGCAGCGCGTTTATGCGATGGGTGACGTAGCTTAGCCCGTCCAACAGCCCTGCGCGAATGGCCTGCGAAGGCAGCGGCTGATGGGGCAAGGCGCGGATCGCGCGGATCATTGCATCCGCTGTCAGACCGTCACGGTTTTCATCCAGCATGCGTACCAGACCCAGATCCTCAGCGCGCGAGGCACGAATCCATTGCTCCAGCCGCGGCGTCGTGCGCGGAACAATGACGGCGCGTTTGTCGAAGGACAAAACCTCGCAGAAGGTATTGTACCCGCCCATGCAGACCACACCGGCAGCGCCCGCGAACAGCGTTTCGATCTGCGATTCAAAGCCAACGGCGGTCACACGGCCATTTAGGGCGGCGACACGGGTTTCAAAATCTTCGCGTAGTTCGCCTGACAGGAAGGGCCCATAGACCAGCACAGCGCGGGGTGACAGATCCGGGTCTTTTTCATATGCGGACAGCACCAAATTGACCATCGCCTTGCCATCGCCGCCACCACCAGGGGTGATCAGGATATACGGTTGTTCTGGTGGCTCACCAACCGGCCCAAGATCGCGACGTAGATACCCTGTCCAATGAATGCGCTGTTGCGTCGCCGGGCTGAGGGGAAGGCCTTGTGTAGGATCGTAGACCGATCGCAACCCATATACCCAGATCTCATCATAGAATCGTTCAGTCGCCGAGATCGCGTCCTTACGCTCCCATTCGGCGGCCAGTACTTCGGGCTCATCCAGAACGTCGCGCAGGCCCAGAACCAATTTGGTTGAGCAGGAGTTTTCAAGATACTCAAGCGTCGGCAGCAGCTCACCGCGAAAACCGGTAGGCTCTTTGTCGACGATCAGCACATCGGGGTCGAACTGTTCGACAGATGTCTGGATCAGGCTTGCGCGCAACTCGGTCACATCATCGATGCCCATGCCGATGGTCTGCGAAGCATACGAGCCGTCGGCGCGTTTGGTGACCCCGGGTAGACGGACATGGTCAACCCGACGCGGAAAAGTAAACCGTCCGGCAATGGGTGAACCGGTCAATATGAGGGCCGAAGCGCGTTGATCGGCTTGTGTTATGGCCGCAGCCAGCGCGCGTGACCGGCGCAGGTGACCCAGGCCGAACGTGTCGTGACTATATAGCAGGATGCGCGGTGCGCGGCCGTGATTTTCGTTTTTGATCCCTAGGCTCATGCCTTCGCCTGTTTCGGTTCCAGTGCAACTCCGCGCGTCTGCACCTGATTATCGTAATTCTGCCAGACCTTCTTGCCAAAGGCACAGATTCCGCCGTCCAAATGCGCCAAACATTGCGAATTGGCAACAGCATAATGCCACCGCCGACAACAGGCGCACCTTGCGATATGCAGGCCGATGGTTCTTCATGCACAAGCCAATTCGGAGGCTGGACGCCTCAGGTGGTCATATTCAATTTTTGTTGTCTTGGAAACACTTTATCCCATCCATTGCGTCAGGAACACGGGCTCTCACGATGTTGACACCGCGTGTGCGGATGATTTGAACAGCCTTCTGAGGTTCTATAGTCTTGGACGCAGCTACGAATTGGATGCGATATACGATGAAAATGAATGTTCTGGCCGGGCTGATTTTGGTGATTTGGGCGGCGATGCTGGCCAGTGCAACCGACGCGGTTGCGCAAACTTCGCTTATTCCGGGATACCCAATAGGATCAAGCGAGGAAACCGGTTCTTCAAGCTCTGCCGCTGACAGCGATCTGGCGGCGGCCATTCGATCCGCTTCCGAGGCGGGCGCAAGCGTAATCGTAATCGACAGCGCCGGGCAGGTTGTATCGGCAGCGGGCAATAGTGCCGACGCGACGCCAGAGGCAGATAGCATTGATCACATGGCTGAGGGTTCTCAGCTGATGAAGGCGCAAGAGCGGTTCTCAAAGTTCCGGGATTCCGTACGCTCGCGGATGGAGGCGCTGCCCTATTCGGTCTTTGAGGTCCAATACATCCTCAGACAGACCAGTCCGGACGGGCGGATCCAGACCTATGTCGAGGTGTTGGTCCTGAACGTGTTGTTCCTTTTGCTGGGGCGATGGTTGTCGATCGAAATCTACGGCAAGCGCATCGCGAAGCGTTTGGTGGTTGCGCGCATCAAGGAAAACCCGGTTGGCTATCGTGAAAAGATGCCTTTCCTTGTGTATCGTTTCGTGATGGGCATTGGCGGAACGATCTTTGCCATGCTTATGGCGCTGATCGTTGGCTATCTGTTCTTTGGTGAAGCGGAAGACATATCAATCCAGTTTACCGTTACGGCAATCTTTACCGCGTTTTTCCTTTCGCGCACTGTCTCGGACTTGTGGCGGATGGTTCTGTCGCCTTACCTTAGCCAGTATCGCCTGCCGCCTTTTTCAGACCGGGACGCCAAGCGCCTGTATGTTTGGGCGTCAGCACTGGCGACCTATGACATCTCGGTTGTTCTGTTCTCGACATGGGTCGCGGATTTTGGGCTGAACTATAACGTCTATGCCATGGTCTATGGTAGCCTGACGCTGATCGGGGCGCTAGGCAACATACTGATGATCCTGTTCAATGCGCGCGCGATTTCGAACGCCATTCGTGGCGGGCGTGCTCCGGATCAGGTGTCTTGGATACTGAAGTTCATCTCTTTCGCCTGGGCGCCGGTTCTGGTGCTTTATATGGTGTTCAGCTGGTTCAAACTGGCCGTTGATCTGGTGCTGGAGGTTCAGGATTCGATCCCGATCGTGGCCAGCAGCTATGCCATCTTTATGTCCGTCGTCGTGGCCTACGGCGCGATGAACTATCTGCTTGAAAGGTATTTTGATCGCAATCGCAGAATTGAGGTGATGAATGCCGACGCAGAAGCGGCTGAGCAGATCGAGGATGAGCTGGTGGCTGATACGCCGCAGGCTGAAAAGCGCAAACACGCCATTCTGACGTACGAAGACCTTGCCCGTCGTGTGGCAGGCATTCTGGCCTTTGTGGTGGGTCTCTATGCGCTGGTAGTGATATGGAACCCGCAGGCCAATTGGTCGGATGACTTGCCTATCGAGCGGGCGCTGGATGTGATGGTGATCCTGTTTATGGGTTACATTCTGTTTCACTTCTTCCGCGTCTGGATCGATAGCAAGATCGCGGAAGAGACGGATGACGGCGGTGCTGAAGCCGAGCTGGGCGACGAAGGAGGCGAAGGCGGGCAGAGCCGTCTTGCAACTTTGTTGCCTCTGTTCCGCGGGGCCATTCTGGCTGTGGTCGTTGTGACCATCGCGCTGATTGTATTGATGGAACTGGGGATCAATGTCAGCCCGCTGTTTGCCGGTGCAGGTGTTGTGGGTCTGGCCGTTGGTTTCGGGTCGCAAACCCTGGTCCGCGACATCTTCTCGGGTGCGTTCTTCCTGATGGATGATGCTTTCCGAAAGGGTGAATACATCGACATTGGTGATGTGAAAGGGACGGTCGAAAAGATATCGGTCCGGTCCTTCCAACTGCGCCACCACCTTGGTGCGCTCAACACGATCCCATTTGGAGAGATCAAGGTTCTGACAAACTATTCCCGCGACTGGGTAATCATGAAGCTGCCGTTGCGGGTGACCTATGACACCGATGTCGAAAAGGTGCGGAAGCTGATCAAGAAGCTGGGTCAAGAGCTGCTGAGCGATCCGGTGATTGGTGATAACTTCATCCAGCCGCTGAAATCGCAGGGTGTGATCGAAATGCAGGATTCTGCAATGATTATCCGGGTCAAGTTTATGACCAAGCCGGGCGATCAGTGGCTGGTGCGCAAAAAAGTCTATCAGGATATTCGCGAGCTGTTTGCCCGAGAAGGTATCCGGTTTGCGCATCGGGAAGTCACCGTGCGACTGGCGGATGACAAAGAGGCCGAAGACCTGACTCCCAAACAACGCGAGGCTGTCACAGGGGCCGTTCAGGCCGCGATTGACGAAGACTATCTGGACGATATCGGCCCCGGCGTTGGTGATGATCGCTAGGAGGGCTCCCGCCCCTTTGGAATGCGTCTCTGACGAGAGGCCATCCAAAGCGTTGGGCGAGGCCGCGCGTTCCGCGCGGCGGCAGCTTTAAGCGGTAAGTGACGGCCAAGTGGGCTGCGAAGTTCCCAGTTTGGACGCAGGCAAAGCCCAGTGCATCTTTGCGGATCCAACGGTTAGCGCCGGCTTCAATCGATAGCCGGGCCCCCACCCGGAAGGTTCGAGCGCATCCGCATAATCGACAGGCAGCGCCTCGGTAATTTCGTCACCGGGCTCGCTCTTGGCGAGGGTGGCCAGCAATTCGGCGGTGCGCGCCAGCGAGAGCCTGGCATCCATAACAGCGTGTCCAGATGCGGCTTCGGCGAGCGCCGAGAGCAGGGCGGCAGCCATCAAGTAACCAGTTGCGTGATCCAGCGCCTGAACAGGCAACGGAGTTGGCTTGTCGGCCCCCGCCCAACCCATCCCTGCATGTGCGATTCCGGAACTCATCTGTACAAGGCTGTCAAAACCGCGGCGCGCTGCCCATGGTCCTTGCCAGCCATAGGCGTCGAGCGTGACTTCAACCCTGTTGGGGGCAAGCTGATCCCGCATGTTTTTGCCCAGACCGAGTGCGTCCAAAGCGCCGGGCCGATACCCGTGGACAAATATGTCCGCTTGGGCCAGCAGCTCTTGCAGTTTTGCTTTTCCATCGGGTGATTTCAGGTTCAGATAGGCGCAGTGCTTGCCGAGAGAAATGTCAGGAATGACGCCAGGTTCATCCCAGCCGGGTGGATCAATCCTCAGGACCTCGGCGCCGAATCCCGCGAGTGTTCGTGTTGAGACGGGCCCAGCCAGAATGCGGGTCAGATCGAGCACACGCAGCCCAGCAAGAGGTCGCGCGGCAGTCGCCTGAGGTCGATCACGTAGCTGAATATTGCGTGGCCCCTGCCATCCGATCAACGGCTCGCGGGCCAATATGCGTCCTTGCGGATGGTCATGCCACTCAGAGCGGCTGCGCATTGCGGCAGCGACGCCGCCCTCGGCGACAATCGCGGCTTCCAGTTCAGAGATGCTCCAATCCCGAACCGCGCGCGATACCAGCGCACGGTCCGGCGCGACTTGCAAAACACTAAGGGCGGCGGCGCGATGACTGGGCAGGTTGGTGTGCAGCCTGATCCACCCATCAGAGGCCTGATAGTCACCAGCAATCGCGTCCCAAAGGCTGGGCATATCCCACCCTTCGGGTTTGAAGGAAAAGCCATACCACAAGGAGGCCAGTCGATGATCTACGGCCACCTCCGGAGGTGCAGGCGCCAGGTTCAAGGCTGTCACAAGGCGCGACAGCTCCTGCCCGACTGCCGCAAAACTGGCCGTCGCCAGTTCCGAGACCGCAAAGGCGCTGGGCCGCGCACCCGCCCCATTGACCCTGTAGGTGTCAGGTGAGGGGAGGGCGGACAGCAAGCTCATTGCTGATAGGGATCAAGGCTGTCGCGCAACCCGTCGCCAAGGAAGTTGAAGGCCAGCACGACGACGATGATTGGCAGCATCGGGATCGCGGTCCATGGATAGATTTCGATTGAGGCGAGGTTCTGCGCATCGTTCAGCATCACGCCCCAACTGACCGCCGGGGCCCGCAGTCCAAGGCCAAGGAAGCTGAGGGCGGTTTCGCCCAAGATCATCGCAGGGATTGATAGCGTGGCCGAGGCAATCAGATGCGACATGAAATTGGGTAGCAGGTGCTTTCGGATCACACGACCGGAACTTGCGCCCATCATCTCGGCCGCACGTACGTATTCCTCTTCTCTGAGAGACAGGAATTTTGCGCGGACAGATCGGGCAAGGCCTGGCCAATCGAGAATACCGAGGATGATCGAGATGATGAAGAATACCGCGACCGGGCTCCAATTTGATGGCACCGCGGCGGATAAGGCCAGCCAGAGGGGAAGTTCCGGCAGCGAGCGCAGGATTTCGATCACACGGTTGATGGTCCAGTCGATGCGCCCTCCGAAATACCCGGCCATTGATCCGAACAGGATGCCGAGGAAGAAGGATACCGAAATGCCGATCAGGCCCACTGTCAGCGACAGTTGCGCGCCATATAGGATGCGGCTGAATACATCGCGGCCCAGACGGTCCGAGCCCCACAGAAACAGCGTGGCCCCTTCGGGTGCGCAAAACAGGTGCGTATCGGATTTGATCAAGCCTGCGAGTTTGTATTCTGACCCTTCGCAGAAGAACTGGATTGGGCGCGGGTCTTCCGTGTCAGCGACGAATTTCCACTGGAAAGTTTCAAGGTCTGCCTCTGCAACTATTGGATAAACGTAGGGGCCGATGAACTTCCCCTCATGAAACCAGTTGACCGACTGGGGTGGAGCATACAGGTGCTCTCCGTTCCGGTCATTGGGGCCGTAGGGGGCAATAAAGCCCGCAAAAGGCAGCATCAAGTAACAGAGCAGCAAGAAGAGGCCAGAAATCAGACCCAGCTTGTGGGTCCTGAACTTGCGCCAGACCAGCACCCAATTAGGGGCATCGAGATCTGCGCGCTCAAGCTGCTGAATAGAGGCCTGCGGGTCAAATGGTGCGTCGTCGACATAGCGACCATCGGGTTTGTCGGTCATGCTTCGCGCCCCTCATAACGAATGCGCGGATCAAGCATGACCAGCAGGATATCGGAAATCATGGTGCCGATCAGCGTCAGCAGAGCCACGAACATAAGAATGAAGGCCGACAGGAACTGGTCCTGCGTTTTCAAGGCAGTCAGCAGGGTCGGGCCGATTGTTTGCAGACCCAGAACTACCGAGACCAAAACCGACCCTGAAACCATCGAGGGCAGCAGGTTGCCAATGTCGGCGACAAACGGGTTGAAGGCCACGCGCAATGGGTATTTCGTCAGCATCCGCGATGGGGACATGCCCTTGGCGATTGCTGTTTCGACATAAGGTTTCCCTAGTTCATCCAGCATATTGGCGCGCAGGCGCTGCATCATGGCCGAAGCACCCGAGGTTCCGATGACGAAGGTCGGAACGATCAGGTGGACAAGGATGGATTTCAACTTGTCCCAACTCATCGGTTGTCCCTCAAAGGAAGGGTCCATCAGTCCGCCGATGGGCAGGTTGAAATAGCGATGGCCATAGTAGAACAGGATCAGCGCCAACAGGAAGTTCGGGGTCGCAAGACCCAGATAGCCTACAAAGGCCGAGGTATAGTCAATCCACGTCCGTGATCTGGCCGCAGCGATGACCCCCAATGGCAGAGCAACGGCATAGACGAATAGAATGGCAGCCAGATTGACCACAACCGTCAACCACAGCGTATCGCCCACGATCTCGCGCACGGGGCGGTCAAATTCGAAGGACCAGCCATAATTGCCCTGTAACAAGCCTTCGAACCCATGCGGTCCGGGCCAGAAGCCCATCCAGATCAGGTACTGCTCGGGCAACGACCGGTCCAATGAGTATTCCTTGCGCAGAAACTCGGCCTTGGCGACACCGGCGGACTGTCCTGAAGCCTGCAGTTCGGCGATCTGGTTGCTGAGATAGTCGCCGGGGGGCAGGTTGATGATCACGAAAATCAGAACCGACACCACCAGCAATGTCAGCAGCATCGTGAAAAAGCGATACACCGCGTAGCGCAGCATGACCATTTAGCTGCTCCTGAATTAGTCGGCGAAGAAGAACTCGTCGGGACGGTGAATGCCGAAATGTGCGCCGGGTTCCCATGCCCACATGGCCTGCTCAGGCACATTGCGCAGGCGGTTCGACACGACAATAGGCTGCGGTGCGCCGTTCAGGATGCCGATCGCATAAAGCTGGTCGGCGTGAATTTTCAGCATCTCAGACCAGACTGCGCCGCGTTCTTCATCCGTGGAGGCGATTTCCCAATCGTGGGCAAGCTTCATGAGAAGTTCGGCCTCGGGCATGTCTGGTGGTTCGCCCGACCCTCCATTTGTCTGATAGTATTGGCCCCATTTAGGCCATGCCAGAAAGACCTGATCGGTCGGGGCGAGATAGGCCGGCGATGTGTGGCTTTGCGGAATGCCGTCATCCCAGCCGAACCAGACCGACGCCATTGTATTGCCCGAGAAGACCCGGTTGCGCAGAATGTCTCGATCCAATGGTCGCATGACCAGTTCGACTCCGATCTCACGCCAGGTATCCGTGACGATCTGCAGGGCATTTTCAACCTCTTGCCGCTCACCTGCGGTTTCGATGATCAGCTCCATCGGACGCCCGTCGGGCAACAATCGGATACCATCTTTGTCACGCTCGGTCAGCCCAGCCTCATCAAGCAGAGCATTCGCCTTGTCGATGTCATACTGTGCCCAAGCCTGCGCATTCGCTTCGTCGTAGAAGGGCGATGCGGGCAGAACCGACATCGCGCCGGGTTGGGCCAGCTTGAAATAGAGCGCCTGATTGATCGTCTTGCGATCAATGGCGAGCGACAGTGCCCTGCGTACACGTACATCGCGCAGAACCTCGCGCCATGCATCGTCAGTGTAATTCAAATTGGGATAAATCGCGATCTGCGACGCGACGCCTGTTTTCCACAGAAGCGTCTTGTATCCACCTTCAGCCTCGCCCTTTTTCAAGATCGAGGCATCGCGGAATGCCAATCCGCGACCTTGCAAGTCAGTTTCACCCGCATTTGCTTTGGCCGCAACCAAACCCGGTGCGACGATTTCCATTTCGACTACGTCGATATAGGGCAGCTGAACCCCATTTGAATCCACCCGATGGTAATAAGGGTTACGGACAAAGTTGTGCCGGATTTTCTTGCCCGAACTTGCGTTGAGCCATGGCTGCAACGTCGGCAGTTCATGATTGTCGTACTTATATAGATTGTCCAACTTGTTATGCAGCGCCGCCCAGCTTTTTACCCGCGCATCTTCGACCTTGAATGCCAGTTCTTCGGGGTCTGCAAACTTCTCGTGATACTGCTTAAGGAACTCAGACGGTCGATAGATAAAGGGCGGCCGCGCCTGAGCAAGTGATTGCAGGAAATTCGGGTTGGGGTCATCCCATTCGAATACAACTGTTGTTTCGTCGGGGAAGGTGACGGTGGGTGTTTTGCCTTCAACCAGCAGGAAATCTGGTGGGCCTGAAGGGCTGAGCAATTCGTTGTTGGCCACATCCTCCCACCAATACCGGAAGTCTTCGGATGTGAACGCGGATCCGTTTGACCATTTGTGGCCGGGTCGCAGGTTCAAAGTAAATTTGCGATTGTCTTCGTTTTCGAAAGAAGCCAGCAAATCCGGGACGATGTTGTAATCCTGATCGAAGCCCACAAGCCTTGCGTAGCCATAGACCACCATTTGCCGAATGTCTTTGGACCGGGTGACCATCGTGCGCAGTGTACCGCCGGGTACGCCGAATTCGCGACCTTTGGCGGCTAAGTCCACGATCAGCGGATCTTGCGGAATACGTTCAGCAACCGGTGGCAGGTCGCCGCTTTCAACCTCGGTTTGCCAGAACGCGTTTTCCTGAAGATTAGACGGAATTTCTGCCACAGCGGGCAGCATTCCTGCGATGGCCAGCGACGCGGCCAGAATCAATCGGTGAGTGGTCTTAAACATGGCAACGTACCTTATGGCCGGGCTCCAACTCTACCAAAGAAGGTATCACGGAGTCGGAAAATCGAAAGGCGTCATCCCAACTGTCGGGAGAACCGGCACCTAACGCAACCAGTTTCAGATCAATCGGGCGATTGATATCTGGTTCCGGCTGGGCGGCAATCAGTGCCTTGGTATAGGGATGACGTGGATTGTAGAACAGAGTTTCGGGTGGGGCTTGTTCCACCACAAGACCCCGGCGCATGACGGCGACCTCGTCGGCAATGCGCGCGACGACGGCCAGATCATGTGAGATGAACAGGTAAGACAGGTTCAGACTGTCCTGCAGTTCTTCGAGCAGGGTCAAAATTTGCTCTTGAACGGATACATCCAGCGCCGAGGTTGGCTCGTCACAAACAATCAGCGCCGGGTCCAGCATCATCGCGCGGGCGATAGATAGGCGCTGTCGTTGTCCACCAGAAAACGCATGCGGATAGCGTTTGAGCATATCGGCATTCAGCCCGACCCGCTGCAACATCGCGGCCGCTTTGTCGCGCTGCTCTGCCACGGTACCGAGGCGGTGTATCTCCAACGGCTCGGTCATGGCATCCTGAATGCGCATACGGGGGCTAAGAGAGCTATAGGGATCCTGAAACACCATTTGCGCCTTGCGCTGAAACGCGGTGCGTTCGGTCCGTGTCATACTGTGAACCGTTATCGGTTCGGAATCCCTTGTTGTTCTGAACAGAACTTCGCCGCCCGGGTCGGGCAGTTCAGCGCCCAGAGCGATTCTGGCGGCGGTTGTTTTGCCAGACCCGCTTTCGCCAACGATTGCAAGCGTCTTGCCGCGCGCCAGCTTCATATCTACGCCCCGGCAGGCATGGATCAGTTTGTCGGCTTTCCAACCTTTGCTCGATCGCATCGTGTAGGTCTTTGAGACCCCGGTCATCTGCAGAATTAGGTCCTCATCGGGCATCGGTATGCCGACGGCATCCTGATCGGGTATCTCAGGCGCAGCGTCGAACAGCTGCTGCGTATAGGGGTGCGCCGGATCGTTCAGAATTGGTGCTGCCGGGCCAGCTTCCATCACGCGGCCTTTGTGCATGACGACCACCCGCTCGGCCATGTTAGCAACTACACCCAGGTCATGGGTGACAAGGATCAGCGCCATACCGGTCTCGCGCTGCAGCTCTTTGATCAGCCCAAGAACCTGCGCTTGGGTGGTAACATCCAGCGCTGTTGTCGGCTCGTCCGCGATGAGCAATTCAGGCTTGGACACCATGGCCATGGCAATCATGGCACGCTGGCGCATGCCGCCGGACAGCTCGAACGGATAGCTGTCGTAGGCGCGGGCAGGGTCGGGGAAACCAACCCTCTCAAACTGGGTCAGAACTTCTTTGCGGGCCTGTGCATCGGATGCGCCGCGATGCAACCAAAGAACTTCGCTGACCTGATTTCCGATTTTGTGAAGCGGTGACAGAGATCGCATCGGTTCCTGAAAAATCATAGAAACCCGATTGCCGCGAATACCACGCATCTGTCTTTCACTCAGTTCGATCAGATTAGCGGTGCCTTTGGAATCGTTCAGCGTGATCGTTCCGCTACGGATCTGGGCGGTACGCGGCAGAATACGCAGTGCAGCGCGACAGGAAATCGTTTTGCCCGAACCGGATTCTCCAACCAATGCAAGTGTCTGCCCGGGTTCGACCTCGAAGCTGACATCTTGGACAACGGATGGACCCGTGCCAAAGCCGATGCTGAGATCCCGAACGGACAACAACGCACTCATGCGGGTTTTCCACCCGTCTGGCCGCTAAAAAACATCGGCTTTGTGAACTCCCTGTCTTTTTTGAGCAGTTTCGCGCGGTTGGGGCGGCGTAGTCAAACACCTTCTTCACCCGAATTGTCGCGGAATCGTGAAACTCGGGCCGTATGGCTACACAAAGTCTTGAGTTTTTGCCATCAAAGGCGCAATCGCCCCCCGACTGGTGTCGAATGATTTTGAAAGAGGTGCCCCGTGTCCGAGCAACAAAGCCGATTGGATCTGTTCATTGACCGAATGGTCTCGCAACGTGCTTGTCTGGACTTTGCCATCGCGCAGACCACGGGGCAGCCCGGTCCGGTTTTTGAGCTGGGATTGGGAAATGGGCGCACATATCACCACATGGTTAAGCACATTCAGGACCGTCCTGTTTATGTTTTTGAACGGGCCGTTGCGTCTCATCCCGATTCGACACCGCCCGATGATCTGGTGATTCTCGGTGATGTGCGCGAAACATTGCCTGCTTCGGTTACGCGATTTGGCGCGTCAGCCAGTCTGATCCATGCCGATCTTGGGGGACACAACCGGCAAAAGAATGATGCTTTTGCCCGCCTCGTCTCACCTTTGATCGAACCGCTTCTGGCGCGGGATGGACTGATGGTTTCCAGCGATCGTATGTATTTCGAAACACTGACCGAAGTGCCGCTGCCTGCAGGCGCGGTGGAGGGGCGCTGTTTCATCTACCGGCGTTGATCTGCCGTAGGGTCACTGTGTGATCCGACTCGCGCTGTAGTGCCGGGCCGGTCTAACGTCTGAGGTGTGATGCTTTGGAGGGGACCGTCAAATATGTTGTTCTACGATTGCTCAACCGCGCCAAGCCCGCGCCGTGCCCGGATGTTTATTGCGGAAAAGGGGCTGGAGATTGAAACCCGCGATATCTCAATCGCCAAAGGTGAACAGTTTAGCGATGCCTTCCGGGCCGTGAACCCCGGTGCAACGATCCCTGTTCTTGTCACGGATGAAGGCACCACGCTGACCGAAAATCTTGGCATCGCCGCCTATCTCGAAGCGCGCTTTCCGGAACCTGCCTTGATGGGGCATACGCCGGATGAAAAAGGCGAAATTCTGATGTGGAATGCCATCGCCGAACAGCAATGTGGCGCACCAATCGCGGAAACTTTGCGCAACACCCATCCTTCGTTCAAAGGCCGCGCGATCACCGGGCCTGCAAACCACGCGCAAATCCCTGAACTAGCGCAGCGGGGGGCTGAGCGGGTGCGTGCCTTCTTCGATTTGCTTGAGGCCCGTCTGCAAGTGAGCGGTTTCGTTGCGGGTGACATGTTTTCACTGGCCGATATCACCACATTTGTGTTTGTCGATTTCGCACGTGTCATCAAGATGCGTATCCCAGAAGAGAACACGGCCATACGCGCCTGGTTTGATGCCGTTCAGACACGCCCGAGCGCCCGGCTTTAAGCTGATCCGGGTGCTGTCCCTCGAACTGTACAGAAATGTCTAGACAGAAGTGAACAGTGCCTCTAGCGTCCTCTGCGAGTCATGCAGGGGAGCGCAGGATGAAATCTCAGTATCGTGTCGTAGTCATCGGTGGCGGCGTTGTCGGCGCCTCGGTTCTGTACCATCTCGCCAAGTTTGGCTGGTCAGATGTGGTCATGCTGGAGAGGCGGCGTTTGGCCTCGGGGTCTTCGTGGCACGCGGCGGGCGGTATCCATGCGTTGAACGCCGATCCGAACATGGCATCACTTCAGGCCTACACGATCGATCTGCTGAGCGAGATCGAAAAAGAATCGGGCCAAAATATCGGCCTGCACATGACCGGCGGCCTGACGCTGGCGGGCACGCCCGAACGGTGGGAGTGGCTGCAGGCCAACTACCGCATTTTTCAGTCCATCGGCATTGACGACTGTGAGTTGTTGTCGCCAGAGGAGGCGCAGAAACGCTGCCCGATCATGTCCACCGACGGCGTGCTGGGCGCGATGTGGGCGGATCGCGAAGGTTACATCGATACAACCGGTACGGTTCAGGCTTATGCAACTGCGGCCAAGAAACGTGGCGCGGAATACTACGAAGAAACCAAGGTCGAAAGCCTGACACAGACTGCGGATGGTTGGGAAGTTGTGACCGACAAAGGCACTATCACTTGTGAACATGTGGTCAACGCTGCTGGCCTCTGGGCCAAACAGGTGGGGCGCATGGCCGGAGTGGAGCTGCCGGTTTCGCCGCTGAAACACCACTATCTGATCACCGATACGGTGCCTGAGGTGGCCGAGGCGGATTTCGAGATGCCGATGACGGTTGATCTTGAAGGCTTCACCTATATGCGACAGGACCAGAAGGGCGTTCTGGTGGGCATCTACGAGGTCGATCACGAGCACTGGGCTATGGACGGTGCGCCGTGGAACTACGGTGAAGAGTTGTTCCAGGAACAGCTCGACCGGATCGAGAACGAGCTGACGCTGGGCTTTGAACGGTACCCGTCGATCCAGAATGTTGGCATCAAAACATGGGTGAACGGCGCGTTCACCTTCTCACCCGATGGCAACCCGCTGGTCGGTCCGGTCCCAGGCAAGCGCGGTTATTGGTCAGCTTGTGCGGTGATGGCCGGATTCCTGCAGGGTGGCGGCGTTGGTAAGACGCTGGCCGAATGGATGATCCATGGCGAGCCTGAGGCCGACGCATGGCCTATGGACGTGGCGCGCTATGGCGATTTCGCTCAGAACAAACGCTACATCCGCGAAACAACCGGTCAGTTCTATTCCCGTCGTTTCGTGATGACTTACCCGAACGAGCAACTGCCCGCAGGTCGCCCGCTGAAGATGGCCCCAGCCCATGATGCAATGACCGAGGCGGGGTGCAAATGGGGCGTCAGCTGGGATCTGGAAGTACCGCTTTACTTTGCGCCCAAGGGCTTTGAAGAGACGCCGACGCTGAAACGCTCGAATGCGCACGACATCGTGTCTGAGGAGTGCAAAACCATCCGCGAAGGCGTGGGACTACTGGATATCTCGGGCTTTTCGCGCTTCGAGGTCACAGGCCCAAATGCCGAGGCTTGGCTGGACAGGATCATGGCGTCGAAACTGCCTGCACCGGGGCGTGCCAAACTGGCTCCAATGCTGGGTGAAAACGGCCGCCTCAAGGGTGATCTGACTGTGCTGAACTGGGGCGACGGGACCTGGTGGATCATGGGCAGCTACTATCTGCGCGCATGGCATATGCGCTGGTTCGATGATCACATGATGGACGCTGTGAACATCCGCGATCTGGGCGAGGAATATTGCGGCTTTGCCGTGGTTGGGCCGAAATCGCAGGCTGTGGTCGAGAAACTGGCAGAACAAGATATCTCGGGCCTGAAATTCATGGGCTGCGGCGACTTTGATATCGGTCTGGTGCGTGCCCGTGTGGCGCGTATGTCTGTGACGGGCGAAAAAGGGTATGAGATAAACTGCCGCTATGGCGACCACATCAAACTGCGCCGGATGCTGCTAGAGGCCGGGGCCGGGGACGGTATCCGCGAATGCGGATTCAACGCGATGCTGTCGACGCGGCTTGAGAAGAGCTTTGGTATCTGGTCTGCAGAATTCACTCAGCTTTACACGCCAGGCATGACCGGAATGGACCGCTGGATCGACTGGAACAAGGATTTCGTTGGCAAAGAGGCTGCGCTGGCTGAACGCGATGGCAACGGTCCGGCGCAAGTTCAAGTGACGCTTGAGGTTGACGCGCTGGATGCCGATGCCAGCGGGTATGAACCGATTTGGGCCGGGGAAGAGCGAGTGGGTTTTGTGACTTCGGGTGGCTATGGCCACTACACGGGCAAGTCGCTGGCCATGGCTTTGGTCAACCGCGACAAGGCTGAACCGGGCACCGAGTTGTCGGTGCATGTGGTCGGTGTCGAACGCCCGGCCCGCGTGATTGCGCCGTCGCCCTATGACCCGCTGGGCAAAGCGATGCGAGGTTGACCATGTCGGACTTGGGTCAAAGACGCCGACGGCGTGGGCGCGGAACAGAGGCTGCCCCGCAACCCACTCGCGATGTGAATTATCGCCAATTGCGCAATCCGTTTCCGCAGATGGAAGTGTTCCCCGCAGATCAAATCGCAGAAATGCACAACACCGCTTTGCGCACGCTGGAAGAGTTGGGCGTGAAAGTTCTGTTGCCCGAAGCGCGGCGAATCTACGCGCAGGGTGGCGCGCGTGTGGATGAAGACAGCGAGATGGTCTTTATCGGGCGGGATATGGTTGAGGCCGCCGTTGCCTCGGCCCCGAAATCCATAGCCTGCCGTGCAGGCGCTCGGCACCGGGATTTCACTTTGGAGCTGGGCTCTTTGGTGTTCCAACCCGGGGCTGGCGCTCCAAACGCGACCGATCTGGAACGCGGTCGGCGGCCGGCAAGCGGGCAGGATTATCTGGAGTTCCTAAAGCTCACCCACCACTTTGATGTCTTCCAGATGATCTCGCCGCAGGTCGAACCGCAGGACGTGCCAACCAATGTACGGCACTATTTCACCACCCAAGCGCAGATGGAATTGACGGATAAGTTCCCGTTCTTCTTCTCACGGGGCACACCGCAAGTGATGGACTGCTTCGAGATGCTCTCGACGGCGCGAGGTCTGTCTGACAAGGAGTTCCGCGCTAACGCCCATTGTTACACGATTATCAACACCAACAGTCCGCGGACGCTGGATATTCCGATGGCGCAGGGGCTGATCGATTTTGCGCGCCATGGGCAGATGTCGATCATCACACCCTTTACCCTGATGGGCGCAATGGCTCCGATCACGGTGGCCGGGGCCATCACGCTGTCCCATGCCGAGGCACTTGCGGCCTTGACGCTGACCCAGCTTACCAACCCCAGTGCGCCGGTGTGCTATGGGACCTTTACCAGCAATGTCGACATGAAATCAGGGGCGCCTGCATTCGGGACACCCTCGCATTTTCAGGCGTCTTTGGCAGCGGGCCAGTTGGCCCGGTATCTGGGCCTGCCCTGGCGGTCTGCGGCGGGGTCTGCGGCAAATATCAACGACGTTCAGGCCGCCAATGAAAACCAGTTTGGCCTTTGGGGCTGCCTGATGGCCGGGGCGACGGTGATCATTCATTCGGCCGGATGGCTCGAAGGTGGCCTGACCGTATCTTTCGAGAAGATGATCTGCGATGCCGAGGTGTTGAACATGGTGGCCGAGCTTTGTGCAGGGGCACAGGCCAATGGTGCAGAGATCGGGTTTGATACTGCGCTGAGCGAGGTTGAACCCAGCGGACATTTCTTCGCCACGAGCCAGACAATGGAGCGCTATAATACCGCGTTTTATGAACCGCACCTGCATGACTACGCCAACTTCGGCACCTGGACCGAGCGTGGCGCGATCGACGCCAACCACCGCGCGACCGGTGTTTGGAAGGAAATCCTGGCAAATTTCAAAGCACCGGCATCAGATACGAATCGCCTTGGTGCGTTGAAGGATTTCATAGCGCGCCGTACAGAAGAGGGCGGCGCACCGCCGGAGAGTTGAATGAGCACCAAACCCATCCTGCACAGGGACGATCCCGAAGCTGAGCCACTGATTGGTAACGTCAAGGTCACGCGCGATGATTGGCTGAACGTGGCCATGGACGTCCTGATTTCGGACGGGGTCGAGCAGGTGAAAGTCATGAACCTTGCCGAGCGGATGGCGGTTTCGCGCTCATCATTCTACTGGTACTTCAAGTCGCGGCAGGAATTACTGGATGCGCTGCTGGCGCGATGGCAGGCGACAAATACCGCGGCCTTGATCGCGCAATCCGAATTGCCTGCTGAAACGATCACGGCTGCGGTTTGCAATGTTCAGCGCTGCGTTGTGAATACCGAACTATTTGATACGGCGCTTGATTTTGCTGTGCGGGATTGGGCACGAAGATCGGGAAAGGTGCGGCGTATGCTGGACCAGTCCGATGCCCGTCGCCTGGCCGCGCTGCGCGCGATGTTCATCCGGTTCAACTATGATGAGACCGAGGCAGAGACGCGGGCGCGGGTGCTATATTATATGCAGATCGGATATGATCTGGCGCAGTTAAACGAACCATTGGCGATCAGGCTGTCGATGGTTCCACACTACCTTTATGTTTTTACAGGGGTCGAACCGCGACCCGAGGAAATCACCGAATTCAGCGCGTATGCGAAACGTTTCTGGGAAGGGGCAGGACATGAACCAACCTGACGCAATCATCATTGGCACCGGTGTGATCGGAGCCGCCATCGCGTTCGAGATGTCCAAGGCCGGTTGGAAAACTCTGTCGTTGGATCGCAATGCGCAGGTTGGGCATGGCTCGACCGCAGGCTCTTGCGCGATAATTCGGATGCATTATTCGACCCTCGATGGAACCGCGTTCGCTTGGGAAGGCTATCACTATTGGCGTGATTGGGCGAACTATCTGGGCTTGCCCGACACAGCCGATTTGGCGCAGTTTCGTGAGACCGGTTGTTTGGTCGTCAAGACCGAGGCCAATGGGTTTCTTGAGAAACATAAGAAGTACAGCGCCGAACTGGATTGTCCGTTTGAAGAATGGACACCTGAGCGGATTACCGAACGTCTGCCGATCTATTCTCTGGACAGCTTTGCCCCGGCGCGGCGCATGGATGATCCGGAGTTTGGCCAACCGAACGGAGATCGGATTCAGGGCGCAGTGTTCTGGCCGAAAGCAGGTTATGTGACCGATCCGGCGTTGTCGGCGCAAAACCTGATGGATGCCGCCAAGCTGCATGGTGCCGAAGTGCGAACGGGCGCAGACGTGCGCGAAATCCTGTCGCAGCAGGGGCGCGTCGCAGGTGTCAGACTTGCCTCTGGTGAAGAAATCCACGCCAAAGTGGTGGTGAATGTTGCCGGTCCCGGGTCAGCGTTTGTCAACGAAATGGCCGGGGTTCTGGGTGACATGACCATTCAAACCCGCCCGCTGCGGCAGGAGGTGGTGCATGTACCCGCGCCCGAAGGATTTGATTTCGAAACGCAAGGAACAATTGTCTCGGATAGTGATATCGCGCTGTATTGCCGTCCAGAACATGGCAATCATATTCTGATCGGTTCCGAGGATCCGGCTTGTGATCCGCATCAATGGTGCGAAGATGATGTAAGCTATAACCACGATTTTACGGATCAATGGACCACGCAGGCCATGCGTTATGCCCAACGGGTCCCTAGCTTGGGGATACCCTCCAGAACCCGTGGGGTGGTGGATTTGTATGATGCCTCGACTGACTGGATTCCGATCTATGACAAGTCCAGCCTGCCGGGGTTTTACATGGCCTGCGGCACCAGCGGTAACCAATACAAGAACGCGCCGATTGCGGGCAAAATGATGGCTGCGCTGATCGACTACGTCGAAGGCGGTGCGGATCATGACGACAAGCCGATGCAGTTTGAACTGCCTTACATTGGGCGCACAATCGACACCGGTTTTTATTCCCGCAAGCGACCGGTCAATACCGATAGCAGTTTCTCGGTGCTTGGTTAACGCGCCATCGCGCGCGCGTTCTCATAGCTTTCTTCCCGTACTGGACCGAAACCGCGTATCTGGTCCGCAGCTGACAGCACGTCCAGCCACTCAGCCTCGGAATGGGCGGAGGGGTTTGTCAGATACATGTCCAACAGCGATTGGTACCAGTTTAGGATATCTCGATGCAGTCGCGCTTCGGAGTGATAGCCGAAGGGGTTCAGGACCGAGCCACGCAAACCACGTAGACGGGACAGTCCCCGCAGAACCGGGCGCATCCATGGACCCAGTGCAAACTTGAGGGGGCGGCCCCGTTCGTCCTTGCGCCAGCTGAGCATTGGCGGGGCGAAGTGGTAACTGGTTTTGAAATCTCCCTCGAACTTTTGCTTCAGTTCGTTGTCGAAGTTTTGGGACGTTTGCAGCCGGGCCACTTCGAACTCGTCCTTATAGGCCATGAAGCGGAACAGGTTACGGGCTACGGATTCTAGAATATCGTCGGATATTTTCGGGTTCGACGCGCGGATTGCTTCAATCTGTTGCGCATAGCGATCCGCATATGCGGCATCCTGATAATCGGTCAAAAACGCCACCCGACGCGCAATCACCTGATCCAAGGTGCCGTTTGCCTCTTCGGGTAGTGCCAGCCCGTGAATGCGGTCGGGGTCAGCCGCCAGACAACGCCCAAGAGCAAAGGCCAGCCGGTTTTTTTCGACGGCAACACCGTTCAGCAAGATGGCCTGAGCCAATGCAAGATGCGACACCGGAACCAGCTCGTTTTGCCATGCATAACCCAGCAAAATGACGTTGGCGAAGACGGAATCCCCCAGTAGCGCCTCAGCCATTGCATTTGCGTCAAGGCTGGCGAGATTGTCCACCCCAACCACATCTGCGATCGCCTGTTCCCGCTTATCGACCCGCAATTGGGCATCGCGACGCAGGACAAGATCGCCGGTGGGCATCTCAGCCCTGTTCAGCACAACGCGTGTCCCGCGGGCATAATGAGCTGAGGCTTTGGGGGCCGAACTCACCACCACATCACAGCCAATCACCGCATCCGCAGCGCCTTGATCTATGCGTACTTGGTTAAGCGCATCCGGAGCTGCGCCAAGGCGGATGTAACTGAGTACCGTGCCGAATTTCTGCGCAAATCCGGTGAAATCCAGGACCGAGGCACCTTTGCCTTCCAGATGCGCGGCCATAGTGATCAGGGCCCCAACCGTGACAACCCCAGTGCCACCCACGCCTGTCACAAGCAGATCAAACGGTGTGTCCAAAGATGGAAGCTTTGGGTCCGGCAGGCCTGTTTCAAGCGCATTGAAGTCCATTTCGATGGCGCGCTTTCGTCGGGTTGCGCCCTCAACGGTCACAAAACTCGGACAGAACCCGTTCAAGCACGAAAAATCCTTGTTGCACGAACTTAGATTGATCTTGCGCTTGCGCCCTAGCGGGGTTTCTCGCGGCTCAACGCTCAGGCAATTCGATGCGACCGAACAATCGCCGCAACCTTCGCAGACCAGATCGTTGATCCAGACGAAGGTCGAGGGGTCCTCCATCGTACCGCGCTTGCGGCGGCGGCGTTTCTCGGTGGCGCAGGTCTGTTCGTAGATCAGGACCGTAACACCGGGAATGTCGCGCAATTCGCGTTGCAGGCTGTCCATCTTTGCCCGGTCGTGGAATGTGGTGCCAGCCGGGAAATCGGATCGGTGAAACTTGGCAATGTTGTCCGAGACCAGCGCGATCCGCGCAACGCCTTCAGCCCGGCAGGTTTGGGCGATGCCTGCAACGCTGACGGGTCCATCCACTGGTTGCCCTCCGGTCATTGCGACCGCATCATTGTAGAGTATTTTATACGTGATATTTGTCCCGGCCGCGACCGCCTGACGGATTGCGAGCGAACCCGAATGGTACCACGTCCCTTCGCCAAGGTTCTGGAAGATATGCTTTCCGCCATTGAATTGTGAGGCCACCACATGGGGTACGCCTTCGCCTCCCATCTGTGCATAGCCGACCGTCTCGCGATCCATCCAAGATGCCATTACATGACAACCAATGCCGCTGGCAGCGGTAGAGCCTTCTGGAACTTTGGTTGATGTATTGTGCGGGCAGCCCGAGCAGAAATAGGGTGTCCGTGTTGCGCCCGGGACATTGATCACGGGCGGTTCTGTCTCAGTCAGTGCACGCGCTTTGGCAGGCAGGTTTTCTTCAGGGAAGAACGTGTTAAGTCGGGCGGCAACAATAGGGGCCAGCATCAAAGGGCTGAGTTCCCCGGTCCATGGGATCAGCGGTTCGCCATGGCTGTCATATTTTCCTACCATCTTATGGGGTTTGTCGCCGGGCCAGTCATAGAAATATTCTTTGAACTGGCTTTCGATGATGCCGCGCTTTTCCTCGACGACCAGAACCTCGGCCTTGCCTTTCACAAAGCGCAACGCGTTGCGACGGGCCAGCGGCCAGACCATGCCAACCTTGTAGATGTCGATCCCCAAGCGGCGACAGGCGGCTTCATCAAGGTCCAGCAAACGCAGCGCCTCCATCAGATCGAGGTGCCCCTTGCCGGTGGTCACGAAGCCGAACTTCGCACTGTCGATGTCATAAATACGCCGGTCGATGGGGTTTTCTTCGGCAAAGGCCCGAACGGCGCGCAACTTGTGTTGGATGCGGGTCTCGATCTCGGGCGAGGGCAAATCGGCGCTGCGTACGTGCAAGCCGCGTTCGGGCAAGTCGATCTGCGGCAGGGAAAAGCTGCGATCCGGGTGCAGATCGACGGACCGCGCGCTTTCGACCGTTTCCGAGACCGCCTTGAACCCGACCCACGTGCCTGAGAAACGGGACAGAGCGAACCCGTACTCGCCGAATTCCAAATATTCCTCGACCGAGGCTGGGTTCAATGTCGGCATGAACCACGACATGAAGGCCACATCCGACTGATGGGGCATCGAAGAACTGACGCAACCATGATCATCGCCTGCCACGACCAGCACGCCACCTTTTGGCGCAGACCCATATGCATTCCCATGTTTCAATGCATCGCCTGATCGGTCGACACCGGGGCCTTTACCGTACCACATCGAAAAGATGCCCTCGACCTCGCAATGCGGGTCCAAAATGGCCTGTTGCGCACCCAGAACCGCCGTTGCGCCGAGGTCTTCGTTCACGGCAGGCATAAACGTGATGCGATCCGTCTTCAGTCGGTCCTTTGCGCGCCATAGCTCAAGATCCAGCCCGCCCAGTGGCGATCCGCGATACCCCGAGACAAACCCTGCCGTATTCAGCCCGGCCTGACGGTCGCGTCGGGCCTGGTCCATCATAATCCGCGCCAAGGCTTGCGTGCCTGTTAGAAAAACCCGGCCCTGCGTCAGGGTATAGCGGTCTTCAAGCCGATAGGTGCGGGGGGAGGGTTCGTGGTGGCTCATTGCTGCGCGTCCATGGGTTTTTGTCTTTGGTGTTCGGTTATTTTAACCCCCCGCAGGTGAATTTCTGTTTCAGAGTTTGTGCGAGTTCTGCAAAATATGATAGGATTCACCAGATTTAGTTATATTTACGGATGAATCTTTCCAAGATGACCACTCTTGATGATCGGGACCACTGCATTCTGACGCTGCTTCAAAATGACAGCCGGGTTTCAAACGCCGAATTGGCAGATGCTGTCGGCATGTCAGCCTCCGCCCTGTGGCGCAGGGTGCGCGCGCTGGAAGAGGCTGGGGTGATCGAACGGTATGGCGCTTTGGTGAACCCTGCCGAGATGGGGTTGACGTTCGAAGCAATCGTGCATGTTCACCTGACCCGGCATGACCCGGACAAGATTGTCGACTTCATCCGGGCCGTCGAGATCAGCCCCGAAGTGCAGGAATGCTACGCCACGACAGGTCAGGCGGATTATCATCTGCGTGTCTTGTGCAGGAATCTGTCGGCTTACAACACGTTTCTGGAAGATTTCTTGTTTCGATTGCCCGCCGTCGCCAGCGCGCAAACGAATGTCGTGCTGCGGACGATCAAGCGGAACCGACCGGTGGTACCCTGAAGCTTAAGCCGCGAAAGCCACCCAAGCCCAGGCCATGCCAATATAAGTAAGGTTGTGAAACAACTGATCCAGACCAGCGGCACGCCAAAAAGCGGCCTGATTGGGTTGCAACTGTTTGCGGTCAGAATAGTTGGCTTTGGCAAAGTCGATGTGAAAATGCACGATCCATTCCAACGCAGCGATGATCAGTATGAATTCAATCGGGGCGCGAAAGAGCGCGAAAATCACGACCGAACCCACAACATGCACAGCAGCATGTTGCGCGCGCCCCATGTGGAAATACGTGCCTCGCCCGGAAAGCATCTTGGGCGTCTGTAAATAATAGTCGGCGAACATGTGTTTGATCTGAAGCAGGCACAGCAACAGAAACACAGCGCCAAAGCTGGCAGGCAAATGAATCCTCCCGATATCGTCCTGAATCAGGAGATTAGGGGGTAAACGCGAAACGCGCAAATGAACTTGTTCACACAACGCAAATTAGGCGCAAATCGGAAATTCATTTGCTTCCGAGGATACGATTGCGGTAAATTCGGCCCGTTGTATTCACGCCAAAATCAGTGATTTGAGCGGCGGATCGTTAGTAGGGGCGGGTTCAATAGAACGATCGATCTTTCAGTTCATCTGGAAATACTCGAAGCGCGACCAGTTGATTTTGCTGGCCGTGACGTCGACCTTGTTTCCTTTGCTTTACCTGACGTTGGAGCTGCCCAAGCGCATCATCAATGACGCAATCGGCGCGACAAGTCAGATTGTCGATGTCTGGGGTTATAGCCTGACACAGACCACTTTTCTGATGATCCTGTGCTTTGCCTTTCTGGCTGCGGTGCTGGCGCACGGGCTGATGAAGATGCGTATCAACACCATGAAGGGTGTTCTGAGTGAGCGTATGCTGCGTCGCTTTCGCTATCAGTTGATCAACCGCGCGCTTCGCTTCCCACAACCATATTTTGAGCGGGTCAGTCAGGGCGAAATGGTCTCGATGATAACCGCTGAAAGCGAACCGATGGGTGGGCTGATGGGGGATGCGATCAGTCAGCCCGTGCTGCAGGCCGGACAAATGATCACGATCCTGTCCTTTCTGTTCCTCCAAAGCGTTTGGTTCGGACTGGCCGCGGTGGCGTTGATCCCGCTGCAGGCCTGGCTGATCCCGCGATTGCAACGCCAGATCAATCTTCTGAACAAGAAGCGCATTCAAGAGGTCCGCGTTTTGGCTGCCCAGATCGGCGAGAACGCTGCCGGTGCTTCGACCCTGCGCGCCAATGGCGGTTGGCGTTATCGGCGGGCGATGATCTCGGATCAGCTGGGGCGCCTGTTCGCCATCCGCTTTGAGATCTATCAGAAGAAGTTCTTTATGAAGTTCATCAACAACTTCATATCGCAGCTGACGCCATTCATGTTCTACCTTGTCGGTGGCCTGCTGGTGTTGCAGGGGTCTGTTTCGCTGGGTGCTCTGGTGGCTGCGCTGGCGGCTTACAAAGACTTGAGCTCACCCTGGAAAGAACTGCTGACCTATTATAATCAAACGCAGGACATGTCGCTGCGATGGGATGTTGTGATTGATCGTTTCGCACCGGATGGAATGATTGATGAAGCCCTGTTTGACGGAGAGCCAGCGGATCGTCCGCATCTGAATGGCGATATCGTACTGAATCAGGTCTCGGTTCGTGATATCGACGGCAATCAGGTTTTGGATGATCTGGACCTGACGTTCCCAGCAGGTAAAACGGTCGGCATTTCGGCCACTAGCGAGGAAGATCGCCATGCACTGACCGAGTTGCTGACCCGCGAGATACTGCCAACCTCTGGCCGTATTGAAATCGGCGGCATCAATATGGCTGGCCTGCATCAAAGCGTTGTTGCCCAACGAATAGGTCTAGCAACCTCGCGCCCCATAATGTTTCAGGGCACGTTGGGTGAAAATGTGATGATGCCGATGCGGTCACATCCATTGTCCAAGTCCACCGAGGATCCGCATTTCCCTGAGACGCTGAGGGCAGGCAATAGTCCTGATCCATTCAACGCCGAATGGCTTGACCCCGGAATGGCGGGTTTTGACGATACGGCGCGGCTGCGCGATTGGTGGCTGAAACTGATCGATGGCATGGGCTCGGGCGCGGCGTTGTTTCAGCGCGGTGCCGAGCAGGTGTTTGATGCGAATGAGCGCCCGGAACTGGCAGCAAAGCTGGTCGAATTGCGCCCTCGGGTTCAGAAGGCGGTGCGCGAGGCCGGGCTTGATCAGCAGGCGCTGATTTTCGATCGCTGCGCGTATAACCCTGCGCTACCCGTTGCTGAGAACCTGTTGTTTGCCACCCCTTGTGTTCCAGTGACACGGCAATTGCTGGCACAGCAGACCGTGTTTCTGGGCCAGTTGCGCGAGTTGGGGTTGGATGAAACCCTGATCAGCCTGACACGCGACGTAATTGAGATGCTGCGCCAGATCTTTGGGCTTGATGGAACGGATCATCCTCTGTTTCGCAAGCTGGGGCTTGAGGCCCAGACCTACGAGGCCGCGGTTGAATTGGTCGAGCAAACCCGGAAGGAAGGCGCAAACGGGCTGGATGACGAACAATTGGCTAGCTTGCTTTCGGTGCCATTTGTGATCTCGGCCGAGCAGATTGGCCCGGCGTTTTCGGATGAGCTGAAGAACCGCATTCTTGAGCTTCGCCACAGCCACTCGGCCAAATTGCTGGAACCGTTGCACGATGTATTCGTCCCGTTGGATGAGGATGCCTTTGCACCCGGTTTGACGGTCATGGAAAACGCACTGTTTGGCAAGGTCAGCCAGATCGGCGGTGCGCGGACCGACGAGGCGCGCAAACTGATCGTCGATGTTCTGGCCGAGAACGGGGCGCGACCGATGGTGGTGGAACTGATCTATGATGTTCCGGTCTCGATTGGCGGCCAGAACTTGCCTGCGGTATTTGCCGAACCGCTGGCCTTTACCCGCGCTGCGATCAAAAAGCCGGATATTCTGATCCTGGAAACCGCGCTTGCCAGCTATGATATGGAGACACAGGTCGCAGTTTATAAAAATCTGCGTGAATTGCTGCCCGAAACTACTGTAATCTATCTAAATGATGCGTTCGAAAATCCAGATGTTTTCGACATGTATGTTGAAATCCGTCAGGGCCGGGTCGTGACGGGTGAAGGCCCAACCGACGTCGACGGCGACGGTGCGGCGTCTGCCGATCTGGTACGCAAATTGCGTGCGCTTGAGCAGACCCCGTTGTTCTCTGGGCTCGACCGTCGCCAGCTTCGACTGCTGGCCTTTGGTGCGCGCTGGTTCGAAGCGAAACCTGGCCAGGTGGTGTTTCTGAAGGATGATCAGCCAACCGATGGCGCCTATGTCATCCTTGAGGGCGAGGCAGGATTGTACCTGCCGCGTTCGGGCGAGGCCAATCAACTGATCACAACGGTTGGTGCGGGCGCGTTGGTGGGAGAGCTGGGGTTGATCCGAAAAGAGCCTCGGGCGTTGAGCATGGTGGCTGAAACGGAACTGTCCTGCCTACGGATCGGTGAGGAGGAATTTCTGGCGGTCGTCGAGAACGATGCAGCCACAGCCTTTAAACTGTTGCAGGTCATCGCGGGGTATGTCTCGAACTGATCGGCTTGCTCGCCTGTCGATTGTTACCCTTCGGTTGCGGGTGCACCGCCTTGAAACGCATTCCCATTTGCATAGTCACATGGGGTTTCCTGCATCTGTAGGTGCAGCCCGTCACCTTTGTAGGGATGGGCTCGGGCAAGGCCTTCATCGACCTCGATACCAAGGCCGGGCTCGGTCGGAGGAGTGACGAACCCCTTCTCGACGCGGATGCTTCCCTTTATCAGTTGATCGTGGAATGGGGTCTCGATGCTTTCAAGCAGCAGCAGGTTCGGGATCGACGCCGCCAGATGAATATTCGCCGCCCACTCGATCGGTCCCGCATACAGATGGGGTGCCATCTGGGCGTTGAAAACCTCGGCCATCGCGGCGACTTTCTTCATCTCCCAGATACCACCAGCGCGTCCCAACGCAGGCTGAAGGATTTCGGCGGCCCCGGCGCGCAGGACCGCGCCAAATTCCGCTTTGGTTGTCATCCGTTCACCGGTCGCGACAGGGATACGGGCATTGCGCGCCACACGGGCCATATCCTCGATCATGTCGGGGGGTGTGGGTTCTTCGAACCACAGCGGCGAAAAGGGTTCCAGCGCTTGGCCCAGACGTATAGCTCCGGCTGTGTTGAACTGGCCATGAGTACCGAACAGCAGATCGGCCTTGTCTCCAACTGCCTCACGGATCGCTTTGCAAAACGCTATCGACATTGAGATATCGGACATCGCGGGCATGTGCCCGCCGCGGATTGTATAAGGCCCGGCGGGATCAAACTTGACGGCGGTATAGCCGCGCCGGACCATTTCAGCAGCACTTTCTCCGGCCTGCTCAGGTGAAGTCCAGAAGTCCGTCAGGTTATGCTGAGGAAGTGGGTAGAGATAGGTGTACGCCCGGATACGGTCGTTCATTCGCCCACCCAGCAGCGCATAGACCGGACGATCACGATCCTTGCCCAAAATGTCCCAGCAGGCAATTTCGAGCCCTGAGAACGCACCCATGACGGTCAGGTCTGGTCGCTGAGTGAAGCCGCTGGAATAGGCGCGGCGGAACATCAACTCGATATTCTCGGGGTTTTCGCCCTGCATGTGCCGTTCGAATACATCGCGAATGACATGGGTCATGGCTTCGGGACCAACCGAGGACGCGTAGCATTCCCCCCAACCGATCACGCCCGTATCCGTGGTGACCTTGACCAAAATCCAATAGCGCCCACCCCAACCCGGGGCCGGAGGGGCAGTAACGATGACATCGAGATCTTGCAGTTTCATCGGGCGTTCCTTTTGCGGGTTCAGTCGCGATCGAACAAGATCACGTTGCGTTTGGCCGCACCGGACTTGGTGTCTTCGATGGCCTCATTGATCTGCGACAGGGTCCAGCGACCCGAGATCAACTCGTCCAGTTTCAGCCGCCCCTGTTCATACAGATCGATCATCCAGGGGATGTCTCGCTGGATCACTACATCGCCCATTTTTGAGCCCACCATGCCCTGGCCAAGCGCGGCCAGCACGACGGGTTCGTAGCTGGACATGTCACCAGAATGGGGCATCCCGATCATGATCGCCTTACCGCCCCGACCAAGATAACGCGGGGCCTGATCATAAGCCGGGATTGCACCAACAGTAATTAAGACGGCGTCTGCGCCACGTCCGCCCAGCGCCTTGTAGGCGGCTTTCCACGGCTCTTTCTGGCTGGCCAAAACACCATGGGTCGCGCCGAACTCCATTGCGATATCCAGCTTATCCTGTGTCATATCGACCGCAACGATACGGCGAGCTCCGGCAATACGTGCGCCTTGGATTGCGTTCAAGCCGACGCCCCCGGCGCCGATGACAACCACGTCCTGCCCGGGGCGAAGCTGGGCGGCGTTGACCGCTGCGCCAACACCGGTGATCACCCCGCAAGACAGCAGGCTGGCAAGGTCCTTGGGCAGGGTCTCAGGTATGCGGACGATCTGTCGGTGGCTGACAACTACCTTTTCGGCAAAGGCCCCGCATGCCATGGCCTGTTCCAGCGCATCACCGTCGGCAGTCTGCAGCGGACCTTTCACCGTGTCATAAGGTGTTTCACAAATGGTGGGCATACCACCGGCACAGGACGGGCAGGACCCGCAGGCGCGGATCAAGGTTACCACAACGGGATCACCAAGTTTGAAATCCCCTGCGCCTTCACCAACAGCAGAAACGATGCCAGCCGCTTCGTGCCCGTAAACCGCGGGCAAGTGGCCGCCCCATGCGCCGCTTGCAAAGGAAATGTCCGAATGGCAAATCGCCACTGCATCCAGCGTGACCTCGACCTCGCCCATGCCGGGTGGTGCAATCAGGATGTCTTCGATGACCAGAGGTTCGCCGAAGGCCCGGCATACGGCTGCTTTGATGGTTTGCATGTGTTTTCCCGCTCCCTAACGGGATCACGGTGACCCGTCCCGGCGGGACCTGCAAGGTGGAAACCGTCACGGATGTGTCGTTGTTCTGCCAAAGTGGGGTAGACGCAAAAGAATCCACCTATTGATAAGCATTGTGTGGGTCATCGGTTCAGTGTGCGACAACCAAACAGATCGGCGCACGGCGTATCGGGGTCGGGACATCGACGGTGGCTGGCTACATTCGTTGCGAGATCTGGTGCATCAACCCGGCAAGATGCTCAGGATGCGAAAAAAACGGCGAGTGAGAGCTGTCTATCGTGAGGTGCATATCAGGGTCCGCACAACCCGCCATCTCGGCCTGATATTCGGTCGGAACGATTCGGTCATCGGTAGTTCTGATGTACCCTTTTGGAACGCGCGCGAAGTTATCGCCGACGTCTAGGGGGGTAGTCTGCGGTGCAATCGCCTGGGGGCACAGGCGCGCGAATGCATAGGCAACCACCTCGCGCGCGCAGTCGTGATAAAGCAGGTCGTGCACCTGATCCGGTACCACCGAATACGACAACCCGTCGCCGGATACTTCGACGGCATTTCCGATCAGTTGGCGTGGGGCTCGTTTGCGCATTTCGACCATAGATAGCCCGGATTTCGGAACATAGGCACTTAGATAAATCACACCTCGCATGGCGTTCGGGTCGGTCTCGGCAGCCGCACTTACGGGATATCCACCCCACGAGTGCCCTAAGATGATGGTCTTTGGTGTCGAAGCCTTCAGCACGGCATCTCTGCACGTTCCAAGGGTGACATCGCGGATAGGCGTCGGGTCCGAGCCGTGGCTTGGCATATCGATGGCGCGGGCGGTATGTCCGAAAGTGGTCAGTTCCGGGATCAGATCGCGCCAGCACCAGGCACCGTGCCAAGAGCCATGTACAAGCAAGAAATCTGCCAACAATCCCTCCTTCAAATATGTCCGATCTCGGTCAGAAAATCACCAATCAATTGGGCAAAGTCCTGAGGGCGCTCGACGCAGGGCAGGTGGCCTGCCTTTCGGATCAGCGCAAAGCGTGAACCAGGGATCAGATCGACCGTTTCGCGCACCAGATCGGGCGGGGTTGAGCCGTCTTCGCTGCCCGCAATCCCCAAGGTCGGCAGGCGCAATCCGCTGGTTGGCGTATAGAAATCGGTGCCAGAGATTGCAGCGCAGCAGCCCAGATAGCCATCGACCGGTTGTCGGACCATCATGTTGCGCCAAAGCGTCATCTCGGCGCTGGCCCGGAATGATTTCGAGAACCACCGATCCATGGTGGCATCCGCCAGTGCCTCGATCCCGCCTTTACGGACAGCATCCATACGCTGCTGCCACATCTTGGGAGTGCCGATCTTGGCGGCCGTATTCGACAGCACCAGCGCGCGGATCTGATCCATACGCTTGACCGCCAGACCCTGCGCAATCATGCCACCGACGGACAGACCCACGAATACGCAATCCTTGACCTCTAGATAATCCAGCAATTGCTCGGCGTCGCGCACCAGATTTCCCATGGAATAGGGCGCTGAGGGTGCTGTTGACAATCCGTGCCCGCGTTTGTCGAACCTAATGATGCGCAGGCCTTTGGGCAGTAGCGGCAATATCGGGTCCCACAGCCGCATATCCGTGCCCAGTGAATTAGCAAACACGATGGGGGCGCCAGCGGCGTCGCCATCAATTCGGTAGTGTATCCGAATATCTTTGAGGTCAGCGATATGCATGTTTAGCGTCCCCGTCTGCTCAGGGTGTCGATTAAAACGACTACGACCGGATTTTGCACCGGCTGTAAGCGATTGTCAGGTAAGGAATTCCAACGCCCGTTCAAAGATCTGCGGATCCACGTTGCCGCCCGAGGCGACTACGATCACCGCATTCCCATCAATCTGATCCTTGCGAAACAGGGCAGAGGCCAGCGAAACCGCTCCGCCCGGTTCCAGCACGATCTTCAGACGCAGAAACGCAAAGGCCATGGCGCGTAGGGATTCCTGTTCAGATACCGACAGACCAGGGCCGCAAAGCCGCTGCAGGATGGGAAAGGTTATCTGTCCCGGCTGTGGCGTCAGGATTGCGTCGCAGATGTTTCCCGAAGTAGCGTCGTTGCTTTGGATCGTCCCGCTTGCCAGCGAGCGTTTCACGTCTTCGAACCCTTCAGGCTCGCATGGACGAGGGCGCAGACCGGGCGCGTGACGCTCTAACGCCAGCGCGATACCAGATGTCAGCCCGCCGCCGCCACAGCAGATCAGAACGTCACCTTCGGTCACGCCCAGCGCCCGTGCCTGACGTGCCAGCTCCAGTCCCGTTGTTCCCTGGCCAGCGATCACTTGCGGTTCGTCATAAGGCCGGATCAAGGTCAAACCGCGCTCGGCAGCCAATGCCTCGCCGATGTCTTCGCGGCTTTCGCTGGCACGGTCATATAGGACGACCTCACCGCCCAGCGCGCGCGTATTTTCAATCTTCAGCTTCGGCGCATCCGAGGGCATGACGATGACGGACGAGATTCCATGTTGAGCCGCTGCATAGGCAACACCCTGTGCGTGATTGCCCGAGGAATAGGCGATGACGCCCCGGTTGCGCGCCGCCTCATCCAATGCCGAAATAGCTGACCACGCGCCGCGAAATTTGAAGCTGCCGGTGTGTTGCAGGCATTCGGGTTTGATCAGCACGCGGCGACCCGCGATTTCATCCAGGAAAGGCGATGACAGAAGTGGCGTCTCGCGCACGTGACCTTTCAGCCGCTCGGCGGCGGCTTCGATCATGTCTATGTTGCTCATTTGGCGTCCAGTATCTTGCGGATCAGGTCTAGGGATTGAGGCTCGTTCAGGAACGGGACATGTCCTCGGCCCGGCACTTCGGTCGAGATCAATTCGGGGTGGTGTGCGTGCATCATTTGCACTGTGGCCGCGCTTAAAAGGTCAGAGTTTGCGCCGCTGATCACACCGGTGGGGATCGTACGCAGGGCGTCGAACAAAGGCCACAGGTCCGGTGCCGGGGTGATGGCAGCCTGCTCGATCAACGCTTGTCTTAGCGCCGGGTCATAACGCAGTTCTAACCCGGTATCCGTCTGGATGTACTGATGTTCTACCTGCTGTCTCCAGACATCTTGAGCGACGCCGGGGAACTGTGGTGCCATCATCGCGTGCAGGACCTGCGCAGCCTCATCATAGGTTTGTGAACTTGGGGAATTGCCGACATAGTCCATGATCTTGGCAATGCCGGCGGGTTCGATTACCGGACCAACGTCATTTAATATCACACCTGCCAGACGGTCAGGATGGCTGGCGGCCAAGGCCATCGCGACCAGCCCCCCGCGTGACGTGCCCAACAGGGTCACCTTTTCCAAGCCCAGATGATCCAGCAGTTCAATCGCATCCAGCCCCTCGCGCAGGATGTTGTAATTCATGTAGTTCGCATCAAAATCGGACTTGCCGCGCCCGCGATAATCCATCGCAATCATACGAAGATCACGCATATGTGGCGCAAGAAATGAAAAGTCGCGGCAGTTGCGCGTCAAGCCAGCCAAGCAAAGCAGAGGATGGCCCGTGCCAGTATCTTCATAGTACAGGCGTTTGCCGTCCGAGGTGGTGAAATATGCCATCAAAGTCCTGCCAATTGCGGGATCGTCGTCAGGTCCGGCAGCACATGTGCAGGTTTCCACGGCAGGCGATCCATTGGTTCGCCAGCGCGGTTGACCCAAGCTGTGACAAATCCATAGCCGCTTGCCCCGGCAGCGTCCCACCCGTTTGAGCTGACGAACAGCACTTCATCGCGCGCGCAGCCGAAGCGGTTCTGCACCAGATCGTATACGCTGGCATGGGGTTTGAAGACCCCCACGCTTTCGACCGACAGAACATCATTCAGCACATCACCGATCCCGGCAGACTGCACCGCCCCGTTCAGCATCGGGGGTGAACCGTTGGACAAGATGGCGGTCTGCAACCCACCGGCCTTCAGCGCCTTCAACATATCGGGGACCTCGGGATAGGCCTGCAACTCCCAATACAAATCGAGCAGACGCTGCCGAAGGGTGTTATCCCCCTGAAGGCCTACCGCTTCCAAGGCCCAATCCAGCCCATCTTGCGTGACATCCCAAAAGTCACAATGCGCATCAGCGACAGCACGCAACCATGTATATTGCAGTTGCTTCAGACGCCAGTGATTGGCCAACTCGGGCCATTTGCTAGCCAACGCTTCAAATCCGGGCTCTGTTGCGGCCTGCCTGGCGGCGGCGGCCACGTCAAACAGAGTACCATAAGCGTCGAATACACACGTGGTGATAGCCATCCGATCCTCCCCTGATCGGGCGCAGGTAATCACAACCGGTTCCGGGGTTAAAGAGGGCAGGGTTTACAATGCTGTGTCAGCCTCTAGGCTGCGCCGTTCATTTCTTTTCAGGCCGGAGGCCATCATGACCGCAATCAAACAAGGCGACACGGTTCGCATCCACTACACCGGAACTCTGCTGGACGGCAAAGTCTTCGACAGTTCCGAGGGGCGCGATCCGTTGGAGTTTGCGGTTGGTTCCGGGCAGATCATACCCGGTCTGGACGCTGCCCTGCCGGGCATGGAGATTGGCGAGAAGAAGCGTGTCGAGATCGATTGCGTTGACGCCTATGGCCCGATCAATCCGGGCATACGGCAGCAGATCCCGCGTGAAGGCATCCCGGATGACATTCCGCTTGAACCCGGCACGCAGTTACAGATGCAAACTCCTGACGGTCAGGCATTGCCAGTGACTGTCGTCGAGGTAGATGAGGCGACAGTGACCTTGGATGCAAATCATCCACTAGCGGGGCAAGATCTGGTCTTCGATATCGAAATCGTTTCGATCAACTGATGCTGATTGGATCAAAGGCCCGGGATATGTGACAACAACGGCTCAATCGCATCGCGCACGGGCGGTTGGGTCAGAAACACAAAGGCAATCAGCAGCGATGTGAGAATCAGCAGCAAAAGACGCGCACGTCCGCTTCCTGATTTGCGTTTCAAAGCTGGCGAGCGCGTGTTGCTCGCAAGGATCTGTTCAAGTTTGCTCATATCGTAATCCCTGCGGGGCAAAGATGTTCAAATCTTGGCACCCGCAGGGAAAGATATAGTCACATGGCCTCTGGCTGGGGCATGCCCAGAATATGATACCCGCCGTCGACGCGGATGATCTCACCCGAAGTATAGCTGCCGGCGTCGGACGCAAGATAAACGGCGGTGCCTCCGACGGCCTCCAGCGTGGCATTCGAACGCATCGGTGCGTTCTGGTCGCAGAACTTGTAGGTCTTGCGTGCACCACCAATAGCCGCACCCGCCAATGTTTTCATCGGGCCGGGCGAGATGGCGTTCACGCGAATACCCTCAGGGCCCAGATCGTTCGCCAGATAGCGCGTCGCCGATTCCAGCGCAGCCTTGGCGACGCCCATGACATTGTAGTTTGGTACAACCTTGTTCGATCCCTGATAGGTCAGTGTCAACAATGTGCCGCCATTGTCCTTCATCAGCGGATAGGCGCGACGGGCAACTTCGATGAACGAATAGGCCGACACATCCAGCGAGTGTTTGAAGTTTGCCCGCGTGGTGTTCAAGAATCGACCGGTCAGTTCGGACTTGTCCGAATAAGCGATAGCGTGGACAACAAAATCTATTGTTGGCCAGCGGGCGGACAACTCGCCAAACGCGCGATCCAATGAATCATCATCGGTCACATCCGCATCGACCATGAAGTCGCTGCCCAAGCTTTGGGCCAGCGGTTCAAGCCGTTTGCCAAACGCCTCGCCCTGATAGGTGAAAGCCAGCTCAGCGCCCGCTTCGTGCATGGCTTTGGCGATGCCCCACGCGATAGAGCGGTCATTAGCCACGCCCATGATCAGGCCGCGTTTACCCTTGAGAATATCCGACATCTTGTTCACCCGTTATACTTCGACAGAACCATGGATCCGTTGGTGCCGCCAAAGCCGAAGCTATTGGTCATCACGCTGTCCAAGCCTGCGTTTTCAACCACTTGAGTTGCAATTTCACCGGGCAAGATGCCGTCGGCAAGTGTGTCGACATTGATCGACGGAGTAATGAAATCATGTTCCAGCATGAGCAGGCAGAAGATCGCCTCAAGCGCCCCCGCTGCGCCTTGCGCGTGACCGGTCATCGATTTTGTCGATGAAATCGGAGGCACACTGCCTTCACCAAAGATACGGCGTACGGCTTCGACTTCTCCGACGTCGCCCACTGGGGTCGAGGTGCCGTGGGCATTGATATAGCCGACCTTGCGGCCTTCGGGCACGGTCGACAGCGCCAGACGCATCGCGCGCTCGCCGCCTTCGCCGGATGGTGCCACCATGTCGTGCCCATCAGATGTCGCGGCATAGCCGGTTACTTCGGCATAGATTTTCGCACCGCGCGCCAGCGCATGCTCGAGATCTTCCAGAACCACGATGCCGCCACCGCCGGAAATCACAAATCCGTCGCGGTTCTGATCGAATGCGCGCGAGGCTTTATCAGGTGTGTCGTTGTACTTGGACGACATCGCACCCATCGCGTCGAACAGGCAGGACAGGGTCCAGTCCAGCTCTTCTCCGCCGCCCGCGAACATCACATCCTGCTTGCCCAGCATGATCTGTTCAGCCGCATTGCCGATGCAGTGCAGCGAGGTCGAGCAGGCCGAGGTGATCGAGTAGTTGATACCTTTGATTTTGAACGCGGTCGCCAAGTTCGCAGAAATCGTCGAACACATGCACTTTGGCACTGCAAACGGGCCGATCCGTTTGGTTGCGCCGGTTTTCAGCACGGTTTGGTGCGCGGTCAACATCGCACTGGTCGATGGTCCACCCGAACCGGCCACCAGACCTGTGCGCGGATTGACCACCTGATCTTCGGTCAGCCCGGCGTCCGCGATGGCCTGATTCATCGCGATATGGGCATAGGCAGCACCCGGACCCATGAACCGCAGGGTCCGCTTGTCCACGTGATCGGCCACATCGATTTTCAGCGAACCGGCGATTTGGCTGCGAAAGCCGTGCTCGACCATTTGTTCGCTTGCTACGATGCCGGATTTGCCTGCTTTGAGCGAGGCGAGCACCTCTTCGGCATTGTTCCCGATCGAGGACACAACCCCCAGACCGGTGACGACTACTCGACGCATGTGCGTACTCCTTATTGCGGCCGGTCAGGCTCAGGCGTCTGACAGAACGACCTTCATATCCTTGACGTCGTATATCAATTCGCCATCGGCTTCGACGATGCCATCTGCCACACCCATGGTCAGGCGGCGCGTCTGGATCGCCTTTTTGAAATCAATCTTATAGGTCAGCATCTTCCGGTCCGGGCGCACCATGCCGGTCAACTTGACCTCTCCGACGCCAACGGCCATGCCACGTCCTTGCCAGCCGCGCCAGCCGAGGTTGAAGCCGGTCAGTTGCCACAAACCGTCCAGGCCCAGACAGCCGGGCATGATCGGATTGCCGGGGAAATGGCAGTCAAAGAACCAAAGGTCAGGTGTGATATCAAATTCGGCCAGCACATGACCCTTGCCATGCGCTCCACCGTCGCCGGAAATCTCGGTAATGCGGTCCATCATCAACATCGGCGGAGCCGGCAACTGCGCGTTGCCAGGGCCAAATAGTTCGCCGCGGGCGCATTTCAGCAGATCGTCCTTGTCAAAACTGCTCGGGAATTGGGCCATTCTGCCGCCTCTCCTGCCTGGGTCCGTTTATTACATCTGGCCTCGTCTATCACCCGTATGCAAGGTCCTGCAAGACCAGCACTCCATATCTTGTTGTGACTACAATATTCTTTGCGAATGAATTTCATTTGAAATTGCAGGCAGGGCGCACTTATATTAAGGGCAGCAAAACACAGGTATCGGATTCATGACACCTCAGAGCCGTGAGATCGCTGCAAATTGGTTGGTTGACGCAGGTTTGCGCCCCACGCGCCAAAGGGTTGCTTTGGCCGAATTGCTTGTGGGCGACGGTCTGCATCGTCATGTGACTGCAGAAAGCCTGTTTGAATCCGCAAAAGCCAAAGGTGACGCGGTTTCGCTTGCGACCGTATACAACACATTGCGGGCGTTTTGCGATGCCGGGGTGCTTCAAGAGATCACTGTTGACGGGTCCAAAAGCTATTTCGACACCAACACGCATGACCATCCGCATTTCTATTGGGAAGACGAAAGCCGTCTGAGCGATGCACCATCCGACCAATTGGTGATCCAACAATTGCCGGAAGCTCCTGAAGGCGTCGAAATCGCATCGGTCGATGTGGTGATCCGCCTGCGGAAGAAGTAACCTCTAATCCTTACATAACAACGTAACCAACGCATGCTCAGCCTGTGTGATCATCGGATCTGTCGGCCCCGTGCCATGCCGTGCCAATACAACAGATTCGGTTGCATCTGGATCGGTGATCGGCAGGCTTATCACGCGGACCTGATCATAACTGAAGCCGTTTTTAGGGCTGGTATAGCTTATCCCGATGCCTTCCCCATGAGCGGCCAGACTGCGCGAAAGCTCCAATGATTCCGCTCGGTGCGAGATTGTGGGGTTCAGACCTTTGCGTCTGAAAAGCGCGAGTACATGCTGTGCAGACAAACCCTCTTTAGACAGAATCAGTGGATATGACGCTAGCTCGGTCAGGGTGACCTGATTGGCCGCCGCCAGTGTATGATCAGGTGAAAGCAGTGCGTGTGGGGTGCTGTCGAACAACTTCTTGCAGGAAAAACCGGCATCCATGCCGAGGTCATAGGTGAGTGCAAAATCGTATCTGCCATCGATCAGGCCGGAAATCAGGCCTTCGAACGTCTCAACCCCGTGTGTCAGGACGACGTCGGGCAAAGCTTCTTGCAGGCGGTGCAGAGATTGGGCCAGAAGAAAGGGTGCCAGATCGACAAAGCATCCCAGGCGCAATCGGCGCTCGCCGGTTATCGGCTGCTTTGACTGTTCCAAAAGCGCTGCTCGCTTCAACAAGGTCTCGGCCTCTTCGATGAATTTGCGGCCCTGCGGGGTCGGCGCCATCGCGGCACCCCGTCTTCGGGCAAACAGTGGATATCCCAAACGTGATTCGACCCGGGTCAGCGCATTGGACAAGGCAGGTTGCGATACATTTAGGCGTTGTGCCGCAGCAGACAGGCTGCCATGCCGGCCGATGGCGCAAACATATTCGTACTGGCGCAGAGTGAGGTATAACATAGAGTTAATACCTAATTTGAAAGATATGATTTGAACAGATGTCTTATTCATGCGCAGATCGGGCGACAAATCTAAGGAGACCGCGATGACCCACCCTCTTGTTTCTCAGGCCATGATCGACAACTTCCAGACGGACGGCGTTGTGTTGGTCAAAGGCCTGTTCGCCGATCATATTGAAACCCTACGGGCCGGGGTTGCCGCGAATATGGCCGAGCCGGGTCCTTATGCTTCGGAGAACAGAAAAGATGGCGAAACCGGCCGTTTTTTTGACGACTATTGCAACTGGTCCCGTATCCCGCAGTTTCGTGAAGTGATCGAAAAATCTCCTGCTGCTGAAGTAGCGGCCGACCTCATGCAGTCGCAATCTGTGCAGATGTTCCATGACCATGTTCTGGTGAAGGAACCCGGAACCTCGATGGCAACGCCGTGGCATCAGGATGGGCCATACTATTTTGTGGATGGTCAACAGAATATCAGCTTCTGGTCACCGTTGGATCCGGTGAAACAAGCGACCTTGCGCTGCGTTGCCGGTTCGCACCGCTGGGAAAAAGAAGTGCTACCTACCCGCTGGGTCTCGGAAGAAGGTTTCTTCCCCGACGAGGGGCAGTACATGCCGATTCCGGACCCAGATGCCGAAGGGATGAAGATTGTAGAATTTGAAATGGAGCCCGGTGACGCAGTGGCCTTCAATTATCGCACACTACACGGGGCTCGAGGCAATACTTCCGATAGCCGACGCAGGGCATTTTCGCTGCGATTGGTTGGTGATGATGCACGTTATGTCGAGCGTCCAGGCCGGACTTCGCCGCCATTTCCGGGACATGAAATGGTGCCGGGGCAGCGGCTGCGCGAGGACTGGTTCCCAGTTCTGCTACAGCGTTAGAACCTAGAACCACTGGCCCGATTCGATCAGGCCCAGATCCAGCAATTGGCGCGAGTCCCATTCGAACGGAGTTGAATGGTTCCAGCAGAAGTTGGAGATATCAAACGTCGATCCGGCGTTCGTCTTCAATGCTTTGGCCGCCCGGAACGAACAGATCGCGGCGGTCAGGTTGTTGTGCCATGGGCAGGCGTAGGTGTTGTATTCCGGCTCATTGAAAGTGTGATCAGGCAGAAGTTTCAGATCGGCTTTTGCTTTGAACAGCGAAATCCGATCGATACGGCGTCGTTCATACGGGATATGATCTTCGAACCGCCAACGCAGACCACCGGACATATCCAGTTGCCGCTCTAGCGGCTTGCCAGATGCGTCATGCCGCGTGTGGGCGTAGTATCCGGTCTTGTCCAGCATTGCGTGGTCGGGGGCCACTCCGTTTGGATAGGCCGTCAGATCATTCGCATAAAGATCGATCACATGGGTCAGCATGGCCTGGCGCCGTTCTTCAGAATGGAAGGCCAGCAACTCTCCGACCGAGCGGGTCTCGCAGAAAGGGTAGAACAGATATTCAGAGTTGTAGCAGTAGTATACCCACGTGCCTTGAGCCGCCTGAATGATCCGATTGACGGCCTCAAATACGACGGTTCTGGGCGCGCAGGTCATCGTCACTCGATGAACCCTTTCCCCCAGCGCTTCATCCAGCGTGAATTCCTGGGGCAGGAATGTGATCACGGATTTGAACCCCAGCTTCAAATGATGGTGCAGCGTCCCTTCTAGCTCGACATCATCTTCGGCAAATATCAGTGCCACGGGTCCCTTGCTCAGGATCGACCGATCGGATTTCAGAAGGTGATCAAGGGATTCGTACTGCATCGTTGGTTTCGTTGCCGCCTTGCTGGAAATTCCCGCCAAATTCGGGTAATTGCGCCAGCATTGCAAGCGGCGTTCGATACGTATAGACGACGCCGACCCAGCGACTGCAAAGGCCAACCCATGTCTGAACCGAAAAAGCTGTTTATCAAGACCTATGGCTGTCAGATGAACGTCTATGACAGCGAACGCATGGCCGAAGCGCTGGGCGGACAGGGCTATGTCGAGACCAAATCGCCCGATGATGCGGATATGATCCTGCTTAATACCTGCCACATTCGAGAAAAGGCAGCTGAGAAAGTCTATTCCGAACTGGGCCGTTTCAAGGGCCTCAAAGCGGAAAAGCCGGACCTTAAAATCGGTGTCGCGGGTTGCGTCGCTCAGGCCGAAGGCGAGGAAATCATCCGCCGCCAGCCGCTTGTCGATCTGGTGGTGGGGCCGCAAAGCTATCATCGCTTGCCCGAGATGGAGGCGAAGACGCGCGCGGGTGAAAAGGCGCTGGATACCGAGTTCCCCGAAGAAGACAAATTCGAAAAGCTCAAGAACCGCCCCAAGGCCAAGCGCGGACCGACGGCATTCCTGACCGTGCAGGAGGGGTGTGACAAGTTCTGTGCCTTCTGCGTTGTGCCCTATACACGCGGGGCCGAGGTCAGCCGCCCGGCAGATCGCATCCTGCGTGAGGCCCGCGATCTGGTTGAACGCGGTGTGCGTGAGATCACGCTGCTGGGGCAGAACGTAAATGCCTATCACGGGGCTGGACCGGACGGAGACATGACCCTTGCCGGTCTGATCTGGGAATTGAACAAGGTCGACGGGCTAGAGCGCATACGCTTTACCACCTCGCACCCGAACGACATGGATGATGCGCTGATCGAAGCGCATGGCACCTGTGAGAAGTTGATGCCATATCTGCATTTGCCGGTGCAGTCGGGGTCGGACAAAATTCTAAAGCGGATGAACCGCAGCCACACGGCTGAAAGCTATCTGCGATTGATCGAGCGTATCCGAGAAGCGCGCCCCGATATTCTGATGTCCGGCGATTTCATCGTGGGCTTCCCGGAAGAAACGGAAGAGGATTTTCAGGCCACTCTGGATTTGGTCGAAGAGGTCAAATACGGCTACGCCTATTCCTTCAAATACTCGACGCGACCCGGCACACCTGCAGCAGAACGGCCACAGGTCGAGGCCGAAGTGGCGGATGCACGCCTGCAGCGCTTGCAAGGGTTGATCACGCGCCACCAGCGCGAGATTCAGGACTCGATGGTCGGAAAGACAGTTAATGTCCTGTTTGAAAAGCCTGGGCGGCAACCGGGCCAGATGGTTGGAAAATCCGAGTATCTGCATGCGGTTCACGTCGCGGACGCTGATATCGCGAGCGGCGACTTACGTAAGGTAAGGATAAAATCGTCTGGCGCGAACTCGCTGGGTGGTGAGTTGGTCTGATCCCTTGTGGCTTGCCCGCAAAGGGTTTTCGCCTTGAAATTTAACCCTTGATTTATGGCTTGGAACTATGTTCCGAGGAAGGCTAGATTTTTCTGGGCCGAATTTTGGGTGTCGACAAACGCACCGACCCCGCCTGACGGCCCGCCTTTGCGGAGGGTACGAGTAGTGAGCTGGATACGTTTTCCGAGTGTAAACCTTTCCCGTGTTTTGTCGGCGACTGTCGTGTTTCTATCTTGCGCTGCCCCGACTTTGGCCGGCGATGTCGTCGGGGAAGTCACTGAGCCCGACGTAATCTCGTCTCAGCGTTTCGCGCGCGACGTCAATGCGTTCTATCTGGGGGTCAGCGCCGGACATGCCTCGGGCGGTTCGGACGAGTTTGGCCTGCGCGTGAACGACGGAGACACGTTTGCTGCGGGCGACCTTAAGCCAAGCGGAAATTTCGCAGGTTTTCGCGGTGGCTGGCGCGGCATTCTGCCAGCCAGAGGTGGGCGCGACTATGTGTATGGGCTGGAAGTCGGCTATGACTTTGGCACGCTCGATGACATCACCTCGTCCCGATCCGGTGGGGCAGAGGTCAGCGGCAGATCCGCGATCTCGGATGTATTGTCCATCCGCCTGCGGAACGGGCTTACCAACCGCAGCGGCAGTGTCCTCTATTTCGTGACTGTGGGTTATGTCCGCGGCGATATCACCACGTCAGGCTCACTAACTGATGCAAGCGGGACAAGCCGATTTGAGAGCGAGGACCGCCGACAAGGTTTCTCGGCCAGCTTGGGCGCTGAACACAAACTGAACGAAAATTGGTCGATCACCGGCGAGATCGAGTATCTGCAGTTCGAATCAAAAACGGTCGAACTGGGTCCGTCATTCTCGACCAAATCGACGCCAAGCTATCGCGGACTGCGGATCGGGTTGAACTATACATTCTGATATCCGCGCGATTGGCGTTTAAAGTTGGCTGTTTCAGCGTTCATCGGCGCATTTGTCATGAGGTGTGCAAATTTTGAAACTGCCGCTTGCGTCTACCTCTACAGTTTGTCTACGCTCAAGATGAAACGCCAAGACAGGAGAACGGATTGGCCATCGGTGCCCTGACCCCACCGCAAGATGACATGCCCCAGCGTGAGGCGCTTGTTGAATTCCCCGACAACAGATTATTGATCGATTTATGCGGTGAATATGACCGCAACCTGACCGATATCGAACAGAAGCTCTCGGTGCAGATTGTGCGACGCGGCAATCAGCTTGTCGTGCTGGGTGACGAGGATTCGCAAAAGCAGGCGATTGAGGTTCTACAGGCCCTCTATACACGGCTCGAAGGTGGGCGTGATGTGGAAGCCGCAGATGTCGACCGCGAGTTGCGCATGGGCAATTCCGAGGTCGGAACTGGCACGCGCGATGGTGACCAGCTTGAGATGTTCAAGGGTGGCACGGTCGAGATCAAGACACGCAAAAAACTGGTCGAGCCGCGCACCGACGCCCAGAAGGCCTATGTGCAGTCGCTGTTCAACAACGAACTGGCCTTTGGCATTGGTCCCGCGGGCACCGGCAAAACCTATCTGGCCGTTGCGGTCGGGGTGTCAATGTTCATTGGCGGGCACGTTGACCGCATCATTCTCAGCCGTCCGGCGGTCGAGGCCGGTGAAAAGCTCGGTTACCTGCCCGGTGACATGAAGGATAAGGTCGATCCCTACATGCAGCCGCTTTATGACGCGCTGAATGATTTCCTGCCCGGAAAACAACTTGCCAAGCTGATCGAAGAAAAGCGGATCGAGATTGCTCCGCTTGCCTTCATGCGCGGTCGTACGCTGGCAAATGCATTTGTGGTGCTGGACGAGGCGCAGAATGCCACAACGATGCAGATGAAGATGTTCCTGACCCGGCTTGGTGAAGGTAGCCGGATGGTTATTACCGGCGACCGGTCTCAAGTTGATCTGCCGCGCGGTGTGCAGTCGGGTCTCAAGGATGCCGAACGGTTGCTGAAAACGATCCCGAATATCAGCTTCAACTATTTCACCTCGAAAGATGTCGTCCGCCATCCGCTTGTCGCCGCCATTATCGAGGCGTATGAGGCCGATGCGGGGCGCGAAACCGGTTAACTTTCAAGGCGCCGATTGAAGCTGGGCTCGGAGCCAAAGGTATGAATCTGGAAATCACGCTTGAGGATGATCGCTGGCGCGGGCTGGAGCCTTTGGCCACGCGCGCAATTGCTGCTGTTCTTGAGTATTGCGATCTTGAGGCGGATCAATGCGAGATCAGCTTGCTGGGCTGCGATGATGCACGGATCGTTGAGTTGAATGCTGAATTTCGTGAAAAATCCACGCCGACCAACGTCCTCAGCTGGCCTGCCGAAGAACTGGCCCCGGATCGGACGGGAGACACTCCGCCGGCTCCGCAACCTGACTTTACTGGCGAAATCGTGCTGGGCGACATTGCGATCTCTTATGACACCTGCGCGCGCGAAGCAGCTGAAGCCGGCAAAAGCACCGACGATCACGTGACGCATCTGATCGTTCACGGTACACTACATTTGCTTGGGTATGATCACATTCGTGACCTCGACGCCACTTTGATGGAAAGGGTCGAGGTCGAGATACTTGGCAAACTGGGTATAGATGACCCATATAATGTATGACATGGGCACCTTTGCCCGATCATTTGGAACAGGATAATGGGCGAAACAGACGGCAGTTCTAGGGCGGCGCATGGCGCGCATTCTCAGAACAGCAGCAATGACAGCGACGAGAGAGGCGGGCTTTTTTCTCGACTCATCGACGTATTTTCTTCTCAGGGCGAAGAGACCAGCCAGCTAAACGGGGCAGAGGCCGTCAGCGCTCAGCCAAGGGGCATGATCAACCTGCGCAGAATGCGGGTCGAAGATGTTGCGATCCCAACAGCCGAAATCGTATCGGTCCCCTCGACAACCCCGAAAGACGAACTTGTCCAGATTTTCCGCGACAGCGGCTTGTCACGCATTCCGGTTTACGATGGCACTTTGGATACGCCCTTGGGGTTTGTGCATCTCAGGGACTTTGCGCTGACTCATGGCTTTAACGGCAACTCCTCCGAGTTCGATCTGAGGTCGATGCTGCGGACATTGCTGTTCGTGCCACCATCGATGCCAATTGGCGTTTTGCTGACTAAGATGCAGACAGAACGTCGCCATATGGCTCTGGTGATCGATGAATACGGTGGAGTCGATGGTTTGCTGACTATCGAAGATCTGATTGAACAGGTTGTCGGAGAAATCGCCGACGAACATGATGCCGACGAAGATCAGCTATGGATACAAGAGAAACCCGGCTGCTACGTGGTTCAGGCGCGTGTACCACTTGAAGAGTTCGAGGCCGAGATTGGCCGCTCTCTGACCAGCCACGAAGATGTAGACGAAGAAGAGATCGACACATTGGGCGGTTTGGTCTTCATGCTCTCGGGGCGGGTTCCGGCGCGTGGTGAGGTTGTATGCCACCCCGAAGGGCCCGAGTTCGAGGTCATTGACGCAGATCCGCGCCGCATAAAACGGTTGCGTGTCATGCTGCCGGATATTGTTGCATGAACCCTGCCGAGGGGTGGCCCTTTTGGCTGCGGTTGGTGCTGGCGGCGCTGTTGGGTGTCGCAGCGGCCAGTGGTCAGGCACCATTGGGATATTGGCCAATAAGCTTGCTGTCGCTGGTGCTGATAGCTCCGTTGTATCTGAGCGCTGAGACAAATCGTCGAGCGGGTTTGCTGGGTTGGGTCTTTGCAACGGGCTATTTTGCGCACGCATTAAGCTGGATAATCGAGCCGTTTCTGGTTGATGTCCAACGCCATGCGTGGATGGCCCCTTTTGCTCTGATCTTCTTGTCGGGCGGGTTGGCCTTGTTCTGGGCGTTGGCCTTCGGAGTTTCGAAACGCATCGGTGGAGCGCCCGTCTTGCAGGGGGCTTTGCTGTCTGTAACGCTGGCGCTGGTCGAGTTTGCGCGTGGCTACATTCTGACCGGATTTCCTTGGGCAGGCATCGCGCAGATTTGGGTGGATACGTCGTTTGCCCAGACTCTGTCACTTGTCGGCCCTTATGGATTGGGAGCGCTGACACTGCTTGCCACATTGCCATTGGGCGCAGCCTTGTTCAGCAATCGTACCCGAAGCGGCATCGTTGTACCGATCGCGTTGACCGCAGGCTGTGCGGCCTTGGCTTTGCTCTATGCAGCGAACCGACCTCCTGTCATGCCCTCTGGTCATATCGTGCGACTGATTCAACCCAATGCACCCCAGGACCAGAAATGGGATCCTGCCTATGCGTCAGTGTTTTTCGCACGCCAACTTGAATTCACAGCGGCCGAGCCCCGCCCGGACCTAATCGTCTGGCCGGAAACCTCGGTCCCGGCATGGCTGGGCAGCGCACAGCCCTATCTTTCAGCCATTGGCGAAGCGGCACAGGGCACCCCGGTAGTCCTGGGCATTCAGCGTGCCGATGGGCAGCAGATCTATAACTCGATGATCTATCTAAATGAGGAGGGTCAGCAAGACGGGCTATACGATAAACACCACTTGGTGCCCTTTGGGGAATATGTGCCATTTGGTGAAGTGATGGCACAGTTCGGCATCTACGGGATGGCCGCAACCACAGGGAATGGCTTTAGCGCGGGACCGGGTGCCGCATTGATGGATGCAGGCACGCTTGGCAAGGCGCTGCCGCTGATCTGCTACGAGGCGGTATTCACGCAGGATATTTTATCCGCGCCGGATCGTGCGGATTTTCTTTTGCAGATTACAAACGACGCTTGGTTCGGAACGCGTTCCGGCCCGTATCAGCACCTCGCCCAGGCGCAGATGCGTGCAATCGAACAAGGCCTACCGATGTTGCGCTCAGCCAATACCGGAGTTTCGGCAATGATTGACCCATTGGGGCGGATCACCGAGGCGCTGGCGCTTGGGCAGGCGGGGTTTATCGACGCCAAATTGCCGCGCCCTCAAACCCCGACCGTTTATTCCCGAATTGGTGATAGTCCGGTTTTAGTAGCTCTATTGGTGCTATTCGCGCTGCTATGGCGACACACCCTGCGCGTAAACGACCAAATTCCGATTGACCCTGTCAAACGCTAAGCGTATTCGGTCGCACGCCTGTCACAACGGCTTCCTGACGTGGTGGGGTAAACTTAATGGAGCACATTCATGTCCCGACAGAATTATACATTTACTTCGGAGTCCGTTTCCGAAGGGCACCCGGATAAGGTCTGCGATCGTATTTCTGATGCAGTATTAGACGCATTCCTGCGCGAAGAACCCGAGGCCCGCGTGGCCTGTGAAACATTTGCCACTACCGATCGTGTGGTTATTGGCGGAGAAGTGGGTCTGTCGGATCAGGACAAGTTGCATGATTATATGGCGCATATCGACGATATCGCGCGGGCATGTATCAAAGATATCGGCTACGAGCAGGACAAGTTTCACCACGAAACCGTCGAAGTGACCAACCTGTTGCACGAGCAGTCGGCTCATATCGCGCAAGGCGTGGATGCTGCCGATAACAAAGACGAAGGTGCAGGCGATCAGGGCATCATGTTCGGCTATGCCACGACCGAGACGCCAGCGCTTATGCCTGCGCCGATCCAATACTCGCACGCTATCCTTCGCCGTCTCGCTGAAGTTCGCAAAAATGGCAGTGAACCCGCCCTTGGCCCGGATGCAAAATCACAGTTGTCTGTTATCTATCGCGACGGCACGCCAGTCGGTGTCAGCTCTATCGTGCTGTCGACGCAGCACATGGATGAGGCGCTGACCTCGGGTGATATTCGCGCCATTGTCGAGCCCTATATCCGTGAAACCCTCCCTGACGGCTGGCTGACCGCCGAAACCGAATGGCACGTGAATCCCACCGGCAAGTTCGTCATCGGCGGTCCGGATGGTGATGCGGGTCTGACCGGTCGCAAGATCATCGTCGACACTTATGGCGGTGCAGCACCTCACGGTGGTGGCGCATTCTCGGGCAAAGACCCAACCAAGGTGGACCGCTCGGCGGCTTACGCAGCGCGTTATCTGGCCAAGAATGTCGTTGCTGCAGGGATGGCAGAGCGCTGCACCATTCAGTTGAGCTATGCGATTGGGGTGTCAAAGCCCCTCTCGATCTATGCCGACACGCATGGAACTGGCCAGATTGCCGATGCAGTGATCGAAAAAGCAGTTGGGCAGGTGATGGACCTGACTCCGCGCGGAATTCGCCAACATCTGCAACTCAACAAGCCGATTTATCAGAGGACCGCTGCTTATGGCCACTTTGGTCGTGAACCCGATGCGGACGGCGGATTTAGCTGGGAGCGCACCGATCTGGTGGACGCGCTGAAACAGGCGGTCTGATCAACAATTAGAAAAACGCGCCGGTTTCGGCGCGTTTTTTGCAAGTCGGCGACCACTTGCAACAATTTCAGCCCCGCAGTAAGGGCTGCGCCATGAGTACAAAGACCCCACAACGCCCGCGCAGAAATTTTTATGGCCGCTTTAAGGGCAAAACCCTGAAGCCCAGTCAAAAGACTTATCTGTCGGAAGATCTTGCTGCCTTGTCCCCCGGTGCGGTGGATTGGGACGGTAATCCTGAACGCGATCCGCTCGATCTCGACGGTCTATTCAGAGGCAAGCCTGTCTGGCTTGAGGTCGGCTTTGGCGGCGGCGAGCATCTGGTGCATCAGGCGCAGCAAAACCCGGATATCGGTATCATCGGGGCTGAACCTTATATCAACGGCGTTGCAATGCTGTTGGGTAAAATCCGGCAGGCGGGTGTTGAAAACCTTGCCGTACATCCCGGGGACGCGCGAGACTTGTTCGACGTTTTGCCTGAAGCCAGCATATCGCGCGCTTTTCTGCTCTATCCCGATCCATGGCCCAAAACACGGCATCACCGCCGTCGGTTTGTCACACCTGAACATCTGGAGCCTTTGGCGCGCGCGTTAAAGCCGGGCGCAATTTTTCGCGTTGCAACAGACATCCCTGACTATGTGCGCCAAACGCTGGAAGAGGTGCCGCGGGCGGGCTTCGAATGGCTGGTCGAGCGCCCTGCCGACTGGCGTGAGCCGTGGGATGACTGGATTTCCACGCGCTACGAACAGAAGGCGCTGCGCGAAGGCCGTACACCCCATTACCTGACCTTCCGCCGCAAAGACTGATTGTCGCTGGACCAACCGGCCCCAATTCGCTAATCGGCCTGAGGACTGATAGCGAAAACAGGAGCCCCTATGTCCGGACACGGCACGCCCATCCCGATGACGTCGCAGCCTTGCGGCCCGCTGACAGGCACCGCAGAGGTGCCCGGGGACAAGTCGATCTCGCACCGGTCCCTGATCCTGGGGGCAATGGCTGTGGGAGAAACCAAGATATCGGGCCTGCTGGAAGGCGAGGACGTATTGGACACCGCTAAGGCCATGCGTGCCTTTGGGGCCGAAGTAACGGATCATGGCGGTGGTGAATGGTCGGTGCATGGCGTGGGCGTTGGTGGTTTTTGCGAACCAGATCAGGTAATCGATTGTGGCAATTCGGGCACTGGCGTGCGCCTGATCATGGGGGCGATGGCGACTTCTCCGATCACAGCGACCTTCACCGGAGATGCGAGCCTGAACAAACGTCCGATGGCGCGGGTCACCGATCCGCTGGCGCTGTTCGGAACGCAATCTGTCGGCCGAGACGGTGGACGTCTGCCGATGACCATTGTCGGAGCTGCGGACCCCACCCCGGTGCGCTATGAGGTGCCTGTGCCTTCGGCGCAGGTGAAATCCGCCGTTCTGCTGGCAGGGCTGAACGCTCCCGGCAAGACCATCGTGATCGAGAAGGAAGCGACCCGCGATCATTCCGAACGGATGCTTGCGGGCTTTGGTGCCGAAATCACGGTCGAGGACACGGATGAAGGGCGCGTCATTACGCTGACCGGTCGGCCCGAGCTGAAGCCACAAGTCATCGCCGTGCCGCGCGACCCGTCCAGTGCGGCCTTCCCGGTCTGTGCCGCACTGATCACACCGGGCTCGGACGTGTTGGTCCCCGGTATCGGCCTGAACCCGACCCGCGCAGGCCTGTTCACCACGCTGCGCGAAATGGGTGCCGATCTGACCTACGAAAACGAGCGCGAAGAAGGGGGTGAGCCGGTTGCCGATCTGCGTGCAAAATACTCGCCCAACATGAAGGGGATCAATGTCCCGCCCGCGCGCGCGGCGTCGATGATCGATGAATACCCGGTGCTGTCTGTTGTGGCCGCAAATGCGACGGGCACAACAATGATGGGCGGCGTGAAAGAACTGCGCGTCAAGGAAAGTGACCGGATCGACGCAATGGCCCGTGGCCTGCGCGCCAACGGTGTGACCGTGAACGAGGGTGACGAATGGTGGTCAGTCGACGGGCGCGGCATCGGCGGTGTGCCCGGTGGTGGGACCTGCGAAAGCTTCTTGGACCACCGCATTGCCATGTCGTTCATGGTCATGGGGATGGGGGCTAAAAAGGCGGTTTCGGTGGATGACGGCGGACCGATCGCAACGTCGTTCCCGATTTTTGAGCCTTTGATGGCCGCGCTCGGTGCCAAGGTCGAGCGTACATGAGATTCACCGTAGCTATCGACGGCCCTGCGGCGGCGGGCAAGGGGACGATTTCCAAGGGCGTTGCCGCGCATTTCGGGTTTGCGCATCTGGATACCGGTCTTCTCTATCGCGCGGTGGGGCGTCGTATGCTGCAAGGTGACGAACCGGTTGCAGCGGCAGGGTCCCTGACAGCAGAAGAATTGCAGCAGGGTGATCTGCGTACGGCTGAGATCGCACAGGCGGCCTCGAAAGTTGCGGTCATTCCTGAAGTCCGAAGCGCACTCGTTGATTTTCAGCGGGCGTTTGCCCGTCGCGCCGGAGGCGCCGTGCTGGACGGGCGCGATATTGGAACCGTGATTTGCCCAAACGCTGAGGTCAAACTGTTTGTCACCGCCAGTCCCGAAGTCCGGGCGGAACGGCGATATCTTGAGCTTTCGGCCAAAGGTTCGGACGTGTCACGCGAACAGGTGCTTGCGGATGTCAAAGAGCGTGACTCACGTGACGCGGATCGCAACACTGCGCCGATGAAACCTGCAGATGACGCCGTGCAGCTTGATACGTCAAACCTGAGCATCGAGGCCGCTTTGGCACGGGCGCTCGAAACGATAGAACAGAACCTGCCCGCAGCCTGAAGTGGCTGCGGACAAGGGTCCGTCAGTTACAATTCACCAACTGCGATGCTCTTGATATTGGCCCACTGGTCATCTGCGGTTTTAGCGGTGCCGGTGACGTCTTTCAGGAAAGCAGCGCGGGTATCAGCATTCAGGAACAGATACAGCTTGCCGTCTGCGATCAGGTACTGATCCGGGTCGCCGTCGAACTTTTTGCCAACAGACACCCCGAACGAACAATAGCCACCGTGCTGGGGCAAGTAAGCCGCCGGATTGGCCTCGAACGCTTCAAGGTTTTCCGCGCTGGTGAAGTAATAGGATGCGCCGTCATAAGTCGCCGAATGATTGGCGAAGCCTTCTACCGGATTGCCATTGTTGACAAGCGCGACCAGATCGACGCCATGGGCTGCCAGGGGTGCACCAGCCGCCGACAGGCCTTTGGAGACGTTGATTTCGTCTGCGGCAAAAGCCGGAGCTGCCAGGGCCAGAGTTGCGGCTAATGCAGTAAGTGCGAGCGATTTCATAGTAGGGGTCCTTTCCCTTTTTGGTTCAAGGCTCGGGTCCGCCCCAAGCCGATGTAACTAAGTTAGAAAAGGTTATTCGGACGGGTAATCGCAGATAGGTCATGAGATTTTGCAGATCGTCCAAAGATCAGTGCGTTTTGCAAAAACTGTTCACATAGCTTTGTTTGGCCACCTGTCCGATGGCCGCCTAAGCTTGCTGGACAACCGTAGGAGTGGCCCATGATCAGACTAGCCCTGTTTTTGTTCTTTCTTGCAGGTAGCGTAGCTGCGCAGCAATCAGACGCGCCGGTGCCCGAGGCCGAACCTCCGATGACTTACGAGCGTCTGGGAAAAATCATCTTTGCGCTAGATCCCGAGGCGCAACCGATCGGGCCGGGGTTTGAGTTGACGATATCTGATGTGACGGTGCTGGTTGTCACCGATACCAATGCTGATCGCATGCGGGCGATGGTCGCGATCGGCAGTGCTGCGGATTTGTCGCCAGCCGATTTGCAACGGATGATGCAGGCAAATTTCGACAGCACGCTGGATGCGCGCTATGCGATCGCAAATGGCACCTTATGGGCTGCGTTCATTCACCCGCTTTCGCTGTTGCAAAGGGATCAGTTGATCTCGGGGCTGGCCCAGACTGTGAATATCGCCAACACCTATGGCACATTGTACACCGGTGGTGCGGCGGAATTCGGAGGGGGCGACAGCCATGATCTGCAGCGTGAGCTGATCGAAGAACTTCTGAAGAAGGGTGAGGAAATCTGACACTTGTCCAAAGTAGGCGCATAGCCTGAATTCTGATGACGAATGTGCCTGCGACCATGGGTGTCATAGGCTCTAGCTGGATGCTTGAAAGCTGTTATAGTCTTCCCACAGCTAAATAAGGGAAAGCTGCTGTTAAATCCCCAACACTCAAAAAAAGGGGAGGCAGCTACAAAATCCCAAGCCAACAGGGACAAAAAATATGAATAATCGTTTGCGTAAGATCACCATCGTGGGTGGTGGTACGGCGGGTTGGATGACTGCGCTCATCCTGGACATGGTGTTCTCCCGCACGTCAGCACCCAAGGATCGCCCACGCATTTGCTTGATCGAAAGCCCCAACATCTCGACTGTGGGTGTCGGTGAAGCGACGGTGCCGCGTATGCCGGTCACGCTCCGTCAGGCGGGCATATCAGAGCGGGATTTCTTCCGCGAAACCAACGCATCGTTCAAGTTGGGAGTTAAGTTCTGCAATTGGAACAACGACGCCAAGGGCAATCGGATAGACTACGTAAACCCGTTTGCCCATGGTCAATTGCTGGAGGGGTTGGAGGCTGCCGAGTATTTTCTGCGTTTTGGTAACGGGGATCGGGATTTCACGCAGTCAATCTCACCGCATGATGATCTGGCCCGGTTGTGCAAGGGTGCGCGCCCGTTGGGTGCACCTGAGTTCGAACAGCGGTTTGGCTATGCCTATCATCTGGATGCCGTGAAATTTGCGGGCATGCTGACAAAGGTCTGCGCCAAGCGCGGCGTCGAGCATATTCAGGATGAGGTGCAATCGGTCGAACTGGACGAGCAGGGCAATGTCAGCCACCTGATGTTAGAGCGCAAGGGACGCCATGACATTGAGATGGTCATAGATTGCACCGGTTTCCGGGGGTTGATCATCAATCAAGCGTTGGGCGAGCCGTTCATGGATTACTCGGACTACTTGCCCAACGACCGTGCCATGGCCTTGCAGATCGAGCACCCTAACCCCGAAAAGATCGAAAGCGTTACACGCTCGACCGCGCTTGGTGCGGGTTGGACGTGGCGTGTGCCGCTCTACAATCGTGTAGGTACGGGATATGTGTATTCATCCGCGCATCGGACCGATGATCAGGCGGCGGACGAATATCTTGAGTGGTTGGGCGACAGCGGCAAGGGGCTGACACCGCGCGTGATCCCCATGCGTGTTGGTCGTGTCCGCAATGCCTGGGTTAAGAACTGCTTGGCGATCGGTTTGTCTGGTGGATTTATCGAACCGCTTGAAAGTACCGCGATCCACATGATCGATCACGCGATCCGCTGGTTTGCCGAGCATCTGCCGACCCGCGATATCGAGCCCGCGCTGCGCAACCGATATAACCGGCAGATGAACAAGCTTTATGACGAGGTACTGGATTTTATCTGCCTGCACTACCGATTGGGTAACCGCACCGATGATCAATATTGGATCGACGCCCGCACCGAGATGAAGATTCCGGATCGGTTGGCCGAGAACCTTGAGCTGTGGCAGCATCGTCTGCCGATGGAACACGATATCGAGTTTGCGACGCTGTTCAATTTCCGCGTCTATCAGACGGTTCTTCTGGGCAAACAGGTGTATGATACGGGGTATGGCGAAGGTATCCGTGATCGTCTGCGACCGCTGAAGAAACCGATTTGGTTCCAGTGGTGGAAGGGGGCAAAAATGGACCTTGCGCAGATCCTCAAGACCATGCCGGATCACAAAACCCTGCTGCGAGATATCCGGGGCGAGTTGGAGAAGCCTGCCTTTGGCAAGGCCGCAATGGGGCAGCCGACTGTCGCAATGCCGGGCGCGAAACCGGCACCCGTGGTAATCGAGAACATGCCAAACCTCGCTGAGATTCAAAGCGGCAAGAAGGATCTGCAACTGTTCTAGCGCCGCATGGTATCATTCGGCAGAACTGACAAAGAAGGCCGGGGATCGGATCGCGTTTGCTTCGATGCCCGGACCTGATGTTCGGATTTTGTGGGATTGGCCAGTGTTTAAGGGCTTTGCTCTTGCACATGACACGGAATCCGCCTATACGCGCGCTGTCTGAACAAGGGCGGTTAACGTCCGGATGACGTATCTGAGCAGGGCCGGGTTACCTCGGCCCTTTGTGTTTGTTAGCTCGGGCGCGTTCTGGATCACGCATTCAGGCATCATGAAACAAGACCGGCGGAGACAACCGCTCGGCCAGCAAAAACGTTATGTAAAGGAAAACAACGCCAAATGGCTAACGCATCCATGGAGGAATTCGAAGCCCTCCTGAATGAAAGCTTCGAAATGGACACGCCCGAAGAGGGTTCTGTTGTCAAAGGCAAGGTTCTGGCGATCGAAGCCGGCCAAGCCATCATCGACGTAGGCTACAAAATGGAAGGCCGCGTTGATCTGAAAGAATTCGCAAATCCCGGCGAAGCCCCTGAAATCGCTGTTGGTGACGAGGTCGAAGTATACCTGCGCGCCGCAGAAAACGCCCGTGGCGAAGCCGTCATCTCGCGCGAGATGGCCCGCCGTGAAGAGGCATGGGACCGTCTGGAAAAAGCATATGCCGACGACCAGCGCGTCGAAGGTGCAATCTTTGGTCGCGTCAAAGGTGGCTTCACCGTCGATCTGGGTGGCGCAGTTGCGTTCCTGCCCGGCTCGCAGGTTGACGTTCGCCCCGTGCGCGACGCTGGCCCGCTGATGGGTCTGAAGCAGCCGTTCCAAATTCTGAAAATGGACCGCCGCCGTGGCAACATCGTTGTTTCGCGTCGCGCTATCCTGGAAGAATCGCGTGCCGAACAGCGTGCCGAAGTCATCGGCAACCTGTCCGAAGGTCAGACCGTCGAGGGTGTTGTCAAAAACATCACCGAATACGGTGCATTTGTTGACCTGGGCGGCGTTGACGGCCTGCTGCACGTCACCGACATGGCATGGCGCCGTGTGAACCACCCGTCCGAGATCCTGACGATCGGCGAAACCATTAAGGTTCAGGTCATCAAGATCAACAAAGAGACCCACCGTATCAGCCTGGGCATGAAGCAGCTGCAGGAAGATCCGTGGGATCTGGTTGCTGCGAAATACCCGCTGGGCTCGGTCCATCAGGGTCGCGTCACCAACATCACCGACTACGGCGCGTTCGTCGAGCTGGAAGCTGGTGTCGAAGGTCTGGTGCACGTGTCCGAGATGTCCTGGACCAAGAAAAACGTCCACCCAGGCAAGATCGTTTCGACCAGCCAGGAAGTCGACGTCATGGTTCTGGAAATCGACGGCGCCAAGCGTCGCGTGTCTCTGGGCCTGAAGCAGACTCAGCGCAACCCATGGGAAGTGTTTGCAGAAACTCACCCCGAGGGCACCGAGGTCGAAGGCGAAGTCAAGAACATCACCGAGTTTGGTCTGTTCATTGGCCTCGAAGGCGACATCGATGGCATGGTTCACCTGTCCGACCTGTCGTGGGACGAGCGTGGCGAAGATGCGATCCAGAACTACCGCAAAGGCGACATGGTTTCGGCCGTTGTCTCGGAAGTGGACGTTGAGAAAGAGCGTATCTCGCTGTCGATCAAAGCCCTGGGCGGTGACAAGTTCGCCGAAGCCGTGGGCGGCGTGAAGCGTGGTTCGGTCATCACCGTCGAAGTGACCGCGATCGAAGATGGCGGCATCGAGGTCGAGTACGAAGGCATGAAGTCGTTCATCCGTCGTTCGGACCTGTCGCGTGACCGTGCTGAGCAGCGCCCCGAGCGTTTCTCGGTCGGCGACAAGGTCGACGTTCGCGTCACCAACGTTGACAGCAAGACCCGCCGTCTGGGCCTGTCGATCAAGGCACGCGAGATCGCCGAAGAGAAAGAGGCCGTGGAACAGTACGGTTCTTCCGACTCGGGCGCGTCGCTGGGCGATATCCTGGGTGCAGCACTGAAGTCGGGCGACTAAGTCCGGGGGCGTATCCCAAACATGAAATTCGGCCTCGCACCATGGTGCGGGGCCGTTTTTGTTGCGAATCAATATCTTCCAAATAGTCGGCTTAATTTGCCTATCGTTCGCGCATGAAGTGTGGAAATCAGGCCAACGGGCAAGAATTCGCGTGAGATTGTCGCAAAATGCCGCCTTTGCTGGCAGAGTATCCGTTCCCCCGATCCGGGTTTTTTCCTATACTGTCAGAACAATAGGCTTGTCACATCGTCCGCCTGGGAGGGTATTGCGTATGATCCGTTCAGAATTGATTCAGAAAATTGCCGACGAAAACCCGCATCTCTATCAACGCGACGTCGAGCGGATCGTGAATACCGTTTTTGAAGAAGTGACCGACGCCATGGCACGCGGCGACCGTGTCGAGCTGCGCGGTTTCGGCGCGTTTTCGGTGAAAAAGCGTGACGCACGTGTAGGCCGCAATCCTCGCACCGGTGAGACTGTGCAGGTTGAAGAAAAATGTGTTCCATTTTTCAAAACTGGCAAGTTGCTAAGGGACCGTTTGAACGGTAAAGCCTAGCCTCATGATGCGCTACATTCGTTATGCTTTTCTGGCTGCATTGGGGATCGTTCTGGTCTCGGTTTCGCTGGCCAATCGCCAAATTGTTGAACTTAAGCTTATGCCGGATGCTTTGTCCGAGTTGCTGGGGTTCAACCTGTCAACCTCCTTGCCGCTGTTTCTGGTCGTGCTGGGTGGGGTTGTTGCCGGCCTGGTCATCGGCTTCCTGTGGGAATGGCTGCGCGAGCATAAACACCGCAAGGATGTGACCGTGAAGCAAGGCGAAGTGCGCAAGCTTGAGCGTGAAGTTAAGAAGCTCAAGAAAAAGCAGAATGAAGGTCAGGATGATGTGCTGGCCATTCTGGATGAGGCAAGCTGAGGCCCTACGATGCCCGCTGATATCCGAGTTAAAATCTGCGGCCTGACCGCCCCTGACCACGTGCGCGCTGCTGTGGATGCGGGCGCGGGATATGTTGGCTTCGTGTTTTTCCCCAAATCCCCGCGGCATGTTGAGCCCCAGACAGCTGCGACATTGGCACAGCAGGTGCCTGCGGGCGTCGCCAAGGTGGCGCTGACAGTGAATGCGACGGACGAGGATTTGGACCACATTCTTTCGATCATGCCTCTGGATATGTTGCAACTGCATGGCAAAGAAAGTCCTGAGCGTGTGCAGCAAGTGCGAGACCACTTCGGCCTGCCAGTAATGAAGGCCATTGGTGTGGCCGAGGCCGAAGACCTCGCGGCCATCGATCTCTATTCAGATGTGGCGGATCAGCTGTTGATCGACGCAAAGCCACCGCGAAACGCGGAGCTGCCTGGTGGTAACGGTTTGTCTTTTGATTGGCGCCTGCTGGCAGGTCGTAAATACTGGCGTAGGCCATGGATGCTGGCCGGAGGTCTGACCCCTGACAATGTCGCAGAAGCGGTGCGAATGACCGGCGCACAGCAGGTGGATGTCTCATCCGGCGTCGAAAGCTCTCCGGGTGTCAAGGATGCCGGGCTGATCCGCGCCTTTATCGACGCGGCAAGTTGATCTGATAAGCACGAAACTGCGTATCTCCTCAAAATGGGGGAGAGCATGCTGGCAGTGATCGGCGGAGTTTCACTTAAACGATGGTATCACGGGCCCGAGTTCTTCTGGCGCGCTCATCAATCCTTGCGGCAGGCACGCGGTGACGCGCTGTGCCTGCATGCCGAGGTATTTGTGCGTCAAGGCTGTTATTTTTCATACACAGTCTGGCATGATGTCGAAGCTATGCTGACATTCGCACATTCCGGCCCTCATCGCCGTGTAGTACGCGCGTCGACCCGTCTGGCAGATATCAATGTGTTCTGTCAATTTCCCTGCATTGCTGTTCCAAGTCGAGTTCAGGCACTTCAGGTATGGGAACAGCGCGCTCAGGCGGCGGAATGATACGTTTTGCGATGGCAAATCACTCCATCACCTCCTATGAACATCGGGTACGACGAGGGAGACTTCCATGGCCAACGATCTTTTTAATTCCTTCATGTCCGGCCCCGATGAACAAGGCCGCTTTGGCATCTTCGGCGGGCGCTTTGTCAGCGAAACGCTGATGCCGCTGATCCTGTCACTGGAAGAGGAATATGACAAAGCCAAGGATGACCCCACATTTTGGGCCGAGATGGACGATCTATGGGCAAACTACGTGGGCCGCCCTTCGCCGCTCTACTACGCGGAACGCCTGACCGAACATCTGGGCGGCGCAAAGATATACTTGAAACGTGACGAACTGAACCACACCGGCGCACACAAGATCAACAATGTGCTGGGCCAGATCATTCTGGCGCGGCGCATGGGAAAGACCCGGATCATCGCCGAGACCGGGGCAGGGCAGCACGGCGTGGCCACAGCCACCGTCTGCGCCAAGTTCGGCCTGAAGTGCATTGTCTACATGGGTGCCCATGACGTTCAGCGCCAGGCCCCGAACGTGTTCCGCATGCGCCTGCTGGGAGCCGAAGTGATCCCGGTGACATCCGGCAGGGGTACGCTGAAAGATGCGATGAACGACGCTCTGCGCGACTGGGTGACCAATGTGCGCGATACCTTTTACTGCATCGGCACAGTTGCTGGCCCGCATCCTTACCCGGCGATGGTACGCGACTTCCAGTCGATCATCGGCAAGGAAGCCAAGGAACAGATGCAAAAGGCCGAGGGCCGTTTGCCCGACACCATCATCGCCGCCATCGGAGGTGGTTCGAATGCGATGGGCCTATTCTACCCGTTCCTCGACGACAAGGATGTGAATATCATCGGTGTTGAAGCGGGCGGCAAGGGCGTGAACGAGAAGATGGAGCATTGCGCCTCATTGACCGGAGGTCGTCCGGGCGTGCTGCACGGCAACCGCACTTATCTGCTGCAGGATGATGATGGGCAGATTCTCGAAGGCTATTCGATCTCGGCCGGTCTGGACTATCCGGGCATTGGCCCCGAGCATTCCTGGCTGCACGACATCGGTCGCGCCAACTATGTCTCGATCACGGACAAAGAAGCGCTTGAAGCGTTCCAGTTGTGCTGCGCCACCGAAGGTATCATCCCTGCGCTGGAGCCCTGCCATGCGCTGGCGCATGTTATGAAAATCGCGCCGGAATTGCCCAAGGACCACCTGATCTGCATGAATATGTGTGGCCGGGGGGATAAGGATGTGCAGACCGTCGCACGGTACCTGAACTTTGATATGTCGGATACCGAAGGTCGCGCAGCGGACTGATTAGGCCCAACAGGCTTTGCGCCTTTGAGGAACTGTGCCAGTTTGCATTGCATGTGCAGTGTTTCCTCAAAGGCCGGACCCGACCGACTTGACCAGAAATACGATCAGGCCGCCCCGGGCTGGGCAGACAAGATGCGTCTGCTGGGGTATTTCGATGCCTATCTGGGTTTTCTGTCCTCGGACCCGCAGGTCGAATTGGGCCGTAACGCACTGGATATCGGGTGCGGTACGGGAGCCTTTGCCGAAGCACGCGCCGTGATCCGGCGCGAAGGGCATGTGACGCTTTTGGAACCTTCGGCCCGAATGCTGCAACTGGCAGGGTCAGCGTTGCAACGGCGCGGTGGAAACGCCGAGACTGTCCAATCGCGCTTGGAAGAGTTCCATCCGGCATCCCGTTTTGACTGCCTGTTGGCTGCGCATGTTCTGGAGCATTGCGTTGATCCGATAGATGCTTTGCGCCGCATGCGCGATCTGGCTGAACCGGGTGCAACGCTTTGGTTGGTAGTCAGCAAGCCACATTGGTGTAATGCGATCATCTGGTTCCAATGGCGGCACCGAACCTATCGACCGGATATTGTGGCGGAGATGCTCGCGCGTTCGGGCTGGGATCTGCAGGCCGAGCATGGCTTTCCAACCGGGCCGCCGTCGCGCACGTCTCGCGGATATCGGGCGATCGCCATTTAGTGCTCGTCTTCAGCGCGCTGCATTTTTAGAATATGGAGAGGTACGATATCCAGCGCCCTCTGGTGCGTGGCTTCAAGGTGCGCCTTGGGCGCGCATCCCTCGTCATGGGCTTGCAAAAAGCGCCCCGCACACAAGCACCAGCGATCACCAGGCTTGAGCCCAGGAAAATCGAATTCAGGCCGGGGTGTGCTCAGGTCATTTCCGACATATTTCGAATAAGCCAGAAACTCTGCCGTCATCACGGCGCAGACCGTATGGCTCCCCTGATCCTCGGGGCAGGTGTTGCAGGCACCGTCGCGAAAGAAACCGGTTAATGGTTTGCGCGAACAGGGCGCGAGCACGCCGCCCAGAACATTGATGCTGTCTTGCTTCTGCATGATGGTATCTTACAGGCTTCGCGCAATTTTGCGGAACATTTCTATGTTTTGCTCACCGACACCGGGATCGCGGAACTTCCGGTCTGCGCCCGTCGTGACAATCAGAACACCACGTGGCTGGTCGAAGTAAATGTACTGCCCATACACGCCCCGCGCCATGAATTCACCTTCATGGGCACCGATCGGGATCCACCATTGATAGCCATACCCTATCTTGCCCGGTTCGGTCGGTGCGCTTGGCCAAGTAGCTGCGTCGATCCATTCCGCGGGTACAATCTGCCGTCCATCGCGTTCGCCATCCTGCAAAATCAACTGCCCGAACCGGGCAAAATCGCGCGTTGTGAAGTTGAGACCACCCAGAACAAATGCAACGCCTGCTCCATCGGTGATATAGTAACCTTCTCGCTCCAATCCCAGCGGTGTGATCACCTTCTCGGTCAGTAACTCTGCAACGCTGCGTCCTGTTGCCCCCCGTATGACCATTCCGATCACATGAGTATCGATCGACACATATTGCCATGTTTCACCCGGCGCGACGAAACTGTCCTTCAACGAAGCCGCGAAGTCGTCCAGTTCACCTCCCAGCGCCACGACGCGGCCCATGCGATTGATGTCGGAATTATAGTCCAGATAATCCTCGTCAAAGGTCACGCCGCTGGCCATGTTCAACACGTTGCGGATCGTGGCGGTCTCATAGGCGCTGCCCTTGAGGTCAGGTGCGTATTGCACAACCGGATCGTCGAGCGAATTGATCGCGCCTTCATCCAGCAAAATACCGAACAAGGCAGACAAATAGCTTTTAGCAATTGACCAGGAGATCCTGCGATCATCCGGCCCGGTGTCCAGATAGTATTCTTCGAAACGAATTTCTCCGTCCTGCATCACCAACAGGGACGTTACCGAGCGATCTTCGATCCACTGGTCTGTTCCATCGGGAAGATCGAAGCCGGGCCCATACGGCAGCTCCCAGGTCGGGCCATTGCCACGCGGCAGAGTGACCGTCAGAAAGGCTTCGTCCATATTCGAAAAGTTGTGGACGATCTTTTCTTCTGAAAACAGCGAATTCACCGCCATCAGGCGCTGGATTTCCTCGCGTTTCCAAAATCCGACAACCGCCGCTGCCAATGCCAAGGTCAACAGGATACGCAGCAGCCATCTGAGCGCTGTTTTCATTCGTCACCTCCCTTTGCCTCTGACATTGGACTTTGGCCTGAGGCTTTGCGCAAGCGCAACGTTGCGGAATGATTATCTGAATTTATCCAGCAGCTTTTGCATGGCCGAACGCTCATCGGGCGCTGAAACGGCTTCGGCGGCAGCTTTGGGGGGCGTTTCAAGTTTAGTGGGCTGCTTCGATGATCTGGGTGGAGCAGTGCGCAGTGCAACGGCATTCATGAATTTCCCGCTTTCGTCATCGGCAAGATAAGTGGCACCGTCCGAGACGCCGCGCAGCACGTCATCCAGCCAGTCCGCATCCGCCTTTGCAAAGTCGCTTAGAACATAAGGCGAGACCATTTCTTTGCGGCCCGGATGACCGATACCCAGCCGCACGCGATCATAGGCCGGGCTGATATGGTCGTGGATCGACCGCAACCCGTTATGGCCTGCGTGGCCACCGCCTGCCTTAACGCGCACTTTACCGGGTGCCAAGTCCAGCTCATCATGGAAGACGGTCACGTCCGTCGAGTCGAGCTTGTAGAAGCGCATTGCCTCTCCCACTGACTGGCCAGAGCGGTTCATGAAGGTTAGCGGCTTGACCAGCAGCACTTTTTGGCCGCCTAGACGTCCTTCGGCAATTTCAGCCTGGAACTTGGACTTCCACGGACCAAAGTTGTGATCTTCGGCAATTCGCTCCAACGCCATGAAGCCGATATTGTGCCGGTTGCGAGCGTATTTTGATCCCGGATTTCCCAAACCGACAAACAGTTTCATCGCTTTGTCCCTTACAGTCTCGCGTCGTTATCTCATTGCATGGATCAGGGGATGTTTTCCAGCCCCGTACACGCAAAAGAAAACGGGGCCCCAGATGGCGCCCCGTTTCAAATCTGGATTTGATCCGGATTTATTCTTCTTCCTGGCCGATGACTTCAACTTCATCTGCAGCCACTTCTTCCTCATCACCCTCTTCGTCGTCGCTGGTCGACAGACCGGTGGGTGCCGAGACGTTGGCGATCACGAAGTCACGATCGATGGTGGGCTTGGTGCCTTCGGGCAGCACAACCGAAGAGATGGTGACAACGTCGTTGATTTCCATGCCAGTAAGATCAACAGTGATCTTCTCAGGAATGTCACCGGCGGTGCAGAGCAGTTCAACCTCGGGGCGGACAACGGTCAGAACGCCACCCTTTTTGATACCGGGGGCTTCTTCTTCGTTGATGAATTCAACGGGGATGAACAGCGCGATCTTGGTGGTCCGGCGCAGGCGCATCAGGTCCAGGTGGGTCGGCAGGTCTTTGACAACGTCACGCTGGACATCGCGGCAGATGACGCGCACGTCTTCGTGACCTTCGACTTTCAGGTTCCACAGGGTCGACTTGAACCGGCCTGCTTTCAGGCGCTTGAACAGTACGTTGAACGGGATCTGGATCGGCAGCGGCTCTTTGTCGCCACCAAAAACAATGCCCGGAACCATGCCATCGCGGCGTGCTTGACGAGCGGCGCCCTTGCCTGTCCCCGTCCGTTCCAGAGCTACGAGATCAGGAATCTCTCCAGCCATGATAATTCTCCAATGTTAGGGCGGGCATCCTCCAAGGCTGTATGCCCGCGTGAAGCCGCGTCCTTAGCTTGATTCAGTTGGTTTGGAAAGGGCTTTTTGTAGCCCGAGAAATTTTGCGAGGCTCTGCCACGCGCTCCGAGGTATTTACGGCCAGATGAAGGACAGATCCTCTGCTTCATCTGGCTGCAAGTACCTTGAACGAGACGCTCAATGGGCGGCCATGCGGCGTCTCCATCTACGTGGGAGGCGTAGGATCAAGCCTGCCAGCGACCGCCAAAGTCTTCGGGGACTAGAAGATTGTGGCGCCCAAGATCGGCTACGTTACGTTCACCGCAAAGTGCCATCGTTGTATCGAGCTCTTTCTGGATCACTTCCAATGCCGTTGTCACGCCTTTCTGACCCATTGCACCTAGCCCATAGACAAAGGCGCGACCAATAAAGGTGCCTTTGGCCCCAAGCGCCAGAGCTTTCAGCACGTCTTGCCCTGAACGGATGCCGCTATCCAGATGCACTTCGACATCACTGCCGACGGCATCCATGATCTCGGGCAGAACCCGGATCGAACTGAGCGCGCCATCCAGCTGCCGTCCACCATGGTTTGAGACAACAATTGCATCTGCGCCCAGCTTGGCAGCCATTTTGGCATCCTCGGCATCGAGTATGCCCTTAAGGATCACCTTGCCGCCCCATTGTTCCATCAGCTTCTCGACTTTGCCCCAGTCGAGGCTGGGATCGAATTGCTCGGCGGTCCATGTGCCGAGCGAGCGTGTATCTGTGATGCTATCGACATGACCGACGATATTCCCGAATTCTCGGCGCTTGGCACCTAGCATCTCGATGCCCCAGGCCCATTTCGTCATCAGGTTGGCGATGGTTTTGGGGGTCAGCTTTGGCGGCGCAGATAGGCCATTTTTCAGGTCCTTGTGTCGTTGGCCAAGGATTTGCAGATCAAGCGTAATGACAAGGGCCGAGCATTTCGCATCCTTCGCGCGCTGAATAAGTCGCCCGACATAGTCCTGATCTTTCATGGTGTAGAGCTGAAACCAGAAAGGGGCCGAAGTGTTTTCAGCGACATCTTCGATCGAATTGATCGACATGGTCGACAGTGTGAAGGGTACACCAAAGGCTTCGGCGGCTTTGGCCGCTTTGATCTCGCCATCCGCGTGTTGCATTCCTGTCAGACCTACCGGAGCCAATGCAACGGGCATGGATACATCCTGCCCGATCATCTGCGATGCGGTCGAGCGCCCTGTCATGTCTACGGCGACCCGTTGGCGCAGGCGGATATCTTCGAAATCCGACGTATTCTCGCGGAAGGTTTGTTCGGTCCAGCTGCCGCTTTCTGCATAGTCAAAAAACATGCGGGGTACGCGACGCTCATAGATCCGTTTGAGGTCTTCGATATTAGTAATGACTGGCATTGATCAGGCTCTCGCAGGATTGGTTAAGTTTCTTTACCAATTATTTTGAAACACTGCAATGCCCGCTTGCTGCGGTTGGTTGCCGCGTGGTCAAAACAAAAAACACCGCAGTAGGCGGCGCGCCTGCTGCGGTGAAGAACCATCTGAAAATGGAAAGAAATTGTTAGGCGGAGTGTGCGCCATCTGACAGTGTTTTGACAAAATCCAGAACCTCGGTCACCGGTTTTCCGGAACCGATCTGGCTGACAATGGCAGATCCAACAACCGCGCCATCGGATACACTCGCGATGTTGCGAGACTTTTCTGGTGTATTGATCCCGAAACCGACGATCACGGGCAAATCAGTTGCAGCTTTGATCCGAGCGACCTCGGGCCCAACATCGGTTGCCTGCGCTTCGGCAGCACCGGTTATGCCGGTAATCGATACATAATACACAAAGCCGGATGTGTTTTGCAGTACGCGAGGCAAGCGTTGGTCATCGGTCGTCGGCGTCGCCAAGCGGATGAAGTTCAGCCCGGCAGCTTGCGCGGGCAGACAAAGCTCTTCGTCCTCTTCGGGGGGCAGGTCGACGACGATCAGCCCGTCGATCCCCGCTGATTTTGCATCTGCCAGGAATTTCTCGACACCTCGGCTGTAGATCGGATTGTAATATCCCATCAGCACGATCGGTGTGGTGTCATCGGATTCACGAAAGGCGCGGGCCAGATCCAGAGTGCGTTGCAATGTCATTCCACCATCCAACGCCCGTTGGCCAGCAGCCTGAATGGTCGGGCCATCGGCCATGGGATCGGTAAAGGGCAGGCCCAACTCGATAACGTCGACACCTGCGCCGGGCAAACCCTTCACGACCTCCAGCGAAGTGTCATAGTCGGGATCTCCGGCCATGACATAAGCTACAAATGCCTTTTTGTCCTGTTCCTTCAGGGCGGCGAATTTGGCGTCGATACGGGTCATCGGAAGTCCTTGCACTCGGGTTTGGACCTGATGTGCAGAAACTTTCGCTGAAAATCAATCCCGCTTGGTGGGCTTCCGATCAGAAGGCGTAATGGTATCTCAGCAAAAGTGCATTTACGCCTGGGTTGTCTTCCTGCGTGCTGGCGTTGGATATATGAGTGATAGCGGCAGACAGTTTGTTGCCGCTTTCCAGCGTATAGCCAAGGCCCAGTAAGCTGCGTATCTGAAAGCTGCCGCCCAGATCATTCCGTTCATTGGATTCACTATAGTATCCCGGCATGACACTGCCCTCGATGAACCAACGGTCCGCAAAAGTGTAAAGCCCGATCAGGCCCGCGCCGACATGCGTGTCACCGTCGGTATCAACAGACAGGGACGCACCCCAGGTGGCGCTGAAACGGGTCGCTTCGTAGAAAGAGCGATGCTGGTATTCCAGCGAAACAATCGCCTGATCTTCGCTCTCAGCGCTGGAATAATCTGCGTAGCCTGCTCCGAAAATGATGGATTGGGCTTGTGCTGCAGTAGCGGCTGTCAGCGCAAAAGCCAGAATAACAAGGGATTTCATTTTTACCTACTATGTCCGTCGTTCGTTGGTATTGGTTTTATTGAGGAATGTAGGTGCATGTTTTCAATGGACGCAAGAACACAAATCGATGTCGATTTTGTGATGTGGCAGAATAGACTCGCGGCAGTGTTCAGGCACTTTGCCTTGCGCATTGCACCGGACCTGCCTAGAAGCGGCGCTCGAATGGTATCAGGAGGCCGTCATGGGCTTTAAAATGGGAATCGTGGGTTTGCCGAATGTTGGCAAGTCGACTCTCTTCAACGCACTGACCAAAACTGCGGCAGCTCAGGCGGCGAATTTCCCGTTCTGCACCATCGAACCCAATGTGGGGGATGTCGCCGTTCCTGATGACCGGCTGGATAAACTGGCGGCGATTGCGTCCTCGAAACAGATCATTCCAACCCGCATGACCTTTGTGGATATCGCGGGGTTGGTGAAAGGGGCCTCGAAAGGCGAGGGGCTGGGCAACCAGTTTCTGGCAAACATCCGCGAGACTGACGCGATTGCCCATGTGCTGCGTTGTTTCGAAGATGGTGACGTGACCCATGTGGATGGCCGCGTTGATCCGGTGGCCGATGCCGATACGATCGAAACCGAGCTGATGCTGGCCGATCTGGAAAGCATCGAAAAGCGTCGCGCCAATCTGGTGCGCAAGCTGAAGGGCAATGACAAAGAAGCGCAACAGCAGGACCGCCTGCTGGCCGAGGCGCAGGAGATGCTGGGAAACGGCAAGCCAGCGCGTCTGGTTGAAGTGTCTGATGAAGACGCTAAAGCATGGAAAATGCTGCAACTTCTGACCACCAAGCCGGTGCTTTATGTCTGCAACGTGTCCGAAGAAGAGGCCGCCGAAGGCAACAAGTACTCTGCCAAAGTCGCTGAGATGGCTGCCGCGCAAGGTAATGCTCATGTCATTATCAGTGCCAAGATCGAGGAAGAGATCAGCCTTCTGGAAGACGACGAGGCACAGATGTTCTTAGAGGAAATGGGTCTGGAAGAGCCCGGCCTCGACCGTCTGATCCGTGCCGGTTACGACCTGCTCAAGCTGGAAACCTATTTCACCGTCGGCCCGAAAGAGGCCCGGGCCTGGACCATCCGCACCGGCACCGCCGCACCACAGGCCGCAGGTGTCATCCACGGAGACTTTGAGAAGGGTTTCATCCGTGCCGAGACTATCGCCTATGACGACTACATCGCCGCCAATGGCGAACAGGGTGCCAAAGAGGCGGGTAAGATGCGGGCCGAAGGGAAAGGCTACATCGTCAAGGATGGCGATGTGATGCACTTTTTGTTCAACACCTGAGAAGCCACCAAAGCAGTCACTGCTCAGCTTATAACCTCGGATTTTCTGCGAAGAACGGGCCGATATCGGGTTGCTCGTGCGTGAACGCCATTGTCCACTTCATGTTGTGGTGGGCTACGTAGATATCCGCGCCAAAAGATGTGAAATCTGGATATGTTTCTGAGACGCAGCGATACGACCATTTGATATCTTCATCAAAGATAACATACGCGGCAGGCCACTGGTTCTTATAGGCATTTAAAGCGTCATCGCCCGCCCGCGCGATTTGAAACCCGTAACTGAAACCATGCCAGCGGATGCGATTGTGAATCCAGGAACCGGTTGATTTCTTTACACTCCCGGCGAATGTCTGATGCCAGCATTGAACAACCTCACCACCTTCTTTGGAATTGAGAGGATCAAAATCGACGCATTCACGCACCAAGAAGTCCTCAATTTGGTTTCTCGTAAGGTTCATGGAATAATTCGGTTCTATCTTTTTGTTAAACTGGCATATCGCGCGTTATGGCGAAGTGTCAAAACCGCTCAGGTGGCAAGATGCGATCCCGTTGGTTTCATTTGGGCTGGAACAGCAGTTCGGCAGGCTCAACCACCCGAGTATTGCATGTACCTGAAACGCCGATCCTTTGGCAGCCAACAAATTGACGATGCTCGCATCTCGCACATTTCTCTCGTGCAGAAATGTGGTTAGTTTGGATTTTGACCTGATACTTGAGACAGCTCTAGATGATCGAAATCCGCGACCTGCAATTGCTCAGCGCATTGGCGCGGCATCGTCATTTCGCCAAGGCAGCTGAGGAATGCGGGATTTCACAGCCTGCGTTCTCGATGCGAATCCGAAACCTGGAGGATCGGCTGGGTGTCTCCATCGTTCGCCGCGCAAACCGATTTCAGGGGCTGACCGAAGAGGGCGAGATGATTGTCCAGCGCGCGCGGCGCATTCTCGACGACACCAAGGCTTTGGAACAACAGGTACTCGCTGCAAAGGGTGAGATCACCGGCACGCTTATTTTGGGTGTCATCCCTACAGCGATTGCCTTCACCGGGCGTCTGACGAAGCGGTTGCGCGATGCGCATCCTCGTATCGTGACCCGGATTGAAACAATGTCTGCAACGGCCATTCAGCACCGGTTGGACGAAGGAAGTCTGGATGCTGGCATCACTTATGGCGACAGTATCGGTACCGATCTACGGCAAGTGCAGCGCTTGTACGAAGAAACTTATGTCCTATTGGTCCCCTCGCATATGACCCATGAGACAGGCCCGATCCCATGGGCCCGCGTGGCCGAGTTTCCCCTGAGCCTGCTGGAACCACAGATGCAGAACCGGCGGATTCTGGATCGGATATTCGCCGAACAGGGCTTGCACCCGGATATTGTGGCCGAGACCAGCGGATTCACTGCCTCGATGGTCATGGCACGCGAGGGGCTAGCGGCCACCGTGATTCCACGCGTGCTGGTGCGGGCGCTGGGCGACCTGAAGGACACAAGGGTGCTGTCCCTGATCGAACCCGTGGTGAGCAAGCCGATTTGTCTGGCCACGCTCACTCGTGACCCGGAATTACCCACGGTCGCGGCCTTGCGCACAGTGATGGCGTCTTTGCGGTGATAAACTGTCGTTATCGTGCGATTGAAATATGCGATTTGACGATATGCTAGTCTGATGAGACACGGGGCCTCAATCGGAGGGCATCATGGCACCATTAGACACCAAGCCATCAGGCGCGCCAAAGGGCGTCTGGAAGTCAGGTAAAGGCAAGGGGCGGCACACGCCCAAAGGCCGTCAATTCTCGGACGAGGCACAAGCAGAAATTGCACGTCTGCTGGGCGACCGCCCGCGACGTCGCGATCTGCTGATTGAATTTCTGCATTTGATTCAGGACGCACACGGCCATATCAGCGCCGACCACATCGCCGCTCTGGCGGTTGAGATGCGGATCGGGCAGGCTGAGATTTACGAAACCGCAACCTTCTATGCCCATTTCGATGTAGTGAAAGAGGGTGAAACGCCTCCTCCGGCGTTGACGATCCGTGTGTGCGATTCGCTGTCCTGCGAAATGGCAGGTGCCCAGCAGCTGCAAAAAGCGCTGGAAGACGGTTTGGATGCCTCGCAGGTCCGCGTTGTCCGTGCGCCCTGCATGGGACGCTGCGACACCGCTCCAGTGCTGGAGATCGGTCACAACCACATCGACCACGCGACCCCCGAAAAAGTGCGGGCCGCTATTGTTGCCGATGACACCCATGCGCACCTGCCCGACTACGAAACCTTCGCGGCCTATGAGGCCGAAGGTGGCTACGCCAAATTGAAAGAGCTGCGCGAGGGCGGCGATTGGGAGAAGGTGCAGGAAGACGTACTGTCCTCGGGCCTGCGTGGTCTGGGCGGCGCTGGCTTCCCGTCGGGCAAGAAATGGGGCTTTGTTCGCATGAATGAAGGCCCGCGTTATCTGGCTGTCAACGGCGATGAGGGCGAGCCCGGCACATTCAAGGACCGCTACTATCTTGAGCGCACGCCGCATGTCTTCCTCGAAGGGATGCTGATCGCCGCTTGGGCCGTCGAGGCAGAGACCTGCTTTATCTATATGCGCGACGAATACCCGGCAGTTCTGGAAATCCTGCGTCGTGAGATTACCGCGCTCGAACAAGCCGGGATCGTCGAAGAAGGCTATATCGACCTGCGCCGTGGTGCTGGCGCTTACATCTGCGGTGAAGAATCCGCGATGATCGAGTCGATCGAAGGCAAAAAAGGACTGCCGCGTCACCGTCCTCCATTCGTGGCGCAAGTTGGGGTCTTTAACCGTCCGACCTTGGTGCACAATGTCGAGACGCTCTATTGGGTGACCAAAGTTTGCCGTGAAGGGCCTGAATGCCTTAACAGCACCGAAAAGAACGGTCGCAAGGGTTTGCGTAGCTATTCGGTCTCGGGTCGTGTCGCAAAGCCGGGCGTTTACCTTCTGCCCGCTGGCTCCACCATTCTGGACGTGATCGAGGCTGCCGGAGGCATGGCCGGGGGCCAGACCTTCAAGGCTTATCAGCCGGGTGGTCCATCCTCGGGTCTGTTGCCTGCATCGATGGATGACATCCCGCTGGATTTCGACACGTTGCAACCACATGGCACCTTCATCGGGTCCGCTGCGGTTGTGGTTCTGTCCGATCAGGACACCGCACGCGATGCGGCACTGAACATGCTGCGCTTCTTCGAAGACGAAAGCTGCGGCCAGTGCACGCCCTGCCGTGCAGGCTGCGAAAAGGCGGTCAAGCTGATGCAAGCCGACAAATGGGATCAGGAACTGCTGGAAGACCTGTGTCAGGTCATGGGCGATGCCTCGATCTGCGGTCTGGGGCAGGCGGCCCCGAACCCGATCCGCCTGGTCATGAAACATTTCGCTGGCGAAATCTGAGGGAGACAGCCATGCTTGATGCAAGCCCAAACAAGACCGTCACCTTCAACCTGAATGGCGAAGATGTCACCGTGCCCGAAGGCTGGACCATCTGGGAAGCCGCAAAGGGGCAGGGGTTCACTATCCCTCACCTGTGTCACAAGCCGCAACCCGGTTACAAACCCGACGGCAATTGCCGTGCCTGCATGGTCGAGGTAGAAGGCGAGCGCACGCTGGTCGCCTCGTGCATCCGTCCGGCAGCCGACGGCATGGTGGTTAAGACCGACAGCGACCGGGCCGAGAAATCGCGCGCGATGGTCATGGAGCTGTTGGTCGCGGATCAGCCTGAGGAAGCGCACGACACCTCCAGCCACTTCTGGGATATGGCCAAGCTGAACCATGTCAGCGACAGCCGTTTCCCGGCGAAAGAGGCCGAGAAAATCCCGCTGTTGGATGACAGCCACGTTGCGATGCGCGTCAATCTGGACGCTTGCATCAACTGCAACCTTTGCGTCCGGGCCTGCCGCGACGTGCAGGTCAACGACGTGATTGGTATGGCCGGTCGTGGTCACACAGCGCAGGTGGTGTTCGACCAGAACGACCCGATGGGTGCTTCGACCTGTGTGGCTTGTGGTGAATGCGTGCAGGCCTGCCCGACCGGTGCTTTGATGCCAGCAACCGTACTGGATGACCAGCAGCGAGGCGACAGCAAGGACTACGACTCGGAAACGGAAAGCGTCTGCCCGTTCTGCGGCGTGGGCTGTAAGGTTTCGCTCAAGGTCAAAGACGGCAAGGTGAAGTATGTCGAGGGCATCAACGGCCCTGCAAACGAAGGTCGTCTGTGCGTCAAAGGCCGCTTTGGCTTTGACTACATTCACCATCCGCATCGCCTGACCAAGCCGCTGATCCGTCGCGAGGATGCTCCAGCCAAGGGATTGAACGTCGATCCCGGCAACCTGGATACCCATTTCCGTGAAGCAACGTGGGAAGAGGCGATGGATTTGGCCGCGACCAAGCTGATGGACTTGCGCGACAAAGACCCGCGCAGCGTTGCAGGCTTCGGCTCGGCCAAGTGCACCAACGAAGAAGCCTATCTGTTCCAGAAGTTCATCCGTCAGGGCTTCCGCCACAACAACGTCGACCACTGCACCCGTCTGTGCCACGCGTCATCTGTTGCGGCCCTGATTGAGAATGTGGGCTCGGGTGCTGTGACCGCGACCTTCAACGAGATCGAAAACGCGGATGTGGCGATCATCATCGGGGCCAACCCGATTGAAAACCACCCTGTCGCTGCGACCTACTTCAAGCAGTTCACCAAACGTGGTGGCAAGCTGATAGTTATGGACCCGCGCGGCGTTGGGATGCGTAAGTTTGCTGATGAGATGCTTCAATTCCGTCCCGGTGCGGATGTTTCGATGCTGAACGCGATCATGAACGTGATCGTGGAAGAAGAGCTCTATGACAGCCAGTACATCCACCGCTGGACCGAAAACTGGGAAGCCGAAAAAGAACACCTGCGCCAGTTCACGCCTGAGGCTATGTCGCCGATCTGTGGCATCGAACCGGATCAACTGCGCCGAGTGGCGCGTACCTTTGCGCAAGCCAAGGCCGGTCTGATTTTCTGGGGTATGGGTGTCAGCCAGCACATCCATGGCACCGACAACTCGCGCTGCTTGATCTCGTTGGCTCTGATGACCGGCAATGTTGGTAAACCCGGTGCGGGTCTTCACCCTCTGCGCGGGCAGAACAACGTGCAAGGTGCCTCAGACGCGGGCCTGATCCCGATGTTCCTGCCGGACTATCAGTCCGTTACCGACGACGGCATTCGGGCCAAGTTCACCAACGTCTGGAATGACGACCGCGACTTCTCGAACGAGAAGGGGCTGACCGTCACCGAGATCATCGATCAGGCTTATGCGGGCAACATCAAGGGTATGTACATCCAGGGGGAAAACCCCGCCATGTCCGACCCCGATGTGAATCACGCGCGCGACGCACTGGCCAAGCTGGAACTGATGATCGTGCAGGATATCTTCCTGACCGAAACGGCGAACTATGCCGACATCATTCTGCCCGCCTCAGCGCTCTATGAGAAGAACGGCACCGTGTCGAACACCAACCGTCAGGTACAGCGGGTCCGGCCCGCCGTGACCCCTCCGGGTGAGGCGCGCGAGGATTGGAAGATCACCGTTGAGCTGGCGCAGCGGATCGGTTTGAACTGGGATTATTCCGATGTTTCTCAGGTCTTTGCTGAGATGAAGCTGACGATGAATTCGCTCGACAACATCACGTGGGAACGGCTTGAGACGGAGACGATCACTTACCCGTCACTGTCCGAGACAGACCCAGGTCAGGCGATTGTGTTCGGCGATGGTTTCCCACGTGCGGATGGTCGCGCCCGGTTCACGCCAGCCAGTGTCATCCCACCGGATGAGGCCCCGGATGATGAATACCCGATGATCGCCACCACTGGGCGCCAGCTGGAGCATTGGCATACCGGGTCGATGACCCGCCGGTCCAACGTTCTGGATGCCGTGGAACCTGAGGCGAACTGCTCGATGAACCCGCGTACATTGAAACTGATGGGAATTGAGCCGGGCGATATGATCCGTCTGACTACTCGCCGCGGTTCGATTGAAATCATGGTGCGGGCCGACCGGGCGATTGCCGAAGATATGGTGTTCATCCCGTTCGCCTATGTCGAGGCGGCGGCGAATATCCTGACCAACTCGGCCATCGATCCTTATGGCAAGATCCCCGAGTTCAAGTTTTCGGCAATTCGCGTCGAAAAGATCGCAGACGCCGTCGCGGCGGAATAGTCTTCAATCAACTGAAAAAAGGCGGCCCTTTGGGGTCGCCTTTATTTTCAGTAGTCGCGTTCGAAAAAGATACCCAAACCCGTCTCGCCTCGGCCATCCACGGTGCCGCGAACCGTGAAGCTGTCGGTGACGTCGAGGTTCAAATTCACCTCGGTGTCACCTTCGGTATTGACGGTGAAATCGGTGTAGAGATTGTCGCTTAGATATGCGCCCGCACCAAGGCTGCCCCCACCGCCCTCAGTCGCGCCAAGGTCGATAGTGTCCAGGCCCGTGGCCTCGCGCACCCCTTTGGTAGTATCCCCGCCGGCGCCGCTGAGTTGGGCCAATGAGGCCGCCATCTGCGCAATGACAAACGGTGACAGTTCTGAGAACCGGTTGCCGAACAAGAGCATTGCTAGCGCTTCCTCGGTCGGGCGTTCAGGATCTGAGAATACGTCGACCTCGGGTGAGTCCAGCGGCCCGGCGATCTCGATCGTTGCGGTGCCGTCCGAGGTGCTGGAGGACGATTCAAACTCGATATATGGCGTCAGGTCACCCTGCAGGGTGACCACACCCTTAGTCAGCGCAAGGCGGCGACCAAGGATATCGATATTACCGCGGATAAGCTCAATCTGGCCTGACGGCACAACAGAAGTTGTAGTTCCACCAATTTGTATGCGACCGCCCAGTTCCGCGTTCACGCCGCGTCCTCGGACAAAAACTGCCTTGGGTGCAAGCAATCCGATGTCGAGCGACATGCGCGAGTTGCTTTTAGTCTCATCCTCGGTTTCCACCAGATTGGCGCGTTCCCGCGTTACGAAACCGGCACGGCTTTCGTTCAAGTGTTGGATCGTCGGAATTGGTGCTGCGCCGACTGCTCCTGCGGCGGCTGCAAGATTGATGTTGGTTTCGCCAAAGTTGATCTGCCCGGCCAGCGAACTGTTACCGGCCAATGCCCCGGTCAGGGCGATCTGACCGTTCAATGTGGTCTCATAGAGCAGCTTGTCTGTCAGCACGAGATTGTTGAGCGCTGTGGTTATCTGGGCGTTGAAGGGTGGCGTCAGATCAATCGGGCCGTTGACGGTAAACCCTCCGCCCGCTCGTAACCCACCCTGCAGTGCAATCGTGGCGCGGCTTTGCGCGATGTTTACGGAACCCCCGATGCCAGTGATTGTCTGTCCCACATCGGGCAAGGCCATCGACGCGCCGGATGTTGAAATCGTTCCGCTAAACGCATCCAGCGCAGGTGCCCCTTTCAAGGCCAGGTCGAACCGGGCAGTACCGGCCAGATTGTTGGGAGAGATAAATGCATTGGCGATACCGATGTTGACACCGCCCTGCATCTTCAGGTCCGCTTCGCCGCTGGTTTCGTTAAAGGTCCCGGCAACTGTTGTATTGATATCGGCGGGGCCATTAGCCTTTGCGTCGATGGTCCACATCCCGGCGTCGCGGCGGGCGGTACCACTGGCGGCGACGGTTCCGGGGAAATCGGGCACAAAACGTTCGACCCGATTCAGGCGGGCGTCAAAATTTAGATCCGCGGTGCCACCGGTTTCTACGGTTCCGGTTAAATTGGCGTACGAGCTATCAGGTCCCTGCAGGCGCGCATTGCCTTCCAAACCGGACCCTGTCGGGGCGACGTTGCCATCCAGCGTGAGCGGCCCGGACAATGTCGAAGATAGACGGCCGATGTCGTCCAGCATGGCCGAGAAATCGAGGCCACCTGCCTCCCGATCCAATCGGCCCGATGCATCTGCAGTCAGCGCGGTTCCGTTCAGACTGAAAGTGCGGATGTTCAGCCCCTGATCATCGTTGGCGGCATCCACGTTCAGCGTGGTTCGTCCCTGTACCAACGCATCTACGGCTTGGATACCCGTGGCAAGGTCGTCTGCGCTCAGGTTGCCTTTGATATCAAAGGCCTTGCTGCTTTGCGCGGCCCGACCGGTGACGTCGGCATCAATCGACCCGGCCAGATCAAGCCCGGCGAGGCCGGAGAACAAAGACAGGTCGGGGGCGTTCAGCTTGGCGCTTCCATCCACCGTGATGTTTCCGGTGGGGTCATTGATGGTTGCGCCCACCTCGGCAGTAAGAGCAGCACTTTTGACCGTGGCGTTTCGAATAACGATTTGGTTGCCCGAATGCGCACCGTCCAGATTGATTGATGTCCGGCCTTTCAACAGCGGGTCGAATTCGCTCATCCCGGTTTCGATATTTGTTCCGATCACGCTGGCTTGGCCGTCGAATTCCAACGTCTGTACGGTGCCTTTGCCATCCAGCCGGGCCTGTAATGCGCCCGCCAGATCACGCTGTGCGATGCCTGAGAACACCGCCAGATCGGGGGCGTTCACGCTGGCCTGACCGTCAATTGTCAGATTGCCATTTGGCGTCGTGACCGTGCCGCTGGCCTGCGCTGTCAGAGCGTCGCCATTCACGGTGAAATCGCGAATTGTTACCCCATCGGTGTCGCGTTTGGCATCCAGAACGATTTCGGTTTCACCCGTGATCATTGGATCAATATCGTCACGCCCGGTCACCAGATCACGCCCATTCACCGTGACCTTGCCGTCAAAGCTGCGTTCCAGTGGCGAGCCCTTTCCAGCCACCTGGACCGAAGCCTCGCCACCAAGCTGAAGCTGTGCCAGGTCCGAGAACCGCGACAGGTCGGTCGCCTGCAGCAGTGCCGTGCCATCAACCTGCAACCCGGTCGCAAGCCCGCTGATCAACGCATCAGCGTCTAGAGTATAGTCGCTGCCGACCAGTTCGACCCCGGACAATTGCAATGTCTGGTCGCTGCCGTACTCGAACTGTCCATCCAGTGTGATCTGATTTCCGACGGCGGCATTCAGTGCGACATCTGTCAGATCAATGCCATCGAGCACAGCCTGCAGATCGCCATCGACCGACAGCCCGCTGGATTGATCTAGCGTGCCTTGCCCGCTGATCCGTGCATGATCGAGGTTCAGGTTGGGGGTTTCAATCTTGTTGGTCGTCAGGCTCAGGTCCCAGAGATTGCCATTCTCGGTATTGTACAAGGCCGAAATCTGAGCCGCGCCGATTGACGTATCGCCGCCGCTGACGGGCAGAACGACCTTGTCACCTTCCGGCGGTGTGATACGACCTTGCAGGGCGACCAGTTTCAGAACACCACCCGAAGCAAGGCTGAGTTCGCTTTTGAGGTCCAGCGCTTCCGAGGTAATCTCGATATCCGATATATCCAGCGCCCCGTCAGAATGGGTGCGCCCATCTACAAACAGCCGTGTGTCGGTACCGAAGAACGTGTCCATCTCTTCGGCCAGAAACGGCGTCAGGTCGCCTCCGACATCGGCAGTAAACGCGATTCCATCGGAAGCGTTGCCACTCTCTTCGGCTGTGCGCAGTCGTACCTGACCGGACACGCGAAGCTGCTGATCGCTGCTTAGACCGATATCAGCATTAAAATCCGTTATCGGCCCCGAGCCTTTTGCAGTCAGCTCAAGCGGCGGGGCATCGGGGATGGACAGGGCCGTTGCGATCAGACCGCCTGATGCTTCGGCTACGGTCAAGTCCAGATCGATCTGGCGGCTGTCGTTCTGAAAGCCTGCTTTCAGATCAATCGTGTCCCCGGCGCGGTCCAGTCGGTCGATATCCAGCGTAGTATCCAGTGTTCCATCAGCCAGCGATAGGTTGCCGTTCACGGCAAGCTCGGCAGCGACGCCGATCAGCGGCTCACCTAAAGACAGGTCATCGACGCGCAGCTCTCCGATTTCGATCGAAACCGGAAGCTCAGGTAGTTGGAAGGGTTGGGTTTCGGCTGAAGGGGGCGGTGCGTCCTTAGTTGTTGTACCGGGTGCGCGGGCGATATCGATTTCCTGCGCCGATAGTGTGTTGACCGAGAACCGACCGCGCAGCAGTGCCAATCGGTTCCAGTCCAATTCAGCGTTTTTAATGGTGAGCCAGACGCCGTCGTCATCGGCGACTGTGATTTCTTGAATCGTCGCACGCGAACTCAGAGCTCCTTCAAGGCCGATCACCCGCACATTCTGATCATCACCAGACAGGGTATCTTGCAGAAACTGCTCGATCATGCTGCCGCCCTCGTCCTGAGCGGTCGCCGCGATGGGAACGGTGATCGCTGCTGAACTTAGCAACAGGGGATATACAACGCGACGCATCAAAAGGCTTGCCCGATCCCGAGGTAGAATTGCAGCCCGTCACCCGTATCGCCCTGAACCGGCACCGCAAGGTCAAAGCGCAAGGGCCCGAAGCCGCCCAGATCATAACGGATTCCAAGGCCCGCGCCAGAATGCTCTTCCGCGCCGCCGCCGATGAATGAGGACGTGTCGACCACACCGTAGTCATAAAACCCAACCAACGAGATTGCGTCAGTGACTTTGCCTCGGACCTCGGCTGAGAGCCCCAGAAAGGATTTGCCACCGGCGACACCATCCCCGACGGGGATACCTAGGCTTTCAAATGGCTGACCCCGTACTGTACCGGCACCACCCGAGAAGAACAGGAAATCTGGAGTCACACCATCTGCCGGAGGTCCGAGGACCGATCCCAACTGCACCCGGCCTGCCAACACCAGCCGACCGGCGGTGCCCAGATCGTTATAGGCGCGACCGTCAAAGAACATTCTCAGGCCGGTATCCGACCCGGAGAACCCGACAAAGGGCATGACTTGCGAGTCTAGATAATAACCGCGCGTAGCACTGACTTTGCTGTCGCGTTCATCCCATTCTGACCGGAACGGAAGAATGAAGTATCGAAACTTGCGCCCATCGCCATAGGCGTCATCTGCGTCCGACCATTGGAAACCTGCCGAGGCTTCGGCGTAGAGGCGGTCAGAGAATGTGCGGCGTGCACCATATGCAAGCGAGGCGACGGTGACGTTGTAGTTTTCGGTATTGCGCCGCTCCAACAGCGCGCTCCAGAATGTATTGTCGTCAGGGCCCAGACGATCAGGTTGATCCAGCCGCAGACCAATGCGTCCATCGATATCCTCGGCACCGCCGATATTGCGGATTGCCGCCTCGAACCGCAGCCTTTCGGCTCGCCGGAAAACGTTTCGATGGGTCCACGTAGCGGTAAGATCAACCCCGTCGCGCGAGGCAATCTCGGCCCCAAAGGTCAGGCGGCGCGGTGGCAGGTCTTCAAACGTCGCGTCGAAATCAAGCGTGCCATCCGGGTTGGGTTCTTCATGTTCCTTGAGCGAAACCGTAGCGAATGTGCCGGTGCGCCGCAGGCGGGTGCCAACCTTTTGGACCTGTTCAGGCGAATAAACCTCACCCGACGGGAAGCCTGCGACTTTCTCGATCGATCGATGGCGGACATTTGTATCGCCCTGAATGATCATTTTACCGAACCGCAGCCTTGGCCCCGGAGCCAGATCAATTGTCGCGTCCAGCCGTGCCTGCGCATGGCGCGCTATCACTTTTTGATCTTCCACTTCCGCCTTGGCATGGCCTGTATCGCGCCAGCCCTGCACCCCCGCCGAGGCCGCCTGTTGGATCGCTCTGGTGGTCGCGGTCTTGCCCGTGGCGAACTCTTCGGGCAGTTCCGTGCCCGGTGCCAGCGGTTGCACGACAGCCGTTCCGAACTTGAACTTCCGCCCTGGTGTGACAAGGATAGTCGCCCGTTTGAATTGGGCTGGAACGTTCAGCGAATTGATTTTGGCGGCTTCCTGCCCGTCAAGCTTGATGCTGACGACGGGGCTGAAATAGCCTTCGTCGTACATGATCTGAACGATGGTGCGGTAGTCGGACAAAGCTGCCGACAGTATTTCCAGTGACGTATCAAGACCACGCGATTCCGAGGTGAAGATGGATGAAGTCTCTTCCAAGCGGTCGACCAGATCTTCAGATGCACCAGGGGCGGATAGGGTCGTTTCTAGCGCGGTAGCAAGATTGGGGGACAAGGCCACAAACGCACCAAAAAGCCAGCCTCTCAGATCGCTGCGCGGTCTGCTCCCTGTCATTGTATGGCTCCAACTGCCCCAAGTCGAAATCGCTATGGCCGCGAAACAAAACGAATGCGGCGTGTTGAATTCATTTAGAGCATCTGACGGCGCTTAGGGGAAGAACTAAACAAAGTTCAGGTGTTTTTATTGGCAAACTCGTGTGCCAATCCGCTACAGACTGGCATTTCGGAACCAGCGAACAATCGCATCCCGGTCTTCAGGTTCCATATAGGTCACGTTCGCGGGAGGCATGGCATGTGTGACGCCGGATTGCAGATAAATCTGCTGCGCGTTCTGAGCAATGTCAGCTTTTGTTTCCAGCAGGACACCTTTGGGTGCCCACAGGATGCCTTCCCAGACAGGCTCGCGCGCGTGGCACATAGAACAGCGACCCAGAACTATGTCCTGTGCTTCTTCAAAGCCATCCGCTGATGCGAATTTCTGTTCGTAGGGAGTTAGTTGCCGTGCTTCGGCCTCTTCCAACGGGTCGTTCATCGAAGCGGTCGACAACCACATGATGGTCATGAACAGCAAAGCCGTTACCAACCAGGTCCAGGTTGGGTTTCCAGCGCGCGCATGGCGGGTGTTGAAATAGTGCCGGATCGTGACACCCATCAGGAAGACCAGCGCGGCGATGATCCAATTGTACTCGGTCGCAAATGCCAGCGGATAGTGGTTCGACAACATCAGAAACACGACCGGCAATGTCAGATAGTTGTTGTGGGTCGAACGCAGCTTGGCGATCTTGCCGTATTTCGGATCAGGTGTGCGCCCGTTCTTTAGATCGTCCACCACAATGCGCTGGTTTGGCATGATGATGAAAAACACATTTGCGGTCATGATTGTGGCCGTGAAGGCCCCCAGATGCAGCATCATCGCGCGACCGGTGAATATCTGGTTATAACCCCAGCCCATAATCACCAGCAGCACGAACAGAAGAACCATCAGCAATGTCGGACGCTCGCCCAATCCCGACTTGCAAAGAAAATCGTAGACCAGCCAACCGACAGTCAGCGAGGCAGCCGAGATCAATATGCCTTGCCATAGCGCCAGATCCGCCTTTTGGGCATCGATCAGATAGAGCTCTCCGCCTACCCAGTAGACGATCATCAGTAGCGCGGCACCGCTGAGCCATGTGGCGTAGCTTTCCCATTTAAACCAGGTCAGGTGGTCGGGCATACGCTCCGGAGCGACGAGATATTTCTGGATGTGATAGAATCCTCCGCCATGGACTTGCCATTCCTCGCCGTCCGCCGGTCCGGGGATATCGCGGTTCAAACCAAGATCCAGCGCGATGAAGTAGAAGGATGATCCGATCCAGGCAATCGCGGTGATAACGTGCAACCAGCGCACGCCAAAACCAATCCAATCCCAGAACACGGCGAAGTCGTACATGCTTATGTCTCCGATTGCGTTGCGCCACACTAGGCAAACGGGCTTTTCTTCGGTATTCCCGTATATTGTCAAACTGTATCAAAAAAAACGATAAGATGTCCTATCTCGACAACATTCGAACCTTTGTCCGGGTCTATGACTTGGGCAGCATGTCAGCCGCCGGGCGGGATATGAGAATTTCACCTGCGGTGACGTCGGCGCGAATTTCGCAGTTGGAGGATCATCTGGGAGTACGCCTGTTTCAGCGCACAACCCGGAACCTGACACCAACGGAACAGGGACGGGCGTTCTACCCCGGCGCGGTTGCGGTTCTGGATGCAGTTGATGAGGCAGAAGCCCAGGTCACGCATCTGACCGAAGCCCCCCGCGGGTCTCTGTTTGTTGCCGCACCTTTAGGTGTCGGGCGCCGGTTATTGGCGCCTCATGTACCTGATTTTCTGTCAGAATACCCTGAGATTGATGTGCGTCTAAGACTGACAGACCGCTCGGTTGATCTGACCACCGAAGGCTTGGATCTGGCTTTTTTCATCGGTCAGCCCGAAGACAGCACATTGCGCATTCGCAAGATTGCGGATTGCCAGCGTGTGCTATGTGCAGCCCCTGATTACGTGAGCCGATGTGGGATGCCAGAAGCTGGATCCGATCTGATTTCAGGCAAGCATGAATGCTTGAACCTACGCTTCCCCGGCGCGGCAGAGTTTCAGTGGATGCTGGAAACTCCCGATGGCCCGAAACGATTTGCTGTCTCGGGCAGGTATGAATGTGACGATGGTGATGTTTTGACCGATTGGGCGCTGTCCGGGCAAGGTATTGCCATGAAACCCGTTTTTGAGGTGTCAGAGCAATTGAAGGCGGGGAGGCTGATCCCGGTGGCGATGAAGACGCCTCCGGTTCCCGTGCAAATGGCCTGCCTGTATACGCATCGCCGCCATCAGGACCCGAAGGCGCGGCTGTTTATGGATTTCATGATTGACCGGATCGGCAAAGTGGTTCGAAGCGCCGAAGTCTAGGGCTAGCTACCCCGGTAGGTCGAATAGCCGTAGGGGGACAACAGCAGCGGAACGTGGTAGTGCGCGTCCGCATCGGACATGCCAAAGCGGATCGGCACCTGATCCAGAAACAGAGGATCATCGCCATCCTGACCCGTCGCGCGCAGGTAATCTCCGGCGAAGAATATCAGCTCATAAGTGCCGGTTTTAAAGTCGTCCTGCGGTAAGATCGGGCTATTGGTTCGGCCATCCGCGTTGGTTTCGATCTCGACCAGTTTACGGTGCGAGTTCCCTGACACTTTGTAGAGCGCGATTTTCAACCCCTCAGCGGGGCAGCCGCGCGCCGTGTCGAGAACGTGGGTTGTCAGATAGCCAGCCAAGGGTCTCTCCTATGTGTTTCTTTTGGTGTGCCACAGTCTGGGCCAAACCGCAAAATGGTTGAAATGCCGAAAGAAGTGGAAACAGTGTTCGGATTGATTTGATAATCAATAGACCGTTTCTGCGGTAAAGCTGTCAAAACACCTAATCGGACTGGAAGACCCTATGCAGCCGCCTCGTTACCCCCGCGATATGATCGGATACGGAGCCAACCCACCTGACGCCGCATGGCCTGGCGGGGCGAAACTGGCTGTGCAGATTGTGTTGAACTACGAAGAAGGTGGAGAAAACTGTGTTCTGCACGGGGACGCTGCGTCCGAGGCCTTCTTGTCCGAGATCGTTGGGGCGGCGCAGTGGCCGGGCCAGCGTCATTGGAACATGGAATCGATCTATGAATACGGCTCGCGGTCGGGGTTCTGGCGCCTGCATCGCTTGATGAAAGACCTACCGATCACCGTTTATGGTGTGGCTACCGCGTTAGCGCGTTCGCCAGATCAGGTTGCGGCGATGAAATCGGCAGGGTGGGAGATTGCCAGTCATGGCCTGAAATGGGTCGAGCACAAGGATATGCCTGAGGCAGAAGAACGGGCCCAGATCGCCGAAGCGATCCGTCTGCATGCCGAAGTTGTAGGGGATCGCCCGCGCGGCTGGTACACTGGGCGCTGTTCGGACAACACCGTGCGTCTGGTCGCCGAGGAAGGTGGCTTTGCTTATGTTGCCGATACCTATGCAGACGATCTACCCTACTGGATGCAAACCGGTGGTCGGGATCAGTTGATTGTTCCCTACACGCTGGATTGCAACGACATGCGCTTTGCGACGCCACAGGGGTTCAACGCCGGGGATCAGTTCTATTCATATCTGAAAGACAGTTTCGATGCGCTTTATTCGGAAGGTGAGGCTGGTGCACCCAAGATGCTGTCGATCGGTTTGCACTGTCGCCTGATCGGGCGACCGGGACGCGTCATGGCGCTGAAACGGTTTCTGGATTACGCGCGTGGGTTCTCGGACGTGTGGTTCGCAACGCGATTGCAGATTGCCGAGCATTGGGCCGAAAAGCACCCGGCGGCTGAGCGTCCACAACCCTCGCAAATGGGCCGCGAAGAATTCGTCTCTGCGTATGGAGGTATCTTCGAGCATTCCGCTTGGATCGCCGAGCGCGCCTATGATCTGGAATTGGGCGCGGCGCATGACACGGCAGGCGGATTACACAATGCTTTGACCCGCATGTTCCGGTCCGCCTCAACCGAGGAACGGTTGGGCGTTTTGACGGCCCACCCTGATCTGGCAGGCAAACTGGCGCAGGCAAAGCGGCTGACACAGGAAAGTACGTCCGAGCAAGCCTCGGCAGGGCTTGATGCGCTGACGGATGAGGAACGCGCCACCTTCACCGAACTGAACCAGCGCTATACGGAAAAATTCGGCTTTCCGTTCATCGTTGCCGTACGGGACCACAACAAGGCTTCGATCCTAAACGCATTCGAACGGCGCATCGAACAGGATCGCGAAACCGAGTTCGCCGAGGCCTGCCTACAGGTCGAGCGGATTGCCGAGTTCCGTCTTCGCGATGTGCTGCCCTCATGACACGGATTGTCGCTGAACCGATCTCGGCCGAAGCTTTCGCACCGTTTGGTGATCTGATTGATGTGTCAGGTGAGGCCGACAAGATCATCAACCAGGGCCAGTGCGGGCGGTATCATGATCGGGCAAGGCTGGATTTCGGTGATGCCCAAGCGGGCATCAGCCTGTTCAATGCAAACCCACGCGAACTGCCTTATCAGCTAGCGATGGTTGAGCGTCATCCCGACGGCAGCCAGGCGTTCATTCCGATGACTCACCAGCCCTTTCTCGTGATCGTCGCCCCGGATGAGGAGGGGCAACCGGGTCGTCCTCGCGCGTTCATTACACAGCCAGGACAGGCGGTGAACTATCACCGGGGAACATGGCACGGAGTCCTGACACCCTTGCATGGACCCGGTCTGTTCGCAGTCGTTGATCGGATCGGGGAAGGCCCGAACTTGGAGGAATACTGGTTCAGCACACCATACGAGGTGGTCAACCGCTGAAACCAGAACCGAAGCCGCCAGAGAAGCGGTAAGAACCCCATTGGATCTTAGGGAGGACAATGAGATCATGGCTGAAACTTCGATAGGGACGCCCGAACAGCTTCGGGACCCGAACTTCACACCCGCCTTGCACAAGGCGATACCGCTGGGCATTCAGCACGTATTGGCGATGTTCGTCTCGAACGTGACACCGGCCATCATCGTGGCGGGTGCTGCCGGGTTTGGATTTGGGTCGAACTCCCCGGATTTTCCCGAACTGCTGTACCTGATCCAGATGTCGATGCTGTTTGCAGGGCTGGCGACACTGCTGCAGACTATCACGATTGGCCCGGTCGGAGCGGCTCTGCCGATTGTACAGGGAACGAGCTTTGCGTTTTTGCCCATCATGATCCCTCTGGTCGCCGGAAAAGGCGTGGATGCCTTAGGGGCGCTGTTTTGCGGTGTCCTGGTTGGCGGCTTGTTTCATGCCTTTCTTGGCCTCTTCATAGGCAAGATACGGTTTGCGCTTCCGCCGCTGGTCACCGGACTTGTCGTAACAATGATCGGTTTGGCGCTGGTCAAGGTCGGCATACAATACGCCGCTGGTGGTGTGCCTGCGATTGGAACTCCTGAGTATGGATCGCTGCTCAACTGGTCGGCTGCACTGGTTGTGGTTGTTGTGACGCTTGGCCTCAAGTTCTTTGCACGCGGTATGCTGTCGGTGTCTGCCGTACTGGTTGGTTTGGCCATCGGCTACGTCTATGCTCTGATGGTCGGGATGGTGACGTTCGAGGCCATTGGCACAAGTTGGTCACGCGCCTCAGCTTTTGCTCTGCCCGTACCGTTCAAATATGGGTTTGAGTTCTCTCTGGCCGCCGTGATCGGCTTTTGTCTCATGTCTTTCGTCTCGGCCATCGAGACCGTCGGTGACGTATCGGGAATCACCAAAGGTGGTGCAGGTCGCGAAGCAACCGACAAGGAAATCGCGGGCGCGACTTATGCAGATGGTTTCGGAACAGCGATTGCCGGTATGTTTGGCGGGTTTCCCAATACGTCCTTCAGCCAGAATGTCGGTTTGATTGCGATGACGGGCGTCATGAGTCGCCATGTCGTGACCTGTGGAGCTATCTTCCTGATCCTGTGTGGCCTTGTGCCAAAAGTCGGGGCAATTATCCGCACCGTGCCTATCGAAGTGCTGGGCGGTGGTGTGATCGTCATGTTCGGCATGGTGGTCGCGGCAGGTATCTCGATGCTGTCAGACGTGGATTGGAACCGTCGCAACATGGTGATCTTTGCGATTTCGCTGTCGATCGGTCTTGGGTTGCAGCTGGAACCCGGCGCGGTTCAGCACCTTCCTGATACACTTCGTATCCTGATGACCAGCGGCCTGCTGCCCGCAGCGCTGATCGCCATTGTACTGAATTTGGTCCTGCCAGAAGAATTGGCCGAAGAATCGACTGAAGAGGTTTCAGGAGGTATGGCCGGTCACGGGGCGGGTAGCCTACCTCACGATTGAAGTCTTGAAGAAATCCGCAGCGTGCTTCAGCGCTGCGGATTACCCGGCGTTTGCCATTAGGCGCGCGACATCCAGCATGCGGGCTGAAAACCCCCATTCATTGTCGTACCAGCCAAAAACCCTGATCTGCCTCTCTCCAATCATGCGCGTCTCGGGCCCCGCCACTACCAGTGACTCAGGGCGGGACCGCAAATCAGATGAAACCAAAGGCAGATCAGTCCAGCCCAGCACGGACGAAGCTGCGACCGCGTCGCGAAACGCTTGCTCGAATTGATCTGCGCTCATGCCACGTTCTAGCGTGGCGACAAGATCAACGGCAGATACGCTGGCCGTCGGAACACGCACCGCGGCCCCCGACATACGACCGGCCAGGTCTGGCAAGACGATATCAATCAAATGCGTCGCGCTTGAGGTCGTGGGCACCATCGACAATGCCCCGGCGCGCGATCGGGCCAAATCCCCGCGTGGCGCATCGACCATCGGCTGGCTGTTTGTATAGCAGTGGATGGTGGTCATGTGCCCGGACACAAGCCCGCCGATTTCATCGATCAGCTTGACGAGCGGCGCCAGCCCATTCGTGGTGCAGGATGCGTTCGACACGATCCGTGCACTGCCCAATTGATCTTCGTTTGCACCCAATACCACCGTGACCTCGGCTGCGGGTGAGGGGCCGGAAATCAACACTTTGCTCGCCCCGGCAGTCAAACCCCGGCTGGCCACGTCGGATGTCCGCGCGATGCCGGTGCAATCGAGCATGACATCGACGCCGGACAGATCGACCTGTGCCAAATCGGCGCTGTGAGACACCAGAATAACGCGGCCATCGATATTCAGTGCTTCACCTTCGGTCGTGACCGAACCCTGATAGGGGCCAAACGTGCTGTCATATTTGAACAGGTATGCGCATGTTTCCAGCGGTGCGATATCGTTGATCAGCACCAGTTCTACATCCGAATGCTGCGGCAGGCTTAAGACCTGACGCAGAATGGTGCGGCCGATACGGCCGAATCCGTTGATCGCGAGTTTCATGCGCAAGCTATGGCAGGCAGATCAGGCGATCTCAATCAAAGTATTGTACCAATTTCAGTTGCAGCTGACCTGCGAAAAGAACTGGCCCGAAATGTTCTGATACATGCTGGAATAGATCGCCTTGCAGCCGGTCGCCTTCTGTATCGCGGCCATTGCCTGGATGGTGCGAAGACGTGGCGGCGGGCCAAAGGGGTTCAGATTGTTATTATCCCGCGTCGCCCGATAAACCACAGGCGCGTCCGAGACCTGCGTCACCGCCCATGTGCGGCTCATGACGAAAACGGATTTGGTTTCTTCCTTGGCTGCGACCGGGGCGGCGTTGAACGCCGAAAGGCCAAGGGTGGCAACCAGTGCAATCATCGTACCGCGCAGTAACATCGAACAATCTCCAGTGCTGAAAACTCATTTGATTTCATCAGATTCCAGCGATTCTGTGAACCCCTTTACCTGAACTTGACCCGGTAAAGCCCCGATCGTCAGCTACCTAGACGGTACAGACAACGGCATGTGCCTATTCACATCCTTGTACAACAGATAGCGAAACCGTCCCGGTCCGCCTGCGTAACAGGCCTGTGGGCAGAAAGCGCGCAGCCACATGTAGTCACCGGCCTCGACCTCGACCCAATCCTGATTGAGCCGGTAAACAGCCTTGCCTTCAAGCACATAAAGGCCGTGTTCCATCACATGGGTTTCGGCAAAGGGAATCACGCCACCGGGTTCGAAATTGACGATGTTGACATGCATGTCGTGACGCAGGTCCTGCGGATCGGTGAAGCGGGTGGTAGACCAGCGGCCTTCGGTGCCGGGCATTTCGTTGGGTACCACGTCGCGTTCATTGGTGATGATCGGGTCAGGGGCGGGCAGGCCGGGCACTGCATCATAAGCCTTGCGCACCCAATGGAACCGGGCAACTGAATCGCCATGGTTGTGCAGCGTCCAGTCGCTGCCCGGGGGGATATAGGCATATCCACCGATCTCAAGAACATGATCCGCTTCGTTCAGGGTCAGCGTGACGCTGCCCTCGACCACGAAGATCACCCCTTGCGCATTTGGATCGGTTTCGGGCGTATCGCTGCCACCGCCGGGCTGCACCTCCATTATGTATTGCGAGAATGTCTCGGCAAAACCACTCAGAGGCCGGGATAAGACCCAAAGACGTGTATTCTCCCAGAAAGGCAGAAAGCTGGTAACGATGTCGCGCATCGTGCCTTTGGGGATTACCGCATAGGCATCGGTGAACATGGCACGGTCGGTCAACAGTTGCTCTTGCCCCGGATGTCCGCCTGTCGGTGCATAATAGTTAGGATGTGTCATCAAATGCCTCTGCTTCGTCTGGGGGCAATATGAGGCGATCTCACGGGCGGACCTAGCGCCCGCCTTGCGAAAGGTTTGTTCGGGATAATTTGAAGGTGGCCAAGTGGGGCTTGGCCGCACACGCATAGAGGTATATCTATGGACGTGAAAGTCATTCAAATCGGCGAGGCCCTTTGATGAAAGCCTTTGTTTACACAGCGCTGGTTGCTGCACTTTTTCTGGGGGTGGGTGGAATAGCACAGGCTAAACCACTTTCCCGAATCATCGCGGAAATGGGGTTGAGCCCCGCTGACTTTGAGGTGTTGAACGACACCTCAAACGCGTTGCTGTCGACGGGCACTCCATCCGTGGGGCAGGAGAGGGCTTGGCTCAATCAGGACACCGGCTCGAAGGGGACAATCCGCGTGCAAAGCGTTCAGGGCAATTGTGTGATACTTCAGCACTTTGTGCAGCCTGAAGGTGCTGCACAGGCCCGCGATATCAGAACGCGCCGCTGCAAGACCGCTGATGGGAACTGGATCCTGACACCTTAAAGGTCGGTGCCCTGGCCAGCACCCGAACTAGCACAGCTGCACCCTTGTGATTTGCTCCAGCTAATTTGACCGCAGGCCCCCTGCTGGGCATCGCATTGATGCTGGACCGGGCTCAATTTGCGTGAATGACGTTCCGTCACTTAGCTGGACACGCTCATGGCCACTAAGCCATCCTCGGACCAAAGCCAAAGACCCGCATTGCGCCACAGGGAAGGAATAGACATGACCATGACTTTCGGATTGCGTGAGGAAAACCGCGCCCTGTTACAGCGGGTGAGAGATATGATTCACGACGAGGTCATGCCGCTTGAAGATGAGTATCAGGCAGAAATCAATAAAGGCGATCGTTGGAAATATACCGAGCGACAGGCCGAGATTCTCGAGGGGCTGAAAGCCAAGGCCAAGGCGGCGGGGCTTTGGAACTTCTGGCTGACAGACAGCGACAAAGGTTTTGGCCTCAGTACAGTTGAATACGCCTATTTCGCCGAGGAGATGGGCAAGACGCCCTTGGGGGCCGAAGTTTTCAACTGCTCCGCGCCCGATACAGGGAATATGGAGGTGTTTGAACGCTACGGGTCAGGCGCGATGAAAGAGCAGTGGTTGAAGCCTTTGCTCGACGGGCAGATTCGCTCGGCTTATCTGATGACCGAACCCGATGTGGCCTCATCAGATGCCACCAACATTTCGATGTCCTGCGTGCGGGACGGGGCCGAATATGTTCTGAACGGCGAGAAATGGTGGTCGTCTGGGGCGGGCGATCCGCGTTGCAAGGTCTATATCGTGATGGTCAAAACCGGCGGGGACGATCTGCCAAAACACCAGCGCCAGTCGATGATCGTAGTTCCAGCAGACGCGCCCGGGATCGAAGTGCTGCGCCCGATGGAGGTCTATGGCCACGACGATGCGCCCCATGGACACATGCACATCCGTTTCACAGAAGTTCGGGTCCCAGCCGAAAACATTCTACTGGGTGAAGGGCGCGGGTTCGAGATTGCGCAGGGGCGCTTGGGGCCGGGCCGTATTCACCATTGCATGCGCGCGATTGGTCAGGCCGAGTCTGCGCTGGAGCAGATGTGCAAGCGTTCATTACAGCGCCAGGCGTTTGGGAAGAAACTGGCGCAGCTGGGGGCAAACTACGACATCATCGCCGAATGTCGGATGGAGATCGAAATGGCCCGTTTGCTGTGCCTCAAGGCCGCCTGGTACATGGATCAGGGCGATGCAAGGGCGGCGGCCCCATGGATCAGCCAGATCAAGGTCGTTGCCCCCAAGGTCGCGCTGAAGGTGATCGATGAGGCCGTGCAAATGTTCGGCGCACAGGGGATCAGTCAGGATACGCCCTTGGCAAATGCCTGGACCCATGTGCGCACCCTGCGTCTGGCGGATGGGCCGGACGCAGTGCATCGCCGTCAGGTCGCGCGTGCCGAGTTGAAGAAATACACGCAGGAAAAAGTCTGAGGCGACAGAACCACAATGACATCGGATGTGTTGGGGAAGGCGTATTTCCACCAAAATGCGCAGGGTGTGTTTGTCGGAAATGACCCCGCGCGCGGGCCTTGGTCAGCCGATCATTGCCATGCTGGGCCAGTCAGCGGATTGATCGTGCGGGCGGCAGAAACCGAAGTTGGCCCTGAGAAGATGTTGACCCGGTTGACCGTCGATCTGCTGCGTCCATTGCCTCTGGCTGGTTTGCGAGTCGCGGCAGAGACGACACGCCATACCAAGACGCTGGCGACCACACGGGTCACCGTACATGATCTGGACGACACGCTTTGCGCCACCGCCACAACCATGCATATGGTGCGCAAAGACCTTGGGGCCGTGCCCAATGTCGAACTGCCCGCGCCCAGGGTCGAAGATATGGTCGATGGCCCGTTTCCGATCGGTGAGATGCGCCATCAGTTGCCCGGTTTTGCCCATCACTCCCAGATCGGCTATCCCGCTGATGGCAAGCAAGGGGCAGGTCCGAAAACCGTCTGGATGCGTACACCTGCCTTGCTGGAAGGAGAGGACCCGTCGCCGATCCAAGCGCTCTGCCCGCTTGCAGATTGCGGCAATGGCATATCGTGGAACGCGCCCACATCTGAGATGGGTTTCATGAATACCGACCTGACTGTGCAAGTCCACCGCGAGCCTGTCTCGGACTGGCTGGCCTCTGACTCGATCTCGCACTGGCAACCCTCGGGGATCGGTATGTCGCAGTCAGTTCTTTTTGATACGCAGGGGCCAGTTGGGACGGCTTTGCAGACATTGGTCCTGTTCCCGCCGGAGTAAATGGCGGGATTCTGCAGCCTGGTGTTTAGTAGGATTGCCGATACCCGCTGCGCATTCTATCTTTGCAACATGCGCTGGCTTGCCTTCTCCTTGACCTGCCTTCTGCCGATACCGGCACTGGCTCATCCCCATGTTTTTATCGACACGGGGCTAGAGTTCATGGTCGATGACGCAGGCAACCTGACCCATGTGCGTGTGACCTGGGCCTATGATGAGTTCTATTCATTGCTGGTTCTGGAAGACATGCGACTGGATCAGGATGCAGATGGCGTGCTGACCGAGGCCGAAGAGCAGTTTTTAAGCGGCTTCGACGCGCAGTGGGTCGAAGGTTACAATGGCGATCTGGTCATTCGCATGGGCGAAACCGTGATCCCGCTTTCCGGCCCGCTTGAACCGCAGGCCACGACCGAGGATGCCCGCATCGTGACCACACATCTGCGCGCGATCGAAGGAAACCCCGTTCCCGCGGATGCACTGTCGATCAAAGCCTTTGATGAGAGCTTTTATACCGCATACGAAGTGACCCGCCCGGTTCTGGTTTCAGGCCCCACGATCTGTAATATCGAACGCAGCGATCCGGATATCGACAACGAACTGGCCCAGATGCAGGCTTTTTTGCTGACGCTGGATGCCGAGTATGACCTTGAAGAAAACGATATCCCTCTGGTCGGTGAGAAATTCGCAACCGAGATCCGGCTTTCATGTCCAAATACCTGATCGTTCCCGTTGCCATCGCCTGCGGGGTGCTGCTGTGGTTCTGGGGCAGCGGTGGTTTTGACCATCTGGCCGCTTGGGCTGCCGGAGAGCAACGCGAATTCCAGAACCAGATCGCCCGCGCCCTTCGCGCAGCACGCGCCGAGCAGCCCGAAGCTGTGGCAACGCTACTGACGGTCTGTTTTGCATATGGGTTTTTTCATGCCATCGGACCGGGCCATGGCAAGGTTCTGATCGGAGGATATGGGCTTGGCCGTCGCGTTGCGTTTTGGCGACTTTCTGCAATCAGTGTCCTATCGAGCCTAGGGCAAGCAGTGACGGCGGTTGTGCTGGTTTATGCCGGGGTATTGGTATTCCAGATGTCACGCGAATCGCTTGTAGGCACGACCGAACAGGTCATGGCACCGATCAGCTACGGCGCAATTGCCGCTATAGGCCTGTGGCTGGTTTTCCGCGCCATCCGCAGTTTTGCGCGGCGTCACAAAAACCAAGCCTCTCAAGCGCACGACCACCATCACCATGCGCATGATCACGACCACCATCATCACGACCACGAGGTTTGCGCTGACTGCGGCCACCGCCACGGCCCGACGGCCGATGAGGTCGCTCAGGTCGGCAGCTTTCGCGAGGCGTTGATCCTGATCGCTGGTATAGCCGCACGCCCCTGTACGGGCGCGTTGTTTGTGCTGATCCTGACATGGCAGATGGGTATCGCAATGGTCGGCATCGCAGGCGCATTCGCCATGGCTTTAGGCACCGCAACCGTCACCACTTTGGTCGGTTGGACATCCTTTGGGTTGCGCGGCGGGTTGCTGGCCTCAGCCTCGGCTACGCGCTTTGCATCGGTACTGGCCCCGACCATCGAACTGGTTGCGGGTCTTATCATCGCCGTGATTGCAAGCGGGCTGCTACTGCGGGCCTTGTAGACTTAGCCAAACACCGGTTCGGGATATCCTACCCGTGCCAGATACAATCCTTGCGGCGGGCATACCGGCCCACAGGCCGCACGGTCAACCGCTTCAAGCGCATCGCGAACGTCCTCAGGCGTCCATGCCCCAGCCCCCACACGCTCCAACGTGCCAACAAAGCTACGTACCTGATTGTGCAGGAACGATCGGGCGCGAACATAGAAGTGGATTTCGGCCCCCGAGAAGCCCTGAACCTGTTCCACCCGCAACTCATCCAGTGTTTTGACCGGGCTGGCGGCCTGACAGATGGATGAACGGAAGGTGGTGAAGTCATGTCGCCCGATCAGCATATCCGCCCCGGCCTGCATCGCTGCAACGTCCAGAGAATGATTGATCTGCCAGACCTGCCCCTTGTCGTGGGTTGCAGGTGCGCGACGCATCAGGATACGGAACAGATATTGCCGCTCAAGCGCCGAAAACCGCGCGTGCCAATCATCATCCACTCGTGCAGCTTGCACGATCGCGACAGGCCGCGGTTTGAGGTGATAATTCAACGCCTCGGACAGGCGGAATGGGTCCCATTCTTTGACCAGATCGCAATGCGCCACTTGTCCTAGCGCGTGAACCCCCGCGTCGGTACGACCGGCGGCGGCGATTGTGTGGTCTCCGGGTTCGATCCGCGAAAGCGCTAATTCGATCGCGCCCTGAACCGAAGGCAGCTCCTTTTGCCGCTGCCATCCGGCAAACGGTTCCCCTTGGTATTCGACTTGCAACGCGTATCTGGGCATGGGGCGCTGGTATCGCGCCTTGGTCGGACGGGCAAGGGGGCGAAAGCTCTGGCAAGTGCCGCAACCGCTACCTATCTTGGGCAAAACGATAATTGCGGGGCGACAGCTTGGTCATCTCATCATTGGCAGACAGTCTGGTGCGCGGCGTCGAATCCGTGGGTGACCGTGTGTCTGAGACATTCTTCGAACCGGTCATCCGGCTGGGCGTCACGGGATTGGCGCGGTCGGGTAAGACGGTGTTCATCACATCTCTGGTCGCCAACCTGCTGGATCGGGGCCGCATGACCGGTCTTGTGGCGCAGCAAGAGGGGCGTGTCACCGCCAGTTATCTGCAGCCGCAACCCGACGACACCGTGCCCCGGTTCGATTTCGAATCCCATCTGTCCGCGTTGACCGGACCAGCGCCGCACTGGCCGGACAGCACGCGTGCTGTTTCCGAGTTACGCCTGTCCTTCAAAGTCCAGCCCGCAGGTCTGCTTTCGGGATTGCAGGGCCCTCGAACATTGCATCTGGACATTGTGGACTATCCGGGTGAGTGGCTGCTGGATCTGGCCCTACTGGACAAATCCTATGAAGATTGGTCGCGGGACACGCTGGAACACATATCCAATCGCCCACAAGCAGGGGCATTTCTGGCAAAGGTTCAGGCGACCGACCCAACCGCGCCACATGATGAGCCGCAGGCGCAGGACCTCGCCCGCAGCTTCACCGATTACCTTAATGCTGCGCGTGATGCCGGTTTCTATGACTGCACTCCCGGTCGGTTTCTTCTGCCGGGCGATCTGGCCGGGTCTCCTGTGCTGACATTCGCGCCGCTCCCGGTGTCGGGGGCGTCAATTCGGCGTTCACTACACCGCGAGATGGAGCGGCGGTACAAGGCGTACAAATCGCGTGTGGTCAAACCTTTCTTTCGCGACCACTTTGCCCGGATCGACCGGCAGATCGTTCTGGTAGATGCGTTGGGGGCAATCCATAAAGGCCCGCAAGCGGTCGAGGATATGCGCCGCGCGATGGCCGATATCCTGTCGGCCTTCCGCCCCGGTCGCAACGCATGGCTCAACAGGCTGCTGCTTGGCAAGCGGGTCGAGCGTATCCTATTTGCGGCCACCAAAGCGGACCATCTGCACCATCTGCAGCACCCGCGCCTGACCGCGATCATTGAGGCCCTGACCCGTGAGGCCCGCGACCGCGCCAGCTTTGCCGGGGCTGAAACTGCGGCCTTATCGTTGGCTTCACTTCGGACAACGACGGAAGAGATGCGCAGCCATAACGGCGTAGAACTGCCATGTGTGCGCGGCACTCTGCTAGATAGCGGTAAGCAGGCGGCCTTTTACCCCGGTGATTTGCCAGAGGACCCTGCCCATCTGCTGGGCCCCGCGCGCAATGGGGCCGAGCGATGGCTGGGCGAGGACTATGGCAATATGGCCTTTGCACCCGCACATTTGACCCTGAATCCCGGTGACGGTCCGCCACATATTCGGCTGGACCGGGCTGCGCAGTTTCTGATCGGAGACCGGCTGTGAACGTGATCCTTCGCCCCGCTCGCAGTACCGATGCCGGAACCACAGGTGCTATTCTGCACGGGTTCGCCCGCGAAAACGACTGGATGCCTGAACTGCATTCTGAGGCCGAGACCATTGCGTTTTGCGGCAGGATGATTGATCTCGGCTGGGTCACGGTGGCCGAAAAGCAGGGGCAGGTGGCCGGATTTCTGGCGTTGAATGGGGACGAAGTGCAGTCGCTCTATCTGGCGGCCTCGGCGCGCGGGCAGGGGATCGGGCAGCAATTGCTGGATCGCGCCAAAGCGCAGCGTCCCACGCTCAACTTGTATGCGTTTCAGGCCAATCCTTCCGCATGCCGGTTCTATGAGCGTAACGGCTTTGTCGAGGTCGCACGCGGCGATGGGTCCGAGAACGACGAAAACCTGCCCGACATCAGATATGTTTGGACGCGCGAGGAGTTGGTCGATGGCTAAAGGCCCCGTTTTGATTGATCTGGAAGACGATGCCTCGGCAGTTGATGTCTCGACCGCGCCTCCTGTTCCGGACATCGCGCCTCCGCAGGGGCAAGCGATGCAGGCAGCGGTACGGTTCGCAGCGCGGAAACCTTCGGTTTTGGCGCGTTGGTTCTGGGGGCTGACATTAGCCGTTGTGGGGGCGGTGGTCTCGGTCGCCGCATGGGATTTCGCCATCTCTCTGCTGGAACGCGCACCAATTCTGGGTTGGATCGTCACCGGTCTGATCGCTGCGCTTTTGCTGGTCGTCCTGATCATTGCACTGCGCGAGTTGGCCGCAATCAGCCGTCTGTCTCGCGTCGATGGGCTGCGGCGCGCGGCGGACACAGCTTTATCAGACGAGGACTTGTCGCAAGCCCGCGCTGTAACCACACGGCTGATTGCGTTCTATAAGGGACGCGATGAAACACGCTGGGGTCGCGACCGTTTGACCGAACGCATGGGAGAGCAATTCGATGCGGCAACCCTGCTGAGCTTGGCCGAAGACGAATTGCTGGCCCCGCTGGACGCTGCTGCCAGCCGCGAGGTCGAGGCCGCAGCCCGGCAGGTTGCCACCGTTACCGCTTTGGTTCCGCTCGCGCTGGCCGATGTCGCGACCGCGCTGGCAAGCTCATTGCGAATGATCCGACGTATTGCCGAAATCTATGGCGGTCGCGCAGGTTTCTTGGGCAGTTGGCGACTGACCCGCGCCGTATTCGTGCATTTGGTGGCAACGGGTGCAGTAGCGGTTGGGGATGATCTGCTGGAACCGATATTGGGCGGCTCAGTCCTCAGCAAACTGTCCCGCCGGTTCGGCGAGGGGCTGGTCAACGGCGCGCTCACCGCCCGTGTTGGTGTTGCCGCGATGGAGGTCTGCCGCCCGCTGCCTTTCTCGAAACGCCACCAGCCCTCGACCCGTGGCATGATCAAACGCGCGCTCAGCGGGTTGTTCTCCAGGACTTGATCTGGCGCAAGGCCGTGCCTGAACCTGTCCTGCATAAACAGGACGGAGCCAGCCATGACCGAACACGGCCACAGCCAGCAAGAGATTTTCGAACGGATCAATGCGCCTCCGGGGCGTGGGGTTCTGCGCGATGTGGTTTATGGCGGCATCGATGGCTCAGTCACGACATTCGCGATCGTTGCCGGGGTTGCCGGGGCAGGTTTATCGCCTTTTGTCATCGTGGCACTTGGGCTGGCCAACGTGCTGGCGGATGGTTTCTCGATGGCGGCGGGCAACTACTCGGGAACCAAGGCCGAGCTCGATAACATCCACCGTATTCGAGCCATCGAGGAACGGCATATCAAGTTGTATCCGGATGGCGAGCGAAAGGAGGTGCGCGAAATCCTCGCACAAAAAGGCCTTTCAGGCAGCGTTCTGGATGACGCGACGGCTGAAATCACTTCGAACCACGACAATTGGGTCGACCTGATGATCGAGGGCGAATACGGGCTGGGCAGCGTCGACCCGCATCCCCTCAAAGCCGCGATGGCGACGTTCTTTGCCTTTCTGATCGCGGGGATGATTCCGTTGTTGCCGTTCCTCTTATCCGTTGCAAATGCGTTCACGGTATCAGCCTGGATGACTGCGGGCGTATTCTTTGCCATTGGCGCGATGAAAAGCCGGTGGTCGCTTGCCCCCTGGTGGCGATCAGGCGGAGAAACCCTGCTGATCGGGGGTGCGGCGGCAGCTATCGCCTTCTGGGTTGGCTCGTTGTTTCACCCCTGAATGGTGCTGTTGTCGCGGACGGGGTGATCAGGCTGATCCTCAGAATCTGATCCGCTATGGTGTTGTAAACCAATGCGAGGCAACTCGTGGCAACGGATCGTCCTGAAAAAACTGTTTTGGTGCTGGGCGCTTATGGCTTCATCGGTGCTGCGGTCGTTCGGTCGCTGCATGCGGATGGCGCCTGTGTGAAGGGGCTTGTGCGCAGCCAGAAGACGGCTGAGAGGGTCCTTCCGGATATTGCGCTGATCTCGGGGGATCTACGTGATTTCAAGTCGGCGGTGGATTGACGGGGCTATCGCGGGCAGCCGAGATACTCTCGCGCAATGGTTGGCCCGTTGGGATTGCCAACGCGAGCGTGGTGTTTTGGTCGATGATCAATATCGCGCTGGGGCTGGCAATCTTGTGGCGTCCGTGGGCCGCGCGCGCTTGCCTCGCGCAGGCTGCAATCGCCGCTTTCTATCTGATCGCCGCCACGTTGACGGTGCCTGAACTGTGGCTCGACCCTTTGGGACCGTTGGTCAAGATAGCACCGGCTTTGATGCTATCACTGATCGCGCGACCCATGTTGGAGAGCCGCTGATGGACCCGGATCTGATCTTGCGTTGGCTTCACGTGATCGGAGCATGCGTTCTATTGGGCACTTGCGCGGGGATCGCCTTTTTCATGCTGATGGCGCACCGCACGGCAGATGCACGGGTGATTGCTCATACGGCGGGAATCGTGGTGCTGGCCGACACAGTTATTACGGCCACCTCAGTCATTTTCCAGCTGATCACCGGCGTGTTGCTGGCCTGGCAACTGGGCTGGTTGCTGTCGGAGGGTCGGATCGCGACATCACTGCTGCTTTACGTACTGACCGGCCTGTTCTGGCTGCCGGTGGTTTGGATTCAGTTGCGTCTGAGGGATTATGCAAGGCAGGCTGATCGGGATGGTACCTCCTTGCCAAGCAGTTACGACAAACTGTTCCGCAGATGGTTCGCTTGCGGTATTCCGGCCTATGCCGCAGTGCTGGCGATCCCTTGGCTGATGCTGGCACGCCCTCACATCCTGCTTTTCTAGGCCGATTACCTGAGCAGCAGGCGGTATCCATGCGGATTTCCAGACTATAAACTAGCCTGTCTGCACGGTACGTTTGGCGCATCGCATCCCGGAGGTTTCGGTTGGAATCCTTGCTTGTCCTCGTTGGTCTGATCGTTCTGGCCATTCCTGTTTCGATCATCGCTTTGCTGATTGGTCAATCGCGGTTGCGTAAGCGCGTCGAACAGCTTGAGCGGCAATTGGCCAGGCAAATACCGGAAAGCGGCGCCGAAACCTCCAAGACATCAAGGCCGGAGCCGACGACGACGCAAACCAAGCATGATCCCTGGGCCGCGGCAAAAACTTCATCTGCCACTGACGAAAATCAATCGGATGTGCCGCAGGCCTCAGAGGCTGACGATCCTCCTGCCACCATCGTTTTTCGTGAGGAAAAGATTGCCGTGCTGGGCGCGTGGTTGCGTGAGAACTGGTTCTATGCGGTTTCGGCGCTGTCACTGGCCTTGGCCGGGATATTTCTGGTGCAATACGGGGTTGAGAACGGGCTGTTGCCACCCACCGCGCGGGTCGCCGCAGCCCTGATCTTTGGCCTTCTGCTGATTGGGTCAGGTGAAGTGATCCGCCGCCGCTTCGGCGATGACGAGGACGCGTCGACCGCTTATCTACCATCGGTCTTCTCGGGCGCGGGTCTGGTGACCTTGTTTGGTGGCGTCCTTGCCGCGCGCCAGCTTTATGATCTGATCGGCCCCGAGGCCGCTCTGGCCGGTCTCGTTATCATCGCTCTGTTTGCGTTGGTCTTGGGATGGTTCCACGGGCCGCTGCTCGCCGCCGTAGGCCTAATTGGAGCCTTTGCCGCGCCCTTTTTGGTTGGAGGCGCATCGGACGATCCCAATTGGCTTTATGGTTATTTCTTTATCATCGCCATTTTGGGCTTGGGTATCGATACCGTCAGGCGTTGGGCATGGATTTCCATTTTGACGCTAGTAGGTGCATACGGGGCGGCGTTTTTGCTGGTGCTGTCTTCCCCCTCCACGGAACCGGGGTATCTGACCTGTGTGACAGCACTGGCGCTGATTGCGATCGCGATACCCGTGCGCAGTATCTGGCCCGACCACACCGGCCCGATGATTGCCGAGGTCATCCGGCGACGGAAAGGGGATCCATGGCCCGAGTTTCCAACCCGAATTGCCTTTGGTGCGGTTCTCACCAGTTCCATCATCCTGTCGCTGCATTGGTCGGATTCAAGCGGTGAGTTTTGGCTGGGCGTTGCACTGTTTACCGCTTTGATACTGGCGCTGATCCTTTGGACAAAAGCTGCGCGTGCGTTGCAGGATGTGACGGTGCTGCCTGCGTTGGGTCTGATCTGGTTTGTTCTGCTGCACGGGTTGGACGGTGGCTCCGTGTGGCGCGGCTTTGCCGACACATACGTGGAAACGGCCGAGGCCGATTATCCTTGGGTAGTCACGCTATTGGTTGCCCTCGGGGCCTTGATCAGCGTGCTCGCTGCGTGGCGGTCCTTCCACGCCGGGCGCTACGCTGTGGTCTGGGCCGGGGGTGCAGCCCTATATGCCCCGACGCTGGCGATCGCGCTTGAAGTAGGATGGCAGCCTGCAAACGTGATCGGAGCTTATGCGTGGGCCTTACACGCAATCGCATTAGGCGCGATGATGGTGGTTTTGGCCGAACGGTTTGCGCGGGCCGATGGTGAGAAACGGATGCGGCCTGCCCTGGCAACTCTGTCTGCGCTATCGTGCCTTAGCTTTGCTTGCATCATCGTACTCAGCTCTGCCGCTTTGACGGTAGCACTTGTCGCCATGATTGTTGTGGCCGCGGCGCTGGACCGGCGATTTGTTCTGGCTCCGATGAGTTGGTTCATTTGGGCGGGTGTGTTCACGGTGACCGTACGGCTTGTGCTCGACCCGGGGCTCGATTGGGCCGAAACCGCGCCGTTGATCGAAATGACCTTGGTCTATGCGGTAGCGGTTGCCGGGTTCATCATGGGGTGGGCGTTGCTAAGGTCCTTGGACCGCCCGATTGCCTCATTGCTGCTTGAAAGCGCGGCCTGGGCAACGGCGGGAATACTGCTATCGCTCTTGTTGCTGCGCTGGCTGGAAAGCTTCGGAGAAGGCGGCGCGACAGACAGCCATTGGGGGCTGGGGCTGCTGGCGGTGATCTGGCTGCTGCTGGCTTTTGCACAAATACAGCGGTTCGAGCTTGGCGGTAAGCTGAACTACGCGCGTTACGCGCTCGCGGCGTTCTTTGCGGCACACGGCATGATGCGTCTGGTTCAGGCTTTGTCTGAGGCTAACCCGTTGCTCGACCCATCTGCCGATCCCGTGCTCGGCCAGCCGGTGCTGAACACGTTGGCGGTGGCCTATCTGTTGCCTGCGCTGGCCATCGGCTTCTCGGCTTGGCGCGTCGTGACGCAGCCCGTTCTGCTGAAGCAAATCAGTTATGGGGTCGCAGGTGCCCTGATCGCTTTTTGGCTGGGGCTTACAATCCGTCATGTCTGGCAGGGGGCAGGTGGCATGTATGAAGGCAACGGCGTCACCCAGCCCGAGCTTTATTCATACACCATCACCTTGTTGGTGGTCGGCGCAGGGTTGTTCTACCAGTCGCTGGCCCGCCGGTCCGATTTGATGCGCAAGGCCGGTTTGGCCGTGATTGGCCTCGCGGTGGCCAAGGTGTTTTTGATCGATATTGCCGGATTGGGCGGGCTGATCCGGGTGTTTTCGCTGTTGGCGCTCGGTCTCGCACTGGCGGGTCTCGCATGGCTCAATCGCTGGGCCAAGCTGCGCCATTCGTCGCAAGACCCGGAACCTCTGGACCATTGAGAGCAGGCGTCCTATAAGCGCGGCCATGTTTGACCGGCTGGCCATCATTATTCGAATTATATCCCCGGCGCTCTGATATCGCGAGACGCCGGGCAAAGGTGCTTGAGTTATCGCACTGACCGCTTCGATCCATACACGACCAGAACATCCTGAGGACGCCCCAAATGTGCGCCGAAACACCTGACTACAAAGACACGCTGAACCTGCCGAAAACCGAATTCCCCATGCGTGCAGGCCTGCCCAAGCGCGAGCCAGCATGGCTCGACCGCTGGGAAAAGATCGGCGTCTATGACCGCCTTCGCGAGAAAGAGGGCCGCAAGCCTTTTACCCTGCATGACGGCCCTCCTTACGCGAACGGCCACCTGCATATCGGCCACGCACTGAACAAGACCATCAAGGACATGATCGTTCGGTCCCATCAGATGATGGGCTACGATTCACGCTATGTACCTGGCTGGGACTGCCACGGTCTGCCCATCGAATGGAAGATCGAGGAACAGTATCGCAAGAAGGGCAAGAACAAGGACGAGGTGAACATCGTCGACTTCCGTCAGGAATGCCGCAAGTTCGCCGAAGGCTGGATCGACATCCAACGTGAAGAGTTCAAGCGTCTGGGCATCACCGGCAATTGGCCCGATCCCTACATCACGATGGACTATCACGCCGAGGCCGTGATCGCGGATGAGTTCATGAAGTTCCTGATGAATGGGACGCTTTATCAAGGCTCGAAACCCGTGATGTGGTCGCCCATCGAGAAGACGGCTCTGGCCGAGGCCGAGGTCGAGTATCACGACAAGGAAAGCTTCACCATCTGGGTGAAGTTCAAGGTTGTGAACACCGGCGATGTGACGCTGGACAACGCCTATGTGGCGATCTGGACGACGACCCCATGGACGATGCCCTCGAATAAGGCCGTGGTCTATGGCGAGGATATCTCCTACGGCCTCTACGAAGTCATCGGCCGCCCCGAGGAGTGCTGGGCGCGGATCGGCGAACGCTATCTACTGGCTGATGACCGTGCGGCGGATGTGTTTGCCCGCGCGCGTCTGGACGATACGATGTACCGCCGCCTGTGTGATGTCACGCAGGAGGATCTTGCCAAGATCCAACTGGCACACCCGCTGGCCGGGGCCGAAGGTGGTAATGGCGAATGGGACGACATCCGCGATTTCCGCGCCGCTGAGTTTGTGACCGACACCGAAGGCACCGGCTTTGTCCACTGCGCGCCGTCGCACGGGATGGAGGAATTCGAGCTTTACCGTGATCTGGGGATGTTGGAACAGGTCATCACTTACAACGTGATGGATGATGGCTGCTTCCGTGCCGATCTACCGTTCTTTGGCGGTAAATACATCCTGTCCCGCAAGGGCGGTGAAGGCGATGCGAACAAGGCCGTCATCGACAAGTTGGCCGAGGTTGGCGGGCTGCTGGCGCGTGGCAAAATCAAGCACAGCTATCCGCATTCGTGGCGCTCGAAGGCGCCGATCATCTACCGCAACACGCCGCAGTGGTTTGCCTCGGTCGACCGCAAGCTGGAGGACGGCATGGGCGAGATGGGCGACTCCATCCGTGAACGTGCTCTGCGCTCGATTGATGAACTGGTGAAATGGACGCCGCAGACCGGCCGCAACCGTCTGTATTCCATGATCGAAGCACGCCCGGACTGGGTCCTGTCGCGCCAACGCGCCTGGGGCGTGCCGCTGACCTGCTTCACCAAGAAGGGGGCATTGCCGACCGATGCGGACTACCTGCTGCGCAATGACGAACTCAATGCCCGCATCAAAGCCGCGTTTGAGAAGGATGGCGCAGACGTCTGGTACACGGACGGGTTCAAGGAGAAGATCCTCGACGGTATCGCGAACCCCGACGACTACGATCAGGTTTTTGACGTGCTGGATGTGTGGTTCGACTCTGGCTCGACCCATGCCTTTGTGCTGCGTGATCGTGAGGACGGGACCGCGGACGGCATCGCTGACGTCTATATGGAAGGCACCGACCAGCACCGCGGTTGGTTCCATTCGTCGATGCTGCAGGCTTGCGGCACCAAGGGGCGTGCACCATACCGCAACGTAGTGACCCACGGATTTACGCTGGATTCCAAGGGCAACAAGATGTCCAAATCGCTGGGCAACACCATCGTGCCGGAAGAGGTCGTTAAACAATACGGCGCCGATATCCTGCGCCTGTGGGTGGCTCAGACCGATTATACCGCCGACCAGAGGATCGGACCGGAGATCCTGAAAGGGACAGCCGACAGCTATCGCCGCCTGCGCAATACCATGCGGTTCATGCTGGGCTCGCTGGCGGACTTCACCGAAGCGGATCGGGTTGCGCCTGAAGATATGCCGCGCCTGGAACGCTGGGTGTTAAGCCGACTGGCCGATTTGGATGAGCAAGTGCGCAAAGGTTATGCAGCATTTGACTTCCAGGGTGTATTCAGCGCCGTATTCACATTCGCCACGGTTGATCTGTCATCGTTCTATTTCGATGTCCGTAAAGACGCGCTTTATTGCGACGGTGACAGCCTACGCCGCCGTGCCGCGCGGACTGTGCTGGATATCCTATTCCACCGTCTGACCACATGGCTGGCCCCAGTTCTGGTCTTCACTATGGAAGAGGTCTGGCTGGAACGGTTCCCGGCCGATGATAGTTCGGTCCATTTAATGGATTTCCCTGAAACGCCCGCTGATTGGCGCCATGAAGACCTGGAAGCCAGCATGGCCAAAGTCCGCCGCGTTCGCCGCGCCGTGACCGCTGCGCTGGAAATTCAACGTCAGGACAAGGTGATCGGATCCAGCCTTGAGGCCGCACCGATCGTGCATGTCGAAGATCAGGAAACCCGCGATCTGCTTGCGACTTTCGACGTGGATGACATGTGCATCACTTCTGGTCTGGCCGTCACAGGCGATCCAGCCCCGGCTGAGGCGTTCCGTGTGCCGGAAATCGAGGGCGTAGCTGTAGTGTTCGAAAAAGCCCAAGGCGACAAATGCCAGCGCTGCTGGAAAATCCTTCCTGATGTTGGGCTGCACGCCCATCCGGGCGTATGCGGGCGCTGTAACGAGGCGCTGAGCTGACATTCGAACGGAGCGCGAGAGAGAGATCGCTGATGCGAGGCTCTGCCTCGCGCTCCGAGGTATTTTTGGCCAGATGAAGAGGCGGATCGTCAGGATTCGGGTTGCAGGTGAGGTGAAACATCTGCAACCGTTCTCTTATGCCGATGATCGCCGTAGAAACTCAGTTTGGTTGCCTTGGTGTCGAAGAGACCAGCGGCGCCATCACGCGTCTTGTCTGGAATGGCCGTGACGAAGGTCTAGCCACCCCGGTTCTGCGAGAAGCGGCGGCGCAGTTGCGTGCCTATGACGAAGGGCGTTTGCAGCAGTTCGAACTGCCCTACCGGATCAAGGGATCGGAATTTCAGCGTCAGGTGTGCGATGCAATGTATGCTATCCCATTTGGTGATACGCGCACCTATGGCGAGTTGGCTAACGACCTTGGCTACTCGGCGCAGGCGGTTGGGCGCGGATGCGGGGGAAATCCCATCCCCATCATTATTCCCTGTCACCGGGTTCTGGGTGCAGATGGGAAGATGGTTGGGTTTTCAGGCCACGGCGGTGTTGAGACCAAAGTGGCTCTGCTGCGTCACGAAGGTGCTGCCAGCCTGTTGATCTGATCGGTACTTATCTGTTGCAATCGGAGCGGCACGGCCCCAACCTATATCGAATAGTGAATTTGAAGGACCGAATTGAATGACCGGCCAGACAGACCCCGCCGCACGCAAGAAAGCCATCATCGATCATCTGATGTCTTTGGAAGAACAGGAACTGGCAACCGCACAGGCACATTATGATGCCTTCCTTAAGGACTCGCAGTTGGATGACCGAGAAGGGCATGACAAGGACGACATCGCTGCCTCGCGCGAGAATGCAGATCTGGCGGCCGCCTTTGATGCGCCTGTTCATGCGCATCACGCCAAGATTGACGTGATCGAGAACACCGATTTTGGCCTCACGGATACGGTGCAGCCCGGCGCCGTAATCAAGTTCAACAATCGCCGCTTCGTCGTATGTGTCTCAACGACTCGGTTTGAGGTGGACGGCAAAACCTACATGGGCATTTCGACCCAAAGCCCGATCTATCTGACTATGGTTGGCCTGCAAGAGGGTGACGTGTTCACCCATAACGGGACTGAGTTCGAGGTTCAGGAAGTCTTGTAATCCCGGGCCTTGCGCGGCGGAATGATCTGCTGCGCAATACCGGCCGAGACCAAATACAAGCTGGTGATCACCAGCCCCCAATGGGCCCAGCTTTCGGGGTGAAAGTCGACCCAGGCGGCCCAGCCTGCAAAGAATGTCCACGCAAAAGCCATAGGCAATGACAGGGTGCGCCAACGCTCGGTCCGGACTGGGTGAATGAATTTCAGCGGCAGGAACATTGCGACAGACAGCAAGGTGACCAGCAGCAGGATGACCCAGAAGTTGGGCTCCAGGGCGAAGATCACAATGACGAACATGTTCCAGCAGCCTGGAAAGCCAGAGAAGGAATTATCTTTGGTTTTCATGCGGGTATCCGCAAAGTACATCGCGCTTGCAAAGGTGATGACGATGATTGCGAACCAGCCGGTCCAGCCGTCCATCAGACCTGACTTAAACAAGGCGAAAGCGGGAATGAACACGTAGGTCAGATAGTCGATGATCAGATCCAGCAATACCCCGTCAAACTCGGGTGCATTCTTTTTGACATGATAGTGCCGCGCCAGCGGGCCATCGATGCCATCGACGATGAACGAGACAACGAGCCAGAGATACATCAGGCTCCATTTCTCTTCGACTGCTGCCAACATGGCGAGCATTGCGAAAACGGCACCTGTAGCGGTGAAGAGATGAACGGAAAGCGCTTTGAATCTGAGTGTCATGGTGGTGTCATGACGGAAGCAAGGCGCAGATGCAAAGCAAAAAGGGTCTTTGCTTCAGGCTTTTGGGTGCGTGCGGTTATAGACTTCCATCAACCGGGCCGTATCGACTGCGGTATAGGTCTGCGTGGTTGAAAGCGAGGCGTGACCCAAAAGCTCTTGGATCGCGCGCAGGTCGCCGCCCGCAGACAGCAGATGGGTGGCAAAGCTGTGGCGCATCGCGTGCGGGGTGGCTGTTGCGGGAAGGCCAAGTTGCATCCGTGCCTTGGCGACCACAGCCTGAATGATTCCGGGGTTGAGCGGGCCGCCCCTGACACCTCGGAACAACGCCTTATCAGGGGATTGCGGATGTGGGCAGAGGTGAAGATAGCGATCCACCGAAGCCCGAGCGGCAGGCAAGACCGGTACGATTCTTTCCTTATCGCCCTTACCCGATATGCGCAGCGTTTCTGGCAGAGGAGCGTCCACACCGGTCAAAGACAACGCCTCGGAAATCCGCAACCCGCACCCGTAGAGGAGCGTCACAACTGCAACATCCCGTGCAGCGACCCAGTCCGATGAGGATTGTAGCTCGACCGTGTCGATCATTGCGCGCGCGGCATCTTCGGCCAGAGGTCGGGGCAGTTTCTTGGTAAATTTGGGCGCTCGGGTGGACAGCACCGCAGTAGGTTCGAACCCTTCGCGTTCGGCCAACCAGCGATAGAAGGTTTTGACGGCAGAAAGCTTGCGCGCCAGAGATCGCGCGCCGACATCAGAATTGCGCTGCTCTGCCATCCAGGCCCGCATGTCAGAAACGCTGATGCGTTCCAGCGCGGCCAGCCCTTGGCGCTCGCTGTGATGCAAGGTCATGAAGGACAGGAATTCTGTCACGTCGCCGCGATAGGCGTTGAGCGTATTTTCAGACCGCCCCGCCAGCACCCCCAAACTGTCCAGCCAATGCTGCAGAGCATCGCGGCAGGCTGGGGAAATCAGGCTCACGACAGCCAGTGGCGCATAGAGCGTTCGAACACGCCGGCAAAAAAGGCAAGAAGATCAGTGCCAAGCTGAGGTGAGAAATGCCTCGGGTCGCGCGCGCCCATGACAATCATGCCGGGTAGGCGGCCAGTGCCAAGATCAAGTTTCAGGCAGGCCTCGGATCGTAGCTGATCGGCTTGTTTACCGTAAACTTGCGGATTGGGATGGCGGATTTCGCGCAAGGTAACCTCGCGCGGCTGACCGTTGCGGTCAGCGGTTAGATAGTTATCGATAAAGCCGGGCTCAGCCACAGTCAGCACGCCGCCGAGCTGGTTCACCACCGGATCATCACGTACGACGGTTGTTTCGAGGACCAGAGTGATGTGATCGACACGCAGGATTTCGGCCACGTCATTGCCTAGCGCGCGCAGGAAATCCTCGAACACGGTTGGCTCCAACAGGCGAAGAATGGCGCGATGCACCTGATTTGTGCCCGCCAAGTTCTCATACGCCGCCGCGATGACTGAGCGATGAGTGTCCTCAAGGCGGTCAAGACGCGCCTCAAGCCGCTGCATGGCGATACCGCGCAGGTCGATAACGTTGTCACCACGCGCCTGCTCATTTGCAGCCACCAAGGCCTGCATCAGGTCTTTGTCATCCAGCACGGCGTCAGGCTCAGCCAGAATTGCGGCGCGGAGATTGTCCTTGAGTTTAGGATCGCTGCTCATGTCCCGTCCGGTCGTTTTTTTGTTTGGCGGGCTTATAACATGGGTTGCTGGATTTGCCTTGGGAAAAATGCACGCGAAACGCGAATTTCATCGCTGCTGTGGCGGGCGCTCCCGCCTGCCCGGCGCTGATCAAAGATCAGCTTTTGCCGTTGGGCCGGGCGCGGTGCCTGATGGCACCGCGCGGCAATGCTTGGGATCAGAGGATTTTCTGACCTGTCTTGGCCCAGTCGGCCAGGAAAGTTTCAAGGCCTTTGTCGGTCAGCGGGTGGTCGGCCAGTTTTTTGATCACGCCCGGAGGTGCTGTAATCACGTCAGCCCCGATGCGGGCACTGTCGGTCACGTGGTTTACGGTGCGGATCGAGGCGGCGAGGATTTCGGTCTCGAACCCGTAATTGTCATAAACTTGGCGAATATCTGCGATCAGGTCCATGCCATCGAGGTTGATATCATCCAGACGTCCGATGAACGGCGAGATGAAGGTCGCGCCCGCCTTGGCGGCCAGAATGGCCTGATTGGTCGAGAAGCACAGGGTCACGTTGACCATCTGGCCTTCGTCGGTCAGTGTTTTACAGGTTTTCAAACCGGCCCATGTCAGCGGCACTTTGACTGCGATGTTGGGCGCGATCTTGGCCAGCTTACGGCCTTCGGCGATCATGTCGTCGGCCTCGGTGGCGACAACTTCGGCCGAGACGGGGCCGTCGACCAGATCACAGATCTCTTTGGTGACTTCCAGAATGTCGCGGCCCGATTTCAGGATCAGCGAGGGGTTAGTGGTTACGCCGTCCACCATGCCCAGATCGTTCAGTTCGGCGATGGCGTCGATTTCGGCGGTGTCTACGAAGAATTTCATGAGGGCAGTCCTTTGATGGGTTGGCCTTGGTCGCGGATGGCTTTACCTCAAAGAGACCCATGCTGGAACCCCCTGCGAAGGATATGCCGTGAGCGCTAACGGATTTTTCGACGAAGGAGAGCTGGTTGCGGTGCTGACCACGCAGCCGCTGGACCGGACGTTGGATTACAAAGCGCCCGAGGGCGGGTGCTTTCTTGGGGCGTTTGTCGAGGTGCCCTTGGGCCCGCGCAAAGTTTTGGGTGTGGTTTGGGGACCGGGGCAGGGTGGTTTTGATCTGGCCAAGGCGCGGTCGGTGAACCGGGTGCTTGAGGTCGCGCCGATGCGTGAAGAAATGCGGGTGTTTCTGGGGAAAGTGGCTGACTACACCCTGACGCCGATGCCTGCGATGCTGCGGCTAGCAACGCGCGCGCCGGGGTTGGGCGATCCGCCCTCAATGCGCAAGGTTTATCGTTTGGGCGGTGGTCAACCGGACCGAATGACCGACGCACGAATGCGGGTACTTGAAGTTTTGCGAGACTATGGCGGCTTGGCCTTTACGCTGAAGGAACTGGCCGAGCAAGCGGGGGTCACATCTTCGGTCATCAAGGGGTTGGTCAAACAGAACGCTGTGCGTGAAGAGGACAGCCCGCGTGATCTTCCCTATCCTCATCTTGATCCTGAATTGCCGGGAAAGGACCTGACCGAGGATCAGGCGGAGGCCGTGATGCGGCTTCAGACCGGGCAACGGACGGGAGATTATGGAACGACTCTTCTGAAAGGGGTGACGGGCTCGGGCAAGACCGAGGTTTATCTTGAGGCGGTCGCCGAGGCCCTGCGCGTGGGGCGGCAAGCACTGGTCTTGCTGCCCGAGATCGCGCTGACGGCTGAATTTCTGACCCGTGTCGAGGCGCGATTTGGTGCGCGTCCGGCTGAGTGGCATTCGGGCGCGACCATGACCGAACGTCGCCGGGTTTGGCGGATGGTCGGTCAGGGTGATGCGCAACTGGTCGTTGGGGCCCGGTCAGCACTGTTTCTTCCATTTCGCGATCTTGGTCTCGTAGTTGTCGATGAAGAACACGACACCTCGTACAAACAAGAAGATGGGGTGCATTATAGTGCGCGGGATATGGCCGTTCTGCGTTCGGCCATCTGCGGAGCGCGGGTGATTCTGGCCAGCGCGACGCCTTCACTGGAAAGCTGGGCCAATGCCGAGGCGGGTAAATACGAACGGCTGGACCTGACCTCGCGTTTTGGTGCAGCAGTCCTGCCCGAAATGAAGCCGATCGACATGCGCGCCGAGCAGATGCAGGCCGGGACTTGGATTTCCCCCTCGCTGCGGCAGGCGGTGCAACAGCGTATCGAACGCGAAGAGCAGTCACTGCTGTTCATCAACCGCCGTGGCTATGCGCCCGTGACACTATGCCGGGCGTGCGGGGAGCAGATTGCCTGCGATCATTGCGACGCGCGAATGGTTGAACATCGGTTCCTCAAGCGTCTGATGTGCCATCAATGTGGTGAGACCAAGCCAATGCCAGATGCCTGCCCATCCTGCGGGGTCGAGGGCAAACTGGCACCGGTCGGACCCGGGATTGAACGGCTGGCAGAAGAAGCCGAGGCGGCGTTCCCTGAAGCCAAAATCGCTATGCTCAGCTCTGATCTGTTTGGTTCGGCTCGTGCCCTGAAGGCCAAGATCGAAGAGATTGCCGAAGGCGATGCGGATATCGTTATCGGGACGCAGCTGGTGGCCAAAGGACATAACTTTCCAAAGCTGACACTTGTAGGGGTGATCGATGCGGACCTTAGCCTGCATGGGGCTGACCTGCGCGCGGCGGAACGAACTTTTCAATTGATGCGGCAGGTGGCGGGCCGGGCAGGTCGTGCGGAAAAACCGGGGCAGGCGTTGTTGCAGACATTCCAGCCGGAACATCCGGTGATCCGGGCGATTCTATCGGGCGATGAAGAAGGGTTCTGGAAGGCTGAAGCCGCCGGGCGTCAGGCCGCCGGGGTGCCGCCGTATGGCCGCATGGCCGGGATTGTCCTGTCTGGCCCCGAGGTCGGGCCGGTCTTCGACATCGGCAACGCCATGGCGCGCAACGATGCGCCGTTGCGCGATGTTGGTGCTCAGGTATTTGGCCCTGCTCCAGCCCCGATCGCGCGCATACGTGGGCGTCACCGCGTCCGGCTGTTGGTCAAAGCCCCGAAAGGTGCGCCTATTCAGGACGCCATCGCCCGCTGGATCGCCCCGTTGAAGTTGAAAGGCGATATCCGCCTGACCGTGGATATCGATCCGCAAAGCTTCTACTGACCCCTGCATCAGTGCAGAGCCGCTGTGCGCCGGCCGCTTTCCCCTCGCCAAAAAGTACAAATGGGCGTAGAGCATCCTCATGCTGAAACCCATGCCCTTGTCTGAGGCGCAGAGTCTTCCGCTCTGGCGCCGCCCTATGACGCTCTTGTTCGTGATGGCGTTGACCATGCCGATCGCGTTTAACGCGTGGAGTGCATTGCTGAACAATTTCGTCATCGAGGCGGCGAACTTCGACGGGGCGGATATCGGGCTTTTGCACACGGTACGCGAGATTCCGGGCTTTCTGGCCGTTGGCGTGATTGCGGTGATCATTTTCATCCGCGAACAGGTACTGGCCATGATCTCATTGATGATGTTGGGCGTGGCGACGGCGGTGACGGCCTGGTTTCCCAGCCTTGGCGGGCTGCTGTTTGTGACGCTGTTCAGCTCGATCGGGTTTCACTACTATGAGACGGTGAACCAGTCACTGCAGCTGCAATGGCTGCCTAAAGACCGTGCGCCGCAGGTGCTTGGCTGGCTGGTGGCTATGGGCTCGGCTGCGACGGCTGTGGTCTATGGGTTGATCGTTCTGACATGGGACCGCTTCGACCTGTCCTATAACTTCGTGTTCATGGCGGCGGGCGGCGTGACGGCCTTGCTGGCATTGTTTTGCCTGATCGCTTACCCGCAATTCGACGCGCCGACGCCGCAGACCAAGAAGCTGATCCTACGCCGCCGCTACTGGCTGTATTATGCATTACAGTTCATGGCGGGCGCGCGGCGGCAGATTTTTGTAGTGTTCGCCGGTTTCATGATGGTCGAGAAATTTGGCTTTGAAGTACACGAACTGACCAGCCTGTACCTGATCAATCTGATGATCAACATGATGGCGGCTCCGCTGCTGGGCAAGGCAGTCGCGCGGTTTGGCGAACGCCGCACGCTGATCTTTGAATATGCCGGGCTCGCCATCGTTTTCGCAGCCTATGGCGGCATCTACTGGTTTAGCTGGGGCGTGCTGCTGGCGGCGATTCTCTATGTGATCGACCATGTGCTGTTTGCTCTGGCGTTGGCTTTGAAAACTTATTTCCAGAAGATCGCCGACCCGGCGGATATTGCACCCACTGCGGCGGTGGCATTTACCATCAACCATATCGCCGCTGTTTTCTTGCCAGCACTTTTAGGTCTGCTATGGGTCGTTTCGCCCGGCGCTGTGTTTGGTTTGGCCGCTGCAATGGCGATCATCTCGCTTCTGCTGTCATTACTGATCCCGCGTCATCCGGAACCGGGCAACGAAACCATCCTGTCGAAATACGCCCCCGCGCCCGCCGAATAAGCGACTCCGCTTGACCTTGGCGGTCGGTGCCCCTAGGCGCTGTTTCGATCGAAACAGGAGGCCCCCATGCCAACATTCACTGCTCTGACCACTTTGACCGGCAAGAAAGCCGCCGAAGGATTGGGCGAGGCGATGGAACGGCTGGACCCGGAACCAACCGGCGTCGGCGTGTTCGAGGTCGAGGATGGCTCGGGCCTGTGGGAGGTCGGCGGCTATTTTACCGAAACCCCGGATGAAACCGCGCTGGCGGTTCTGGCCGCCGCGTTCGAGGCCAAGCCCTTTGTGGTCTCGGAGTTGCCCGAAACGGATTGGGTCGCCCATGTCCGCCGCGAACTAGCCCCAGTCGAGGCCGGTCGGTTTTTTGTCTATGGAAGCCATGATGCCGACAAACTGCCCGAAGGCCGCATTCCGCTGCTGATCGAAGCTGCGATGGCCTTTGGCACAGGGCACCATGGGACGACGCTTGGTTGCCTCAAGGCTTTGGACCATCTTCTGGATCATGGGTTCACGGCCACCAAAGTTGCCGATATCGGCTGCGGTACTGCCGTGCTGGCGATGGCCGCAGCTCGGGTCTGGGATGGCGATATCATCGCCAGCGACATTGATGAGGTTGCCGTCGACGTGGCCGAGGCCAACCTACGGGCGAACGGTATGGCGGGTGCGGTTAAATGTGTTGAAGCTGCAGGTTTCGATCACCCGGATCTGAAGGCGCATGCGCCTTACGATCTGATATTCGCCAATATCCTAAAAGGTCCGCTCGTGGCCCTTTCGCCTGAAATTTCGGCGAACCTGCGGGGGGGTGGACAAGCGATTCTATCGGGAATCCTCAATGAACAGTCCGATGACGTGATCTCGGTTTATCTCCAAAACGGCTTCAATCTGGTTCGCCAGGATCGGATTGGTGAGTGGACGACGCTAATCTTAAGCAAACAGGGCTGAATTTAGGCCATTTACGGGAGTTTTGTGGATTTTTGCCACGTTTTTGTCGCATTCTCTAATTACCGTCTTTCAATGCACTCGGGGGGCGGTTTTCGGAGGCTGCCATGACAGGAAAACAACTCGAATTCGATCAACGCATCTCGCGTTTGAACAAAAAGCACCAGAAACTCAGCCGCGGCTATCGTGCCACGTTGCGCTCAGACGGGCTGGTGGTGATGAAACCCCAGCGTATGCGTTCAGCGGTTCCAGCGAGGGTTTTGTTGCTGTGTTTGGTTGGCTTCTTTGCCTTCAAGGCCTTTTTACTGTCCCATCTTGGCCCGACTGCGTACGAAACGCGTGTTGAAAGCCTGAATCAGGGCACGCCGGTTGAGAAAGCTGGCGCCTGGATCATGCAGGCCGATCCGGTGACCGCGTTTTTCTCGAGCCAACTGAACAAGGTTTGGTTCTAACCGGATATCTTGCACCCTCCTAATAAAAACACCGCATGCCTCACGGCGTGCGGTGTTTCTGTTTGCCCCACAGGGAGGAGGAAGGGGCGTATGCGGTAGTCCGTTATCTCAGTAACGGCGGCCTTCGGCGACAACGTCGATGTCGCCGCGGCATAGTCCGATATCGTCCAGTTCGCGGTCAGAAAGACCGTTCAGCGCGTTACGGGTTGCGCGGGCGTCATTCCATTCAACAACGGCGTTTACAACCGATGCAAAAAGTGCGCCGATACGGCCGACGAGGCCGAATGAGCCAGTGGTGGTGCGGGTGGTATCCAGTGCAGCCATATCCTGTTTCCTTCTGGTTTGTGTTAAACTCTGATCTTGCGATCTGAGCGGCATCTAGTGATGAGTTTCGCCGTGCGCAAGCGCAGAAATTGCATGTGTCCTATGCATTTTTTGCAACGCTCGAAATTGATGAAAACCCCTTAAATCATTGGTTAAAGTTCGATCGGAAAAGCGTCGAAAACGAACCTAACCCGGTCGCAAACAGGCCGCGAGGAACCGGAGGCGACATGAATGTCGGTTTTGGACCCTGAGTTGATTTCCTTGGAAAATGTTCACGCTTCGTGCTAGTCGATGAAAAAAGATCACACAAACCCGAGCAGGCCGAGACAAAACATGCGAATTCTGGGCATTGATCCAGGGCTTAGAACCTTGGGATGGGGCGTCATCGAATCGCATGGCAGCCGCCTGAGCCACATTGCGAATGGATTGTGCAAATCCGATGGTGATGATCTGGGGGAAAGGCTGCTGTCGCTACACAATCAAATCGTCGAAGTCATCGCCGAGCACAATCCAGATCAGGCGGCAATTGAACAGACCTTCGTCAACAAAGATGGGGCCGGTACACTGAAACTGGGTCAGGCGCGTGGTGTTGCGCTTCTGACGCTTGCGCAGGCGGGTTTGCCGGTTGGCGAGTACGCCCCCAACCGCGTCAAGAAAACGGTGGTGGGCGTCGGCCACGCCGAAAAAGAGCAGGTTCTGCATATGGTCAAACTTCAACTGCCCGGTTGTTCCCCCAAAGGGGCGGATGCTGCGGATGCATTGGCGATTGCGATCTGCCATTCCTACTATGGCGCCGCACCGCAGGCACGGATGAAAGAGGTGCGCGCATGATCGGCAAGCTCACTGGACGGCTGGATTACCGCGCGGCGGATCACGTTCTGATCGACGTGCGGGGGGTCGGCTATATCGTCTATTGCTCGGACCGGACCATGGCGGCCCTGCCGGGGGTGGGTGAGGCAATGTCAATCTACACCGATATGGTCGTGCGCGAAGACCTGATGCAGCTTTATGGTTTTCTGTCCTTGGTCGAGAAGGAATGGCACCGTCTGCTGTGCTCGGTTCAGGGTGTGGGTGCGAAGGTATCGCTGGCCATTCTTAGTGCGCTGGGGCCCGATGGTGTCAGCCGCGCGATTGCCTTGGGCGACTGGGGGGCCGTGAAGGCCGCAAAGGGTGTCGGCCCCAAGACCGCGCAACGGATCGTTCTTGACCTCAAGGACAAGGCCCCGGGTGTGATGGCGATGGGCGGCACGGTGACCGAAGCGATGGATGGCCCGGCACTTGAAGTGGTTGAGACGACCGAGCCTGCGCCTGTTCCGAAACGGGTGGCCAAACCGGCCTCGGGCGCTGCCGCTGCTTCTGCGGATGCGCTGTCGGCGTTGGGCAATCTGGGCTATGGACCGTCCGAGGCGGCATCGGCCGTGGCCGAGGCAGCGGCTAATATGCCAGATGCGGGCGAGGCCGATCTGATACGCGCCGCGCTGAAGCTACTGGCCCCCAAAGGCTGAGTGAAAGGGTAACTGAATGGTAGACGCTGATCCCGCCCTGCGACCCGAACCGATGCCCGAGGACAATGACCGCGCCCTGCGCCCGCAGGGGCTGGATGAATTCATTGGTCAGGCCGAGGCGCGGGCCAACCTACGCATCTTCATCCAGTCGGCCCGCCAACGCGGTGAGGCGATGGATCACACGCTGTTCCATGGTCCACCTGGATTGGGTAAGACCACGCTTGCGCAGATCATGGCGCGCGAGTTGGGAGTGAATTTCCGCATGACCTCGGGGCCGGTTCTGGCCAAGGCGGGGGATTTGGCGGCGATTCTGACCAATCTGGAATCGCGGGATGTCTTGTTCATCGACGAGATTCACCGTCTGAACCCGGCGGTCGAAGAGGTGCTGTACCCCGCGATGGAGGATTTCGAGCTGGATCTTGTCATTGGTGAAGGTCCGGCGGCGCGGACTGTACGGATCGAGCTGCAGCCATTTACGCTGGTCGGGGCGACAACGCGGATGGGGTTGCTGACCACGCCGTTGCGCGATCGGTTTGGCATCCCGACCCGGCTGCAGTTCTATTCGGTCGACGAGTTGCACGAGATCGTCACCCGCAATGCCCGCAAACTGGGCGCACCTGCGGATGACGAAGGCGCGCGTGAGATCGCGCGCAGGTCTCGTGGAACACCACGGATCGCCGGTCGTCTGCTGAGACGCGTAGTGGATTTTGCCATTGTTGAAGGCGATGGGCGGATTACGCGCGACTTGGCGGATGGGTCACTGACCCGGCTGGGGGTCGATAACCTTGGTCTGGACGGGGCCGACCGCCGGTATTTGAAGCTGATTGCCGAGAACTATGCGGGCGGGCCAGTGGGGATTGAAACACTCTCGGCGGCGTTGTCCGAAAGCCGGGATTCGCTGGAAGAGGTGATCGAGCCTTATCTCCTGCAGCAAGGCCTGATCCAGCGCACTCCGCGCGGACGGATGCTGGCGCAAAAGGCATGGACTCATCTGGGGATGGCTGCACCCAAAGGACAGAGCGATCTGTTTGGTTGAAGTGGGGCGCATTAGATTTTAAGCCTCAGGCAGTCGTATCTAAATCGAGAAGAAGGACTGGGGCGTGACACCCGATGAGATTGAGGCGCTGTTCACACGCGATAGCGGTGAGTTTCTGTTTGCGCGCTGGGGCAGACCCATCGTGCCCATCGTGTTTGGTGTCGAGGATGAAACGCTGTCGACCGTAAAAAGTGCGTTCGAGGCGGTTGTCACTCTGGCAAATCACAAGATGGCCGAGACGGATCCCGAACTGGGTGCCAATTGCATGGTGTTCTTCTTCCGTGAGTGGCAGGAATTGTTGGACGTGCCCGATCTGGATCGCCTGATCCCGGATCTGGCCCCACTGGTTGACCGGCTGGTGGCTGCCGATGCCAATCAGTATCGCATTTTCCGGTTCGAAGAAGACGGCGCCATCCGCGCGGCATTTGTGTTTTTGCGCATGGACAAAGAGCTGTCGAAAGTGCCGGCAGAAACGCTCGCGTTAAGCCAGGTTGTACAAACGATCCTGCTTTGGTCCGACACAGCTTTTCGCAGCGCCTCACCTCTGGCGATTGCTGGTGACGCGACGATCTTGCGGCCTGATATTGCGGCCTTGATCCGCGCCGCCTACGATCCTGTTCTGCCCGGTGCCGCGCAGGATCCCTCTCATGCGCTGCGCTTGTTCGCCAGATTGGAGCCGTCGCAATGAAGCATCACTACCCGGTCCGTGTTTACTACGAAGACACCGACATGGGAGGCGTGGTCTATCACGCAAATTATCTGAGATTCATCGAACGCGCCCGGTCGGACTGGGTGCGTAAACTGGGTAATGATCAGAACGCGATGCGGGACGCAGGCATTGTCTGGGTCGTGCGGCGGATCGAGGCGGATTATCTCGCCGCCGCTAGGTTTGAAGACGAGCTGATGGTCGAGACCGAGATGGTTTCGCTATCGGGCGCTCGGTTGACAATGTCGCAATTGGTCAAGCGTGGCGAGACCGAGATTTTCCGCGCCGTAGTAACGGCCGTCTGTATGAATGCGCAGGGCAAGCCCGTGCGCCTTCCGGCAGAGATTCGCGCATTGATGTAACATTTTCAGCCTCCGGGGTGGTTATGTTGGCTTTTCATCTCCATCTGCGTTAGCGTTTGGCAAAACAAGGCCAAATGGCCATCAGGCAAAACAAAGAGCAGGTTCATGGAAGCTGAAACGCTGGCGCTGGCGCAGGAGATCGATTTCTCCATGTGGGGGCTGTATGCCCGCGCGACCTTTATCGTCAAACTGGTGATGTTGATGCTGATCGGTGCATCCATCTGGTCCTGGGGCATTATCATTCAGAAACTGATCAACTACCGAGCCGCGCGGCGCGAGGCGCAGGTATTCGATGAAAGCTTCTGGTCTGGCAATCCGCTAGATGAGCTGTTCGAGCAGATCGGAACCCAACCCGATGGCAGTTCCGAGAAGATTTTCGCGGCGGGGATGATCGAGTGGCGACGCTCGCACCGCACCGATGGCGGCTTGATCGCAGGGGCGACGGCGCGGATCGATCGCTCGATGGACGTGGCGATCGCGAAAGAGGCTGAGGGGCTGCAAAAAGGGTTGCCCATTCTGGCTACGGTTGGCTCAACGGCCCCGTTCATCGGCCTTTTCGGCACGGTGTGGGGCATCATGAATGCCTTTATCGAGATTGCCGAGCAGCAGAACACAAACCTCGCCGTTGTGGCCCCGGGTATTGCCGAGGCGTTGCTGGCCACCGGTCTTGGCTTGCTGGCCGCGATCCCGGCGGTGATATTCTATAATAAACTCAGCGCAGACAGTGACCGCATCGTCGGCGGCTACGAGGCCTTTGCCGATGAATTCGCCACTATCCTGTCGCGTCAGTTGGATAGCTGACGATGGGTGCGGCAGTTCAGCAAAGCTCGGGCGGGAACGGACGCAGGCGCGGACGGCGGCGCGGGCGCGCCCAACCGATGGCCGAGATCAACGTGACGCCCTTTGTTGATGTCATGCTGGTGTTGCTGATCATCTTTATGGTGGCGGCCCCATTGTTGACCGTCGGCGTACCTGTCGATCTGCCCAAGACTGCCGCAAGTGCCTTACCCGGTGACAATGAAGAGCCGCTGACTGTGACCCTGACCGCAGATGGGCGCGTGCAGATCCAGACCACGGATGTGCTGCGCGAAGAACTGATCGGTAAGCTGCGCGCGATCGCAGCTGAGCGCAGCAGCGACCGCGTGTTCTTGCGTGCCGACGGCGCGATTCCATATGCGCAAGTGATGCAGGTCATGGGTGCTTTGAACGCGGGCGGGTTTTCCAACGTTGGCCTTGTGACTGATACCGGCGGGCCAACGCTGGACGAAGGGTGAGAGTGAGGCTGCGCGGTGGATACCGGCACCAAGATTTCGGCAATTGCGCATGTCAGCCTGATTGGCTGGGCGCTGATCGGCGGGACCTTCCGGTCCGAGCCGCTGCCGATGGCTGTACAGGATGTCTCGGTGATCTCGGCTGAGCAGTTTGCGGCCATGACCGCGCAACGCGAGGCACCCGAGGTGCCGACTGACCCGGCTGAACTGCAACAGCCTGCAGAACCTGATGAGATCGAAATACTGGACCCGACGCCGGAAGATACGCCCGAACCTGAGCCGGTTGCCCAGCCCGAGCCGGAACCTGAGCCCGAGCCGGAACCGGAAACGGTGGAAGTGCCGCCCGAGCCCGAACTGATCGAACAACCTCCGACGCTTGAAGAACCCGAGCCTGAGCTGGCGGCGCTTCCTGCGCCTCCGGGCCCGGAGGCCGAACCAAGCCCTGCGGATAAGATCGCGCCCGAGCAGATTGCTCCTCCTCCGCCCGAGGCCAAGCCGGATGACATTGAAACCCCTCCGGTTTCGCTGGATGAAGGGGCGGAAATCCAACAAGAACAGCAAGATCAAACGGCACCGGAAGAGGCCGCGCCCGAGATTGTGACCGAGGCGGAAGAAGTCGAAGATCCGGCCCCGCGAACTTCTCCTCGTCCGCGCGTGCGCCCGAACCGGCCGGCACCCCAGCCAGAGCCTGAGGTTGCAGAAACGCCCGAGCCCGCGCCGACTGAACCTGCGCAAAACGAGCAAGCGATCAATGACGCCTTGGCCGAAGCATTGGGCAATGGCACCGAACCTTCGGGCCCACCACTGACAAGCGGTGAAAAAGACGCGATGCGGGTTGCGGTGTCGCGGTGTTGGAATGTCGGGTCCCTGTCGACGGATGCGCTGGAAACCGTGGTTGTTGTCGGGTTTTCGTTAACCAGAGATGGCAAAGTGGTTGGCGGCAGTTTGCAGCTACTCGACAGTTCAGGCGGCTCGGCCGCATCAGCAAAACAAGCCTACGAAGCCGCGCGGCGCGCAATTTTGCGCTGTGGGTCTAAAGGATATGACCTACCTGCTGACAAATACGATCAATGGCAGGATATTGAGATTACATTCAATCCCGAGAGGATGCGGATCAAATGATGAAACTTCTGACCAGCCTCTTAATTGGCCTGACCCTTCTTTCGACCTCGGCCTACGCCCAAAGTGGCCCACTGCGTCTGGAAATCGATGAAGGGATCATCGAGCCGATGCCATTTGCGGTGCCGAGCTTTGTGCCGGACGGACCTTCGGCCGCACAATATGCGCAAGACATCTCGCGCGTGGTGGTATCGGACCTGACGGGAACGGGTTTGTTCCGCGAAATCTCGTCGGATGCATTCATCAGCCGGGTCAGCAGTTTTGATGCCCCGGTGCAGTTTGCCGATTGGAAAGCGATCAACGCGCAGGCACTGGTGACAGGGGCGGTCAATGTTTCGGGCAAACGGCTGACGGTGCGGTTCCGGGTTTGGGACGTGTTCTCGGGTCAGGAACTGGGCAATGGGTTGCAGTTTGCGGGCACCACCGACGGCTGGCGTCGCATGGCGCATAAGGTTGCCGATCAGGTCTATACCCGGATCACCGGCGAGGGTGCTTACTTTGACAGCCGAGTCGCGTTCGTGTCGGAAAGCGGCCCTAAGGATCAGCGGCGCAAGCGGTTGGCGATCATGGATTATGACGGCGCGAATGTGCAGTACCTGACTGACAGTGCCGCCATCGTGTTGGCTCCGCGCTTTTCGCCAACCGGCGACCGGCTGCTGTACACCAGCTATGAAACCGGTCAGCCGCGTATCTATCTACTGGATGTAGGCCGTGTGAAACGGCAGGAATTGCCGACGCAGGAAGGCACCATGAGCTTTTCGCCACGTTTCTCACCCGATGGCCGTTCGATCGTTTATTCTCTGACCCAGGGCGGAAACACCGATCTGTGGAAGATGGACCTGGCCTCGGGCCAGAGCGTGCGGCTGACCAACACGCCGGCAATTGAAACTGCCCCCAGCTATGCGCCGGATGGCAGCCGGATTGTGTTCGAAAGCGACCGATCCGGCACCCCGCAGCTTTACATCATGCCCGCCAACGGAGGCGAGGCAACGCGGATCAGTTTTGGGCAAGGCCGCTATGGCACGCCGGTCTGGTCTCCGCGTGGTGACTTGATTGCCTTTACCAAGCAGAACAAAGGTCGCTTCCACATCGGTGTTATGCGCACGGATGGCAGCGAAGAGCGCCTTTTGACCGCCTCGTTCCTGGACGAAGGTCCCACATGGTCGCCAAACGGGCGGGTCATCATGTTCACCCGCGAAACGCAGGGGGCAAGCGGTCGATCGACGCTTTACTCTGTGGATATTTCGGGCCGTAACTTGCGTCCTGTTAGAACGCCGGATGGCGGTAGCGATCCGTCTTGGGGGCCACTGCAGAATTGATTGGAACAGACCGCAGGTAAAGTTCACAACAAACCCGCAATGTGATAGAAGCGCGGCAATAAACAACGAAACACGAGGCACTTGAGATGAAGCTGTTGAGCAAAGTCGCGGCAATTGGGGCGCTGACCCTGATTGCGGCCTGTTCCAATAATGATCCGTCGGCTCTGGGTGGCGGCGCTGGTGGCAGCGGCGCACTGGTTCCGGGCTCACCCAGTGATCCGCGTTCGCCAGCCTATTTCCAGCAAACAGTTGGTGACCGGGTTCTGTTCGCGGTCGATCAGTCCACGCTCAGCCCGCAGGCGCAGACGATTCTGCAAGGGCAGGCCGATTGGCTGCTCGCCAATCCGGATTTTGTCGCCAATATCGAAGGCCATGCGGACGAGCAGGGCACGCGCGAATACAACCTTGCGCTTGGAGCTCGCCGGGCCAATGCGGCGCGGGAGTATCTGATCTCGCGCGGGGTGGCAGGCAACCGGTTGACCACCGTCAGCTATGGCAAGGAACGCCCGATCGAAATTTGCAGCACCGAGGATTGCTATTCGAAAAACCGCCGCGCGGTGACGGTGCTGACCGGTTCAACCTTGGGGTAAGATGATGCGAATTGCAGGATTGGTTCTGGCGGCGGTTGTGGCCGTCGCTGGTGTGGCACAGGCTCAGGATCAGCAGACGCTGGCGGATATCCGTCAGGAATTAACCGTGCTGCATGTGGAAATTCAGCGTCTCAAGCGCGAGTTTTCAACCACTGGGTCCCCCGCGCCAAACCTGTCCGGCAGTTCCGTGCTTGAGCGCGTTGATGCGATCGAGGCAGAATTGCAGCGCCTGACACGCCAGACCGAGCAGTTGAACCAAAGGGTGCAGAATGTCGTGACCGATGGCACCAATCGTATAGGTGATTTGGAGTTTCGTCTGGTTGAACTTGAAGGTGGTGATCTGAGCGCGTTGGGTGAAACCTCAACGCTGGGTGGTGAGACATCCACCGATGTGGCTGTGGCACCCACCCCCAACCCTACGCAACCCACGGTCACTGATCAGGGTGAGCTTGCAGTCGGTGAGCAAGCGGATTTTGATGCCGCTTCGCAGGCCCTGGTGGATGGAGATTTCCAGACCGCGGCCGATCTGTTTGCGCAATTCGACCAGTCCTATCCGGGCAGCCCGCTGGCGAGCCAAGCCAACCTGCGGCGCGGGCAGGCGCTGAAAGGGGTGGGCGATACACGCGAAGCGGCGCGCGCCTTTCTGGCCAGCTTCACGGGCGACTCCGAAGGGCCTCTGGCACCCGAGGCGTTGTTTGAGTTGGGCGCAGCGCTTGGACAGCTGGGCCAAACCGATCAGGCTTGCATCACTCTCGGCGAAGTTGGCGTACGGTTTCCGGCATCGGCACCAGCTGCTTCGGCCACACAAGAAATGGCAACACTGGGCTGTTCTTGACCTCTGACGCCGATACGCTTCGGGCAAATCTGCGGGCGGGTCTGCCGGATCCACCACCGCGCCGGCTGGGGGTGGCGGTATCAGGGGGCAGCGATTCGACCGCCCTGTTGCATTTGCTGGTTGATATTGCGCGACAAGAGAATATCGAGTTGTTTGCAGCGACCGTTGACCACGGTCTGCGACCTGAATCAGCGTCAGAGGCCTTGGCTGTCGCAACCCTGGCGCAGCGCTTAGGCATTCCTCATGAAACGCTGAAATGGCAGGGGTGGGATGGATCCGGAAATCTGCAGGATCAGGCGCGGCGTGCGAGATACCGGTTGCTGGTCGCGTGGGCCGAATCGAAGGGCCTAGAGGCAGTTGCGCTGGGCCACACGGAGGATGATCAGGCTGAAACGGTACTGATGCGGCTGGCCCGTGCTTCGGGCGTTTCGGGGCTTTCGGCCATGGCTGTATCGCGAAAAGAAGGTCTGGTCACATTGCTGCGCCCATTGCTGTCCACGACACGCTCCGATCTTCGGGAATATCTGACTGTGCAAGGTATTTCGTGGATTGATGATCCGTCGAATCAGGACCCTCGTTTTGACCGGATCAAAGCCCGCCAGGCACTTTCCGGATTAAATCAAATCGGGATCACGGCAGAGTCATTATCACGGGTCGCTGAAAATATGGCGCAAGCGCGTGAAGCATTGGCGCAATACGCGCAAGAATCCGCTTTACGGTGCATGACGGTGACGGATGGCGATCTTTGCATTGATCGCGAAGGTTTCGAAACTCTGCCCGAAGAAATCCGTCGTCGGCTTGTGACCGCGTCTGTTTCATGGATCGCAGGGGGAGAGTATCCGCCACGACACAAAGCGGTGGATCAAGTGTTGGATGCGATTTCGTCTGCTCAGACGGCCACCCTGGGGGGATGCATTTTAATCCCGGAAGGCAAAAAAACTTGGATTTGCAGAGAGCTAAACGCCGTCAGCAATCAGCACGCGCGCCCCTCAGAACCTTGGGACAGGCGTTGGATTATATCCGGGCCAAAAACTGAAGATGCGGAAATCCGGGCGCTTGGTGAGGATGGTATATTGCAGCTGGAAAACTGGCGCTCTGTGGGCAAACCTCGTGCTGTCGTGCTGTCGACGCCCTCAGTCTGGGTTGAAGGCATGCTATTGGCGGCACCTCTGGCCGGTTTTGCAAATGAATGGCGGGCCGAACTGCTTCCTGAAAGGTCTGACTTCGACGCAGTGATTTTATCTCATTGAACCTGCCACAATCCTCTCTATTTTAAGGAACAACCCCGGCAGGTCCCCACCTGCCGAAACCTTTCGGGAGATTTTCCTTGGGCAACGCTCGCAACATCGCCTTCTGGGTCGTTCTGTTTCTGCTGATCCTGGCACTGTTCAACCTGTTCAGTGGACCCAGCGGGTCGCTTCAGAACAATGAACGCACCTATTCCGAATTCGTCAGCGCCGTGGACGCCGGAGACGTCACCAGCGTGACGCTAGATGGCGAACAGATCCGCTATCGCACGAATGAGAATCAGGACTTTGTCACCATCAAACCCACCGATGCCGAGGTGACGAAGCTGCTGATCGACAAGAACATCCCCGTACGTGCTGAAAAACAGCAGCAATCGGGTTTCCAGTCGTTCCTGATCACGCTGCTGCCCTTCCTGCTGTTGATTGGCGTCTGGGTCTATTTTATGAACCGGATGCAGGGTGGCGGCAAAGGTGGTGCGATGGGTTTTGGCAAGTCCAAGGCCAAGATGCTGACAGAAAAGCATGGCCGGGTGACGTTCGACGACGTTGCGGGCATCGACGAGGCCAAGGAAGAGCTGGAAGAGATCGTGGAATTCCTGCGCAACCCGCAGAAATTTTCGCGTTTGGGCGGTAAGATTCCCAAAGGCGCGCTGCTGGTGGGCCCTCCGGGCACTGGTAAGACGCTGCTTGCCCGTGCGATTGCGGGCGAGGCGGGTGTGCCGTTCTTTACGATCTCGGGTTCCGATTTCGTTGAAATGTTCGTTGGTGTTGGTGCATCGCGTGTGCGTGACATGTTCGAGCAAGCCAAGAAGAACGCGCCTTGTATCGTCTTCATCGACGAAATTGACGCCGTGGGGCGCCATCGTGGTGCTGGCTATGGCGGCGGAAACGACGAACGCGAACAGACCCTCAACCAGCTGCTGGTTGAGATGGACGGTTTCGAGGCCAATGAAGGCGTGATCATTCTGGCTGCCACCAACCGGAAGGACGTTCTGGACCCCGCGCTGCTGCGTCCGGGCCGGTTTGACCGTAACGTGACCGTCGGCAACCCCGACATCAAAGGCCGTGAAAAAATTCTGGGCGTGCACGCGCGCAAGACGCCTCTGGGTCCCGATGTCGATCTGCGCATCATCGCGCGCGGCACGCCGGGCTTTTCGGGTGCTGATCTGGCGAACCTCGTGAACGAGGCCGCATTGATGGCCGCCCGCGTCGGTCGTCGCTTTGTCACCATGGAGGACTTTGAGAACGCCAAAGACAAGGTAATGATGGGGGCCGAGCGCCGTTCGATGGTGCTGACGCAGGACCAGAAGGAGAAGACCGCCTATCACGAGGCCGGCCATGCCGTTGTGGGTCTGGAACTGCCGCTGTGCGATCCGGTCTATAAGGCGACCATCATTCCGCGCGGTGGTGCGCTGGGTATGGTTGTGTCACTGCCCGAAATGGATCGTCTGAACTATCACCGCGATGAGTGTGAGCAGAAGCTCGCCATGACTATGGCAGGCAAGGCCGCCGAGGTGATTAAATACGGCGAAGATCACGTGTCGAACGGCCCTGCGGGCGATATCATGCAGGCCAGCCAACTGGCGCGCGCCATGGTGATGCGCTGGGGCATGTCGGACAAGGTCGGCAACATCGACTATGCCGAGGCGCATGAAGGCTATCAGGGCAACACCGCTGGGTTCTCGGTATCGGCCCATACCAAAGAGCTGATCGAAGAAGAGGTAAAGCGCCTGATCCAGCAAGGCTATGAGCGCGCGCACAAGATCCTGACCGATAAGAACGAGGAATGGGAGCGTCTGGCGCAAGGTTTGCTGGAATACGAAACCCTGACCGGCGATGAGATCAAGCGCGTCATGAATGGCGAACCGCCCACCGAAAGCGATGATGAGGGCGACAGCCCCGATGAGGGCAACGCCCCCAGCGTGACTGCCATCCCGAAGACCAAGTCCAAGAAATCGCCGCCAGATGGCGGGATGGAACCAGAACCCACCGCATAATTGCAAAACCCGGAGCCAGCCTCCGGGTTTTCTCTTTTCATCAGGGCGTTGCTGGGCATTATGCCTGCTAACCTGTCATTGAAGGGGGGGCGCCTCATGCCATTCTTGCGTGAAACAGAATATTCAGCCGAGGTGGTATGGCTGGGCCATGTTCCGGCAGGCCAGTCTTTGCGGGCCAAGCCAGTCAACGATTTGGACCTGAATTTTGATGGCGTTCAGGGGGAACGGCATCAGGGGCTCAATAGGGCGTCCTGTGTTCGAGTAGCGAATCTCTATCAAAAGGGCACCGAGATCCGGAATGTGCGGCAACTGTCAGTGCTGTCGGCAGAGGAATTGGGTGATATTGCGGCTGAGATGGAGTTGGCAACGCTTGATCCGTCTTACCTTGGGGCTTCGATTGTCCTGAAGGGCATTCCCGATTTCTCTCATATCCCTCCATCTTCGCGGTTGCAGGCCGAGAGCGGTTTAACGATCACTGTGGACATGGAAAACGCCCCCTGCGTTCTTCCGGGCCGTGAGATCGAGGCGGATCACACCGGTTACGGGGCGGCATTCAAACCTGCGGCCAAAGGGCGACGCGGGATAACGGCTTGGGTCGAACGCCCGGGGGCTCTGAAACGCGGCGACAAGATGCAATTGTTTGTGCCGGATCAGCCCCTTTGGAACCCATAGGTTCAATCCGTTTCCGATTTGCGCATTACGATTTCTCGCAACGCCGTTTCGCGGCATGAAAATGTCGGAATCCTTAGCCATCAGAGTTGTGTACGTCAGTATATGTTGCGCAGCGCCGACGCCCGTGCGTCGGTTTTGCACGGAATTCAATCAGGGACCCTGCCCAATGAGCTACAAATCCGACATTGAGATTGCCCGCGAGGCGAACAAAAAGCCGATTCAGGAAATCGGCGCGAAGCTGGGTATCTCCAGCGATGATCTGCTGCCTTACGGCCATGACAAGGCCAAAGTCAGCCAGGACTTCATCAACTCGGTACAGGACCGCGAAGACGGCAAGCTGATCCTGGTGACCGCGATCAACCCAACCCCCGCAGGTGAAGGCAAGACCACCACCACCGTAGGTCTGGGCGACGGCTTGAACCGCATCGGCAAGAACGCGATGATCTGTATCCGCGAAGCTTCGCTTGGCCCGAACTTCGGCATGAAGGGCGGCGCCGCAGGTGGCGGTTACGCGCAGGTTGTTCCGATGGAAGAAATGAACCTGCACTTCACAGGTGACTTCCACGCCATCACCTCGGCCCACTCGCTGCTGTCGGCGATGATCGACAACCATATCTATTGGGGTAACGAGCAGGAAATCGACACACGCCGCGTTGCATGGCGCCGCGTCGTCGACATGAATGACCGTGCTCTGCGTCAGATCACGGCGTCTCTGGGCGGCGTGTCGAATGGTTTCCCGCGTGAAGCAGGCTTTGACATCACCGTGGCGTCCGAAGTCATGGCGATCCTCTGCTTGGCAAACGACTTGAAAGATCTGGAGAAGCGTCTGGGCGACATCATTGTTGCTTACCGCCGCGACAAGACCCCGGTTTACTGCCGCGATATCAAGGCAGAAGGTGCAATGACCGTTCTGTTGAAAGACGCGATGCAGCCGAACCTGGTGCAGACGCTGGAAAACAACCCGGCTTTCGTCCACGGCGGCCCGTTTGCAAACATCGCGCACGGCTGTAACTCAGTCATCGCAACCAAAACCGCTCTGAAAGTGGCCGACTATGTTGTCACCGAAGCGGGCTTTGGTGCTGACCTCGGTGCCGAGAAGTTCATGAACATTAAGTGCCGCAAGGCGGGTATTGCTCCGTCGGCAGTGGTACTGGTTGCCACCGTGCGCGCGATGAAAATGAATGGCGGCGTGGCCAAGGCTGACTTGGGTGCGGAAAACGTCGACGCTGTTAAATCAGGTTGCGCCAACCTGGGTCGCCACATCGAAAACGTCAAATCCTTCGGTGTTCCGGTTGTCGTCGCGATAAACCACTTCGTCACCGACACCGATGACGAAGTTCAGGCGGTCAAGGACTACTGCGGCGAGCATGGTGTTGAGGCGATCCTGTCGCGTCACTGGGAGCTGGGTTCGGATGGCTCTACGCCTCTGGCCGAAAAAGTTGTCGAAATCGTCGAAAACGGCGCCGCGAACTTCTCACCGATCTACCCAGACGACATGCCGCTGTTCGAGAAGATCGAAACTATCGCCAAGCGTATCTATCGCGCCGACGAAGTTCTAGCCGACAACAAGATCCGCAACCAACTGCGCGAATGGGAAGAAGCGGGCTATGGCAACCTGCCGGTCTGCATGGCGAAAACACAGTATTCGTTCTCGACCGACCCAACCCTGCGTGGCGCGCCCACCGGCCATTCGGTTCCGGTGCGTGAGGTGCGCCTGAGCGCCGGCGCTGGTTTCATCGTCGTTGTCTGCGGTGAGATCATGACCATGCCCGGTCTGCCGCGCAAACCGGCCGCCGAAACCATCTGCCTTAACGACGCAGGTGAGATCGAGGGCTTGTTCTAAGCGCTCAAATAAGACATCTCGTGGTCCGGGGATATCCCCGGGCCGCAGGAGACCAAAATGCCCACTCTGATACCTCCGCAAGACTGTCATTCGATGCAGGAATTGCGGCCTCAGATCGACAAGCTGGACCGCCAATTGATTGGATTGCTGGTAACGCGCGCAACCTATATCGACCGCGCGTCGCAGCTGAAACCCGGCGAGGGCCTGCCAGCCCGCATCCCGGAACGTGTCGAAGATGTGGTGCAGCGCGTCCGCAAGAGCTCGGATGAGTTGGGTATGGACCCCGATCTTGCCGAAAAGCTCTGGCGTATACTGATTGATTGGTCGATTGCCCGCGAAGAACGCGTGCTCGGCCCAGACTGAAGAAACGGGCGCCTAGTGCGCCCGATCCGTTTTGTGAAAGAAGGGATCAAAGAATGGTAGCGCAGGTTATCGACGGAAAGGCCTTTGCCGCCAAAGTGCGCGCGCAGGTGGCTGACCAGGTTGCAAAGCTGAAAGAAGAGAACGGCATCACTCCCGGTCTGGCGGTGGTTCTGGTGGGCGAAGACCCGGCCAGCCAGGTCTATGTCCGTTCTAAGGGCAAGATGACCGTCGAGGTCGGCATGAACTCGTACGAGCACAAGCTGGATGTGGACACGTCCGAGGCGGACCTACTGGCGCTGATTGACAAACTGAACAATGACCCTGCGGTGCACGGCATTCTGGTGCAACTGCCGCTGCCCAAGCATCTGAACGAAGATCTGGTGATCAACACGATCGATCCGGCAAAGGATGTGGACGGGTTCCACATCTCGAATGTGGGCCTGCTGGGAACAGGTCAGAAGTCAATGGTGCCGTGCACTCCGCTGGGCTGTCTGATGATGTTGCGCGATCACCACGGCTCTTTGTCCGGCATGGATGCTGTAGTGATCGGTCGGTCGAACATCGTGGGTAAGCCGATGGCGCAGTTGCTTCTGGGCGACAGCTGCACCGTGACCATCGCGCATAGCCGCACCAAAGACCTTCCCGATGTTGTGCGCCGTGCTGATATTGTGGTCGCGGCAGTTGGTCGCCCCGAGATGGTTCCGGGTGACTGGATCAAGGAAGGCGCAACCGTGATCGATGTCGGCATCAACCGGATCGAACGCGACGGCAAGAACAAGCTGGTTGGCGACGTTGACTACGCCACTGCGGCAGAACGCGCTGGTGCGATTACCCCCGTTCCCGGCGGAGTTGGCCCTATGACGATCGCCTGCCTTCTTGCGAACACGCTCACCGCGGCTTGCCGCGCAAACGGCTTGCCTGAACCGGAAGGCCTGACTGCCTAATTGCAAACTCCGAGTTCAATTCGGGCGCAAGGTCAATGATTGAATTGGCCGGAGAGCGAAAAGCTCTCCGGCCTTTTTCATTAGATTAGGATATTTATATAACTACATCTTGACTTGACCTAGCGTCGGTCGGTGATAATCCTTCTATTCCAGCCGTTTAAGGGGTTATAATCCTGTCTGTTCGTGTTTCATGGTTTTACCTTTGGCGAGGTGCGTTACCTGGTATGATGAAGCTGAGTCCGATCTTCTCGTTAATAAGCCTTCAACGGGTAGTGGCCTGCCTCGTTTTTATTCCTTTATTGGCGTATTCCTTTGCCCCCTTTCGGGATATGACACTGCCATTCAGTCAGCGGATGGTGTTCTGGACAGGTGTTATGCTGCTCGCGCTTGCAGCGACTTGGTCGGCTGGAAAGCTGGTACGCGAACGGCTAAATCGATCCGGATTGCTGGTCCGTGATTTTGCCTTCGTCCTGTTGATCCTGACATTGTTTGCACCATCACTGTGGTTTCTGACCTGGATTCTGTTCACGCTAAATGGATTGATGGCACCGGGCATATTGAAAGTCGCCCCTTATGGTCTTCTCTTCGCCACCGGACTTTTGCTGGTGCGTCAGCGGGAAGAAACCGCAGCACCGGTATTCGAACCCAGACCACGTCTTTTCAATCGTTTGCCCGCCACTTTCGAGGGGCAGGTTTATCGGTTAACCGTGCGCGATCACTATGTCGACGTGGTCACGTCCGATGGCACGTTTACAATCCGCTCGCGCTTTACCGACGCGATTGCCGAGATGGAGCCGGTACACGGCCATTGTACGCACCGTTCACACTGGGTCGTGGATACAGCGATTGTTGGGGTCGAAAAAGAAAAGGGAAAATCCTTTTTGCACCTCAGCAACGGCGATCTGGTTCCTGTCAGCAGGAAATACAAGCAACAGCTCGTGGACGACGGGTTGCTCTAGAACCTATCTGGGCATCGGGATGAGTTGAGGTTGCGCACCGGTCAGAATTGCCCGCGCATCCGGCGCCATGATCCCGCTCAGAGCCTCTGCTGAACTGTGCAACCCCCCAGTGTAAGCGCCATAAGCTGGAAGGATCAGACGTGATTGATCCAGCAAAAAAGCCGGGCGGGTGATCGAGCGCCCTCGGGCATTCAGGTTAACTTTGGGGTGGTAGTGGCCCGAGATTTCACCTGCGCTGTTTTGCTGGGCGATATGGCGAAAAATCAGATCGTGGCAAGCCCACTCGGACAGATGTGTGCCGCCCATTTCTACCGGGCCGGGGTCATGGTTCCCCTCGATCCAGATCCAACGTCGACCAGCCTGCATTGCGGTGATCTGTTGCCTATCCTCAGCAGCCAACGCGCCCGAGGCATCGAGATCGTCAAAGCTGTCCCCCAAACAGATGACCTTCGTGGCACCGGTACGGGCAAGATCACTTGCCAATCGGGTCAATGTTTCGCGGCTGTCATACGGCGGCAAGGTCGGGCCGCCCCTGCGGGCGATCCGTTCGGATTTTCCTAAATGCAGATCGGAAACACAGAGCAAGCCCTGTTCCGGCCACCATAGTGCGCCCGACCCAAGCGCAGTCAGGTCTTGGCCAGCAAATGAAAACGCGATCTTGTTCATGATCCGTTCTTCATACGATTTTGCGGATTGCGCAAGTGGTTTATGCCGGTTGCAATCCTGCGGCCTGCAGTAACCGGGCACTTTCTTCCGCAAGCAGGCGTTCCTCGGCTTCACCCTTGACGGGGACTTTGCCAACTTCGAGGAACAGAGGCGCCGCCAGGGGAGAGACGCGGTCCAGCCGCAGCAGGTCAATCCGGTCTCCGATCCGGGCGACCATGGCTTCGATCCGTCCGAAATCGACCAACCCGCGCATGGCCTCTTCGCGGGTGATTTGCATCAGCAGATGTTCAGGATCGTATTTCAGCAAGGTGTCGTAGAGGATATCTGACGAAAATGTCGCCTGCCGACCACTCTTGCGCTGCCCACCAGTGTTGCGTTCGATCAAGCCCGCGATTGTGGCCGAAGCACGAAATGTGCGTTTCATCACGGCGTTACCCGCCAGCCAAGTCTCCAATCCTTCTCGTAGCGCGTCCAACTGAAATAGTGGGCGCGGATCGGTCACCGCATCCAGCCCCCAGATTAAGGTGGCATAGTCAGTGGCTACAAATCCCAGCGGCGCAAGGCCGGTTTCCTCCATGCGTTTGGTCAACAGCAAGCCCAGCGTCTGTTGCGCATTGCGGCCGGCAAATCCGTAGACGCATAGATGCTCGCGCCCCCTGTCAGGGAAGCTCTCAATCAACAGGCGGTCACTTTGCGGCAGGCGTGATATCTCGCGCTGAAGACCCAGCCATTCGGCAGTATGTCCGGGCAGTTGAGGCCAATCCGGCTGTGCGAACATCCGTAGGATTCGGTCGCTCAGCTGGGTGGACGTGGCGAACTTAGTACCCGAAAAGGTCGCGATCTTGGGCTTGCGGTCAGCGCGGCGGCTGACCTCGACCACCATCTCTCGCAGACCCTCATAGCGGACGATCTGACCACCGATCAGAAAGGTATCACCAGGGGTTAGCGAGGCCGCGAATCCCTCCTCTACCTCACCCAGAGGCTTGCCCCCGCGATTGCGCTTAAGCCGAACCTTCAGCGTGTCGGTGTCCTGAATCGTGCCAAGGTTCATGCGGATACGCTGTGCCGCCCTCGGGTCGCGCAATTGCCACGCTCCATCCGGGCGCTGCTGAAGCCTCTGCCACCGATCATAGGCTCGCAGGGCATATCCACCGGTGGCGCAGAATTCCAAACAGGCATCGAATTCAGCACGGGTGATCTGCGCATAAGGCCCGGCAGCCGTCATTTCGGCGTAGAGTGCATCTGCATCAAAGGGTCCCGCTGCGGCGGCGATCAGAATATGCTGGCACAAAACGTCCCTGGGTCCTGGCCCGCGGGGGTCGCCATCCAGATCATGTTCTTGCACAGCTTCCAGTGCAGCAACACATTCGACCACTTCGAACCGGTTGGCTGGGACGAGAATAGCTTTGGAAGGGGCATTGTAGCGGTGATTTGCGCGCCCGATCCGCTGCACCAGCCGCTTGACATTCTTCGGCGCGCCGATCTGGATCACCAGATCCACATCGCCCCAGTCGATCCCCAGATCGAGGCTGCCGGTACAGACAATTGCCCTCAGATCACCCCTGACCATCGCGGCCTCGACCCGTTCGCGTTGTTGCCGATCCAGGCTGCCGTGGTGAATGCCGATGGGCAGAGCGTCGTCGTTGGCGAGCCAGAGGTTGTGAAAGAAAATCTCGGCCTGCGCCCGAGTATTGTGAAAGATAAGTGTCGTCTTGTGCTTTTTGATCTGCTCCATCACAGCGGGGATGGAATAGGCTGCGCCACCGCCCGACCATGGCGGCATCTCTTGTGTTTGCAGCATCGAGATATCGGGGTCAGGGCCGGGATCAGCCTGAATAATTCGGCAAGGATCGGGATTGCGGGCTAGAAATCGTGCGATGCCTTCGGGGTCTTCAACCGTGGCGGACAAGCCTACGCGGCGCAGATCGGGGCAGAGTGTCTGCAATCGTGCCAGCGCCAGCATCAATTGATCCCCCCGTTTGCTTTCTGCCAGTGCATGTATTTCGTCGACAACAATGCGCTGGACCCCAGCAAACATGCGCGGAGCATCTTCGTATGAGGTAAGTAACGCCAGACTTTCGGGCGTGGTCAGCAGGATATGTGGAGGATCGGCGCGCTGGCGTTTCTTCTGCGTGGCCGATGTGTCGCCGGTGCGATCTTCGATCCGAATTGGTAGGCCGATTTCCTCGACGGGAACGCGCAGATTGCGCCTGATATCCGCTGCCAGCGCCTTGAGAGGAGACACATAAAGCGTGTGCAATCCGTCATGCTGCCCCTGCGCCAACTCGGCCAGGGAAGGCAGAAAACCGGCCATGGTTTTGCCGCCACCAGTTGGAGCGATAAGAAGGGTCGCGGGATCATTCGCCCGCTCAAACATTTCCTGCTGATGCGGATGAATCGACCAGCCTTTGTTCGAAAACCAGTTTTGGACTGCCGGGGGAATCTGCACCATCCGGCAAACCTAGCGCAGCCCTCAGGCCATGGAAACCAGGACAAGGGGATCAGTGAATGATCTTTTCTTCCTTAACGAACATGTTGGCCCAGGCTCGGTCGATAAGGTCAGGACTCATCTGATAAGGGATACCCTCAAACTCGCAGATTGAGATCATCTGGTCGATCAGGAAGATCGGCTGATAGTTTGCGTAGATGTTGTTAATGGTCGGGTATTTGACCTTCAGCAAATGCACTAGCGCCGCCTCGTCTAGTGGCATACCGCGCTTGCGGGCGACCATGGCAAAGATCTTCAGGAAGTTCTCTTGGTTCGGGCCGTCGATTTTGATCTTGAAGAAAATCCGGCGCAGGGCCGCTTGGTCGAAAATTTCATTCGGGTGGAAGTTGGTCGAAAATATAACCAGCGTGTCGAATGGTACTTCGAACTTCTCACCCGATTGCAGGCCAAGGATATCCTTGCTTTCTTCAAGCGGAACAATCCAGCGGTTGATCAGGGCCTGAGGGGGCTCTGCCTGACGTCCAAGGTCGTCCACGATGAAGATGCCGCCGGTGGATTTCAGCTGCAGAGGCGCCTGATAAGTACGCGCAGTGGGGTTGTAGACCAAATCCAGCATGCTCAGTGACAGTTCACCACCAGTCACAACGGTGGGGCGTTCGCATTGAACATAGCGAGTGTCGAACCGCTTGCGGCGGCGCAGACTGTTGGGATCGTCCTCTTCTTGCTCGATCGCGGTGTGCACGATCGGGTCGTAGACCGTAATCACCTGACCGGCATATTCGATTGCGCGCGGAACATAGACGTTGTCCCCCAAAGCATCGCGAATGCCGTTCGAGATCGAGGATTTACCATTGCCCGGAGGGCCATACATCAGAATTGAGCGACCGGCGCTGACCGCCGGGCCCAGATGATCCAGCAGGCTGTCGGGCAGAACAAGATGGCCCATCGCGCCGGTTAGCTGGTCGCGGGTGACTTGAATGTTGCGGATCGACTGGCGCTTGACCTGCTCGCGGTAAACATCGAGCGGCACCGGCATCGCACCGAAATATTCAGACTGGCTCAACGCATCCAACGCCCGCGCTTTGCCTGCATCGGTCAGCTGATAGCCCATTTCATTGCCGGAGTTGGCGTTCAGAGTCCCGGTCGCTTCAAGCAGTTTCTGCTCGCGTGCGATATCAACTAGTTCCTGTGTCACGGACCCGGGCAAACAGATGGCACCCGCGATTTCGCTGACCGTATCCACGTTCTTGCGAAAGACGGTCTTCAACAGAATGTCCCGCATCATCACCAGCGGAAGTTGCATTTCTCCCAGGCCTTTAGGGGCAGGGGGGGCAATCACAGAGGAGGTCTGCATATTCATGAGCGGGGCTCGTCCATCCAAAAATCACGCAAAAGGCCCTTGCGGGGCCGCTTTGGAAGAATTTGGCGCGGATTTGTGGCAGGACAAAGGCGCGGGCAAGGCGCGCTGATGATTGTTCACGATCCGTGGATTATGCCCAAAATCAAATAAACAACGAGGCTGCCAGCCAGCGTCAGACCCATAGGGAACTGTTTGCCGCGATCCCAGCTTTCCCAATGTGGCGCGATCTGGCGCAGCCGGGTGTATTTCGCCAACCGGTGGGCAAAGAACGCTCCCAGCAGAGTTGCCGTCAGAATCACCATGACCCACATCAGGTCACCGACCCAGACAAACGCTGCGGCTGCGGCACAGAACTTCGCGTCTCCGGCCCCCATCACCCCAGCTGCATTTAGCACGATGCCGATAACAAGAACGACAACCATGTGAAGCAGCTGCCATCCGTAGGCAGGCAGGGTCAGGGTTAACGGCCCGATGTTGCCGGGGATCCACGGACCGGACCACGGTGGCAATGCGATAAGCCCGACGATGAGATAAACAACCGCCAGCGCGATGACCGCGTGGTTCTTGATCCGCATCTCACGCATATCCGTAAAGGCAACGTAGAAACAGATCGGCAGAACAAAAGGTAGAAACCACGCCGCCGCTGCCGCTGGTATGATCATGGATCAGGCGTCCTCAAGGGCCCGAAGCGAGCGGACCGCCTCGTCATAATGCTGCGGGTGGGTGGAAATCGCCTCGCGATAGAGGTTCTTGGCCAGGTTGATATTCCCCTGTTTCACGGCTGAAATGGCCATGGTGTTCAACAGTTTCGCCCGTTCGGTCTGCGTCATTGGGACAACAGGAACGCTGTAGTTGCCTTGCGCGCTGCGCGCCAGAACCAGGTTGTTCTTGGCGGTGAACATAGAATTGTCCTGCCTAATGGCGTCGGTAAACAGCCGCTCGGCTTCCGCATATTGCCCGCGCGTCAGTTTGGAATAGCCCCAGTTGTTCATGACGCCAGCAGGGCGGGTCGTCAGGCCCACTGCGGTTTCGTAGTAATGATCGGCGCGATTCCAGTCTTTTTTGGCATCTGCCACCAGCGCTTCAAGCCGATACCGTTTAAAGGTTTCATATGTAGGAGGGATTTTGTCCAATGTCGCCTTTGCGCCATCCCAGTTGCCGCTGCGAATCTGCGCATCAGCGTATTCGACACGGTCGGCGTTGTTGGCCCCTTTCATGCTCAGCACTCGTTTCCACGCGGCGGAAGCTTCAGTGCTGCGCTTGGCACGGGTCAGCGTGATTGCTAGTCCTCGTTGCAGGTCGATGCGGTCGGGGTTCTTGGCGGCCGCACTTTGGAAATAGGTCACCGCCTCATTGGGATCGGCCGCATTCAGCATCACGTCATTCAGGTTGGTCTCGTCGATGACGTTCACTTCCTGAAAAGTACGTTCAACCTTTTCCTCTTCGGTTTCCTTTGCGCAGGCGGCCAAAACCAGCCCGCACGCCAGCATCGTCGGAATCAAGAAGGGTTGGCGCATTTTTGTGCGTCCTTTACTGCTCTGCCTCTATTACTGGATTTTACGCAGAACAAATTGCCCGTTGCCGCGCTGCTCCAGTTCAAATTCTTGTTCTTGTGGGGTATTATTAACAGGATTTTCCATTTTTGCGAGTGCTAACCGCAGATTGTCGCGGATTGCGTCACTTTCGCCATTGTCCAGCGCATAGGCTCTGCGGAACATCTGCGCGGCTTCGGCATATTCGCCCGTTTCCACCAAGAAGACACCCAGGTTGTTCCATGCCACAGGCCACTCGGGATCGTCCTCGACAGCACGACGCAGTAGCGGTTCAGCCTGGCCAATCCGGCGCAATCCCAAATTAGCTGTCCCAAGCGAAGTCAGGATTTGCGGGGTCATACCCTGTTGCAACGCGGCACGGGTGAAGGATTCAAGTGCAAGCTCATATTCGCCCGCCGCCATCAATCGGTTTCCGACGGTCACCTCATCTACCGCAGGCCCATCTGGGTCGACGCCAGGGGCAAACGGATCGTCTGTCGCGCCTGTTTCAGTGCAAGAGGCCACCATGGTGAAAACCATGGCGGCCTGAATTGTCATACGAAGGTGCCAACAACCTGATTTGGCAACCCAGCGAAGAAGCGGGAAGGCGTTATCGGTTTCCAAACTCCATAATACCTTTTGCCGAAGGTCCAACAAGGATGACCAGCAGAGGAGGGACGGTCAACATCATTGTCGCAAGGGTCATTTTGGTTGGCAACTTATTCGCTGCCTCTTCGGCGCGCATCACGCGTTTGTCACGCATTTCATCGGCATAAACCCGCAACGCTTCGGCAATGGATGTCCCGAATGTCGCTGATTGGATCATCACGGTGACGAACGCACTAACGTCCTGAACGCCGCATCGCGTCGCGAAGTCGCGCAAAACGGTGTCCTTTTCTTTACCGGCTTTCATTTCGTAGGCGACAACCTCGAACTCAAGCGCGATGTCTGGGTAAGATGCTTTCATCTCAGACGCGACCCGTACAATGGCCTGATCCAAGGACTGCCCGGCCTCGACGCATACCAACATCAGATCGAGCGTATCAGGGAAACCATTTACGATCGCTTCCTTGCGTTCCTCTACGCGCCGCGTGATCCAGTATTTGGGCACGAAGTAACCCGCAATACCAGGTCCCAGAACGCGAATGAGGATTTGTGTCGAGTCAAATTCCTGATCGCCCGCAAACACGGTAACCAGCGAGACGCCGATCAGGATCCCAATTATGCCCAACGCGAACTGAGCGAAGTGATAGAAACGAACCGCGTCCTTGGACTGATAGCCGGCTTGCCTCAACTTGAGTTGAACGGCGGTATACTCTTCTTCGTTCTTTGGTTCGAGAAAGTTGGCGAACTTCTCAAGCTGTTCGTTCCGGCTGGCTGTTCTGAGACGCTCTTTCTTTTCTTTCTTGTTGTTTTTTGGCGGTGAATTTGACCGCTGCAACTTCTTTAGTGGGTCTTCCGGCTGGTTCAGCATCAGCGGGATCGTGACCAGGATCATGAACAATCCCAAAACGCCCACGACAATCAGCGGACCGAATTCACCCAAGTTCTGCTTCAACAGCTCATTGATCTGGTTCAAAAATTCCATCTTTGGGCCTCTTAAACCTTAATGTCGGTCAGGATACGCATGACGATCAGGTTCAGGGTCAGCGTGATACCGACAAAGAAACATGCCGGAATGAAAAGCGGATCGTCGATTACGGCGTCGTAGTAGTTCGGGTCCTTAACCATGATGAACAGAAGACAGGCGACCGGGAAACCCGACAGGAATTTGCCCGACCATTTGGCTTCGGCGGTGATAGCGTTCACCCGGCGGAACAGTCGGAAACGTGCGCGGATCACCTTGGCCAATCCGGCCAAAATATCGGCAAGGTTACCCCCCGATTGTTGCTGGATCGAAACGGCGACGGCCAAAAACCGTAAATCCTGCATATCCAGCCGCTCTGCCATATCCTTGAGTGCTTCACCGACATCCCGGCCATAAGCGGATTCATCCGAGATAACACCGAACTCTGTCGCAAGGGGGTCCTCGACCTCGTTAGCAACGATTTGGATCGAGGAAACAAATGGGTTTCCGACGCGAAGTGACCGAACCATCAGTTCCACCGCGTCGGGCAATTGTTCTTCAATCAAGGCCATACGTTTATTGGCTTTGTTATTGACCCAAGCGTACACCGCTCCGACCCCGATCGCGACCGATAGAGCCGCCCGAAGCGTCGGTTCGGTCGCTGTTCCTACGCTCAAACCTACAAAAGCCAGCCCTGAAACCAGTGCCATGATCACAATCAACTGCCGAGGAGAGAAGGCGATCGCCGCCTTCTGCGCCTTGTCTGCCAATAGCGAGTAGAGCGGTATGCTCTGCGATTTCATGTGCTGCTGCATTTCCTTGCGCAGCTGCTCCAGTACTTGCTCGCGCCCGACGCCCTTATCGATCATGTCCAGCCTGCGATTGACGCGGCTGTTCAGGCTGATCGATTTTCCGAATGCGACGAGATAGATACCTTCGACCAGGGCAAAGACCCCGACGAAAATCACGATGTAGATGAGCGCCTCGACAGGCAGTTGCATATCTTGGTTCTCCTACATCGTGGTTGGATCGTAGATCGAGGCGGGCAGATCGAAGCCCCACAGACGGAAGCGCTCGGAATAGTGGCTGCGCACACCTGTTGCGGTGAAATGACCGATGATCTTGTTGTCGGGGGTCAGGCCAACACGTTGAAATTTAAATATTTCCTGCATCGAGATGACGTCACCTTCCATGCCGGTAATTTCGGTGATTGATGTCATCCGGCGCGAACCATCCTGCAGACGGCTGGCCTGAACGATCAGATTCACAGCCGACGAGATCTGGCTGCGGACCGCTTTGATCGGCATTTCGATCCCCGCCATGGCGATCATGTTTTCAAGACGCGAGATACCGTCACGGGCCGAGTTCGCGTGGATCGTGGTCATTGATCCGTCGTGGCCGGTATTCATGGCCTGCAGCATATCGATCACTTCGGCGCCACGGGTCTCGCCCACGATGATGCGGTCGGGGCGCATCCGCAGGGCGTTTTTCAAACAATCGCGCGGACTGACCTCGCCTTTGCCTTCAACGTTGGGCGGACGGCTTTCCATCCGACCCACATGGGTCTGCTGCAGCTGAAGTTCCGCGGTATCCTCAATGGTCAGAATGCGCTCGGCGTCGTCGATAAAGCTCGACAGCGCGTTCAGCGTTGTCGTTTTACCGGAACCGGTACCGCCCGAAACAATGATATTCAGACGAGTCGACACGGCGGCTTGCAGATAGGCTGCCATTTCTTCGGTAAACGCACCGAAATTGACCAGATCGTCGATGCCGAGCTTGTCTTTCTTAAACTTACGAATGGAAACAAGCGAACCATCCACCGCGATCGGCGGCACCATCGCATTGAAACGTGAGCCATCAGCCAAGCGAGCGTCAACATACGGGTTGGATTCATCGACACGGCGACCAACGGCAGAAACGATCTTGTCGATGATCCGCATCAGGTGCTTTTCGTCTTTGAACGTGATGTCGCTGATCTCAAGCTTACCGGCCCGTTCGACAAAAATCTGCTGGGGGCCGTTGACCAGAATATCGTTGACCGAGTCGTCTTGTAGCAGCGCTTCCAGCGGCCCGAGACCGGTGACCTCGTCATAAAGCTCTTTGTTCAGCTGGCTGCGGTCTTCACGGTTCAGAACGATGTTGCGGGCTTCCAGAACTTCGCTGGCAATCGCGCTGATTTCTGTCCGCAGCTCGGATTCTTCAGCTTTTTCAAGGGCTGCGAGGTTCAGGTTTTCAAGAAGCTCGCGGTGCAGCTCAAGCTTGATTTCGCCCAGCCGTTCCTTGCGCTTGCGTTCCTTGTCGTTTCCAACAACTTCTGCCGCCTTTTTCTTGACCGGCTTGCGCGCAATTGCGTTGGCAGCTGGTGCCGCAGCTGCTGCTGCCGGGGCCTCGACTTTCGACGCCTGGGTTTCAACCGGCTGCGCCGAAGGCTGTTTTTTGTATCTTGAAAACACGGCAGCTCCCCTTTGAGTTATGCGGCTTCGGCGTCACTGCTGCCAAGGCTATGAAGCGATTGAGCCAATTTGGCGATTTCCCGGCGCAGCGGGTTCTTGGCCGCTGAATTTGCCAGCGGTAAACCGTGGTCACCGCTTTGCATGACGGGTTTGCCGCCATCGGGCAGAAGCAGATCAATGGAAATACCCAGACTTTCACCCATACGTTTAACCCGGCTTTTACCGTTGAGATCGGTAAATTTCGGAGCCCGATTCATAGCAAATCGCAGTTTGTTGAAGGGTAATTCCTCGGCCTGCAGTGCCCTTTTCAGACGCAATGCGTTCTGGGCCGAGCGCATATCCAGCTCAAGCAACGCAAAATAGACATGGGCGGCCTGCAGAACCGTTTCTGACCAGTGAACAAGTGTTTTTGGCATGTCTATGACGACATAATCAAAATTCGCGCGTGCGGTGTCGATTACACGCTGAATGTCCTCAGGCGTGATGATGTCCAGCGGCACCATGTCAGATGGTGCCGTTAGAACTTGCAGTTTCTCTTCAAACGTCTGGAGCGCCTGTCCAAAGGAGTCTTCGTCCATCGAATCCGTGTCTGAGAGCATTTCGAACACGGCTTCATGACGAGGCAGATCCAAATAGGTCGAAACAGTGCCGTATTGCAGATCCAGATCGATCAGGCACACTTTCGGGGCTTCTTTGGCTGAAACCGTTGCAAGTTCCCATGCCAGATTGACCGCCATGGTTGTAGAACCGACACCACCTGCCAGGCCCTGCACGACAAAAAGTGCCCCTTCTTTCGAGGAGCCGTTCGTCGCAGTGGGCGCTGCTTGCGGTGCCACAACCGGATCGGGTTGTTGCATACGATCGATGGCTTCCTGAAGTTCATTTTCGGGAAGCGGGTAGGGGACAAACTCGTCCGCACCTCTGCGTAGCAGCTGATGCAATGCGGCAGGGGTGACATCCTCGGCGATCAAGACAACCTTGATGCCTTTTTCCTTGGCCTGAGTGATGATCTCACCCATCAGTGTCAGGTTGTCTTCATCATCGCCGTCCAGCGCCAGCGCTACAAATTGAAGCGTCTTGGCTTCGGGTTGGCTAAAGAACGCAAGCGCTTCGGCAAATCCAAGATCACCCCAGCGTTCGCCCAGCGCAGCTTCCATATCCTCGATCAAAAGGTCGAAGTTCTGGACATCACGGCTGATGGTGCAGGCCAAAATGGCGTTATTATCGTCTTGCGGCGTCGCGCTCGTCATTAACACAATCCTCATCGAGAGGGCTGAGCAAACCATTTGAACGCGAGAAGATTCAGTTCTGGTATGCTGTCGCCCGATGCGGTCGATTTTGGCCGCAGGTCACCCAATTGTTCACAAAGTGGCTTGGAAGTTAGGCAAGAATTGGGCGCAAAAGAACCAATTGTAGGGAAATGGGCGACAATGCCGCCCATTTCCTATTTATTAGTCGCTGGTACCACCGGCGTCTTCTTGCCGTTGGATATCGCTTATCGGGATCGCGCTTGAGATGTATTCGCGATAGATCACGTCCGCATATTTTCCATCTAGAATATTTGGATGCCGGTCGAAGAAGCCGGATACCTCGGTCACTGTCCGCCGATTGCGTCGATCCCGATCTTGGGTGGCAACCAACGGCCTGGATTTGCCAAAGGAAACAACGGCTTCCAACCGTGAACGCGATATTCCTTGTCGTGTCAGGAATGCAACGGCGGCATTAGCGCGGCGCTGGCCCAATCGCTTGTTATATGCCTCAGAGCCAACGGCATCCGTGTGCCCATAGACACGGAACCGCGCCTCGGGGAACTGTTTGATCCAGGCCGCCTGCTGCAACAGGATTCGTTGCGCCGAAGCGTCCAATTGTGCGCTATCGAAGGCAAAGTTGATCTGTGTGGGCACCTCGGCAGCGAAACGCCGCGCGAGGATTTGGCCATACGTCAACTCACCATTCATGACCTGAATGTTGTTCAGTGTAGCGTTACCAAACGTGCCCTGATCGATTTCGTACCCGGCCTCGCGTGTACAACCGGCGACAGCAACCGAAAGACCCAGTGTGATGATCCACTTTTCCATTGGTACTATCCTCTCTATCAGTCCAGCACGTAGCCGTAAGAGGTGCCAAAATCCTGATTGGCAACTTCAGAGGCTGCACCATTTCCGGCGCGTTCAGTCCGAGAGATCTTGCCGTTTACGAACAGATCGAACTCGCTGGGCGGTTTCACGCGATCGGTCGGCAGGGCAAGCGCCTCGCCACGAGTGGGCGACACCAGATGCGCGGTAATGATGATGATCAATTCACTCTGCTCACGCTGATACTGAGCGCTCCTGAACAACGCGCCCAATACAGGCACATCGCCAAGCCAGGGAACCTGGCTGTTCAGATCCGTGAAATCATCCTGGATTAGGCCTGCAATGGCAAAGCTTTCACCGTCGCGCAACTCGATGGTTGTCCGGGTTTGACGCGTGATGAAGCTGGGAACATTGTCGCCGTTGATCGTGAAGTTCGCACTCTGGTCGATGCTCGATACTGATGCACCCAGTTCCAGGTTGATCAGGTTGCCATCGACGACGCGCGGAACAAACAGCAGCTGTACGCCAAACTGACGATACTCGATCGCAACGACACCGTCGCCTTGGGGTACTGGGATTGGCACCTCACCACCGGCAAGGAACTCCGCCTCTTGGCCAGACAGTGCAGAAAGATTCGGTTCTGCCAAGCTGCGAACCAAACCCTTGGTTTCAAGGGCTTCCAAAAGCAGTCTAACCTGCGTTGAACCCGCGCCGAAACCGAACAGAATGGCACCGGAATTTGTCTGAACAAACGGGATGTTGTTCGCCAGTGCGTTGTTCAGTGCGCCCTGGTTATTCAAGGAATTGAAGCCCGCAGTGGTGTCGCCACCGCCAAAGCCCAACGATGCCGACAAGTTTTTGGCTACAGAGCGGTTCATTTCCGCAAAGCGCACTTTCAGCATGACCTGCTGCACGCCACCGACATTCATCAGGTTCGATACACGTTCAGGGGCATACCGTTCTGCCAACTCAAGCGCACGCGCCAGTTTGGCACTGCTGGAAACTGTTCCCGACAAGACGATCCCATCATTGGCGGTCCGAACCTCGATTCGCTCACTGGGAAGAATCTGACGTAAGCGTTCTTTGAATTCCGAAACATCAGGTGAAACACGCACACGCACGTTGGTAATCAGATTACCCGCGCCGTCGAACATTGTCAGGGTGGTTGTACCCGGTGCCCGACCGAGAACATAGATAGTGCGGTCCGACAGGGTCGAAATATCCGCTATGCCTGCATTGGCAATGCTGATGTCTGCGAACGGTTGTTCGCTTTCCACCACGATTGCGCGATTTACGGGGACATCCAGCGTTTCCGCTGTACCCTTTTTAACCACGCGAAGGTTTTGGGCCCAAGCGGCATCGCCGATTGGGCTCACAACTAGCGACAACCCCAGCAGGGTTGCGCTGATCCAGGAACGTATTGTCATGTGACCTGCCTCTCCGATCACCACTCGATTTTTTTTGGGTCTTATGCCCTATGCTATGAAACCCTGCGACAGAACCAGATTTATTGCAATAATCAATGGTTTCTGGAAAGTTCCTTATGTGGATTATGCGCAACAACACAAAGAAAGAGACCGCGCAAAATGCGCGGTCTTTGTCTCGTAAAGGTCTGAAACTTAGTTAGTTTGTGCAGGGAATTGGGGTCTCTACCGTCTCGCCGCCACGACGGGTGCGGATTGTGCAGACCTTCTCCGGAGCCGCGACGGGGGCCGGGGCCCTCTCTTCAATGCCAAGCAAAGACTGCTGATCGACTTCAACCACCTCTGCCACCTTGTCATCTTGAGCGCCAACCAGTGCCAGCGACATGCGACCCGTGTTCTGAGCCTGTGCCAAAGCGGCGATCTGTTGTGGCGTCGCTGCAACTGTGACCGTGCGAGCAATGGTTGTGCCGGTCACATCCAGACCCGCCGACTGATCAACAGCGACCAATTCGATGTTCGTCAGCACCAAACGAGTAATCTCACCGCGGCCAGAATCGCTGGTGCCACGTAATGAGCCGGTCCAATACACGTCCACCGTATCGCCCGGGCGCAAAAAGCCCGATACGCCAGATGCCACATCAACGCTTATCGCAAATGCGCGCATTCCCTTGGGCAATTGCGACCTGAGGCCAGCAGTCTCGCCTGGATTGGTGACTTTGACTTCCATAATCGCTTCGTCTTTCTCCATCGCGCGGAGAACGAATCGTTCATTGTTTTTGATTTCCGGGAATAGGGTTGTCATGTCCACAAAGGCACCCTCGGGAATCGCATCCTCTGGCCACTGAACGACGCGGATATCTTCCTGGTTCAAACGTTCGCCGTATTTGAAGGAGCGATTCGAAACCAAAACGCCTACGGTCGGGACGATGCCCGCCTGCGCATTGGCAAGCGCCTCTTCGCGCAACTTGCGTTCCTGTGCAAGTTTGGCCTGATTGTCCGTGATGTATTCGCGTGCCATATAGACAGCACCACCGGCCAACGCGACCCCGATGATAAGAACAAGTCCAAAAACAGCTCGCATTTGTCCCTCTTTATTTTCCGTAGACCGCGACTCTTGAAGTCACATCGATTCAGGATCCAAGATATTTTTCAATTGTGTCGAAAAAGCGGACAATCCCGGTAATTTTTGGCAGAAAATACGCTTATTCGCAGGGTTGCCGTTTCGCTAGTAAATGGGAACGGGCCCGCGCTACTCAAAGACCATCTCTTCTACTTCTACATTTGCGATCGGCTGTCCCGCTGTTAGAAGTCCTTGGCTCAGGATGAAGTAGATTATTGCGGCGAGACCTGCGATTGCAGCAGTTAAAACCACCCAGTCTACGGTTATCGCGCCGGTCTCATCGGTTCGGAAACTATATACTCTTTTTAACATTGGACTATACCGGATCGCTCTCTTCTGAAAACAAAGGGGCCACGCCTTTGAGTAAAGACATGGCCCCAAGTTGTTATGCTAGACCGATAACAGATTATTCGGTATCCGGAACTGTCACAGTTACCGAACCCAGAGCGTCATCGATGTTGCCTGCCAGGCTGCTGGCACCATTGTGGATCTGGTTGTAAGCAACGGCTGCCAGGCCAACAACAGCTGCGGTCAGAACGACCCAGTCTACAGTTACGGCGCCGTCTTCGTCTTTGCGGAAGTTCTTGATGAACTTGATCATGTTATGTCCCTCCTAAAGGATCAAAAATTAATTAACCTCGGCGTCTTTCAGAGCTTTCTCTCTCAGTCCGCTCCCGATCGTCTCGGTATGGATATATGTTTGACCCCTGTGCGTGGCAGGAATTGGGCCAAACCAATATTTTTTTGCTCAAAGCTTAATTTTTTGTTGGTGAATTTAGTAACTAATTGGAAATAAATAAAAAAAATCACACCTTTTTTGTACTTCCGTTGCGTGGGCGATGCAAAATGGCGGCAATTGAGGCGAAATTGCCCCAATTCGCTTGGTTTTTCTGGTGTTGCGGGCCGTTATGATGTTCAAAATGCTTCAAAAGATAAGAAATCGAGGCAGGCAAATGTATTTCCGGGACGCAGTAATATGCGCCGGTGCAGCGGTGTTTCTGATGGCGGGTGCAATTCCTGTCACTGCAACCGAAACCGAGCCGCGCGGCGTCTATAAGCGCATAAAGGCCCCTAAACCGGGGACACGTCCGCGCGTGACGATTCAGATCACGCCCGAACAACATGCAGCATCACCATCAGCCCCCAGCACTGGCGCCAAGCTGGAAGTGCCTGAGATTGCCGCTATCGCAAAGCCGCCCCCATCGGTTCCTCAGAAGATTGCGGCGGCGACCAAGCCAGTTGGCTCTTATAGAGCATTCTGGAGCCGGGTATCCCCCGATCTAGCGCAGGCCAGCGCAGGTCGGCTGAGAGAGGCCGTTCAAGCGCTTACTGCCACGGGTGTCGCGGCGCCGCGTCTGCAGACCTTGCAAGACATCGCAGAAAAGCGAGGTGTGGATATTCTACGTTCGACCGTAGGGACCAATGTCTCACCCGCACTTGTCCTGGCCGTTATCTCGGTAGAATCTGCGGGCCGCACACAGGCTGTCAGTTCTGCCGGGGCGCAGGGCTTGATGCAATTGATGCCAGCTACCGCCGAACGTTTTGGGGTAGAGGACAGCCTGAAACCTGAACAGAATATCGAAGGTGGGGTCAAATACCTGCATTGGCTTATGAACGAGTTCGACAATGACCCGATTCTCGTATTGGCAGGCTACAATGCGGGCGAAGGGGCCGTGCGCAAGCATAGTGGTGTGCCACCTTATGCCGAGACCAGAGACTACGTGCCCAAGGTTCTGGCCGCGTTTCAGGTCGCGAGTGCTCTATGTACAACAACACCGCAGTTCGTTTCGGACCCCTGCATTTTTCAGACTTCGAACTAAAAAAGGCCCGCATCGCAGCGGGCCTTATGTTTCATTGGCCTGAGGTCAATCTACGATTGTTGCCTGAGTCGCTCCTCGCATCTCGTCCTCGCTGACACCATCGGCCAGTTCGACGATCTTCAGGCCGCCTTCGACGACATCCAGAACACCCAGATTGGTGATGATGCGATCCACAACGCCTTGGCCAGTCAGAGGCAGCGTGCATTCCTTCAGCACTTTTGAATCACCATGCTTGTTGGTGTGATCCATCACTACGATCACGCGACCAACGCCAGCGACCAGATCCATCGCGCCGCCCATGCCTTTGACCAGCTTGCCGGGAATCATCCAGTTGGCCAGGTCTCCTTTCTCGTCCACTTCCATCGCACCCAAAATCGCAGCGGCGATCTTGCCGCCTCGGATCATGGCGAACGAGGTCGCGCTATCGAAGTAAGAGGTGCGGGACAGTTCGGTAATCGTCTGCTTGCCCGCGTTGATCAGGTCAGCGTCTTCCTCGCCCTCAAACGGGAAAGGCCCCATGCCCAGCATACCGTTTTCGGACTGTAGGGTGATGTCCTTGTCCCCTACATAGTTCGCCACCAGCGTCGGAATACCGATGCCGAGGTTCACATACATGCCGTCTTCCAGCTCTTCTGCCGCACGTGCGGCCATCTGATTGCGATCCCAGGGCATTATGCGTCCTCCTTCTTGCGGGTGGTGCGCTGTTCGATGCGCTTTTCGTGGCTGCCTTGGATAATGCGATGCACATAGATGCCGGGTAGGTGGATGCCATCCGGGTCCAGCGAGCCGCGCGGGACGATTTCTTCAACCTCAGCCACACAAATCTTGCCGCAAGTCGCTGCGGGCACGTTAAAGTTGCGGGCGGTCTTGCGGAACACGAGGTTCCCGGTGTCATCGGCTTTCCACGCCTTTACGATCGCGAGGTCGGCGAAGATGCCTTCCTCCATGATATAGGTCTCGCCGTTGAAGTCCTTGTGCTCTTTGCCTTCCGCGATCACCGTTCCCACGCCCGTCTTGGTGTAAAACCCGGGGATGCCAGCGCCACCGGCCCGCATCCGCTCGGCGAGTGTGCCTTGTGGATTGAATTCCAGCTCCAGTTCTCCACTCAGATACTGGCGCATGAATTCGGCGTTTTCCCCAACGTAAGAGCTGATCATCTTTTTGACCTGCTTGGTTTGCAGCAGGATGCCGATGCCAAAATCATCCACACCTGCGTTATTCGAGGCAAATGTCAGATCCTTCGCGCCTGAGGCCTTGATTGCTTCAAGCAGCATTTCCGGGATACCGCACAGCCCAAAGCCGCCCGCAGCGATCAGCATGCCGTCCGATATCACCCCATCGAGCGCCTCATCGGCATTGTCATAGATTTTCTTCATGGAAAACTCCCCCAATGACATGGTGTTGGGCCGATTTGTGCCGCCACGTCACGGGGAAGTCAACGAATCCAAGGGTCAGGTGGTATTTCTACCTAACTTGCTTTCTTGGTGGTCTTCTTGGCAGCAGCTTTCTTCTTGGGGGCTGCCTTTTTCTTTGTGCCTTTCTTGGCCGCGCGTTCATTGACCAGTTCGATGGCCATTTCCTGGGTCACATCCTCGGGTTTGATGTCTTTGGGGATCGTCGCGTTGACCTTTTCCCATTTCACATACGGTCCATAGCGCCCGTCCAACACCTGCATCGCGCCGCCGTCGGGATGGTCGCCCAGCTCTTTCAGCGGCTTCGCGGCCGCCCGACGTCCGCGACCTGGATTGGCGCGTTTTTCGGCCAACAGTTCGACGGCGCGGTTCATGCCGATCTCAAACACATCGTTCGGGTCTTTGAGGTTGGCGTAGACGGGCTTTGCCTCGTCGGCCAACTGATGCATTAGATAAGGTCCAAAGCGACCAAAGTTCGAACTGATCATGCCGCCTTCGGGGTGCTCGCCGATCTGACGGGGCAAGGACAGAAGAGTCAGCGCTTTCTCCAGATCCATGTCGTCTTTGCTCCAGCCACGGGGCAGGGACGCACGAGGAGGCTTCTTGTTCTCAGGCGTGGGCTCTCCGCGCTGGACATATGGCCCAAATCGACCGGATTTCAGCCAGATCTCATCGCCCGCATCTTCGCCCAGCAAACGCTCGTCACCTTCCGCGCCCTCACCAGCGATCGGACGGGTATAAGTGCACTCAGGATAGTTGCCACAACCGACAAACCCGCCGGTGCGCGAAGTTTTCAGATGTAACTGGCCAACACCGCATTTCGGGCAAATGCGCGGGTCCGAGCCATCTTCACGCGGCGGATACAGCTGCGGTGCCAGCGCTTCGTCCAGCTTGTCCAGCACTTCCGAGATACGTAGCTCCGATGTCTCACCAATCGCGGCAGAGAAATCGCGCCAGAACTTGCCCAGCAGATCCTTGTAGTCGCGTTCACCTGCGCTGACGTCGTCAAGCTCTTCTTCCAGATTGGCGGTGAACTCGTAGCCCACATACTGGCGAAAGAAATTCAGCAGGAAGATGGTGACGATCCGGCCCTTTTCTTCGGGGATCAGCCGATTCTTGTCTTTACGTACATATTCACGATCCTGAATCGTGGTGACAATCGAGGCATAGGTCGACGGACGCCCGATCCCCAGCTCTTCCATCCGTTTGACCAGCGTGGCCTCTGTATAGCGCGGCGGCGGTTGGGTGTGATGCTGCAGCGCCAGAACGGATTCGTTCTCGGCCAGAATGGCGGCCTTTTCCGAGTCGGCGGTGGCCTTGGCAAACTGATCACGCAGCGAGGTCTTGGCAAAACGTGCGGGATCGCCCTGCATGATCTGTGGCAAGCGCTTGTCGTCATCGTCGACCACGTCATCGCGGCCTTCTTCGTAAACGCGCATGAAGCCATCGAACAGCACCACCTGACCGGTGGCGCGCAGGCCAACCTGACCGTCCGTGCTGGTAATCTCGACAGTCGTGCGTTCAAGCCGTGCGGCAGCCATCTGACAGGCAATGGTGCGTTTCCAGATCAGATCATAAAGCTTGCGCTGATCCTCATCGGTCACCTTCAGCGCCTTAGCATCGCGCGACATATCTGTCGGGCGAATACACTCGTGTGCTTCCTGAGCGTTCTTGGCCTTGTTTTTGTACATGCGCGGGCTGTCTGGCACGTATTCCGCACCATAACGGTCGGCGATTGCATCGCGCGCTGCCGCCACGGCCTCGGGGGCCATGTCGATACCGTCGGTTCGCATGTAGGTAATGTATCCGGCCTCATACAGCCGCTGGGCCACCTGCATCGCATGGCGTGCGCCCATGCCGAACTTGCGGCTGGCTTCTTGCTGTAAGGTCGACGTCATGAACGGGGCAGAGGGGTTGCGCGCGGCAGGCTTGGCCTCGACCGATGTCACGCTCAGATCACGGCTGGTTATCGCCTGAACCGCCAGTTCGGCTTGCGTTGCATTCGCTAGATCGTGCTTGTCCAGTTTCTTGCCTGCCAGCGTGACTAGACGCGCCTCGTAGGTTTGTCCCCGAGGCGTCTCGAACACAGCCTTGACCGACCAGTATTCGACCGGCTTGAAGGCTTCGATCTCCATCTCGCGTTCGACGATGAGGCGCAGGCAGACCGATTGCACGCGCCCCGCTGAACGGGCACCCGGCAACTTGCGCCACAGAACGGGCGACAGGTTGAACCCTACCAGATAGTCCAGCGCGCGGCGGGCCAGATAGGCCTCGACCAGCGGCATATCGACCTCACGCGGGTTCTGCATCGCCTCGGTCACGGCGTCCTTGGTGATCGCGTTGAACGTCACACGGCTGACTGGCGTATCCTTCTTGATCGAACGCCGCTTGGTCAGCGCTTCTTGGAGGTGCCAGCTGATTGCCTCGCCTTCTCGATCAGGGTCGGTCGCGAGGATCAGTGCGTTGTCTTCTTTCAGAGCGTCGGCGATCGCCTTGACATGCTTACGGCTGTCATTGCCGACCTCCCATTTCATTGAAAATTCATGCTCGGGATCGACCGACCCATCCTTCGGTGGCAGGTCCCGCACATGGCCATATGAGGCCAAAACGGTGTAGTCGGGGCCAAGATACTTATTGATCGTTTTTGCTTTGGCCGGAGATTCTACAACAACTACGGGCATTTAAGAGGAATCCTCGCTCGACGGATTTTGCGCTTTGTATGACCGTGCAAAATGTGTGGGGCAAGATCGAATTGTCAATGCGTTCGTTTTCACTACTAAAAATACTCTGAATTCAAGCCGGTTCTGGCCGCACCGCTCGCGGAATCCGGTGTCGAATCCGTTCGATAGCTTAGGCGCAAAGTGACAGCAGGCCGCCTGGTTGCCGCTGAATCTTGCCCTCAAGCTCCAGATCGACCAACACAGGGCCGACTTCGCCCGCAGATGCAGCGATGTCCCGGATCAACTGGTCTTCCGCGATCGGAGATGGGCCAAGTCGAGTCAGTATCGCCTCGTGCAAGGCTTGGGGCGTGATTTCAGCAGAGTCTGCCTCGGGTCCAAGGGGTAGGATTTGTTGGGCAGAAGATTGTAGCTGTTGCTTGGGCAAAGCATCAATCACGTCTTCTGCATTGCGGACGAGTGTCGCCCCGTCTCGGATCAGCAGATTGCATCCTGCCGCGCGGGCGTCAAAGGGATGGCCGGGCACGGCCAGAACCTCGCGCCCTTGGTCCAGGGCGTCCCGCGCGGTGATCAAGCTGCCGGATTTCGCCGCGGCCTCGACAACGACCACTGCCTGCGCCAGACCCGAGATAATGCGATTGCGGCGCGGAAAATGTCGTGCCTGAGGCGTTGTGCCCATCGGTTGTTCAGACAGACGAAGTCCGGTGTCTGCGATATCTCGCGCCAGATCGGCATTTTCGGCCGGATAGATCACATCAACCCCACCTGCCAACACTGCCACAGTACCGGTCGCCAATGCGGCGAAGTGCGCCGAGGTGTCAATGCCGCGGGCAAGCCCCGAGACCACGACATAGTCTTGCTTACCCAGATCCGTCGCCAACGCCCGCGCCATGCGCGCGCCCAGCGAAGAACAGTTCCGTGCCCCGACCATGGCAATTGCCCGGCGTTTCAAGATCGACGGATCGCCGATTGCCCAAAGCATCGGGGGCGCATCCGAAAGGTCACATAACGCGTAAGGGTAATCGGCGGCCCCAAGGCACAAAAGCTGCGCTTTGGCGACCTTTGCGGCCTTGAGCTCCGCCTCAATTACGCCGGGCGGGCAGATTTCATAATCCTCGATCCCGGCAGCGCGCGCCATTTCCGGCAACGCGGCCAGCGCGTTCTGCGCCGAGCCATGTTCGCGCAATAAGCGCCGGAATGTTGCCGGCCCTACTTTGCGTGAGCGCAACAGACGGAGCCAGGAAAACCGGTCCTCTTCCGTGGTGGGTGGGAGTGGGGGGTGATTGGAAGAAAGCTGCTCTTCGGTCATCCGATGCTCCGCCTGATTGCAAAACTGGTTTACGGTGCAGCGGGTTAACAGCCTGTGAATCTTAGAAAATTAGATCGGTATTTTTCGAGCCTATCCCTCGGAGAGATAATTATGTCATTGAAAGAAAAAGAGAAAATTCGTGCGAATTTTCTTGGCACACATAGTCCATGGATGAGTTTTTGATTTGACGCGAAGGGTAGTGTGTTAACCCTTCGCGCCTTGATTCTTCTTTTGAGCCGACTCAGGTGGCAGAGCCGCCCACAGTCAGCCCATCCATCAAAACGGTAGGTTGGCCGACACCGACCGGCACCCATTGCCCATCCTTGCCACATGTGCCCATGCCGGGATCCAGCGCCATGTCATTGCCCAGTCCCCGAATGCGTTTTAGCGCCGAGGGGCCGTCGCCAATCAGCGTCGCGCCTTTGACCGGAGCGCCGATCTTGCCGTTCTCGACACGATATGCCTCGGTGCAGGAGAACACGAACTTGCCGTTGGTGATGTCGACCTGGCCACCGCCGAAGCCCACAGCCCAGATACCGTCTTTGATATCTGCCACCAACGAGGCCGGATCGGCATCGCCACCCAACATGATTGTGTTGGTCATGCGCGGCATCGGTTTATGGGCATAGCTTTGACGCCGGCCGTTCCCGGTTGGAGAAACGCCCATCAGGCGTGCGTTCTGTCGGTCCTGCATATATCCGGTGAGGATTCCATCCTCGATCAGAACTGTACGCGAACTGGGTGTACCCTCGTCATCCATTGATATCGAACCGCGTCGGTCTGCAATCGTCCCATCATCCACGACTGTTACACCTTTCGAAGCGATCTGCTGCCCCATCAGCCCGGCAAAAGCGGAACTGCCCTTGCGGTTGAAATCACCCTCAAGCCCGTGGCCGATGGCCTCGTGCAACAGAATGCCGGGCCATCCGGGGCCCAACGCGACTTCCATCACGCCGGCAGGTGCAGGGACGGCATCCAGATTGACCATCGCGATCCGCAGAGCCTCACGCGCCTTATCTTGCCAGTCTGAGGGATCGATCAAGCCATCCAGCCCCACGCGACCGCCACCTCCGGCAGAACCGCTTTCGCGTCTGCCGTTCTGTTCTACGATAACCGAGATGTTCAGGCGGGTCATCGGGCGTATATCGCGCACCTGCACACCATCGGGGCGAAGAATCTCGACCTCCTGCACTGCAGCGGCAATCGTGGCGCTGACTTGCACAACCCGGGAATCCAGACCACGGGTAAAAGCGTCTATCTCGCGCAGTGTCTCGATTTTGACCGGGAAGGCGGCGGATTCGATCGGGTCTTCATCGGTATATAACCTGGTATTGGTGGCACGTGGTGGCCCGGCCAGCGTCCCACCACCATCGCCGACCGCCAACCGTGCGGTTTCGGCTGCGCGCTTCAGAGAGGGAATCGAAACATCCGTTGAATGCGCGTATCCAGCCACTTCACCCTGCACCGCGCGAAGACCGAATCCCTCGGAAGCGTCGTAAGAGGCTGTGCGCAATCGACCGTCATCAAACACCAAAGATTCGGATTTGCGCCGTTCTACGAACAGTTCCCCATCCTCGGCGCCATCAGTTGCAGCCTTCAGTACAGCAAGCGCTTCATCCTTCGGAAGGACGCTTTCAAACGGGCGAAACGGGGCCTGAGTCATCAGTTGTGACCTTTCGGGTTTGATCCAGATCAAAAATAGCGTCTGTTTGACGCAAGCATTTTGCTTTATCTACCCGACGGAATATGGTTTTTAACGCGGCCAAAGACAACGGGAGAGGTGCGACCGATTCACACCTTTTCGCGAGAGACGCAAAGATCAAACGATCAGGACAGAAAATGAAGAATGCTTTGATGCTTTCCGGGCTTGCTACGGCCCTCTCCAGCCTTCCCGCCATGGCTCAGGAGCTTGAGATTATTGGCAAGCCGGTTGACGGCGGCATAGGGTTCCAGCCTGCTGCCACCAGCCTTGCCGAAGGGATTCAGTCGCTGGACAACATGATTCTGGTGATCATCACCGCGATCTGTGTGTTTGTTGCGGGTCTGCTGGTTTACTGCATCGTACGCTACAACCAGCGCGTAAACCCGAACCCGGCTCGGTTCTCGCATTACACTCCGGTTGAGATTGCCTGGACTTTGGGCCCGATCCTGATTCTGGTCTTCATCGGGGCTTTCTCGCTGCCGGTTCTTTTCAAGCAACAAGAGATTCCCGAAGGCGACATCACCATCAAAGTCGTGGGGAACCAGTGGTACTGGACCTACGAATATGTCGATCATGACTTTGCCTTCGATAGCTATCTCCTGGGCCACCCGGCCACCCTCGACGAGGGCGCGCGCCCGGCGGATGCCGACGTAACACCGTTTGTTCTGGACGATGCGATGCGGGCGAAGCTGGCCGATGCAGGCTATGGCGAAGACGAATGGCTGCTCGCCACCGACACCGCGGTCGTTGTTCCGGTCGGCAAGATTGTCGTGATGCAGGTTACTGCATCGGACGTGATCCATTCCTGGACCATTCCTTCGTTCGGCGTGAAGCAGGACGGCGTTCCTGGTCGTCTGGCCGAACTGTGGTTCGAAGCAGACAAGGAAGGCGTCTATTTCGGACAGTGTTCTGAGCTGTGCGGTAAAGACCATGCCTATATGCCAATCACTGTCAAAGTGGTCAGCGAAGAGGCATATGAACAGTGGCTGCAGGGCGCGCTTGAAGAGTATGCAGGTCAGCCTGCTTCCTACCAAGTGGCCTCGAACTAAGCCCTTTGCGGCCTAGGTAAACACATGCGGGCTGCGCGGAAATCGCGCAGCTTTTGCCCCGAAAAGGACCGGATATGAGCGACGCAAGCTTCAATGCCAGCACCGTCTCTGCGCAGACCCGCGCGGACGAGGCCAGCTTTGGTGATTATTTCGCCCTGCTGAAGCCGCGCGTGATGTCGCTGGTCGTATTCACGGCTTTGGTCGGACTGCTTGCGGCTCCGGTTCCGATACATCCGTTTGTTGGCTTCTGCGCCATCCTGTTCATCGCTATTGGTGGCGGTGCATCCGGCGCGCTGAACATGTGGTGGGACGCGGATATCGACCGCGTGATGAAGCGCACCAAAGGCCGTCCAATCCCCTCTGGCAAAGTTGAAGAAGGCGAGGCATTGGCGCTTGGTCTGGCTCTGTCTGGCCTGTCCGTGATTATGCTGGGTTTGGCAACCAACTGGTTTGCAGGGGCGTTTCTGGCCTTCACTATTTTCTTCTATGTTGTCGTCTACACGATGTGGCTGAAACGCTCGACGCCTCAGAACATCGTCATTGGTGGTGCCGCGGGGGCGTTCCCGCCGGTCATCGGATGGGTCGCGGCCACTGGCTCGATGACGCTCGAACCGTGGTTGATGTTTGCCCTGACATTCATGTGGACACCTCCGCATTTCTGGGCGTTGGCCTTGTTCATGCGCTCGGACTATGACGATGCCGGGGTGCCGATGTTGACCGTCACCCATGGTCGACGCGCGACGCGCTGGCATATTCTGGTCTATACCGCGTTGCTGGCGTTGCTGGCGGTGGGGACTGCGTTCTCGGATATCGGAGGCCCGATTTATCTAGTTGTTGCGCTGGTTCTGAATGGCTTGTTTCTGCGGGGGGCCTGGCAGATTTCTCGTCGAAACGAAGACGATTCGGAGGCCGATAACTTCAAGGTCGAACGCAGTTTCTTCAAGCTGTCGCTGCTGTACCTGTTTCTGCATTTCGGCGCGATTCTCGTCGAGGCCCTGTTGAAACCTTACGGATTAGGAGGCTGGTCATGAGCCTGCGCAAAACTCACGAACTTCACCAAAGACGGTTCAGCCGCAATCTGGGCGTCGGCCTGACACTGGCCGCGTTCATCGTGATCATCTTCGGCCTGACAGTCGTCAAGGTCTCGAACACAGATTTTAGTCTGGCGACGCAGCAGGTGCAGAACTGATGAAGTTGACGGGGCCACAGAAAACGGTCGCGCAACTGGTCGGCGTCGTCGTCCTTATGGGCGGTTTGGCATGGGCAGCGGTGCCGTTTTATAATTGGTTCTGCCGGGTCACGGGGTATGGAGGGACCACCGGGGTTGCCGAGAAAGCCCCTGATGACATTCTCGACCAAGTGGTGACGGTCCGATTTGATGCCTCCAAGGCCAAGGGTATGCCGTGGGACTTCAAGCCCGTCGAACGCGAGATGAAAATACGTATCGGTGAGACAGGTCTGGCGTTCTACGAAGCGTACAATCCAACCGACAAGCCCGTCGCAGGGCAGGCGTCCTACAACGTGGCGCCCTATTCCGCCGGGGGGTATTTTCAGAAAATCGCCTGTTTCTGCTTCGATGAACAGGTGTTGGAGCCGGGTGAGCGAGTCGAGATGCCCGTTACGTTCTTCGTCGATCCCGAACTGATCGAAGATCCCGAAGCAAAATATGTGCATACGATCACGCTGTCGTATACATTCTATGAGATTGATCTGCCCGAGGGCTATGCCGCCCTTGATGTGCAGGCTGAAACAAACAAGAACTAACGCCTGTAGGTGAGGGACGCTGATGGCACACGCAAAAGACCATGATTACCACATTCTGAACCCGTCAATCTGGCCACTGATCGGCGCGGTAAGCGGATTTGTGATGCTGTTCGGGGCCGTTCTTTGGATGCACGGGATTACCCCGTGGATCTTCTGGATGGGGCTGGTCGGGGTTCTTTATACCATGTTTGCATGGTGGTCCGAAGTCGTGGTTGAAAGCCGTCAGGGCGATCATACGCCGGTCGTGCGTATCGGCCTGCGCTATGGCTTTATCCTGTTCGTGATGTCCGAGGTGATGTTCTTCTTCGCCTGGTTCTGGTCGTTCTTCAAACATCGCATGTATCCGATGTACGACTATGCCGGTACTGAATACATCCAGCCGGATATCCACGCCGTTGATCCGTTCCACCTGCCGCTGATCAACACTTTGGTCCTGTTGCTGTCGGGTTGTGCGATTACTTGGGCCCACCACGCGCTTGTTCATGACAATGACCGCAAGGCGCTGATCAATGGTCTGGCCATTGGTATCGTTCTGGGCATCGCCTTTACTGCGCTTCAGGCGTTTGAATACTATGAGTTACTGGCCCATGAGGGTTGGGAGTTCGGTGGCGATCAGTTCTATTCGAACTTCTTCATGGCAACCGGTTTCCACGGCGCGCATGTGATTATCGGCACCATCTTCCTGTCGGTCTGTCTGATCCGCGCCCTGAAGGGGGACTTTACGCCCGAGAAACACGTCGGTTTCGAGGCTGCCGCTTGGTACTGGCACTTCGTTGACGTCGTCTGGCTGTTCCTGTTTTTCGCCGTCTACATCTGGGGTCAGGCCCCGCTGATGTAACGCCACGCAGGTGATCCAATTGCAAAAGCCGCCCCACGGGGCGGCTTTTTCTCAATCAGGGGCGCAAGATTGCGCCCCATACAATTACATGGTTGCACTTCGGTTCACGTGCCCCTTAACAAGGCGCCGGTTCCCGCAACAAGGTCTGATCCCAATATGCGTCGCATTCTGTTTCTGCTGATCTTCGGCTTTGCCGGTCTGGGCCTGCTGTTGTCGCTGGGCATTTGGCAACTGCAGCGGCTGACCTGGAAACAGGAGGTGCTGGCCGAAATCGAAAGCCGCATCGCTGCCGATCCTGTCGCCTTGCCATTGCAGGTGTCCGAAGATGCGGACAAATACCTGCCGGTGACGGTCACAGGCGAGATCGAACCGGGTGAGATCCACGTTTTGGTTTCGGTCAAGCAGGTGGGGCCGGGGTATCGGATCATCCAGTCCTTTACCACCGACGACCGGACTATTCTGGTGGATCGCGGCTTTGTGCCGACCACAGCCAAGCAGGCTGTTCGCCTGACTGGCCCGATGGAAATCACCGGCAACCTGCACTGGCCCGATGAAGTTGATGGCTACACGCCTGACGCAGATATTGACGGCAACATCTGGTTCGCCCGTGATGTGCCCAATCTGGCCGCCGCGCTGGGGGCTGAGCCGGTGTTGCTAATTGCCCGCTCGGAAACCGATCCGAATGTAACGCCAATGCCGGTGGATACGGCGGGCATCCCCAACGATCATTTGCAATATGCAATCATCTGGTTTGGTCTTGCTCTGGTCTGGGCCGCAATGACCGGATATTTCCTGTGGCGCAGCCGTGCCAATTCCGAAAGTGACGCGACATGAAATACATCTCAACCCGCGGGCAGGCGCCCGAACTGACCTTTGAAGAGGCGATGCTGACCGGACTGGCCCGTGATGGTGGTCTGTACTTGCCCGCTGAAATTCCGGTGATGTCGCAGGACGAAATTGCTGCGTTGGCTGGCCTGTCCTATGAAGAAATCGCATTCCGCGTGATGTGGCCCTATGTGAGTGGCTCGTTCTCCGATGATGAGTTCAAAAAGATCATAGCGCGCGCTTATGAGGGCTTCGGCCATGACGCCCGCGCGCCCTTGAAGCAGCTGAACGAGAACCATTTTCTACTGGAGCTGTTTCACGGACCCACACTGGCCTTCAAAGATTTTGCCATGCAGCTAATCGGCCAGCTGTTCCAGGTCGCGCTCAAACGGCGCGAAGATCGCGTTACCATTGTCGGCGCGACGAGCGGTGACACCGGTTCTGCCGCAATCGAAGCGTTCCGTGGGCTGGATGCGGTGGATGTGTTCATCCTGTTCCCGCATGGCCGTGTTTCGGAAGTGCAACGCCGTCAGATGACGACTCCTGCCGACAGCAATGTGCACGCTTTGGCCGTGGATGGCGATTTCGATGACTGTCAGGCCGCGCTGAAAGACATGTTCAACGATTTCGACTTCCGTGATGGGGTGAAGCTGGCCGGGGTGAACTCGATCAACTTCGCCCGTGTGCTGGCACAGATCGTTTACTATTTCACCGCCGCCGTCAGCCTCGGCGCGCCACATCGCAAGGTCAGCTTCACCGTGCCGACAGGGAATTTCGGCGATATCTTCGCAGGCTATCTGGCCAAACGCATGGGGCTGCCCATCGATCGTCTGGTGGTGGCGACCAACCAGAACGACATTCTGCATCGCTGTCTCTCGGGCGAGGGATATTTCAAGGGCGATACGATCCCCTCAATCAGCCCTTCGATGGATATTCAGGTTAGCTCGAACTTTGAGCGCGCATTGTACTACGCCTATGGCGAAGGTGGCGGCGCAGTCGCTCAGTTGATGGACGAACTCAAGAGCGGAGGCTTCAATGTCAGCCAAGGCGCAATGGAGGCTCTGCGAGAAAGCTTTGACTCGGGCCGCGTTTCTGAGGACGAGACGCTTGAGACGATCAGGCGCACGATGGTCCACAGCGCCGAGTTGGTTTGTCCGCACACCGCCGTTGGGATCAAAGTGGCTGAAGACCACCGCGCTGCCGATGTGCCCATGATCACGCTCGCAACCGCGCATCCCGCGAAGTTCCCGGCGGCGGTCGAGAAGGCAAGCGGCGAACATCCGCCTCTTCCATCCCGCATGTCTGATCTATATGAACGTCCGGAACGGGTGACCCGCATAGCAAATGATCTGGGCACCCTCGAGGATCATATCAGAAGGCATATTGCTGGGTGACTGTCAGACAAGACCAACTGAAGAACGGATTTCGTATCGTCAGTGAACATATGCCGGGGCTGCAATCTGCGGCCATCGGCATCTGGGTAACCGCCGGTGGGCGGCACGAGCGGATCGAGCAGAACGGTATCGCGCATTTCCTTGAGCATATGGCGTTCAAGGGAACCCAGCGGCGTTCTGCGCTGCAAATCGCCGAAGCGATCGAGGATGTGGGCGGGTACATCAACGCCTATACCTCGCGCGAAGTTACGGCCTATTATGCACGCGTACTGAAGGACGATGTGGCGCTGGCCATGGATGTCATCGGCGACATCGTCCTGAACCCGGTGTTCGACCCGCGCGAGATCGAGGTCGAGCGCGGCGTGATCCTGCAGGAGATCGGTCAGGCCTATGACACACCTGACGATGTGATCTTTGACTGGCTGCAAGAGCAGAGCTATCACGACCAACCCCTTGGCCGCACCATTCTGGGCCCGACCGAGCGCGTCAGTGCGTTTTCCCGTGAGGACTTGTCGGGTTTCGTGGCCGAACACTACGGGCCGGAACAGATGATCCTGTCTGCAGCTGGAGCTGTGGACCACGATGCGCTGATGAAACTGGCCGAAGAGATGTTCGGCCACCTGCAGCCGCGCAAGGGTCTGATCCCCGACGCTGCGCGGTTCACTGGTGGTGAGGCGCGGCAGGAGAAAGAGCTGGAGCAGGCGCATTTCGCGCTGGCGCTGGAAAGTCCGGGCTATCGCGATGATGCGATCTATACGGCCCAGATTTACTCGACCGCTCTGGGTGGAGGCATGTCCTCGCGCCTGTTTCAGGAAGTGCGCGAAACGCGCGGGCTTTGTTATACGATCTTTGCTCAGACCGGTGCTTATGCGGATACCGGTACGACAACGATTTACGCAGGCACCTCGGCCGATCAGGTGGGCGAATTGGCGACGATTACCATCGACGAGATGAAGCGCGCTGCCGAAGACATGAGCGCAGAAGAGGTTGCCCGTGCGCGGGCCCAGATGAAGGCCGGGATGCTGATGGGGCTGGAAAGCCCGTCGAACCGGGCCGAACGGCTGGCGCGGCTGGTGCAGATCTGGGGACGTGTGCCCTCGCTTGAGGACACCGTGGCCAAGATCGATGCGGTCAGCACCGAGGACGTGCGTGCTTTTGCCGAAGACATGGCAGTCAAAGCCCCTGCAGCGCTGGCGCTATATGGGCCGGTCTCGGGCGCACCGACGCTGGTGGATCTGCAGGAGAGGCGTGCGGCGTGATGCTGTTAGGCAGACGCAAGCTAAAACTCGAAACCGAGCGCTTGACGCTGCGCCCGCCCATGCATTCCGACTTCAACGACTGGACCGCCTTGCGGCGTGCTTCAAAGGACTATCTGGTGCCGTGGGAGCCGGTTTGGGCCAAGGACCATCTGAGCCGAAAGTCGTTTACCAACCGGGTCTATTGGGCCCAGCGCTCAGTCGCGAGTGGAACGGCGATACCTCTGTTCCTGTTTCGTCGCACAGACAATATTCTGCTAGGGGCGATCACGTTGGACAATGTTCGCCGTGGTCCGGCGCAGGCTGGCACCTTGGGCTATTGGACCGGGCAGGCCTTTGCGCGTCAGGGGTTCATGCGCGAAGCAATTGGCGCCGTTGTTCATCACGCCTTCACCCGTCTGGATTTAAGCCGGATCGAGGCCGCGTGTTTGCCTGAGAACAAGGCCTCTCGCGGTCTGCTGGAAAGCTCAGGCTTCAAATACGAAGGCGTGGCGCAGTCTTATCTGCAGATCAATGGGCGCTGGCGAACGCATGTTCTGTATGCCAGCCTAAGGTCCGATCGTCGGGGCAAGACTGAGGCAGGCTAGAGGGCTCTGCCACCAGGCATGGCAAGCCTCCTGTCATGGAGATATCCGTGGCCAGTTCAACAAGGGCATGACTTGTTGGCCCATTGCGCTACACTTGCCCTATGTGGCGGTTTGTTGCGGGACTGATGATGATTGCAGGCGGGGCTGTGGCGCAGGAGCGGCGGCCTAGTCACTGTATCGCCATCGCAGATGCGGCACCGGGGATTGAATATCTTCACAAAGCGGCGTGGCAGGATCCCGTGCCCGAGTTTTCGGTTCGTATCAGCTATGTCGCGCATGCATCGTTTCTGATCCAGACGCAGGGCGGGCTGAACGCGGTGACCGATTTCACCGGTTTTATCGGCGGCGCTGCGCTAATTCCTGACGTGGTCACAATGAACCATGCGCACAGCACCCACTGGACTGCCCATCCCGATCCGGCCATCCCGTATGTCTTGCCGGGCTGGGGCGAGTTCGGCGAAGGCATCGAGCACCATCTTGATCTGGGTGAGATGCTGATTCGCAATGTGTCGACCGATATCCGTTCGGCCTATGGCGGTATTGAAGATCGCGGAAACTCGATCTTTGTGTTCGAGGTCGAAGGGTTGTGCATCGGCCATCTGGGGCATCTGCATCACATTCCGTCGGATGAACAATTCGCTGCACTGGGGCGGCTGGATGTGGTCATGGCGGCGGTGGACGGAGGCACCACGATGCCCTTGCCCGAGATGGTTCAGGTTCTGAAACGCCTCAAAAGCTCGGTCATTATCCCGATGCATTGGTTCTCGGACTTTTCGCTTGAGCGGTTTCTGGTGGATATTCGGGATGAATTCCCGGTTGAACGGGATGGGGTGTCCGAGATTGTCGTCTCGTTGCGCACGCTGCCCGACAGGCCGACGGTTGTGGTGCTGGAGCCTCAGTACCTGATAGAGCTGGAATAGGGCTTGTCGCGGCCCGTGGCCTTTGGCAGGGAAGAGCCATGAAACTGAACCCTGCAGACAGCCGCCTTGCCGAAGCAATCAGAGCCCGATTGGGTGCTGACGTTTTGCGCCCGATTGCAGATCGTTACCTTGAAGAGCCGCGTCAGCGGTTTGTCGGGCAGCCCGGTTTGCTTGCCTTGCCACGCACTGTGGAAGATGTGTCGGCTCTGGTGCAATTGGCCGCAGACGCTCGGGTGCCTGTTGTCCCTTATGGCGGCGGCACCGGTCTGGTAGGAGGGCAGGTTGTTCCGGATGGTCCTGTCCCTTTGATCGTTTCCCTGGAACGGATGACGGCGATACGCGCGACTTACCCCACCGAGAACATACTTGTGGCCGAGGCCGGTGCCATTCTGGCCGATGTCCAAACCGCCGCTGAAGACGCGGACCGTCTATTTCCCCTGTCGCTGGCTGCGCAGGGTTCTTGCCGGATTGGCGGCAATCTGGCCACCAATGCGGGTGGCGTGAATGTGCTGCGCTATGGCAATGCACGCGATCTGTGCCTGGGGCTTGAAGTGGTATTGCCCAGTGGTGAGATATGGCACGGGCTTAGCCGGTTGCGTAAGGACAACACCGGTTATGACCTGCGTAACCTGATGATCGGGTCCGAAGGGACACTTGGCATCATCACCGCGGCAGCGTTGAAGCTGTTCCCGCGACCCAGGGGCGTTGGAACTGCAATGTTTCAGGTCTCCTCACCCGAGGCTGCCATTGATCTGTTGTCAGTGGCGCGGGATCAAGTGGGGGAAGCGGTCAGTACGTTTGAGTTGATCCATGGGCAGGGCCTCGAATTCCTGACCGAGGTTTTGCCCGACGTGCGGCAACCCTTTGCGGCAACACCAGAATGGAGTGTGTTAATCGAGCTGGGCCTGTCTGTCGGCCAAGACCCTTCGGACATGCTTGAGGCGATTTATGTCGCCGCTGATGAGCGCGATCTGGTCCGCGATGCGGTTATCGCGCAGAGCGAAGCACAGCGGTCCGAACTCTGGGCCGTGCGCGAGCGCATCCCCGAGGCCAACCGGCTGATCGGGTCAGTTTCCAGCCATGATATCTCGGTTCCAATTTCCCGCATTCCAGAGTTCATTCGGCGCGGTGCGGATGTGGTGGCCGGGCAGGGGCCGTTTCGCGTAAACTGCTTTGGCCATCTGGGCGACGGTAATTTGCACTACAACGTATTTCCACCTGCCGGGCAGGATAAGGCGGAGTTTGTCGCACAGCGGGGCGCGGTCAAACGCGCGGTACATGATCTGGTTCATGAATTTGGTGGATCGGTCAGCGCCGAACACGGTGTCGGTCGGCTCAAGACAGATGATCTGGAGCGCTATGGTGATCCGGTCAAGTTGCAGGCCATGAGGGCGATTAAAACAGCGCTTGATCCTCAGGGGATTATGAACCCCGGGGCGGTTCTGGCCTAATAGACGCGCCCCGGACGTATACCGGGGCGCTGCGGTTCTTTACGACGCGGGCAGAATGACCTTGTCGATCACATGGATCACGCCGTTCTCGGCTTCGATATCGGCTTGCACAACGTTGGCATCATTCACCATGACGCCATTGTCGAGATCGATGGTGATATCTCCGCCCTGCACGGTGGCGGCGGTCATGTCATCGGACAGATCACCCGACATCACTTTGCCCGGGACAACGTGATAGGTCAGCACTGCGACCAACTGGTCCTTGTTTTCGGGCTTCAACAGATTTTCGACCGTGCCCTCGGGCAGCGCTGCAAAAGCCTCATCCGTTGGGGCGAAAACGGTGAACGGCCCTTCGCCTTTCAGCGTTTCAACCAGTTCGGCGGCCTGAACGGCAGCGACGAGCGTTTCAAAACTGCCCGCGCCCACCGCAGTATCGACGATATCCTTGGCGTGCCCATCTGCCAACGCAGAGGTGGTCAACAGAAAACTGGCAACTCCAGCAACAGCGAATTTGCGCAACATGACATGATTTCCCTTGTTGAGAATGCCTTAGGTGGCATCATTCGGGGTACGCAGTCAGGTCGCGACAAGATCACAGAATCCAGAGGCAACTGTTTCTTGAATGTGACCCCAATCGCGCTAAGCCTGCGGCGCACGCGATTTCCAGTCACGAGTTTGTGAAGTTTGTGGAGATCAGAGCCCTTCGAACTCGCACAGAACGTGCACGTCCATGCCCAAATCTTCCAGCGCTTTGCGACCACCCAATTCGGGCAGATCGATGATGAACGCGCATGAGATGATCTCGCCGCCCAGCCGTTCGATCAGCTTGATCCCCGCGGCGGCGGTGCCTCCGGTAGCCAGAAGATCATCAACGACCAGGATCTTCTCACCCGGCTGGATGGCGTCATCGTGAATTTCGACGATCGCCTCGCCATATTCCAGCTTGTAGTCCTGGCTGATCGTGGTGCCGGGCAGTTTGCCCTTTTTGCGGATCGGCACGAATCCAACGCTCAGCTGGTGGGCAATCGCACCGCCCAGAATAAAGCCGCGCGCCTCAAGGCCCACAACTTTGTCGATTCGCTCACCGGCGTAAGGGTGCAACATCTGGTCGATTGCCATGCGGAACCCACGCGGGTCGGCAAACAGGGTGGTGACATCGCGGAACATGATCCCTTCATGCGGGAAATCGACGATGGTCCGAATGTAATCCTTGACCGTTTTGTTTCTGGACATGGGCCACCCCTTTGGCATCAAACACGCGCGGGGTATTTCGCCCATAAGGTGCGGTCATGCAAGAGAACTCTGGCCCCTGCGGCTACTTGCTGCGGCCGCGCATGTCGTTAGGCAGGCCGTAGTAGCGATACAGCGCGTTCGGAAGCCAGGACAGGTGCGGCTTGCGCCAGTTGCGTCGATCCCGAAGAAGAATGGCTTGCGCGACATGAAGGTTCATTGCTTTAATCTCACTTTTGCTGTTATGTGCGCGATATCTACATTTTATATTCTATGTATATACAATGCATCGCGCTTAGAATCAAGGGCAGGACGGGGACTGGACGTGTGACCAAGAAAGATGGAAAGAAATCTACCAAGAAAAACAGTCAGTTGATTTTGCGTCTCGACAAGGATGAGCGCGATGCATTCGTCGAGTTGTGCAGGGATCTGGACACCTCCGCCGCCCGCGAAATTCGCCGGTTTATCCGGGGGTTCATGAAGGAAAACGCTGAAAACTGAAATCACGCCGGGCGGCGCAGAACCGCTGTGGCGATGCCCATTCCGATCAGGGTCAACCCTCCGAACCGGGTCATGGTCGTGATGACATTCGCGCGTCCGATCATCCGGCGCAGCTTGTCCGCCAGCAGCGCGTAGGCCAGCGCGTTCAACCCCGCGAGACCCACAAATGTTGCGATCAGGATCGCGAATTGCGGACCCAAAGGCTCGGCTGGACGCAAGAATTGCGGTACGAAAGCGATGAAGAAGGCAATGGACTTCGGGTTCAGCGCGGTGACCGCAGCGGCATGGCCAAAAACACTGCGGGCGGTCACGTCACGTTCGGTTTCAATTGCTTGCAGCCCGCCCGACGGCGCGCTGCGCAGGAGTTTGACACCAAGCCAGACAAGATAGGCTGCCCCAACCCATTTCAGCACGGTAAACAGTGTGGCAGAGGCCAGCACCAGCGCCCCCAGCCCCAGCAGCGACGCGGTCATCGCCACCAAATCCCCCAATGCGACCCCAGTGGCCGAGGCAACCGCCACACTGCGTCCTTTCGACAGCGCATAGCTAAGCACCAGCAACACGGTCGGGCCTGGGATCAGCAGCAGCGCGGTCGAAGCGGCCACAAAGGCCAGCCAGATTTCAATGGACATGGAGTATCCTATTAGAGTGTTTCCCACAGCAAGCCTTGGCACGACGTATTGGTCAAGGCTTTGCGGGCACATTCTCGTGGTGAAACACCGTCTCCAACGGGTTGGCGTTCGGATTTGCGAAGCCGGGGTCGCCTAAATACCAAGGACATGGGGCAGGGAATTCAAGCGTGCAATGCGGTCTGGGATTGCCGCAACAGGTTTAAGATTGGATGAAGCTTGGCTTATGCATCTTGAAACGCCTCCAATGTACCCCACTCTCGCAATGCGACCCAAAGGAGGGAGTCATGGTTCAAACCCAACACGCTGAGGCCGATACCGGCCGCGCCAGATCCGATGTCGAGCGCCTCAAAAGCATCTTGGTAGGACTGCTGTTGGCCGGGGCGATCTTGTATGCGGGCGTCCTCGGATACATGTTTTTCAACCAGCAATCTCTACTGTACAAACCCGAAGGTACGTTACCGGATCCGGCTTCGGTGGGGTTGGCGGATGTTGATGCGCTGTCGCTGACAATGGCTGATGGTACTGCCCTGACGGTCTGGGCTGCACCCGCTGCAATCCCGGATGCACCGACCGTCCTATTCTTCCACGGCCAAAGCGGCAATCTGGGGGACCGTGCTGAACGGCTGCGCGAAATCCTCAACTCGGGCTACGGGCTGCTTGCCCCCAGCTATCGCGGCTTTCCGGGCAGCGAAGGCGAGCCCTCGGAACTGGCGCTGATCTCTGATGGAGTTCAGCTCTATGACAGGCTGGCGGGTCAGGGCAAAGCTGTGGTGCTGCACGGTCAGAGCCTCGGCACCGGCATTGCCGCCGCTGTGGCTGCCGAGCGTCCCGATGCAGAACTTCTGGTGCTTGAGGCCCCGTTCACTGCAACCGTTGATGTCGCGGCGGAACGCTATCCTTTCCTGCCGGTCTCAGCCTTGATGAGGGATCAGTTCGCCACACGTGACCTTATCGAACAGATCTCGGTGCCGACGTTGATTTTTCACGGCACCGAGGATGAAACTATTCCACTGCATCACGGAAAAGCTCTGGCCGAGATGTCCGATACCGCGCAGATTTACGTGATCCCCGACGGCACCCACAACGATTTGTGGTCGCGTGGCCTATGGGACGAGGTGCAAAAGAACCTGTCTCAGAACTGAGTTCATAACACCCGCCCAGCCACAGCATCCAGCTTGGCCAACAATTCCGGATCGCGCTTTTCAGGCGCGGTCAGGATGGCATACTCCAGCGCCCGGTCGCAGCCATGCGGGCAGGGCGCACGGTCGGTCCCCAGCATAGCGGGTAGACCTTTGACCAATGCCCGGCCTTTTTCCGCATTACCGGTCAGCGTGGCGATGATGGCGGCCACGTCGACTTCACCGTGATCAGGGTGCCAGCTGTCATAGTCGGTGACCATGGCAATTGAGGCATAACAAAGCTCGGCCTCGCGGGCGAGTTTCGCTTCGGGCATGTTGGTCATGCCGATCACGTCGCACCCCCATTGCTCGCGGTATAATTTGGATTCCGCCAATGACGAGAACTGCGGTCCTTCCATCGCCAGATAGGTTCCACCTCGGTGGATGGTGATGCCAGCCGTCTTGCCAGCAGTCTCACAAGCGTCCGACAGGCGCGGGCAGGTCGGATGTGCAACACTGACATGGGCGACGCAGCCAGTCCCGAAAAAGCTCTTTTCACGGGCAAATGTTCGATCGATGAACTGATCCACGATCACGAAATCACCCGGCGCCATATGTTCGCGGAACGACCCGCAGGCCGAGACCGAGATCACATCCGTTACGCCAAGCCGTTTCAACGCGTCGATATTGGCGCGATAGGGCACCTCGGTCGGCGAGTGCACATGTCCGCGACCGTGACGCGGCAAGAAGGCCATTTCGACCCCATCCAGCGACCCGGTCAGGATCTGATCCGACGGATCGCCCCATGGCGTTTCTACTGTGACCCACTCGGCATTCTCCAGACCATCGATGTCATAAATGCCCGATCCTCCAATGACGGCGATTTTTGTTTGGGTCACGAGTGCTCTCCGTTGAAAATTCCTGCTGTGTGAGTTCTGCGGGCCACAGCACCTTTTGACAAGTGGGTTCAACGGTTTGTGTGCGCTTGGGTCAAGCTATGCGCAGGGCGCATATCAGGGTCCCGCCTGGCGCGGTATCTCGAGACCGGTTTGACCGCTAGAAGGCCCCTTTCGCGCGAACAATACCGACCAACAGGACCGATCCATGCCCCGAGCCATGCTGGCAAGCTTTGCCAATCGTATAGCCAAACCCGATTTGCGCTGGGTCCCGGATGAGGGATTGACCTTTTCCCGCCTGCGGATCGAACTGCTGTCCGGTCTCACCGTCGCCTTGGCGCTGGTCCCCGAAGCCGTGGCCTTTGCCTTTGTCGCCGGGGTGCACCCTCTGGTCGGGCTTTACGCGGCGTTTCTGGTCGGTCTGATCACTGCGTTGATCGGTGGTCGCCCCGGCATGATCTCGGGCGCGACCGGGGCGCTTGCGGTTGTCATGGTCGCACTGGTCGCACAACACGGGATCGAATACCTGTTCGCAACGGTGGTGCTGATGGGGATTATGCAGATCATCGCAGGTGCGATGCATTGGGGCCGGTTCATCCGACTTGTGCCGCATCCGGTGATGCTGGGCTTTGTGAACGGCCTGGCGATTGTGATCTTTCTGGCGCAGCTGGGGCAATTCAAAGTGCCCGGAACCATGGAAAATACCGGCCACGGCATGGGCGGTGGCGAGTGGCTTTCAGGCCTACAGCTCTACACAATGCTGGGTCTGGTTGCTCTGACCATGGCTGTGATCTGGATCATGCCCCGCATCACCCGCGTCATCCCAGCGCCTCTGGCCGGGATTTTTGTTGTCGCTGCTTTGGTCATTGGCATTGGGCTGGACGTCCCGCGTGTCGGTGATCTGGCTTCGATCGAAGGCGGCCTGCCCAGCTTCCATATACCTATGGTGCCGCTGAACTGGGAGACCTTTGAAATCATCCTGCCCTATGCCCTGATCCTTGCCGCAATCGGTCTGATTGAATCCCTGCTGACGCTGAACCTTGTGGGTGAGATTACCGGCAAGCGCGGTGGTGCCTCGCAGGAATGTATCGCGCAAGGCACAGCGAACGTGGTCACTGGCTTCTTCGGCGGTATGGGCGGTTGTGCGATGATCGGTCAGTCGATGATCAACGTGAAGTCAGGCGGGCGCACGCGTATCGCAGGTATCGCTGCAGCGCTGTTTCTGTTGCTCTTCATCCTAGTGGGTTCGCCTCTGATCGAGCAGATTCCACTGGCCGCACTTGTCGGTGTGATGTTCATGGTGGTGATCGGAACCTTCGCCTGGAATTCGCTGAAGATCATGCGCAAAGTGCCTTTGATGGATGCGTTCGTGATCGTACTGGTGACAGTCGTCACCGTGATGGAAGACCTTGCGGTGGCTGTTGTGGTCGGTGTGATTGTCTCTGCCCTGGCTTATGCATGGAATAACGCCAAACGCATCCACGCGGTTACGCGCGACTCGGAAACGGAAGAAGGGGCGAAGGTCTATGAAATTCAGGGCCCGCTGTTCTTTGGTTCGTCCGAGGGCTTCGTGGAGCTGTTCGACGTAAGAAACGACCCCGAGACCGTCATCATCGACTTTGCAGCCAGCCGTGTGGTGGACCAATCCGCGCTGCAGGCTATCGAAAACATCGCCGCCAAATACGAAGCGGCTGGCAAACGCGTCATGCTGCGGCACCTGAGCCGTGACTGTCATACACTGCTGAACAAGGCCGGCCATCTGATGGTCGACAGCGATGATGACCCGGATTACGAACTGGCTGTGGATTATTCGGTCCGCACCGGTATTCTGGGCGGGCACTGAATACGCGAAAGGGCGGCCGGATTGGCCGCCTTATATCTCAGAAGCAATGCGCTCCAACGCATCGATATTGCCTGAAAGCAAGGCATCTTCGGCCCGAGTGATGGTTTCTGCGGGCCAATCCCACCATCGCAAGTCTTGCAGCCTTTCAATCACATCGCGATCAAAACGATAGCGCCGGACTTTTGCCGGATTGCCGGTAACGACTGCATAGGGTGGAACCTGACCCCGCACGACCGAGCCTGCGCCAACAATCGCGCCATTTCCGATCTGCGCTCCGGGTAAAATCAAAGCTCCGTAACCGATCCAGACATCGTGCCCGATAACGGTATCACGTGTATCAGGCTGGTAGCCTGACATGCGATCCGGATCGAAGATTGGAAATGGAAAGCAGGTCAAGCCATCGGTCGCGTGATTTGCGGAGGCAGTGATAAACCTTACTCCATGAGCGATTTGGCAGAACTTGCCCAGCATCAGCTTTTCTTCTGAAAAGGGAAACAGATACGGTGCAAGCCGCTGCGCCCAGTCCTTCGGTGCATCGAAATCCGACGCATAAGTGTAAGCTCCTGCCTCAAAGCGGGGATGATCGATGGCCTGAGACAGAAACACTGTTCCGTTGTGGCTAGAGCCGTCGGGCAGAACAATCGGATATCTGCGTGTAGGATCAGGCAGTGGCATTAGTCATCCGGGCGTGAAAGGCTGAACAATTCTGTCACCACAGAATAGTCCCGATAACCCAACCGCGCGAGCGGGTTGAATGAGGTCACGTCAAGTTTGCCGTCACGGATGTGGTCATCGTGCAGGTGCACACCAGTGACCTCTCCGAACACCACCCGATTGGACTCACCCGGCAGAGTTACGATCTGAGTAAGTTTGCATTCCAGCGCTGCGGGCGCTCCCTCGACCCGAGAGCAATTTATGGTTTCGCATTCAACGCGTGTCAGCCCAGCATGAGTGAACTCGTCGACGTGCTTTCCCAAACCCTCTGAGCTGGCATTCATTGCATCGCGATGCGCATGGGCCACCACGTTGACGCAGAATACCTTCGTGGCCTCGATATTGGCGATGCTGTCCTTGCCGCCATCCTGATCGTGTTTGGAGCCGGTTGAGGCGAACATCACCTGAGGCGGTGTATAAGCGACACCATTGAAGAAGGAATACGGGGCCAGATTGTTGATCCCGTCAGCATCGCGCGTCGAAATCCAGCCGATCGGGCGTGGGGTTATGATGGCGTTGAAGGGGTTGTGCGGCAGGCCGTGGCCGTCTTCGGGGCGATAGAACATATGGACTCCAAGCGTTTGCCCAAGGCCTATCGAAGTGCTAGGGCGATTTCCAGCAAGGATAAGAGGGCGCGCGTGCAGCAATTCAAGATCAGGCCGGAAGAGCCGGAAGACTGGTGGGAGGTCGAAGCGCTCTATGATCTGTGCTTTGCTCCGGGGCGCGAGGCGTTGTCGTCTTATCGTCTGCGTGATGACGTGCCGCCTGTCGCTGGCCTGTCGCAGGTCGCGCGCGATGGGCAGGGCATTCTGGCTGGTGCAATCCGGTTTTGGCCCGTGCATGTGGGTGAACATGACGCGCTGCTGCTAGGTCCAGTGGCGGTCCACCCGACCCATCAAGGCGAAGGGTTGGGCGGATATCTGATCCATCAGGGGGTAGAGGCCGGACGCGCCAAAGGGTGGGATCGCGTCATGCTTGTGGGCGATGCGCCCTATTATGCCCGGTTCGGGTTCACCCCGCTGACGGGTGTCGAAATGCCCCCGCCCACCAACCCTGATCGCATACTGGGTTTGGAACTGACCCCCGGAGTTTGGTCCGAAATTCAGGGGCTTGTTAGTCGCTGGACCCGTTGACCCATTGAAAACCCGCTGCAAAGTCCCGATGTTTTCAGGACAGGAGGGCACAGATGCAGGACGTGGTTCTTGTCGAAAAACTCGATCCTGAGGCCGAGCTTGATCGGCTTGCGCAGCTGTACGGTGCGGCAGGTGGCGCAGGAGTGAATCTGCTGAACAAGCTTGGTGGTTCGGCGGAATCCTTATTGGATCAGTTACCTAAGCCGGTGCGAGAAGGTCTGACCGAAGCAACCGAACAGGCGCTTTGGCTTGCCATGCATGCGGCCGAAGGCTCTCGGCGTGCCGTGCCGGACCAGAAACCATGGGTCAACACAGCCTTGACTACTGCCATGGGCGCAGCCGGAGGTCTGGGTGGAGTGTCCACAGCACTTGTCGAGCTGCCCGCGACAACCGCCATGATGCTGCGCGCGATCCAAGGCGCAGCGATGCGGGAAGGATTTGATCCGACCGCCGAGAACGTGAAATTCGACTCGATCCGAGTGTTGTCAGCCGCAGGTCCTTTGGCCGAGGATGACGGGGCTGATCTGGGCTTTTTCTCAATGCGCATGACCCTGACCGGACCGACCATGCAACGCCTCATTGCGATGGTGGCGCCGCGCCTGTCCGTAGTGCTGGGCCAGAAGCTGGCGGCGCAGTCTGTACCGTTGCTTGGGGCGCTTGCCGGGGGCGGTACAAATTTTGTCTATACCCGCTACTACCAGCAGATCGCGCATGTGCATTTTGGGCTGCGTCGATTGGCGATTGATGCCGACATCCCTCATGACGAGCTGGTGCGGCGTTTGTCGGGGCGGATGGCTCTGAACAAGGGGGCTTTCCCGTAAAGCTTGGCAGACTCTGCCGGATATGATAAATATCACTTTATAAACCGCAACATAAGCGGAGTGAGCAGTGGATATGAACCGTGTTTGACGGGCGCAGTAGTGGTGCGATTGCCGGGCTTTCGGCAGAAAACCTCTCCCTTTCCGGGGCGCTGCCTGTTTATGCTCAATCCGCTGCGCTTTGCTATCGTACCAATGATGACCTGCCAGAGATTTTGTTGATCACAACGCGCAGGGCGCGGCGCTGGATCATTCCCAAGGGTTGGTTGATCAACGGGCTGACCCCTTCTGAAACAGCCGCCCGCGAGGCCTGGGAAGAGGCTGGTGTTTTGGGGCAGTGCGGAAGCGAAAGTCTTGGTCGGTTTGCCTATATCAAGAACCGGCCTGGCAAGCCATCGGCGCTGTGTCTGGTTGATGTGTTTCCGCTGCATGTGCAGCGATTGGAGGCGCAGTTTCCCGAAGCGGGTGAGCGCAGGCGCAAATGGGTTTCGCCCAAAAAGGCATCGTTGAAGGTGTCGTCGCCCGATCTTGCTGCGCTTTTGGGTGGATTCGGGTTGCATCGGCAATAGCGGGCCAAGATCAAGACTTGATATTGCCATGTTGGTCGGTATCTATTCGCCAACCGGATTTTGGATGTGATATGATTCAATACGCATTGAAATGCAGCAATGACCACAGCTTTGACAGTTGGTTTCAATCCGCAGCCGCCTTTGACAAACTGTCAGCGGCCGGGTTGGTAACCTGCGCGGTATGCGGCTGCGACAAGGTGGAAAAGGCGGTGATGACACCGCGTGTCCGGCCTGCGCGCAAGGCGGTGACCGAGGTTGCACCAGCGCAGCCTTCTGCGGATGAGATCAGCATGGCAACACCTTCGCCCGAGATCGCTGAGGTCCTCAGCGAACTGCGTCGAAAGGTCGAGGAAAACTCGGACTATGTGGGCAAGGATTTCGCCAAAGAAGCCCGCAAAATCCATCTGGGGGATGCGCCCGAGCGCGCAATCTATGGTGAGGCCAAGCCCGAAGAGGCGCAATCGCTGATTGAAGACGGCGTGCCGGTCGCACCGCTGCCGTTTGTTCCTAGCCGCAAAACCAACTGACCCATGCACATCGTTGTTACGGGCGCGAACCGAGGGATCGGGAAATCCATTGCGGATCAGTATCGTGCAGAAGGTCATGAAGTGACCGGAACTGCCCGGGACGGTAGCGCAGATATCGTGCTGGATGTCACGGACCCAGAACAGCACGCTGCGATGGCCGAGCAACTGCGAGGCCGCCAGATTGACCTGCTGATCTGCAATGCGGGCGTTTATCTGGACAAAGGACACGACATTAGTGGCTATCCCGCCGAGATGTGGGCGCAAAGCTTCGCCGCCAACGTGACAGGCGTGTTTCTTACCATCCAGTCCTTGTTGCCGAACCTGTGTACCGCGCGGGGCCGGATCGCCATCGTTTCGTCTCAGATGGCGTCACATACGCGCGCGCCGGGTGGCAGCTATATCTACCGTGCGTCAAAGGCGGCGGCGCTGAATTTGGGCCGCAACCTAGCGACTGACCTACAGGCGGATGGCATTGCGGTGGGAATCTACCATCCGGGCTGGGTGCAGACGGACATGGGCGGATCTGCAGCAGAGATCACGGTCGATCAGGCGGCAAACGGCTTGATCGAGCGATTTGCGGCTCTCTCGCTCGATACTACCGGTTGTTTTGAAACCTGGGATGGTCGGGCGCACCCTTACTGAGAGTTCAGGGCCGCCTTGGGGATTTCGTAGACTTCACCGGGATCAATGAAGATCACCATGATATCACCGCGTGTCTCATAGGTCAGTTTCGATGTCGAACTGCTGGAATCCGGCACACCTTTGGTGAAGTAAATCCGCCGAACCTCGCCAGTGTTCAACTGAACCGCCAACGTCGCCGTTCCATCTTCGCGCTTCCGCAATTCGGCCGGACAACTGGCCAGTGTATCACCTGCCAATGCAGCGCATGGAACGGTGCCTAATGAGTTCTCGCCATCCGTTCCCGATAGGGTGGCCACTTGGGCATTTGCGGCAGTCGAAACCAGGCTTAGGGCAAGGGCAAAGCGGAACATTGAAATCCTCGTGGAATAAGACTTTGACCGAACGCTTACACCACGCACGACCAAAGTAAAGCACTGCGGTGCAGACTTTGCCCACTTGCCCTTGCGCCCCCCCTCGCATAAGAGGCACGGGATCAGAAATTCAAGGCGCGGAGACACTAGCCCCCATGCCCGTACTCGTGATGAAATTCGGCGGCACATCGGTCGCCAATCTGGACCGGATCCGCCGTGCTGCCAAACGGGTTGGTGTCGAGGTAGCTAAAGGCTATGACGTCATCGTCATCGTTTCGGCGATGTCCGGCAAGACCAACGAGCTGGTGGGCTGGGTCGATGAAATCTCTCCGCTCTATGACGCGCGCGAATATGATGCCGTTGTCTCCTCTGGTGAAAACGTTACAGCTGGCCTGATGGCGCTGACCCTGCAGGAAATGGACATCCCGGCGCGCAGCTGGCAGGGTTGGCAGGTGCCGCTGATCACCAACGGTGCCCATTCAGCGGCCCGGATCGAAGAAATCCCGCCCGAGAATATCAACCAGAAATTCGGCGAAGGGATGCGCGTTGCGGTGGTCGCGGGCTTCCAGGGCATCAGCCCCGAAGGTCGTATCACCACGCTGGGTCGGGGCGGTTCGGACACCACCGCCGTGGCTTTTGCTGCCGCTTTCGAAGCCGAGCGCTGCGACATCTATACGGATGTGGACGGTGTCTATACGACCGACCCGCGCATCTGTGAAAAGGCACGCAAGCTGGACAAAATCTCGTTCGAGGAAATGCTCGAACTGGCCTCGCTGGGGGCCAAAGTGCTTCAAACCCGCTCGGTCGAGCTGGCGATGCGCTACAAGGTGAAACTGCGCGTTCTTTCAAGCTTTGAGGAACAATCCGACGAGGCCGGTACACTGGTCTGCGACGAGGAGGATATCATGGAATCCAATGTTGTGGCCGGTGTGGCCTATTCCCGCGACGAAGCCAAGATGACCGTCGTTTCCGTGGCGGACCGCCCCGGCATCGCCTCGATCATCTTTACCGCGCTCAGCGACGAGGGTGTGAACGTGGACATGATCGTCCAGAATATCTCGGACGAAGGGCGCACCGACATGACCTTCTCCTGTCCGACCAATCAGGTCTCCCGCGCCGAAAAGGCATTGCTGGCGATCAAGGATCAGGGTGAGCTGAACTACGCCGAACTGGTTGCGGATGAGGACGTTTGCAAGGTCTCAGTTGTCGGGATCGGCATGCGTTCGCAATCCGGTGTTGCGGCCAAGATGTTCAAGATTCTCTCGGATGAGGGGATTAACATCAAGGTCATTACAACCTCCGAGATTAAAATTTCCGTCCTGATCGACAGGAAATACATGGAACTTGCGGTTCAGGCACTGCATGATGCCTTTGAACTGGACAAGGCGGCCTGAGCTTTCAGCCAAGTGTCCTGTCTGAAACCGTAACGTGGGTGGGCCATGGCGGAAGGCACGGAAACAGAATCTCGCAAGTTGCTGGGACGGCTGCGCGAAGAAATGGCGAGCGAAGCCGCCGGTCAGGAACGTCTTGACCGGATCACGCACCTGATCGCCGACAGTACCGGTCGCGAAGTTTGCTCGATCTACCTGTTTCGGGATGAGGATACGCTTGAACTGTGCGCCACCGAAGGTCTGTCCCCAGAAGCGGTACACAAGACGCGGATGCGTATGGGCGAAGGGCTGGTCGGTCGCGTCGCCAAATCTGGCAAGGTGGTGAATACGGCGGACGCGCCCTCGGCCAAGGGCTTTCGGTACATGCCGGAAACTGGCGAGGAACGGTATTCGTCCTTTCTTGGTGTGCCGGTACAGCGTCTGGGTCAGAAACTGGGCGTGCTGGTGGTTCAGTCCCGGGACGCGCGCGAGTTTTCGGCGGATGAGGTTTATGCGCTGGAAGTTGTCGCGATGGTTCTGGCCGAAATGGCCGAACTGGGCGCGTTCGTCGGCGAAGGCGCGGCCTTGTCACCGCTGCACCAGCAATCGGTGCAACTTACCGGTGGCCCGGCGCAGGAGGGATCTGCTGAAGGCCATGTCTGGCTGCATGAACCTCGTGTTGTTGTCACCAATCCCATTGCCGAAGACCCGCATCGTGAGCGTGAGCGGCTGACCGAGGCCGTTGAAGAGCTACGCGTCGGCGTCGACAAGATGCTTGAGATTTCTCAGGGCGGCGACAAAGAGCAGTTGCAGGTTCTGGAAGCCTACCGGATGTTCGCCAACTCCAAGGGTTGGATGCGCCGGATGGAGGAGGACATCGCTCTTGGTCTCAGCGCAGAGGCGGCGGTCGAGAAAGAACAATCTCAGGCGCGGGCTCGCATGGGGCAGGTTACCGATCCGTATTTACGTGAACGGTTGGCCGATCTGGACGACCTCAGCAATCGGTTGCTGCGAATTTTGACTGGACAGGGTAACGGAAATGGGGCTGACCTGCCGCCCGATCCGATCCTAATTGCGCGAAATATCGGCCCCGGTGATCTGCTGGAATATGGCCGTTCTCTCAAAGGGATCGTGTTGGAAGAAGGCTCGGTCGGAAGCCATGCCACTATCGTGGCGCGCGCGTTGGCGATCCCACTGGTGGTGCATGTAGGCCGCATCACCACCGAAGCCCTGAACGGCGATCACATTCTGGTTGATGGCGATAGCGGTGTCGTTCATCTGCGCCCCGAAGACACCGTCGTTAGTGCGTTCCGTGACAAAATCGCGATGGAAGCCAAGGCGCAGGAGCGCTACGCCTCGATCCGTGAAACGCCCACCGTTACTCAGGATGGTGCGCGAATCAACATGGTGATGAATGCGGGCCTGATGGCCGATCTGCCCTCACTTAGCAATTCTGGTGCCGAGGGCGTGGGCCTGTTCCGCACCGAACTGCAGTTTCTGATCCGCAATCAGATGCCCAAGCGATCCGAGTTGGTAACGCAATACAAACGGGTTCTGGATGCTGCGGGCGAAAAGCGTGTGGTGTTCCGTACACTCGATATCGGGTCAGACAAAGTTCTGCCCTATATGAAGCATGTGGAAGAACCGAACCCTGCGCTGGGCTGGCGGGCGATCCGGGTGGGTCTGGACAAGCGCGGCGTGATGCGGATGCAGTTGCAGGCGCTGATCCGGGCCGCCGATGGCCGCCCCCTGACGATCATGTTCCCGTTTGTCGCGCAGGCTGACGAATTCCGTGAGGCGCGCTGGGAGGTCAAGAAAACGATCGAGCGTGAACGGCGTCTGGGCCATGCTCTGCCTGAATCGCTCGAAGTGGGGGCGATGCTGGAAACGCCTTCACTTGCCTTTGCGCCGCAGAAGTTCTTTGACGAAGTCGGCTTTATCTCGATCGGTGGGAACGACCTGAAACAGTTTTTCTTCGCCGCCGACCGCGAAAATGAACTGGTTCGCCGTCGCTACGATACGCTGAATGTCAGCTTTCTGAGTTTCATTGAACGTATCGTTGAGAGATGCTCGATCTCGGACACACCGCTCAGCTTCTGTGGCGAAGATGCCGGTCGCCCGGTCGAGGCGCTGTGTCTCGCGGCCATGGGCATCCGTACCCTTTCGATGCGCCCGGCCTCAATCGGGCCGGTCAAAAGCCTGTTGTTGCGGTCGAACCTTCAGGATGTGCGTAAAATTATCGCCGATGCCCGCCATCGTGGGGAACAATCCGTGCGTCCGGCGGTGATGGACTGGCTGCGGACGCAGTCCTGACTGATCTTCCGCGATGCCAGCTGCAAATCCGCGCTTGATTTTTGCGCTCAGGTTTTCTATTCAGCCGGTGAATGTTAGCGATAACATAGCTAATGACGCACATGCGTTTTAATCCCGGGCTGAAACCTTGCTTATGCTGGCGGGGAATTCGAAAGGAGCCTTGCAATGGTCTCACGCGTAATTCCGGTAGATCCGTTCGACCTTGTGTTGTTCGGCGCGACGGGCGATCTGGCGCAGCGTAAAATCCTGCCGGGCCTCTATCATCGCTTCGAAGTCGGCCAGATGCCTGAGGATGCGCGCATCATTGGAACCGCCCGATCCGACATGGACAGCGACGGGTTCCGTGAACAGCTGCGTGCGTCGATGCAAGAGTTTGCGCCGGGTTTTAAAAAGGATACGCTTGATCGCTTTCTGTCCCGCGTCGAGTATTTTCCGGTAGATGCGCTTGGCGATGCGGGTTGGTCTGACCTTGCGAAAACGCTGCGACCGGATGTGGTACGCGCCTTCTATCTGTCAGTAGGCCCAAGCCTTTTCTCGGGCATCGCCCAACGTCTGAACGAGCACGGCCTGTCCACACCTGACAGTCGTATCGTGGTCGAGAAACCCTTTGGTCACGATCTGGCATCAGCCAAAGCGTTGAACGAAGGGCTGCGGGCCTGTTTTGAAGAACATCAGATTTACCGGATCGATCATTATCTGGGCAAGGAAACCGTGCAGAACCTGATGGCGCTGCGCTTTGCCAACTCGCTTTTCGAACCGCTCTGGAACGCCACTCATGTTGATAACGTCCAGATCACCGTGGCCGAAACCGTGGGCGTCGAAGGGCGCGGTGCTTATTATGATCAGTCCGGCGCGATGCGGGACATGATCCAGAACCATCTGGTTCAATTGCTGTGCCTGACAGCGATGGAACCGCCTTCGAAATTCTCACCCAACGCGGTGCGCGATGAGAAAGTCAAAGTGATCGAAGCGCTGGAGCCGGTGGAACCCAAGGATATCGCTCGTGGTCAGTACCGCACCGAAAAAGGGGGCGATGGCTATCTGGATCACGTCGGCAACCCCGCCAGCCGTACCGAAAGCTTCATTGCGCTGAAGGCGCATATCGGCAACTGGCGCTGGGCCGGTGTCCCGTTTTATCTGCGGACCGGCAAGCGCCTGCGCGCACGTGAATCCGAGATTGCAGTGTTCTTCCGCGACCCGCCGCATACGATTTTTCCGAATGTCGGCCCATTGCATGGCAACGTGCTGGTGATCCGCCTGCAACCGGATGAAGGCATCACGCTCCGCACCACCATCAAGGAACCGGGGCAGGGCGGGTTCCGCCTGTCCGACGTTGCACTCGATATGAGTTTCGCTGATGCGCTGGGCGACGACGGCCAATCCCCGGATGCCTATGAACGCCTGATCATGGATGTCATCCGCGGCGACCAGACTTTGTTCATGCGTGGCGATGAGGCCGAGGCCGCATGGGCCTGGGTCGATCCCATCATTCACGGCTGGGAAGAGCGTGGCGATAAGCCCGCGAAATACGATCAGGGCAGTTCGGGGCCCGAAGAAGCATTGATGCTGATGCATCGCGATGGGCGCCGCTGGCGTCAGATCGGAGGGTAATCATGGTCAACACAGTTATATCCGACGTCACCAAACGCATCATCGACCGCAGCGCCGATCTGCGTGGTCCGCATCTTGAACGAATGGAGCAGGCCAAATCCAAGGGCCCTGCGCGTGCGCACCTGTCCTGCAGCGGGCAGGCCCACGCCTATGCCGGGGCGGGCGAAGATCAGGACTCCATGGCCACCGGCACGGCTGGCAATCTGGGGATCGTCACCGCCTATAACGATATGCTCTCGGCCCATCAGCCTTTCGAACGCTACCCGGCCCTGATCCGAGATGCGATCCGCGCAGCAGGCGGCACAGCGCAGGTTGCAGGCGGCGTGCCAGCCATGTGCGACGGCGTCACGCAAGGCGAGGCGGGGATGGAACTATCTCTGTTCTCGCGCGATGTGATCGCGCTGGCGACCGGAGTGGCGCTAAGCCACAACACTTATGACGCCGCCGTTTTCCTGGGCGTCTGTGACAAGATCGTGCCCGGCCTAATCATCGGCGCGCAAGCCTTTGGGCATCTTCCTGCCGTCTTCCTGCCTGCAGGTCCGATGACCAGTGGCCTGCCGAATGACGAAAAGGCCAAGGTCCGCCAGAAATTCGCCGCCGGAGAGGTGGGCCGCGAAGAGCTGATGAAGGCCGAAATGGCCGCATATCACGGCCCCGGCACCTGCACCTTCTACGGAACTGCCAACACCAACCAGATGCTGATGGAATTCATGGGCCTGCACCTGCCAGGGTCCAGCTTCATCAACCCCAACACCCCCCTGCGCGATGCCCTGACCGAGGAAGGCGCGCGCCGCGCCCTGTCTCTCAGCGCGTTGGGCAATCACTACACACCGGTCTGCCAGATCCTTGACGAGCGCGCTTTCGTCAATGGCATCGTCGGCCTGATGGCCACCGGCGGTTCCACTAACCTACTGATCCACCTGATCGCCATGGCGCGTGCCGGTGGTATCGTGCTGGACTGGGAGGATTTTTCCGACATCTCCGCTGTCGTGCCTTTGGTCGCGCGCGTCTATCCCAACGGTCTGGCAGACGTGAACCACTTCCACGCTGCGGGTGGCCTGGGCTTCGCCATCGGTACGCTGCTGGAAGATGGCTTGCTGCACCCCGATACGCTGACTGTCGCGGGGCAGGGCCTGCACAACTACACCAAAGAACCCAAGCTGAAAGACGGCGAGTTGGTCTGGGAAGAGGGCGCGGGCCACAGTCTGAACGAAAAGATCGTTCGCCCGGCCAAAGACCCGTTCCAACCCACGGGCGGGCTCTCTCGCTTGACGGGCAATCTGGGCACAGGGGTCATGAAGGTGTCGGCTGTAGCACCTGAACACCAAGTGGTCGAAGCGCCCGTGCGTGTATTCCACGACCAGAACGCCGTTAAAGCCGCTTTCAAAGCCGGAGAATTCACCGATGACGTCATCGTTGTTGTTCGCTTCCAAGGGCCAAAAGCCAACGGTATGCCTGAACTTCATTCGCTGACGCCGATCCTGTCGATCCTGCAGGGCAGGGGGCAGAAGGTGGCTCTGGTCACCGATGGCCGTATGTCGGGCGCATCCGGCAAAGTGCCCGCCGCCATCCATGTCTGCCCCGAGGCGCTGGATGGTGGACCGATCGCCTATCTGCAAGACGGTGACCTGTTGCGCGTTGATGCGGTCAAGGGCGAGTTGGAAATCCTGACCCCCGGTGTTCTCGACCGCAATCCGGCCACCGCCGACCTTACGGCAAACCAACACGGCGTTGGCCGTGACCTCTTCGGCGCCTTCCGTCAGAATGTCGGCTCAGCCGACACCGGCGCCAGCATTTTCGGAGTGTAACCCAATGTCCAACACCCAACGCACCCGCGAGATCTGCGCGCTGGCCCCGATTGTTCCAGTCCTGGTCGTCGACGACGCGGCCCATGCGCGCCCGTTGGCCGAAGCTTTGGTCGCCGGTGGCCTCCCGGCGCTTGAAGTCACCTTGCGCACTCCCGCCGCGCTCGACGCGATCCGCGCCATGGCCAACGTCCCCGGCGGTGTTGTCGGGGCGGGTACACTGGTCACACCCGAAGATGTCCGCGCTGCCAAAGAGGCGGGCGCTCAGTTCGGCGTCTCCCCCGGTGCGACCGATGCCCTGATCGCCGCCTGCGAAGCCGAAGGACTGCCCCTTCTCCCCGGTGCGGCTACTGCAAGCGAAGCCATGGCTCTGCTGGAAAAGGGCTATGACATGCTGAAATTCTTCCCCGCCGAGGCCTCAGGAGGGGCTCCCGCCCTAAAAGCCATCGGCGCACCGCTACCGCAGATCACCTTCTGCCCAACTGGTGGCGTATCGCCGTCAAATGCCCTCGATTACCTGTCGCTGTCGAATGTTGTCTGCGCCGGCGGCAGCTGGGTCGCGCCCAAGCAGATGGTTCAAAACGGTGATTGGTCCGGGATCGAAACACTTGCCCGCGAGGCCGCCAGTCTGCTGGATTGACGCCGCAGGGCAAGACGCTAGGGTAGGCCTCAATTCAAACAGGTTGCCCTCATGACAAACCAAACCTCCCTCGCGCATGGGCGCGAGTATCTGGCCATCCCCGGCCCTTCGATCATGCCCGATACGGTGCTGCAGGCGATGCACCGTCCGTCGCCCAATGTCTATGACGGCGAATTGATCGAGATGATGCCCGCGCTCACCCGAGACTTGAAACGCGTTGCCGGAACCCAGCACAACGTCGCCATCTATATCGCCAACGGCCACGGTACATGGGAGGCTGCGCTTTCCAACGTCATCGCGCCCGGTGAAACCGTGCTTGCCCCGGCCTCTGGCCGCTTCACCCACGGTTGGGCCGAGATGGCCGAAGGAATCGGCGCCAAGGTTGACCTGATCGATTTCGGAATGTCCTCGCCCTGGGATCTTGACCGCATCGCCGAGGCCCTGCGTAACGATACCAGCCACAAGATCAAAGCGGTCCTTGCGGTCCAAGTCGATACGTCCACATCGATCCGCAACGATATCCCGGCCTTGCGAGCGTTGCTCGACGACATTGACCACCCAGCCTTGCTGATGGCTGACTGCATCGCGTCGATGGGCTGCGACCGGTTCGAGATGGATGCCTGGGGTGTCGACGTCACTGTCACGGCTTGCCAGAAAGGGCTGATGACCCCGGCGGGCACCGGCTTTGTCTTCTTCAACGACAAGGCGCAAGCCAAGCGCGCCACAATGCCCCGCGTCTCGCAGTATTGGGACTGGCAACCACGCGCCAATCCAGATCTGTTCTATCAGTATTTCAACGGCACCGCGCCAACCCACCACCTGTATGGCCTGCGCGCCGCGCTCGACCTGATCCATGGCGAAGGGATCGAACAGGTCTGGGCCCGCCACGAACACCTGGCAAAGGCCATCTGGGCCGCCTGTGAAATCTGGGCGCAAGGTGGCGCGCTGCATTTCAACGTCACCGACCCGGCCCATCGAAGCCACGCGGTCACTGCCCTCCGCCTGACCGAGGGGCGGGGCACGCCGCTGCGCAGCTATACCGAAACCCAACTGGGTCTGACGCTGGGAATCGGTCTGGGAATGGAGGATTGGGACGGCTGCTTCCGCCTTGGCCACATGGGGCACGTAAACGCTCAAATGGTCATGGCCATGCTGGGTGGCGTCGAAACCGCTATGGCTGCGCTCGATATCCCCCGTGGTCAGGGCGCGCTCGAAGCCGCCGCCGCGACGCTGGCCGGATAAGCCCGATCCGCCTCTTCATCTGGCCATAAATAACTTCGGGGGAAATCGCGCTTGGGCGCGATCGGGGGCAGACAGCCCCCTTTACGAGGCTCAGGCTTTTGCCAGGGCCGTGGGCAGAGCAGCTTCAAACGCCGCCATTTCCGCCTCACCTCCGCAGCTGACCCGAATGCACCGGTTCTGGGGCGCGGCAAATGGCATCCGCACGAACACGCCTTGTTCAACGAGCGTGTCCAACACGGCCTTGGCAAACACCCCATCGCGCCCACAATCAATCGCCACAAAGTTTGTCGCAGACGGCAAAGGCACCAGACCATTCGACCGTGAAATCTCTTCGATGCGGTTCCGGGACCCGGCAATCCTTTGCTGCACATGCGTCAGCCAATCTTCATCTTTTAGCGCGGCCAATGCCCCTGCCTGCGCGGCTCGGTTCATGCCGAAATGGTTGCGCACTTTGTTGAAGCTCGCAATCAACTCGGACGAGCCGATAGCGTAGCCTACCCGCGCCCCGGCCATGCCATAAACCTTGGAAAACGTTCGCATCCGGATCACACGTGAATCATCAGCAGCGACAGGTGCAGCGGTCCCCTCGGGCGCGCATTCGACATATGCCTCGTCAAGAACCACCAAACAGCCCTCTGGCAAAGCCTCCAGAGCGGACACGATATCCTCACCTGAATGCCATGTTCCCATCGGGTTGTCCGGGTTGGCCAGATAGACCAACTTGGCGTCTACCTCCGCCGCTTTGGCGAACAGTGCCGTCGGGTCCTCGTGATCGTCGCGGTAGGGGACCTTGTGCAATACCCCACCAAACCCGGCCACGTGGTAATTGAAAGTCGGATAAGCTCCATCCGAAGTCACAACTGCATCGCCGTGACCAACCAGCAGGCGCACCAGATAGCCCAGCAACCCGTCAATGCCTTCGCCAACCACGATGTTTTCAGGCGCGACCCCATGATGTACCGCCAGCGCATGGCGTAGTTCGTAATTCTCGGGATCGCCATACATCCATATCTCGCCCGCGGCCCGTTGCATTGCATCGATGGCGCGCGGGGACGGGCCAAACACGCTTTCATTCGCACCGATCCGGGCCACGAAGGGCGCGCCACGTTGGCGCTCCTGCGTTTCGGGGCCGACAAAAGGCACGGTCGCGGGCAGCGTGAGGGCAAGCGGGGTATAACGAGGACCAGTCATGGCCGCAGATAAGCGCAACCGATCAGGCGGGGCAAGCCTTGCCAGAAGTTCAAAGGAGGCTTCGGATGCGCGGTTTGCCCTGACGTCGCTGTGGCGCTGCTGGCGTCTTGCTGGCATGTTTATACAGCAAATCACGCCCCGGAGGTCCCATGTCCCGCGTATCCGTCGAATACAAAGACCACATCGCCCATGTCACGCTGACTCGCGGCGACAAGATGAACGCGCTGGACGATGCGATGATCAAGGCGATCCTTTCGGCCGGCCAAGAAGTCGCCGCAGCCGATATCCGCGCCGTGGTGCTATCGGGAGAGGGCAAGAGCTTTTGCGCAGGGCTCGATATGGCCAGCTTTGCCAGCATGGCACACACAGACCCAACCGAATGGCTGATGACCCGCAGCCACGAAGATGCCAACGAAATGCAGGAACTTGCCTTGATCTGGCGGCGCGTCCCAGTGCCGGTGATCTGCGCTATTCAAGGCGTCGCCTATGGCGGTGGGCTACAGATCGCGCTGGGTGCCGACATCCGCATCGTGCATCCCGAAGCCAAGCTGGCAGTGATGGAGATGAAATGGGGCATTATCCCCGACATGGGCGGCATGGTTCTGCTGCCAGAGCTCGTGCGCTCGGACGTGCTGCGCCTGCTGACCTATACCGCCCGCCCTATCGGAGCGCCACAGGCGGCAGATTGGGGGCTTGTTACCAAACTGTCGGATGATCCCCTGACCGAAGCGCTGGCGCTGGCCGAGGACATCGCGGGTAAAAGCCCGTCCGCCATCCGCGCCGCCAAACGGTTGATTGATGTGGCCGAAACCCGTGACCGTGCTGATGTGCTGTTGGCCGAATCTACCGAACAGGTCGACCTGATCGGTAAGTCGGATCAAATGGAAGTTGTCATGGCACAGATGCAGGGCCGAAAGCCCGAGTTCAAATGATCACCGCATGAATGCGCGCCGTGCATCGCGGGCCATGTTGTATCGCATCTCAAGATCAGCAATCTTTTTCATTGCGGCCCTGCGGTCCTGATTGTCAGTCAGCGCTGCAAACTCCTTGCGGGCGGCGTCGAGCTGTTTCTTGATGTCGAACTCCTCGGGTAGCACTCCGGCCTGCGCCATGATCCGATGACCCGCAGCAATGGCGGGATCGCCTTGTGCCTCGCCCGAGCGGTCGGGTAACGGGGCACCTTCGCCTTCAAGACCCTGCAGTTGGCCTTCGGCCTGCGCCTTTTTGATCTGGCGTTCAATCAGTTTTCCAAGCGATCCGAACATGCACTTATTTTACCGCCTGAGGGGTTCTGATGAAAGGGCTCAGCGCACTCGGTTTGTTGCCAGATATGCGATACCCCCAGCCAACAGCCCCCAGACTGCCGCGCCCAACCCAAAAACCGTTATTCCAGAGGCTGTGATGGCCAGTGTCAAAATAGCCGCTTCGCGCTCGACAGGGACGTCCAGTGCGGCATGCATGGCATTGGCCAGGACCCCGATCAGGGCCACACCTGCCAGAGTGCCCATAAGCAGCGGGTCGGCATGGGCGGCAAAACTGGTGATCGCCACGGCAAAGATACCGAAGAGGCAGTAGAACACGCCACCCATGATTGCCGACCAATAACGCTGCGCCGGATCGGGGTGGCTTTCCTCGTTGGAACACATCGCGGCGGTGATCGCGGCCAGGCAGGTTGCAGGCGCCCCGAATGGGGCCGAAAGCATGCTTGCGCCACCGACGGATGAAAACAACCGGCCGGGAACAGGATCAAAGCCAAAGCTGCGCATCACCGCGACGCCGGGGATATTCTGTGTCGCCATCGTGACGATAAACAGCGGTACGCCGATCCCGATGGCCGACGCGACCGAGAATGATGGCATGGTCCAGATCGGAGCCGCGATCAAACGATCCGGCATCAATTGGGCATCTCCTGCGTTCAGCGACACAATGATAGCCGCCGCGACCACAGCTGCCGGAACCGCGATCAATCGATTGAAACGGCCCGCGACAAACCACGTCAGGATCACCGGCAACGCCTGCCATGGAATCTCGATCGCCGCCTTGAAGGGCACAAGGCATAGTGGCAAGAGCACGCCTGCCAGCATTGCTTGCGCCAGTGTTGTGGGAATTGCTGCTGCCAATCGTCCCAGCGGCTTCCACAGCCCTGCCAGAACCGTTAATGCTCCGGCGCACAGGAACGCACCAATCGCGCCTGAAAATCCCTCGACCGGGGTGGCCGAGACGGCTAACAGAGCGGCCCCCGGAGTCGACCACGCAACGCTGATCGGCATTTTGTACCGCAGGCTGAGGACGATGGCTGCAAGCCCCATGGCAATCGCCGCACTCATCAGACCCGAGGCGGCTTCCTGCGATGAAGCTCCCATCGCGCCCAACCCATGCAGTACGATGGGAAACGAGCTGAAGAACCCGACAATGGCCACAACCAACCCGGTTGAGACGGTCTGCATCGGAGGGAAAGATCGCATCGTCAGTGCCTCGCCAGGTTGTTTCGCCGAAGTGCTAACAAGCGGGGCGTGGCGTGAACAAGGGGAAAGCTCTGAGGGTAAAGAAAAACCTCACCGCCGGTTGGGTGGTGAGGTTCGATTTCAATATATCAGCAGCAGGAAAAAGATCAGGCGATTTCAGCCAAACGGGCGAGAGCTTCGTTTAGCTTGGCTTCTTCTTCTTCGCGGGCGGCAAGGTTAGCTTTGGCTTCCGCAACAACCTCTTCCGGGGCCGATGCCACGAATTTCGGGTTGTTCAGGCGTCCGCGCAGACCGCCGAGTTCCTTGGCCAACTTGCCTTTGGCTTTTTCCAGCCGTTCCTTTTCCGCACCAATGTCGATGATGTCCGCCAGTGGCAGGCCAAAGGAGGCACCGGGGGCGGCAATCGAGATCGTGCCCTTGGGCAGTTCATCCGCCTTGGTCAGGCTGTCGATCCGCGCCAGACGTTTGATCAGCGCTTCGTTGCGGTCCCATGCCGCTTGGCCGTGCGCGTCAATCTCCGTCACCAGCATCGGCACGTAGAGGCCAGCAGGAACCCGCATCTGTGCGCGGGCCGAGCGGGTGTTTTCGATCACCGAGATCACCCAGTTCATTTCTCGATCCGCATCCGCGTCGATCAGGTCGGCAGCCGCATAGGTCGGCCAATCTGCGTGTACAACCATTTTGGCACGCTTACCAGTCAGGCCCCACAGCTCTTCGGTGATGAAAGGCATGATCGGGTGCAGCAGAACCATGCACTGATCCAGAACCCAGCGCATGGTGGCGCGGGTCTCGGCCTGTGCCTCGGTGTCGTCGCCTTGCAGCAAGGGTTTAGAGAGTTCCACGTACCAGTCGCAGACCTTGCCCCAGACAAAGGCGTAGAGCCCGTTGGCCGCGTCGTTGAAACGATAGCTTTCCAGCGCCGCGTCGACCTCTTCCCGCACACGGGCGGTTTCACCGATGATCCAGCGGTTCACGGCGGCTTTGGGTTTCAGGTCAGTCACGTCCAGTTGCGGGACAGCGTCGGTGAAGACCTCATTCATCTCGGCAAAGCGGACGGCGTTCCACAGTTTGGTGCCGAAGTTTCGGTAACCTGTGATGCGCTCGCGCGACAGTTTCAGTACCCCGCCAATAGCCGCCATTGAAGCATTGGTAAAGCGGAGCGCGTCAGCACCGAATTCGTCCACGATCTCCAACGGGTCGATCACGTTGCCGGTGGTTTTGGACATCTTCTTGCCCTTCTCGTCGCGGACGAGCTGGTGCAGATAGACGGTGTGGAACGGGATCTCGTTCACTACGGCCAGTTGCATCATCATCATCCGCGCGACCCAGAAGAACAGGATGTCAAAGCCGGTGATCAACACATCGGTTGGGAAATAGCGCTCTAACTCTTCGGTCTTTTCGGGCCAGCCCAGCGTGCCGATAGGCCAGAGGCCGGAAGAGAACCATGTGTCGAGCACGTCGGGGTCGCGCCAGACCGGGTAGACCAGCTTGGTCGGGTCTTGTTCGACTGCGTATAGGGCAAGGCTTTCGGCGAACTGATGGATCGCTTCCTGCTTATCGGCAACTTCGATGACAGTCGCGTGGCTCAGCGGGCTGGGTATATTGGCATTGTCGTCGACGAATTTCTCTGTAACTGCCTCAAGGCTTGCCGCGCATTCCATGACATTGCCACGATGCAGCATGCCGCCCTCGTTCAGCAAACGACCCAATTCGACCAAATCAAGGTTGCCGTCGTTTTCGTCGTCCTTGAAATTCTCAGCCGAGAGATCGAGGCCATACCAAACCGGAATCTGATGCCCCCACCACAGCTGGCGCGAGATGCACCACGGCTCGATGTTTTCCAGCCAATGGTAATAGGTCTTCTCGCCCGACTCGGGGATGATCTTGACCGTGCCGTCCTTGACCGCGTCCAGCGCAGGGCCGACGACCTTGGCGGCGTCGACGAACCATTGGTCGGTGAACATCGGCTCGATGACGACTTTCGAGCGGTCGCCGAAGGGCTGCATGATCGGTTTGCTTTCGACCAGCGGCACCAGCTTGTCCGCGCCTTCGTGTTCCGGCTTTAAAGCGGTCGAACCCAGACGTGGATCATCGGCGCGAGTCATGACAGCCAGACCGTCTGCAGTGATCTCCTCAACCACCTTCGCACGTGCCTCGAACCGGTCGAGACCGCGCAGATGATCAGGGATCAGGTTGATCGCGTCGATCTCGTTCTCGGTGAACTCACGCCCGCGCGCGTATTCCTGCGCCTTGTCCGCCTCTTCGGCATAAGGCGCACCATCGGCGCGCATTGCGCCTTTGGTGTCCATCAGGCGATACATTGGAATGCCGCCGCGCTTGGCGACCATATTGTCGTTGAAGTCATGTGCACCGGTGATTTTCACCGCGCCCGAGCCGAAATCTGGATCAGGGTAATCATCGGTGATGATCGGGATCTGACGGCGATGCTCTTTCGGGCCTACCGGGATTTCGCAAAGTTTTCCGACGATGGGCGCATAGCGCTCATCGGATGGGTGAACCGCAACTGCGCCGTCGCCGAGCATGGTTTCGGGGCGGGTCGTGGCGATCGAGATATAGTCGCGCTCTTCCTCCAGCACGATATTCCCGTCCTCATCTTTCTCGACGTAGGTATAGGTCTCACCGCCCGCCAGCGGATACTTGAAGTGCCACATATGGCCCGCAACTTCGATATTCTCGACCTCAAGGTCCGAAATCGCGGTCTCGAAATGCGGGTCCCAGTTGACCAACCGCTTGCCGCGATAGATCAGTCCCTTTTCGTACATGTCGACAAAGACCTTGATCACCGCGTCGTGAAAATTCGCAGAATTTTCGTGGCCCGTGCGCGGGTCACGCGGCGCACCCGCCATAGTGAAGGCGTTGCGCGACCAATCACAGGACGAGCCCAGGCGCTTGAGCTGCTCGATGATCGTGCCGCCGTATTCTCCCTTCCATTCCCAGACCTTGTCCAGAAACGCCTCACGTCCCAGCTCACGACGTCCCGGCTGCTGGGTGTTGGCCAACATCTTTTCCACCTGCATCTGCGTGGCGATACCAGCGTGGTCCTGACCAGGCTGCCATAGCGTGTCGAACCCGCGCATCCGGTGCCAGCGGGTCAGAACATCCTGCAGCGTGTTGTTGAACGCGTGGCCCACATGCAGCGCACCCGTCACGTTCGGTGGCGGGATCATGATGGTAAAACTCTCGTCGCGCGATTTGTTCGCGCCTGCCTTGAAGGCTCCGGCCGCTTCCCAGGCCTGATAGATGCGGGCCTCGGCCTCGGCCGCGTTGAATGTCTTTTCCATCGCCATGGGATGCGTCCTGCGTCAACAATATCGGGTCAGCGCCTGCAATAGCGAATGGACGCAGGAAGGGGAAGGCCCTGCGCGGCGGTCCTGCAATGATCAGCCGGGATTTGATGGGGCGGGCGCATAAAGATCCAGCTTTTCGCTGGCCCCTTGCCCCATCGCCTTGGCCTGATCGCTGCGGATGCGCGCGTGCAGGTCCAGCGCCTCAGGAGCAAACAGCTCGGTCGGCTCAGGGATATGGATGAAATTCCCCACCCGGTCCTCGCCCCGCGCCAGAATGGCATAGTCGCGATCCGCCACTTTTTGCTGCGCATTGGGGTTGAGATAACGGATAGCCAGGCCAATTCGACGATCATCAGATACGTTCGGCCCTGACCCGTGAATGGTCAGCCCATGGTGCAGCGACATCTGGCCGGGCTGCAACTCGATATGGGTTTTGTCTTCCTCTGCGACATCGACTGCCACCTCTTGCCCGCGCGACAGCAGGTTGTTGTCGGAAAACGTATCATTATGCGGCAGGATCGGGTTCTTGTGGCTGGCCTTCACGAAATCCATGCAGCCACTCTCAACCGTCGCAGGGGATAGGGCGATCCAGGCGGTCAACTGGTCCGAGGTTTCACCCATACCCCAATATGTCAGGTCCTGATGCATGCCCACCACTTGCGTCGTGCGCGGTTCCTTGATGAACAGCTCAGCCGACCACAACAGCAGGTCTGGGCCCAAAACACCTTCGACAACGTCCAAAACGCGCGGGTCCAACGCGATGCGAGTGGCAAATGGCATCACCACATGCGCGTTGATGCGTTTGTACATGTTCAGGGGTAGCGGCAGGTCAGCCTCGCGCCAGCTGGCCTCGACATCTTCCAACTCGGCACGGTACCCGGCGGCTTCTGCGGCAGAGAACACGGGGATCGGAAATATAAACCCATCATCCCAATAGGCCTCGGCACTTTGGCTGTCCAATCGGCCATTCGTCAGCTTGATTTCTTTGGGCATGGAAACCTCCACTCGACTGAATTTAGGTTCAGCCTAGGCGCGGCCCAGATCGGCGCGCAACGCTGTTTCCAGACATGAATGTCGCTTTCAGACCGTGCGGGGTTAATTTTCTCAGCCACTGGACAAGGTCCTGCTTCACGCTAGGGTCGCGCATTCAGGCAGCCAGAGGATCATCCCATGGAAAAATTCGGCAAAAGCCAGCCCATCAAACGGACCGAGGACCAGCGGTTTCTGACCGGGCAGGGGCAATACATGGACGATTCTGTGCCCGAGAATGCGCTGTTCGCAGCATTCTTTCGCAGCCCGGTGGCGCATGCCACGATCACGTCGCTGGACCTTGAAGATGCACGTACAGCGGATGGGGTGCGCTTGGTCATGACGCTGGAAGATCTGACTGCTGCCGGGATCGATACGGTGATGAACGCGACTACAGTCGCCAACCGCGACGGCAGTCAAGGCGCTGCGTCCGAGCGGAACATGCTGGCCAAGGACCGCGTGCGTTTCGTCGGAGAACCCGTTGCGGTCGTCATTGCCGACTCGTTGTTACAGGCCCGCGATGCAGTCGAATTGATCTGGATGGAAACCGAAGACCTGCCGGTCAAGATGGATGTCGCTGCGGGTGGCGAACCTTTGCATCCACAAGCCCCCGACAACCGCGCCTTTGACTGGGGCTTGGGTGATGAGAAGGCGACCAATGCCGCCTTTCATGCAGCGGCGCGCACCGTCGCGCTGAACGTGCATGACAACCGGGTCATCGTGAGCTCGATCGAACCGCGTGGCTGTCAGGCCGATTGGTCGGGTGGCCGTATGCATTTCTCATATGGCGGGCAGGGTGTCTGGGGGATGAAAGCGCAACTGGCACAAAAGCTGAAACTGGACCCCGAGGCGATCCGTGTTACTACGCCAGATGTCGGCGGCGGATTTGGTATGAAGGCGATGCCTTATCCCGAATATTTCACCGTTGCTGTTGCTGCCATGAAACTGGACCAGCCCGTGCACTGGATGTCGGACCGGTCCGAAGCGATGTTGTCAGATCACCACGGCCGTGACCTGACGTCGCTGGCGGAACTTGCCTTTGATGCCGATCACAAGATCACCGCCTATCGGGTTCACAGCAAGATCAACCTTGGTGCCTATAACAGCCATTTCGCGCAGGCGATCCAGACCAGCCTGTTCAGTAAGGTTTTGATGGGTGTCTACGATGTTCAGACCACCTACTTGCGGGTCGAAGGATTCTTCACCAACACCACGCAGGTCGACGCCTATCGCGGTGCCGGGCGACCCGAGGCGATCTATGTGCTGGAACGCGTCATGGACCGTGCTGCGCGTGAGTTGGGGATTGATCCGTGGGAGTTGCGGCGCAAGAATTTCATCCGACCCGAAGCCTTCCCCTATAAGACCGCAACCGGCGAAACCTATGATGTGGGTGAGTTCAACATGGTCCTCAGCCGCGCCGCCGAACAGACTACGGGCTTCGAGGCCCGCAAGGCGGCGGATGCGGAAAACGGCCTGATCCGGGGGCAGGGGCTTTGTTACTATATCGAAAGTATTTTGGGAGACCCTTCCGAAGGCGCGAAGATCGAGTTTTGCGAGGACGGAACGGTGAACCTCTATGTCGGCACTCAGTCCAATGGGCAAGGGCATGAGACCGTCTATGCCCAGTTCCTATCGGACCAGACAGGGATTCCTTCACACCTGATCAATGTTGTGCAAGGCGACACGGACAGGCTGGCGCAGGGCGGCGGAACCGGCGGATCACGCTCGGTAACGACCCAAAGCAACGCGACACTGGTCACAGTTGATACGATGATCGCCGCATTCACGCCCTATCTTGCGGATAAGATGGGTATCGAGGAAATCGATGTGACCTTCGACCATGAAACCTTCCGCGCACCCGGGTCCAACCTGACCCCCACGCTGACCGAGGCGGCCGAGATGGCGCGCGCAGACGGGCGCGCCGATCTGTTGCAGCACGAAGCCCGCGCCACGCTAGATGCACGCAGCTATCCAAACGGCGCACATGTTGCCGAAGTCGTTATCGATTCTTTCACTGGTGAAACATGGGTCGACCGCTACACGGTGGTGGATGATTTCGGCAATCTTATCAACCCGATGCTGGCCGAGGGGCAGGTGCATGGCGGCGTGGTTCAGGGTATCGGTCAAGCACTGACCGAGCATGTTGTTCATGATGCCGAGGGGCAACTGCTCACGGCTTCGTTCATGGACTACGCCTTGCCCCGCGCTGCTGAGATACCCATGATAGAGTTTACCTCGGCGCCGGTTCCGTCAACCGCCAACCCGATGGGGATGAAAGGCTGTGGCGAGGCAGGCACCGTGGGCGCACTGGCCGCAGTGGCTAACGCGGTACAGGATGCGCTCTGGGATCACGGGGTGCGGCAGGCGGATATGCCTTTCACACCTCACAAAGTTTGGGAATTGTTGACGCATGGTTCTGTCGCGGCTGAGTAGAAAGGTACTGGGATGGCTCGGACGGCCTCTGCGGTCCGAGCACTCGGCCGAAACGCGCCACCGCGAACCTGTCAGCCATGTCATCATTCTTGACGGCACCATGTCGACGCTGGAAGCAGGGCGGGAAACCCACGCGGGCCAGACCCTGCGCCTGTGCTGCGAGATGGGCAGCCAGGTTTCGGTTTTCTACGAATCCGGCGTGCAGTGGGAAAGCTGGAAGTCGACTATGGACGTGATGATGGGGCGGGGTATCAACCGTCAGATTCGTCGGGCCTATGGTTATTTGGCTTCGCGTTACAAACCCGGTGATAAGATCTTTTTCATCGGCTATTCACGCGGCGCATACGGGGTCCGCAGCCTTGCGGGCGTGATCGATGCTATCGGGTTGCTCAAGGCCGAACACGCCACTGTCCGCAATATCAAACAGGCCTATCGACACTATGAATGTAACGCCAATGGCGAAGCGGCGGCGGTCTTTCGTCGGGAGTTCTGTCACGAGGATGTCGCCATCGAGATGGTCGGCGTCTGGGACACGGTCAAGGCGCTGGGCCTGCGCCTGCCGCTGCTCTGGCGCTGGGCCGAGGAACGCCACGCCTTCCACAACCACCAGCTTGGCCCGGCCACCCGCCACGGCTATCACGCCATGGCGCTGGACGAGACCCGCGAAGTGTTCGAGCCGGTGCTGTGGAAATGCACGCCTGACTTCAAAGGCCATATCGAGCAGGTTTGGTTCCGCGGCACCCACGGCGATGTTGGCGGCCAGCTGAACGGGTTCGAAGAGGCCCGCCCCCTCAGCAACATCTCCCTGATCTGGATGCTGGACAAGGCCGAGCTGCACGGCCTGCCCCTGCCCGAAGGTTGGCGCGACCGTTTCCCTACCGATCCGCATGCGCAATCCGTGGGCACCTGGCGTGGCTGGGGTAAGATTTTCCTGCTGCGCAAGCATCGCAAAGTAGGGCGTGACCGGTCAGAGAAACTGCATGTCTCGGTTTCGCCCGAGGAACTACCCCGATGGGTGCCGATGCCAAATCTGCCTTCGCATCCGGCGCAGTGACAGAAGCAACAGCTTGCCTTCCTACGAAAGATGTATCAACAGCAGCCACAGCATTTCTGTCCCGTCAGTGCCGGGTGGACGTCTTAGCATCATCGAAAGACATGTGATTTATGCCGGATCCATACTTTTCTGAGCTCAAATACTTAGGTGGCCCGACCCTGGATTTTATCGAGGTCGCGGTTGACGCTGGTACGGATGTCTCGGGGTTGGTCGTGACGATCTATTTGAGCAATGGCTCGATCCGAACCACCAATACTCTGGCCGGTATCACGCCGACAACGGTTGCCGGTCGCGATATCTATGTCATCGACACGACAAGTTCCGGGACATTTAACGGATTGGGTAAAACCAATGGTATCTCGCTTTCCGAAGGGACAACGGTTTATCAGTTTAATTCTTTCAGCGATCCTCCAAGTCCCGGCCCGATCACTGCGAACACTGGCCCGGCCAACGGTATGCAATCGACAGTCATCGGGCAGGCCGGCGCTGGCGATTCCCTGATTTCGACCGACAATGGCGGTACATATACAGTCAATACCGATCCCACCCCGGGCAGCATCCCCTGTCTGACTGCGGGCACACTCGTATCCACTGATTTGGGTCCGGTGCCGGTAGAAGATCTGAAGCCTGGCCAGCTGCTTTTGCTGGCGCGGGGTGGCAACCAGCCTTTGCTGCAGATCTTGCGCCGTTCACTCACTGCGCGCGAGTTGCGCCGCAATCCGAAACTTTATCCAGTGCGAATTTGCGCGGGCGCACTTGGACAAGGCCTGCCCCGACGTGATCTGCTTGTCTCGCGTCAGCATCGCATGCTGGTGTCCTCGGCGATTGTGAAACGCATGTTCGGTCGTTCTGAGGTTCTGGTCGCCGCGATAAGGCTGACCGATCTGCCGGGGATTTATGTCGATGAAACCGTAGACAGCGTCACGTATTTCCATCTGGTCCTGGCGACGCACGAAGTGATTGTCGCCGAGGGTGCCCCGACCGAAAGCTTGCTGATAGGACAGGAAGCGTTGAATTCACTCCCTCCTGCAATGGTCGAGGAACTTACTGTATTGTTTTCGGGCATTTCGACCGGGGGCCTCTCGGATACCAGTTATCTGGTGCCGGATAACGCGCGTCAGAAACAGCTGGTGTCGCGCCACGCTCAACACGCCCGATCATTGCTATCCGACTATACGGAAAGCACCCGTTCTGCAGACTAATGTTGATAGGGCGTTGGCCAACCAAGGCCAACACCCGCTGTCATGTCTAAGAATTACCGCCGACGATCTCTGCGCGAGCTCATCGGCTGGAACGCCACGCCCACATGTGCCTCGCAATAGGGTTTGCCTGCCTCGACGGGCAGGCCGCAGAACCAGAAATCCTCGGTCGCGGGGTCGCCGACAGGCCATTTGCAGGTCTTTTCGGTCAGCTCCATCAAAGACAGCTTCTTGGCCTTCTTTTCAATCTCGTTGACCTTGGCCAAAGCCTCGGGGCTGATCTCATTGGCCGACGGTTGCGGAGGCAGCGGCTGGCCGGCGGGTATGATCTGGCGACGGGCCGGGGTGACCGGTTTGGCCTCGGGGGCTGGCACCGGACGGGCCGGTTCAGTCTTGGGTGTCGGTTTCGGTTTGGCCTCGGCCTTGGGCGCGGGGGCCGGTTTTTCCTTAGGCTCGGCCTTTGCCGGGCTTGCACCGGTGGCGCGATTCGACAGACCCAGACGGTGCACCTTGCCGATCACCGCATTGCGGGTCACGCCGCCCAGTTCCTTGGCGATCTGGCTGGCCGACTGGCCCTCGCCCCACATCTTTTTCAGCAGCTCTACACGCTCGTCAGTCCAGGACATCATTTGCCTTTCAAAAGCGGAAAGCGGCCCCGGATTCGGGCCGCCTTGGGAAATCATCTCAGCGCCCTATTCTAAACACTGCGGCCCGAGTTACAAGCGGTCTTCGAATCAGGTATGGGGCAGAGCATGCATAATCTCATGGATCACGACGCACGCCGCTTTGGCGCGGTGAATTGGATGGGCCTCTATACACTGGCGCAGCGCGAAACCCTGCGCTTTCTGGCCGTGTGGACGCAGACCCTGCTGGCACCGCTGGTGACGGCAGGCCTGTTCCTGCTGATCTTCAACATTGCCATTGGTCCCAGCCGACCGGATGTGATGGGGGTGCCGTTTCTGACCTTTCTGGCACCGGGCATCATGATGATGACCGTGATTCAGAACGCCTTTGCCAATACATCGTCATCGATGGTGATCGCCAAGGTTCAGGGCAATATCGTCGATACGCTGATGCCGCCGCTATCGCCGCTGGAAATCCTGTTGGGTTATCTGGCCGGAGGCATCGCCCGCGGTATCCTGATCGCCCTTGTTGTTGCAATCGCTCTGGCGTTGGTTCTGGGCATCGTGCCGCAGAACCCGCTGATCGCACTGATATTCGTGGTTCTGGGCGGCGCGTTCATGGGTGCGCTTGGGCTTTTTGCCGGGATTTTTGCCAACAAGTTCGACCAGATGGCGGCGATCACCAATTTCATCGTCACGCCTTTGGCTTTCTTGTCCGGCACTTTCTATTCTGTGCAGGCGCTACCGCCAGTGCTCAATCGGCTAAGCCATGCGAACCCGGTCTTCTATCTGATCGACGGGTTGCGCTATGGGATGATCGGCGTGTCCGACAGCTCTCCTTGGTTGGGCATGGCGATCTGCGCCAGCGCGACATTGTTGGTTGGAGGATTGACCTGGCAGATGTTGCGCACCGGCTACCGGCTCAAGGCCTGACGGTGTATCGCCTCGCGCCAGACCAGAATCAGACCTCCGGTCAGGATGATGGCCGAGCCGATCAGGCTGATCCCATCCGGTATCACCTTGAATACCGCGAAATCGTAGACGGCAGCGAAGATCAGGGTGGCGTAGCTGATCGGTGCCACAAAAGAGGCATCCGCCCGCGCCATTCCGTTGACGAAACAAGCCTGCGCACAGGCCATTAGCACACCAATCGAGGCCAGCGCCGCCCATTGCTGAGGCGTCGGCATCTGGAAAACGAAACTTACCGCGACTGTCGCAATGGTCAGACCCATCGCATTGTTGATCAGCAGAATCTGGATTGGTATTTCTCGGCCCGAGAGCTTTTTGATAAAGATCAGTTCCATCCCAATTATCACTGCTGCGGTCAGGGCCAGTAATGCAGCGGGTTGAAAGCTAGCGGGCGTCGGACGCAACAGTACCAAAGCACCGATCAAGGCCACGATGGCGGCCAACCAGCGCCACGGGCCGACACCTTCTTTCAGCAGCGGGATCGCCAACATCATGGCAAAGACCGGGTTCAGGAACGAGATAGCCGTCGCATCCGCAATCGGTATGAAAGCAACGGATGCAAACATCAGCGTGATCCCCAGCCAGCCGAAGCTTGTCCGTCCTATATGCAGACCCCAATGCGGGCGGCTCAGGCGGGGGCGCATGATGCCGACGGCTGTCACGATTACCAGAAAGGCAAACAGAAACCGTCCATGGCTGATCTGCATCGGATGCAGGGCAGGGCCAAGCACATCCGTCCCCAGTGCTTTCGCCAGCAATGTGGTCCCTGCGAGAAGGGCGCTGGCCGCAAGGATCAGCAGGGCCGCAAGGGCAGGATTCTGACGTATCGGTGTCATGGTTCAGCCGTGCGCCAGCGTCGGGTAAATGACAAGCGGTAAATCCCGGTCTCAGAATGATTTTTGCCCCGATCGCAAAAACGGGGTTTTCAGACCCGGTGCACCCCGCTATACGGCCTCACATGATCAATACCGCACATATCCTGCGCCTCCGACGCCAAAGCCTGACCGCATAATCGGCCCGTTTGATCCATTTGCGCTGTCCAAATCCGCGCAAACCCCACCAAATCAGTTGACGACCATGGCCCCAGTGTATCACTCACAGGGCTCAAGCTATTCGAAAAGGATGATCCGATGATCCCGTCCGTTCTGCCGACCTATAACCGCGCGCCCCTGACATTCGTGAAGGGCGAAGGCGCCTGGCTGACCGAGGCGGATGGCCGACGTTTTCTGGATCTGGGCGCGGGCATAGCGGTAAACGCGCTGGGTCATGCGCATCCGGCGCTGGTGGCGGCCCTGACGGAACAGGCGCATGCGCTGTGGCATGTTTCAAACCTCTATAACATCCCGCAACAGCAGGCACTGGCGGACAAGCTGGTGGAACACACCTTTGCCGATACGGTGTTCTTCACCAATTCGGGCACCGAATCCTGCGAATTGGCCGTCAAAATGGCCCGCAAGTATTTTTATGACAAAGGTCAGCCCGAGAAGGTCGAGATCATCACCTTCGACGGCTCATTCCATGGCCGGTCATCGGCGGGTATCGCCGCCGCCGGGTCCGAGAAAATGACCAAAGGTTTCGGCCCGCTGCTTCCCGGCTTTGTGCATCTGACATTCGGAGACCTCGACGGTGTCACCAACGCCATCACCGACAACACGGCGGCCATCCTGATCGAACCGGTTCAGGGCGAAGGCGGCATCCGCCCCGTTCCGGATGCAGAGCTGAAAGCCCTGCGCCAGATTTGCGATGATAACGGCCTTTTGCTGATCCTCGATGAAGTCCAATGCGGCGTTGGGCGGACCGGCAAACTCTTTGCCCATGAATGGGCCGGCATCACGCCGGATATCATGATGGTCGCCAAAGGCATCGGCGGCGGTTTTCCTCTGGGTGCGGTTCTGGCCACCGAAGAGGCCGCCAGCGGCATGACGGCAGGCACCCACGGCTCGACCTATGGCGGCAACCCCTTGGGCTGTGCCGTCGGCTGCGCGGTGATTGATCAGGTCGCTACTCCGGCCTTCCTCGAAGGTGTGAATCGCAAGGCAGGCCTGCTGCGTCAGAAGCTCGAAGGCCTGATCGCGGACCACCCCGAAGTATTCGAGGAGGTGCGCGGCTCAGGTTTGATGCTTGGCCTGAAATGCAAACCCGCCAATATCGACGTGGTCAACGCTGGCTATGACAACGAGGTCATAACGGTTCCCGCCGCAGATAACGTGATCCGCCTGCTGCCGCCGCTGACCCTCACCGAGGATGACATCGCACAAGCCCTGATCCGCCTCGAGAAAACTGCGGCACAAGTCGAAAACGCAATGGCTTCGGCCTGAACTCGCCTGATTAAAAAGTGAATTAAAATGAACCACTTCCTTGATATCCACAAAACTGACGCAGGTGATCTGCGGAACATGATCGATCAGGCCAGCGCGATGAAACAGGCGCGCCTTGGGCGTCCCAAAGCCGCCCCCGACGATGAGCAGCCTCTGGCAGGCCGCATGGTTGCGCTGATCTTTGAAAAGCCATCAACGCGGACCCGCGTGTCCTTCGATGTTGGCGTGCGCCAAATGGGCGGGCAGACTATGGTACTGTCCGGCAAGGACATGCAGCTGGGCCATGGCGAGACCATCGCCGACACCGCCCGGGTCCTGTCGCGCTATGTCGACATGATCATGATCCGAACCTTTGATGAAACCATCCTGACCGAGATGTCCGAATACTCGGACGTTCCCGTCATCAATGGTCTGACCGATCGTACACATCCCTGCCAGATCATGGCCGATGTGCTGACCTATGAAGAGCATCGCGGCCCCATCGCAGGAAAAAAGGTCGTTTGGACCGGCGACGGCAACAATGTCTGCGCTTCATTTCTGCATGCCGCCGGTCAATTCGGTTTCGACCTGACATTCACCGGCCCGGCGCAGCTGGACCCAGAAGAAGAATTCATGGGGCTTGCACGCCAGAAGGGCTCGAAAATCGTGATCGAACGGGACCCGCACAAAGCTGTTGAAGGGGCCGACCTTGTAGTCGCCGACACCTGGGTCTCGATGCACGATTCCCAATCCGCGAAGGAGCGCCGCCACAACATGCTGCGCCCCTATCAGGTCAACGCCGAGCTGATGTCGCATGCCAAGCCAGACGCGTTGTTCATGCACTGCCTGCCCGCGCACCGCGAAGAAGAGGCCACATCCGAGGTCATGGACGGCCCGAACTCGGTGATCTTTGACGAGGCCGAAAACCGCCTGCATGCGCAAAAAGCCGTGATGCGCTGGTGTCTGGGCGTCTGAGGCCGACAGCAATCTGGGAGAGCCATAGATGGCTCTCTTAAATCTCGGAGCAACCAATGCCACACATCACTCTGGAATTCTCCGCCGGGCTCGAAAAAACTCATGATTTTCAAGCCATCTGTGAGCAGCTCTATTCCGTGCTCGCCGCGCATGAAGAATTCGATGCCCCAACACTCAAAATCCGTGCCACCTCGTTTCCGTATTTCCGCATCGGGACCGAACCGCAGACCTTCATTCATGCCACGCTCTTGTTGCTGCAGGGCCGTGATGAGGCAACGCGCGCCGAGTTGAACGCGATCATTCTGAATGTTCTGGCTGCGTCTGCGCCCACGGTCGGCAGCATCACCGTGCGGGATGTTGAAATAGATCGCGCGACCTATGCCAAACGCCTATCAGCCTGACGCGGCCCCGGTATGCGTATGGGAGGACTAAACGCGTCGGGTCACATCCCAGACCCGTAGTCTGGCGAGCGTAGCGACGCACGCCAGAACTACCAGCACACACAATGCGATCTTGGTCATGCTCTCCATTGTGCCCTCAATCAGCAGGGCGTGTACGACACTGCCCAGTATGGTCACCAGCGCCAGTCCTGTGTGCCCCAGACGCCAGAGCCGAAATCGCAGGTTCAGGCGTAGGCGCAGAACGCCCATCGTTGCTGCAGCAAAACCCGTCCACATCGCGATCACACCCCAGACGGAAAAGGGTGTGGCTGATACGAATAGAAGCGCGTCCACGACATCCGGCGGGCTCGTGATCCACAAACCGCCCACATGGATTACGATCGCTGCGACAAGGGCCAGACCGCACCGCCTGTGCCATAAGCGGCTGCGCACAGGTGAAAGCCCAGGCAACCAGCGTCCGGCCAGCAAGGGTTGCATCAGCAGAAGGCACATCCCGACGATGCCCGCAAACCCGGCTAGGATGTAGATCGGCTCGCGCCACGCCAGATAAGGGCTGAATGCTGCCGCGATAACCGGCACCAGAAGGGCGACAATCAACGCTGCCCAGATCAGTATGCGCCTCAACACGTATCAGGCAGGCTGCAAGACGAAATGCGCGGCAAGCGTTTTATCCTTCGCGCTCGACATCACCGGGCGTAGGAAAACCGTTTCGAATTCGCCGCTGTCATAGGCGAGATGCCCGTGCGGTTGGCCAAAGGCGGGCACGATTTGTGGCATCTCAAGCCGAAATTCACCGTTCGCATCCGTCAGCGTCGCCCCATGGCTGCGCTGGTCGCGCTCGTGCCCCTCGGTCGTATGCGCCCAGATCTGGATACGTTGGCCGGGCAAGGGGGCACCGTCGCCTGCGCGGCGCACGGTGCCGGTCATCCAGAAACCTCCGCCGCCGATGCGCTGCACAATAGGGGCGCCGGGGCGATAGTTGTTCGATCCGCCCCGCATGGACGGGGTCGGTGCAACGCCCTGCGCCCGCGCGGGCGTGGTCAGCCCGGCCGTGCCTAGCGCTGCAAAACAGCCCGCCGTAACCAACGCGCTGCGGCGGGTAAGAAGAACGTGCGACATCGAGAGGGCTCCTTTCGATAACGGGCATGTTGTCTGGCCTGACACTCAATCTAGCACGTTTGTTGCGAAAGCCGAGTTAAGCTGGTCTGAAGATCGGGTCATTTCATCACCGTCACGTGAGCGTTGCCGCCGTTTCCGCCCATCGTGCACTGTATATGTGCACTCATGCGCTATGCCAGATAATAAATCATACTATATTCCACATTATCAAACATATTGAAGCCCAAGCCAGATCCTGACCTAAGGGAGAGCGAGAATGAGCTGGAATCCGACCCATACCCCCGACTGCCGGTCCGAGAACCCGGCGCTGGACAGCCTGATCATCCCCCGTGCCCGTGATCTGGGCGGGTTCGAGGTGCGCCGCGCGCTACCCTCGGTCAAACGGCAACTGGTCGGCCCCTTCATCTTCTTCGACCAAATGGGTCCGGCCGAATTCATCACCGAAGGCGGTATTGACGTACGGCCGCATCCCCATATCGGACTTGGTACCGTGACCTATTTATATCAGGGCGAGTTTGAACACCGCGACAGTCTCGGCACGCATCAGATGATCTATCCCGGCGAGGTCAACTGGATGGTCGCTGGGCGTGGCGTGACCCATTCCGAACGTACCAGTGACCAAACACGCGGCAAGAAACACAGCCTGTTTGGCATCCAGACTTGGATCGCCCTGCCCGAAACTCACGAAGATATGGCCCCCGATTTCGAACACCACAAACAGGGCGCGTTGCCCCATATTCAGGATGCAGGCGTCAGCGCCCGCCTGATCCTTGGTTCCGCCTATGGCGAAACCAGCCCGGTCACCATGCTGTCCGAGACCTTTTATCTCGACGTCCAGCTCGAACCGGGTGCCTCCTTCCCACTGCCCGACAATCACGAGGATCGCGGTGTCTATGTCACCACAGGCTCGGTCGAGATCGCAGGCGACAGCTTCGAGGCGGGTCGCATGATGGTCTTCCGCCCCGGCGATCACCTGTCCGTGAAGGCCGGACCACTGGGTGCGCGGCTGTTGCTGCTGGGCGGCGCGACCTTGAACGAAGATCGCTACATCTGGTGGAACTTCGTCTCCTCTTCGAAGGAGAAAATCGAAACCGCCACACGCGAATGGAAAACTGCCGACTGGGCGAACGGCGCCTTCCACCTGCCGCCCGGTGATGATCAGGAGTTCATTCCGATCTCGGAAGACCTCGAACGCACCCGCCCCAGACGCGCCCGCGTCTGACCTCACGTCACGCTGGCTCCGTTGAACGATCCCGGCGATCCTTGGAGGCACAGCGGAGGTAAGCCATGAATATTGTCATCGCCGGTGCAGGCAGCATTGGCTGCTTTTGCGGCGCATTGCTGGCCGCAGCGGGACACAGCGTGACACTGCTGGGTCGCGCGCGGGTGCTGAACGCCATCCGGGGACAGGGGCTGACGGTGACAGATTTCTCGAACCTGCATCGTCACGTCGCCGCCGCACAACTCACGCTCAGCGAAGACCCTGCCTGTCTTGGGGATGCCGAGTTGGTCATCGTCACGGTAAAAACCGGCGCGACCGCCGAGATGGCAGCGCTGATCGCCGCATACGCCACGGAAACGGCCCCGGTTCTGTCTTGGCAGAATGGGCTCGAGAACGCCCGCACCCTGCGCACCGCTCTTCCCGGACGCGACGTTCGGGCTGGAATGGTGCCCTTCAACGTGGTGCCGACGGGCCCGGCAACCTATCACCGCGCCACATCGGGCGAGATCGTCATCGAGCGTGGCTCCCGGTCTCTGGCTGAACGCCTTAGCGCCCCAGATCTACCCGTCAGCGAAAGCGACCAGATCGAGGCAGTGCAATGGGGTAAGCTGGTGATCAACCTCAACAATGCATTGAACGCATTGTCCGGCCAGACCTTGCAAAACCAACTGCTCGACCGAAACTGGCGTCGCCTGATGGCTGATCAAATGGCCGAGGCGCAGCGTGTTTTGAAAGTCGCCGAGATCGAGGCCACCTCCACAACGCCACTACCCGCATGGATGACACCGCACATTCTACGTCTGCCAACGCCAATTTTTACACGAATTGCGGCAAAAATGCTGACCATCGACCCCAATGCGCGCACCTCGATGGCTTATGATCTGACGGCGGGTCGCCCGACCGAAATCGACAGTCTACAGGGCGAAATCATCAAACTCGGCCAACAGTACGCGATCCCAACCCCGATCAATAGCCGAGTCTCTCAACTCATCCATCAATCACCGGACACGCCGCTCACAGTCGACCAGATCATAACCTGATCCGTCTCTTCATCTGGCCTAAAATACCTCGGAGCGCGAGGCAGAGCCTCGCAAATTCCGATCAAGCGAACGCAGTCAAAACCCAGAAAATTAGCGCCGACATCACTGCCGCTGCCGGTACCGTGATCACCCAGGCCGCCACGATGGTCATGAAATGCGACCGCCGCACCAGCTTGCGCCGCCGCCGTTCCTCGCGCGCCAGTCGCAGCTCTGCCGGTCGCTGGCGGTTCGAGTATTTCCACCGCCGTTCTGCATGCCACTCCCGATAGAAGCCAACACCAAAGACGGCCCCAACCGCGATATGAGTCGAACTGACCGGCAGACCCAGCCAACTGGCGACGATGACCGTGATCGCCGCCGATAGCGCGACACAGAACGCCCGCATCGGGTTCAGCTTGGTGATCTGGCTGCCGACCATACGGATCAGCTTGGGACCGAACAGGAATAGGCCGAACGAGATGCCAAACGCGCCGATCACCATGACCCATGTCGGGATCGAGACTTTCGTGGCAAAATCTCCGAACTCGGCCGCATGCACGATCGCCGCCAGTGGACCCACCGCATTGGCCACATCATTGGCCCCATGCGCAAAGCTCAGAAATGTGGCCGAAATCACCAGAGGCAGACCAAACAATGTCTTCAACGACCGGGTCCGGTTCTCCAACCCTTCAGACTTGCGCTTGACCCACGGTACCGTCGCAGCCCAGACCAGGCCGCCAAAGGTCAGACCGATCAAAAGGGCAAATTGAAGATCAATTTTGACGATCCGCTTCAGGCCTTTGACCGACAAGTAGGTGGCAAACGCCCCTGCCATCACGGCAACCAGAATGGGCACCCAGCGCCGCGCTGCCGCGATCTTGTCGTCCTGATACTGGATCTTGTGTTTGATCAATGCCAGAAAGGCGGCTGCAATCATCCCGCCCAAAACGGGTGAGATCACCCAACTGGCGGCAATCGCGCTCATCGTGCCCCAGCTCACCGCACTTAGGCCCGCCGCAGCAATGCCGGCACCCATCACGCCGCCAACCACCGAATGCGTGGTCGAAACCGGTGCCCCGACCCAGGTAGCCAGATTGACCCACAGTGCCGACGATATCAGGGCCGCCATCATTGCCCAGATGAACACATTGCTGTTCTGCACCGACATCGGATCGATGATGCCCTTAGAGATGGTCGAAACCACATCCCCCCCTGCCAGCAATGCGCCTGCGCTTTCTGCGATGGCGGCAATCAGGATGGCTCCGCCCATGGTCAGAGCATTGGCCCCAACTGCCGGGCCCATATTGTTGGCCACGTCGTTGGCACCGATATTGATCGCCATGTAAGCGCCGAATGCAGCAGCTGCGACAACGATCACGCCGCCATCGGCCCGTCCGAACAGAAGCGCTGCAGCCAAACCCGCCAGCGCGATAAAGGCCAGTGCAATTCCGGGGGCCAACAGAGGACGCGATACTTGGGCATTGGCGTGCTCAACGCGCGAGATACGCTGTAGGTCACGGTCCAGTGCGTGCCAACGGGCTTTGGTGGGGTGGTCTGACATCGGTTCACAACGGCTGTTTTGAATGATGCCCGCCGCTAAACGGTTCCAATGGGCGCGGCAACCTTTGTCATCAGTTTTTTACAATATTGTTACAATTGCAGTAGCAAGTCGCGCAATTCCGGCTCTTGCACGCGTTCGGCGGCCACCTTCGGGGACACCCAGCAGCGCTTACGCTGATCGGACTCGGGGAATACATCCGCCAGATCGGTCACCTCGATCCGATAAACGCTGGTGATCACCGGCAACGCCGTGCCGTCATCCAACCTTTTGTCGTAAGAGTAATGACCAACGGGATCTTTCTGCACCTCAGTCGCGCGCACTCCAGCCTCTTCCCAGGCTTCTCGCAATGCGGTTTCCGGCCCGTTGAGCCCATCAATGGGCCAGCCTTTGGGGATAATCCAGCGTCCGGTGCCCCGACTGGTGATTAACAAAACGTCGTCACCGGGACCTGCCTTGCGGGTACACAACGCAGCAACCTGCACCCGGCTTGGGCGCTGGATCAGCGGTCGCGCGACCTCTTCCCAGATGTTGCGTATCCATGTCGTCATGTCAGGCCTGCTCGGGCGTATTCTTTTTGTAATTCGAAGAAGTTACATAATCATGTATTGCTGAGTTAACAATACCGCTCTCGGATAACCGCAAAATATGGCCTGAACTTTCAGTGTTTCGTGTATTTTTGCAGCGATTTGTGCGCTTTCCGCCGTTTCCGCCAATGAGGCTTATCAACGCCCACCTGATCAGCTTAGCCTTTGCGCCGCTTCGCGCGCAGCGTCGGATCCGCCTGAGTTGGATCTTCGGGCCAGGGATGTTTTGGGTACTGCGCCCGCATGTCCTTGCGCACATCCGCATAAGACCCGGCCCAGAATCCGGGCAGATCACGGGTGATCTGGATCGGTCGCTGGGCCGGTGACAGCAGCGTGATCTTCAAAGGCTCGCCCCCAACTACCGGATGTTGCGTAACGCCGAATACCTCTTGCAGCCTAACCGAGATTTCGGGCACAGCACCGCCATAGTCAATTGGCAGCTTGCGGCCCAACGGAGTCACAAACGAGCCCGGCGCCCGCCGATCCAGTTCCTGCATCTGGTCCCAGTCCAGCCGGGCGCGCAGCGCGGGCAGCAGGTCGAACCGCTTCCAGTCATCGGCATTGCGCACGCCCGAGAGCATCGGCAGCAGCCAGTCTTCCAGCGTTTCCATCAGCCCGGTTTCCGAGAAGTCCGGCAGATCAGCGCCTTCCGCGCGGATCAACTCGACCCGAGCGGCCAATCGCGCTGCGGCCCCGTTCAGCCGCACACCCAGATCGCGCACCCCGTCCAACATCGCCCGCGCCAACGCGTCCTCGGGGACATCTTTCCAGATGCGGTCGTCCAGCGTGATTGCTCCGAACCGCTCTTGCCTGCGCGCCACGACACGGCGTTCGCGTTTCGACCAGTCGCAGCTGTTGACCCACGCGATCTGATCGCCGAATAGATCGCGAATTTCCCCCTCGGAAATCTGCGCTGCCATGCGCACGCGCGCTTCACGCGGGTTCCCATCCGTATCCGTCACCACAAGATAAGGTGCACCCACCAGCGTATCACCGGCTTCCAGCACGACGCCTTTGCCACCCGACAGGACATAACGCGGGACATCTCCCTTGCGTCGCTGTCCGATGCGATCGGGATAGGCCAGCGCCGCCATCGCTGCCGGGCTCAGACCGCCCGCATCCTTAGATTGCGCGCGCAACCGCTTTGCTTCGCCCTTGATCCGATCCAGCGCGCCCATGTTGACCTGCCAGACCCGATTGCGCTGAAACGCGCGCACGTCCCGCAGCACCTCAAGCCTCAAAGACAGATCGACCGGCGCGCCCCGCAGCGGATCGCGTTCCGCCATCAGCGCCGCCAGTGTCGCGGCCTCAGATCCCGCGTGCAGCAGCATGTGCCCCAGCCGAGGATGCAGCGCCAGCGCCGCCAGCGCCTGCCCATGTTCGGTGATCCTACCTTTGCCATCCAGGGCACCCAGCATCGCCAGCAACGCGCGCGCCTCGGCCAGCGTGCCTTCGGGCGGCGCGGTCAGAAACGCAAGATCACCCGGTTCTGCGCCCCAGAGCGACAATTCTAACGCCAGCCCGGTCAGATCGGCAGCCTCGATTTCGGCAGGCGGGTAGGCGGCTAGTGCACCTTCTTCGCCCTTGGACCACAACCGATAGCAGACACCTTCGGCCACACGCCCCGCACGGCCTGCGCGCTGCGTCGCTTCGGCCCGCGTCACCCGCTCGGTCACCAGCCGCGACATGCCTGATCCGGGATCGAACCGCGCCTGCCGGGCTTGCCCCATATCGACCACCACGCGGATATCGGGAATAGTCAGCGAGGTTTCGGCAATCGACGTCGCCAGAACCACCTTGCGACCTTGCTTAACCGGCGCAATCGCCGCGCGCTGGGCGGCAAAGGGCAGTGCTCCGAACAAAGGCCGCACTGAACAGGTGTCGGGTAGACGGCTGGCCAAAGCCGCCTCGGCCCGCCGAATTTCACCTTCACCGGGCAGGAACACCAGCATGCCCCCTTTGGTTTCCCGTTCGGCTCGCACCACCAGATCGATCAGCGCATCCAGTCGTCGCGCCTGCGGCCCCAAAGGCCGGTCCAACCAGCGGGTCTCGACCGGATAGCTGCGCCCTTCGGATGTCACCAGAGGCGCGTTCATCAGCTGGCCCACCGGTTCAGCATCCAGCGTCGCGGACATCGCCAGCAAGATCAGGTCATCGCGCAACGCTCCAGTCACCTCAAGGCACAGTGCAAGCCCAAGATCGGCGTTCAGGGACCGTTCGTGGAATTCATCGAATATCACAGCACCTACGCCGGGCAGGTCAGGTTCGGATTGCAGCATCCGTGTCAGGATACCTTCGGTCACAACCTCGATGTGCGTCGCCTTTGAAACTTTCACGTCTCCACGGACACGATAGCCCACGGTCTGGCCCACGGGTTCACCCAGCGTCTCGGCCATGCGTTCGGCGGCGGCGCGGGCGGCCAGCCGCCGGGGTTCCAGCATGACGATCCGGCCCTCGCACAGACCGGCCTGCAGCATCTCAAGCGGCACGCGGGTTGTCTTGCCCGCACCCGGCGGCGCCTGCAGCACCGCGCGCCCATGCGTTCGCAAAGCGTTCAGAAGATCGGGAATGGCGTCATCAATGGGCAACCGGGTCATATCGCCTTATCGCCAAAGCCTCGGCCAAGGTCCAGCGTCGCCAAACTCGGCTTCGGTTGGGGCTGGACAAACCGGGTCATCCCCCCTCATCTAGGGCAAATTCCAGCCGGGGACTTACCGATGAACATTGCCGAGCTTGGCGACAGGATCTTGAACGGAGAGCGCAGGGCATTGGCCCGTGCGATCACACTGGTCGAAAGCGGGCGTGAAGATCATCGGGCGCAGGCAACCGCGCTGCTGGATCAATTGAGCGGCGCCGGACGCCAGGCGTTGCGGATCGGCCTGTCGGGCACGCCGGGTGTGGGCAAATCGACCTTTATCGAAAGCTTCGGCATGATGCTGACGGGGCTGGGGCTGCGCGTTGCGGTTCTTGCAGTTGACCCCAGCTCGGCCCGTTCGGGGGGCTCGATCCTGGGCGACAAGACCCGCATGGAAAGGCTGAGCCGCGAGAAAAACGCCTTTATCCGCCCGTCCCCCAGCCAGAGCCATCTTGGTGGCGTGGCGCGCCGCACACGCGAAGCGATTGCACTTTGTGAGGCGGCTGGTTTTGACGTCGTGCTGATTGAAACCGTGGGTGTGGGCCAATCGGAAACCGTTGTGGCCGAGATGTCTGACCTGTTCCTGCTGCTGCTGGCCCCGGCGGGCGGAGATGAGTTGCAGGGCGTCAAGCGCGGCATCATGGAGATGGCCGACATGATCCTGATCAACAAGGCCGATGGCGACCTGAAAGCGACTGCCACCCGCACCTGCGCCGATTACGCGGGCGCGCTGCGTCTGTTGCGCAAGCGCCCACAGGACCCCGAAGGGTTTCCCAAGGCCATGACGGTTTCAGCGGTTGAAGAGCATGGGCTGGAACAGGCCTGGGACGAAATGCAGGCCCTGACCACTTGGCGGCGCGAAGCCGGGCATTGGGTATTGAACCGCGCCACACAGGCACAATACTGGTTCGAGCAAGAGGTACGCCACGCATTGCTTGCGCGTCTCGAAACGCCGCAGATGCGCAGTCGGATGAGCGATCTTGGCGCTCAGGTCAGTGCGGGCCACCTCAGCCCATCGGCGGCGGCCGAACAAATCCTCTCCGGGCTGTCCGACGCGTAACACTCTGGCGGTATGATGCGTGCGCGGCTGGTGCGCTGACCGCTAATCGTGTATTAAAGCTACATATATTGTTGTGTTTGAGTGTAAGTCACTGCGTTTGAACCGGGTTGAGAAAGGGCTTGGTCAGCTCGGATCGTGCCCGGATTCTCCGAGGAACGGGACACGTCAGAATGCCCAATATCAATGGTACCAACGGCGACGACGATATCGATGTCACAAATGACAACGGTACTCTGAACGGAAACCCGGCGACGCCTCCGGTGACCGGTATCCGTGGCCGTGGCGGCGATGACGATATCACCATCACCAATAGCACCATTGCCAACAATGTCCTGGGCAATGCAGGCACCGACACGATCATTGTCACCAACAGCACGGTTGGCGGGCGCATCGCTAGCGGGTCCGATGCGGATACGGTTGATATCAGGGGGTCAACCGTCGGCGATATCCGGCTTGGTGCCGGTAATGACACGCTGAATTTCACCAGCACCACGGTGTCGGGTGACATTCGCGGCGGCAGCGGAACCGACACGCTGAACCTCCCTGAGGGCACTGTTATCACGGACGATACTTTCGGGGTGATTACGGTCGAAGACGGGGTTGGTTATTCAGTCTCTAGCGGCACATTTACCCTGCCTTCAGGCATCACCGTCACGTATTCAGCGTTCGAGAACGGGTCGGGTATGCCCTGTTTCACGCGCGATACATTGATCACGACGCAGCAGGGCCAGACCCCCATCCAGTCGCTGTGCACCGGTGACCTGATCCCCACGCTGGGGCAGGGCCTGCACCCGATCCGTTGGATCGGGCGGCGTGAATTTGATCGCTTCCAGCTTGAAGCCAACCCCAGACTCTGGCCTGTGCGTATCCTTGCAGGGGCATTGGGCGAGGGGCTGCCGCATCGCGATCTGCTGGTCTCGCGCCAGCATCGGATGCTGGTGCACTCAAAGATCGCCCAACGCATGTTCGGCACGACCGAGGTTCTGATTCCGGCCATCAAACTCACCGCAATGCCGGATATCTACGTTGATGAAAGCGTGGAAAGCGTCGAGTATTACCACCTGCTGTTCGACCGCCATCAGGTGATCTTTGCCGAGGACGCGCCAACCGAAAGCCTCTATACCGGCCCCGAAGCGCTGAAAATGCTGAGCGCCGCGTCGCGTCGCGAGATATTCGAGATTTTTCCCGAACTGACAGACCTTGACTACCGCGCCGACCCGGCCCGCATGATCCCCGGCGGGCGGCTGCAAGCGCAGTTGATCACGCGGCATTTGAAGAATAACAAGCCGCTGTTGCGGATGTCCCCGATCTTGACCTCAAATGAATTCAACTCGGGTGCAAAGATTTCGCCGCAGCCGTCTTGACCCTTCGCGCGATTCCCACTAAACGCATCCAACCAGTTTTCGGGCGCGACTTCGGGTTGCGCCCCTTGTGATTTGGCCGCGGGTCTTGTACCCGGCCTCCAGAAACAAAGGAAGAAACCATGTCGCGCCGTTGCGAACTGACCGGAAAAGGCCCGATGACTGGCAACAATGTCAGCCACGCCAAAAACAGAACTCGTCGCCGTTTTCTGCCCAACCTGAACGACGTTACCCTGCAGTCGGAAACTCTGGGTCGTGGCGTCAAGCTGCGCATCTCGGCAGCTGCCCTGCGCTCGGTCGACCACCGCGGAGGTCTGGACGCGTTCCTGGCCAAAGCCAAGGATGACGAGCTGTCGGCGAACGCCCTGAAAGTGAAGAAAGAAATCGCCAAGGCACAAGCCTCGGCCTAAGCGCTTTCTCACGCAAGAATTCAGCCCTGCACCCTGCGGTGTGGGGCTTTTCTTTTTTGCATTCGCTGCCCCTGTGCGAATGATTGTCTCTGAAATGGTAATAAAACGCCCCGCTTCGTGACGTTGTTCACAGAACGCCTGCTGAATATCGCATATGTTTATGCATATTCATGTTGAGGGGGTTACCATGTCACTCAAAGCAAAGAATTTTCTGTTTTTACTGCCAAGATCAATTGCAAAAGCCGTGATCCGCTGCACCCGGATGCAGCGCCGGGTAAACCGACTGCATACGGGGATGAATGCCGAGGCGTTCAGGCCGCCGAAAAGCTGAGCTAGGCCATACTGTCTCAGCCACTGCTTTGCGCTTGAAGCCGGTTCAGCGGGCGGCGTATATACCAAGCTGACATGACAGGCTTTTTCCGCACATTTCTGCCTTATGCGCTGTCCCTGATGGTGATCCTCACCGGGCAGGGACTGGCCGTGTCGCGGGGTATGGAGCGCGCGGTCGGGCAGATGGTTTTGTGCACCGGCAGCGGGCCGGTCGTCGTCTATATGGACGAAGACGGCCAACCGACCCGCGCACCGCAATACTGCCCTGACTATGCGCTCAACCTGCTGGGCGCGATACATGAAGCCTCGGTTGCCGTACCTCCGGCCCCGTCGCGCGCGCTGCCCGCGCCGTCGCTCCTTTCCCAGCATCTGATTGCCGCGCCGTTGCCGCGACACCCAGCTCGTGCCCCGCCGGTTTCTGCCTGATTCCAGTTTCCAAACTCTATCAGACAGTTACCAAGGAGAGGCACAATGACCCTCAAATCCAGCCTGCTTGCAGTCCTGACTACCTTTTCGCTGACCGGTGCGGCGCTGGCTGCCGATACCATCTCGGTCGAAGACCCTTATGCACGGTCTTCGGGCAAAACCGCGAAGGCGGGTGCCGCCTTCATGATGATCCAGAATCAAAGCGATACCGATGACCGCCTGATCGGCGTGACCTCGGATGCGGCTGCCCGAGTGGAACTGCACACTCATAAGGTTGACGAAAACGGTGTCGCTAAGATGGTGCATGTGAAGGAAGGCTTCGCCATTCCGGCGGGCGAAACCCACATGCTGAAACGCGGCGGTGATCACGTCATGTTCATGGGCCTGACCGCGCCTTTCGAACAGGGCGGAACCGTTCCCGTCACTCTGATCTTCGAAAATGCTGGAGAGGTCGCGGTCGAGATCCCGGTCGATCTTGAGCGCCAGGACAAAGGCGGCCATTCGAACTAACGCCTGTCTTCAGGCTGTGGTACAGCCATCATCCATACGTCAGGCCGGGCAATGCCCGGCCTGTTGCGTCATCTGTTGACGGTTTTCATCCCCAATCGATCGCCCGCTTTTTTGAACCGTGCCGCCAGAAAGAACATCACCACCGCCGAGGTCAGCGCGAAGAAGGCAATTGCCCAGCCCAACGCCACCATGCCGCTGCCGGGCCAGAAGATCAGCACCAGCCCGACGATGAGTGCGAAGATACCTGAATTACGCACCGTTGCGCGCTCGGGGTCTTGTGGATGCATTTGCGGCAGCGCCATGAACGAGCCGATCGCAACGAACAGCGCCATCGCCCCCATGAGGGTGAAGGCCAGCCAGGCCACGCCCTGTGGCCAGATCAGCAACACCAAACCGATCAGCGCGGCACCGATCCCGAAGCCTCCGATCAGCCCGCGCCGCCCAAAACCCAGCCAGGTCAGCGCGCCATCCAGAATCAGCAGCGCCCCTACCAATCGCAGCAATAATGAGATGCTGCTGGTCGGCCAGAACAGCGCTGCAATCCCGATCAGACCTGCGAGAATTCCACGCAGCAGAAAGGTCCACCACAGGCTGGCCAGATTGGTACTTAACGTATCGCGCGCGTCGATACTGCTGTCGTCAAGGATTTCTCCGTCTTTGGGCGGTAGATCGGTCATGTCACTCACTCGGGTTTGCGTTTTCTGCACCATAGACGGGAAGACGCGCCGCTGTCTGCCCCTATCGCGTGCTGCCTCGCGCCAACAGCTCATCGACCCAGCGCGGTACTGCCTTCGAGGCTGGCCCCAGCCGGGTTTCATCAAATATTCCGGCTGATGGCTCAAGGTTCAATTCGATCGTCCGCGCGCCCACGGCCCGCGCCTCTTGTACAAACCCTGCCGCCGGATAAACCTGCCCCGAGGTGCCGATCGAGGCGAACAGCGATGCTTCCATCAGATGGTCGTAGATCTCATCCATGAAATATGGCATCTCGCCGAACCATACCACGTCGGGCCGGGCCGAGGGCTGGTGACAGGACGGGCAGGGCTCACCCACATCCATTTCGGGTGGCGAAGCCCAACGATATCCGCACGCCTCACACAAAGCCCCAGCCAAGGTGCCATGCATATGGATCACATGCGCGGCCCCTCCTGCCTCGTGCAGGCTGTCGACATTCTGGGTGACAAGGATCACCTCTCCAGGCCAGCCCTGCTGCAACCGGGCCAGCGCCTGATGCGCCGCGTTGGGTTGCGCCTTGGCGGCCTGTACTCGGCGGGCATTGTAAAACTGATGCACCAGCGACGGATTGCGGGCAAAGCCCTCGGGCGTGGCCACATCCTCGATCCGGTGCTGCGCCCACAGGCCCCCTTCATCGCGGAACGTGCCCAACCCGCTTTCGGCGGAAATCCCGGCCCCGGTCAGAATGACGATCTTTTCCATACCTGCCCCACGCGCTAAACCTCTCTTATGTCACACCGTATCCTTTTCGTCTGCCTGGGCAATATCTGCCGGTCCCCCGCCGCCGAGGGCGCTTTTCGCGCCCGCGCCCCGCATCACCAGACCGACAGCGCCGGAACCTCGGGCTGGCATATCGGAGACCCGCCCTACGGCCCAATGCAAAAGGCCGCCCGCGCGCGTGATATCGACCTCAGCGACCTACGCGCGCGCCAGTTCGTGGCCGAGGATTTCAACCACTTCGACCTGATCATCGGAATGGACGCAGAAAACATCGCGAACATCGAAGATTTGCGCCCGGACGGCAACGACACCCCGGTCCGCCTGTTGACCGATTTCGCCCCCCATACCGCTGCCGACCATGTGCCTGACCCGTACTACACCGGGGATTTCGACGGCGTTCTGGACCTGATCGAAGAGGCCGTGGCGGGGCTGGATGCGCGTCTTCGCACTTCGTTTCAATAACCAGTTTCGTCCTGTTTGAGAAAGCGATTAAGGATCAGCGACGATCACGAGATTTAGCACCTTGAATTCGCACAGTCGCATATGTTCACAATTAGGTTCAAAATACGCAGCCTCAATTCGGCTGTGGGCTGCATCATTGCGCGAATACGCCCTGCTCTAGTGGTTCCAAAATCTAATTCTCAACCGCGGATGCTGGATGCCAGGCGGGTACATGCCAGTCACAACCGCGCTGAAGACATAGCCCTTCTTGATGACAATACCTAAGCCCAACCGAAACCGACCTTGAAAGATCGTCGGTCGGGTTGCCTAAATCCTGGTCTAATTGGCTCGGGCGTGTAAATGGAGGAAGATCCAACCTGTGCTCTAAGGCAGTAAGCAGGTCAAAAATGGTGCTGCCATCAAAACCGTGATGACCTTCATCCTCCTCTTTCTGTGGATAAGACAGCGAGTGGTATCGATAAAAGCCGGTATTCCATCTTTTTAATACCGCTTCGAACGCATCTTGGAGCGTTGTTTCTCTTCGCTCCTTTTGCATCTTCAGATCCCAGTCCAGAACTTCCCAAGAGATCGTGCCAACAATAAAGTGCCATGCAGTTAACCGGTCACATTCGGGTTGTTCCAAAATCCAGAAAGCGGCCTCTAAGCGATCACCTTCAAATTCTTCGAAATCGGTAACGATCTCATTCCAGAGCCGGATATCAGGGTGTTCCAGTGATTTGAGGAACGGCAGCCATCCATCCTTTAGAAGGTGCATTGCGGAATCGCTCCCTCCAACCCGTTGAAGCCAATCCGAAGACGCGCTTGCTCTATCCCGGATGGATGCTTCTCGTTGTTCAAGAACAGCCCCCAAATTGCCAAAGGCTTGAGCTATCGCAATTCCTTTGAGCCATTTAGATCTTTCAAGGCTACTTTTCTCGTTGCCAAAATGACTCCCAAACATCTTAAGTTGATAAAGCGAGCGAATTTCGTCATCGGACAATGGAGATAGCTTATTCGTCTTGGTAGGCGCTGAGCTCCATTTCTCTGGCTTAATAGTGTAGAGCATACATCTAATCAGATTGCCGAGCGTCGAGAGATCGTTGATTATACTCTCGTCGTTTTTCAGGCCACGCCAGGCGAAGAAATTTGATGTCAAATGCACGGCAACTATTTGTTCGATATTGTACTTATCCCGGTCCACTTGGGCGCTTATGCGTGCGATGTCATCATCAAGAGAAGCCCACAGCGCGGGGTTGCTCATTGAATAAGCCAAGAACTCTAACATTCCTGACCGATCTTCAGCAGGCAGTGAAGGTCTTCTTTCAGAATTCATGAGACCCATGCTTCTCCGAAGGGCACTGCACCTCGCCTCGGCTCTGGAGCGTTTTCGCTTAATAATGAAAGGTGTGGATGCAAGTCCGACGACCAAGCAGAGTATTAATAATAAAGTCATCCAGATTACAAAACTGCCTTTCACGCCTTGGAGAGCGTCAGGTCACCCCACCACCTTCAATTGACCACCCAACCACGGCAGTTGCGCAATCGCTAGATCAACGATCTGGCTGCGCATCAGGCGTCTGATCATGTCGGCCACCTCCTGAGGTACCTGATCGGACCAGTCGGTCCGTGTAAACAAGGAAATGGTGCGTGCGAACTCACCGAACGGGGCAGGGTGCGCCTCCATCCCGTCGTGGAAGCGGGCGGCGCGCATATAGCCCAGCGGCGTGGTGATCGCCCAGCCCAGCCCCCGCGCCACCATCGCCATCAGCGCCAGGTGTGAGCCGATCTCGAACCGTTCCTCGAACTCCAGCTGCTGCCGCGCCAGATGGCTTTCGATCTGACGGCTGATCAACTGCTCGCGGGCATAGCGCAGAAAGGGCAGATCCTGCACTGGTTGCGCAACGCCCTTAGGCGCGACCAGAATGAACGGATCCTGCACCAGCGGATATTCGACCACGCCCTCCAGCACCTCGCCAGAATGGGCCGAGACCGCCATGTGCAGGCGCTGCGCTTCCAGCTCGGCAAACAGGTCCAGACTGGGCAGCGTGATCAGCTTGAATTTCGACCGGGTCAGACTGTCGGCCAGCAACGTCGCCAATCGCGGCGTCAGGTCGTTGTCGAAATCGTCGATCAAGCCGATGGACAGGGTGGTCAGATGCCCCAGATCCATCACCGCCAGTTCGCCTTGCGCCATCTGCAACTCGGCCAGCACTGCCTCGGCCCGCGCCAGGAAACTGCGGCCGGCCTGTGTCAGTCGCATCGGTCGCCGCCCGTGATCCACCAAATCGGTGCCCAAAGCCTTTTCCAGATTGCGCAACTGCTGGGAAACCGAGGGCTGGCTGAGCCCCGTGATCTCGGCCGCCTGCGCCACCGATCCCGTCCGCGCCAGCGCCTCGAACACCTCAAGGCCCCGAAGGGTCAGCCCTTTCATCACCATCGCACATACCTTTCGCTGCGCCTTTTCTGAGGCGCAGCGTGCATCAGGTCAAGGATTGCCTCGGACTTAGCTACAGATCGCTTGTGCCATCTGGCCAAAGTTCTGATACCGATCCCACAGCGCATCATCGCGCGCGGTCTGCGACATCTTCAACTCCTGCGCCTGATGCGGGTTGGTGAACCACTTGGCGACGGTCTTCTGATCACTACGCGTCAGCGCCTGATCCGCCACGCGCTGAATACACCGGCACCGCGCCCGCGTCGCCGCTTCACGGTCTGATGCCAGACACGCCCGCTTGATCTGCGCCGCGTCCACCGTGTGGGCCACCGACGTCAGCGATGCCGCACAAAATGCGATTAAGAGGAACTGTTTCATACTCGAGCCTCGTTTTTTGCCTGCCCGGAGGGATCTTCTGCCCCTCTCGGTCTGCGGCGGAGTATGAATCAAAGTGGATTCGGGATCAATCATACGTTGCGAAAAAGTGAATACCCGAGTCGGAAACACACCACCCCGTAGGCCGGGCTTCAAACCGGCACCGGTTAGCGTAGCAATGGAAGCCATTCCTGCATAGCTTTGATTAAAAGCTGAATCTTTTCAGGGTTCTGAGCAATGTAAGCGCCACCAACTAGAGGAATGCTCCATTTGATTGTGGCATCAATCGCAAGATCGGCTTTTCTTCCAGTCCATTTGATCATTGTCGCAAACGCAGTTTGCAGCGACTTCAAAATAGCCTCTAAGCGGTCAACATCTGGCTGTGCTTTTCTAACTTCTTCCGAAAGTTCCTCTACAGATTCCCAGATCAAAGTAATCGAATTCTGAAACTGCAAATCTGATGCGGGACCGGGTGGGTGGTTGCCTCCGATGCCAAAGCGGCCGAGTGATCTGGTTCCGAGATTTTGTCTTAGGTCATCAACCGCCCGCTCTACCGCCATGCGTTTGCGTATTTGTTCAATTTCGCGAGCTACGAATTCGACGCCTCCATCCCAGATTGCCTCTGGTATCCTCGAAACATTGTATTCAAACATCGGTTCAATAGGATCACCGGATAGGTAGCCTTGGTACCATTGATGCCAAAATGCCCATTTTTTAGGGTCGGCATTAAAGAAATTGAGTAAGCTACTTACTTCGAGATCAATATGTTCTGGTAAATTGGACCATATTGGTAGTCTGTGAAGCGCCCCAGCATCATGATTAGTATTAAGGAACTCCAAGTCGGTCAGTAAGTTCCCTTCGTCAACTGATTTGGCCGGAGAAAGCCGCGCGTCTCTAAGGTCCATGAAGATGTGTCCACCACCGTCTGCAAGGTCGGGATAATGCTCCCAAACGCACTCGTACATTTGTGTTTCGGCACTGTGAGCAACACGAAACTCAATTTCTTGGCTATGACCGGAGAACGAAATTTCCCAATCGTCTACGTTGCATCCCCATTGCATGTCGGCGGTTCGAGGGTTAGGCCCGCCAACTGTGCACACGTTAATTGCAAATCTCAAAGCACTTAAGATTTTGGCCTCGCTGAGTGAATTATAGTCACTTGCAACGAGAAACAATGATCGTAGAAAAACGCGGGCTATCGCCACTTTGGTTTGCTCAGTTCTAAGAGCATGGAACAACTTTGCTTCGCGCTCAAAATTAAGCTGCAACGAAAACTCTCCCACCTTGACCAACCCACGATTCCTCTACATATCCCCAACCCATGACAGACCTCGCTCATATCCGCAATTTCTCCATCGTCGCGCATATCGACCATGGCAAATCCACCCTTGCTGACCGGCTCATCCAAGAGACCGGAACGGTCAAGGATCGCGACATGAAGGAACAGCTGCTCGACAGCATGGATATCGAGCGCGAGCGTGGCATCACCATCAAGGCCAACACGGTTCGCATCGACTATACCGCCGACAATGGCGAGGCATACGTGCTGAACCTGATCGACACCCCCGGCCACGTGGACTTTGCCTATGAGGTCAGCCGGTCGATGCGCGCGGTTGAGGGCTCTCTGCTGGTCGTGGACTCAACCCAAGGTGTCGAAGCGCAGACGCTGGCAAATGTCTATCAGGCCATCGACGCCGATCATGAGATCGTGCCGGTGCTGAACAAGATCGACCTGCCTGCGTCCGACTGTGATCGCGTGGCCGAACAGATCGAGGATGTGATCGGCATCGACGCGACCGACGCCATTCAGGTCAGCGCCAAGACGGGGCAGGGCATTCACGAGACGCTCGAGGCCATCGTGCAGCAGCTGCCCGCACCGCAGGGCAATCTGGACGCGCCGCTCAAGGCGATGCTGGTGGATTCATGGTACGACGCCTATCTCGGCGTCATCGTTCTGGTCCGCATCATGGACGGCACGCTGAAAAAGGGCATGCGGGTCAAGTTCATGTCGAACGGCACCCTGCACCATGTCGACCGCGTTGGTGTCTTCCGGCCTGAGATGGAGATGGTCGACAGCCTCGGCCCCGGTGAGATTGGCTTCCTGACCGCCTCGATCAAACAGGTCCGCGACACCCGCGTCGGCGACACCATCACCAATGACCGCAACGGCACCGAAGAGGCTCTGACAGGCTTCAAACCCGCGCAGCCGGTGGTGTTCTGTGGCCTTTTCCCAGTGGACAGTTCCGAATTCGAAGACCTGCGCGATGCGATCGACAAACTGGCCCTGAACGACGCCAGCTTCAGCTTTGAAATGGAAACCTCAGCCGCACTGGGCTTTGGCTTCCGCTGCGGTTTCCTCGGCCTTCTGCACCTAGAGGTCATCCGCGACCGCATCGAACGCGAATATGATATCGAGCTCATCACCACCGCGCCGTCGGTGATCTATCATGTCTACATGAAAGACGGCGAGATGATCGAGCTGCACAACCCCGCCGACATGCCCGATCCGTCGAAGGTCGACCATATCGAGGAACCGCGCATCAAGGCGACCATTCTGGTGCCGGATGAATACCTGGGCGACGTGCTGAAACTCTGCCAGGATCGCCGCGGCATCCAGCTGGACCTGACCTATGCGGGCACCCGCGCCATGGTCGTCTATGACCTGCCGCTGAACGAGGTCGTCTTTGACTTCTACGACCGCCTGAAATCGGTGACCAAGGGCTATGCCTCGTTCGACTACCAGATGACCGGCTATACCGAGGATAATCTGGTCAAGATGTCGGTGCTGGTGAATGACGAACCGGTCGATGCGCTGTCGACCATGGTTCACCGCGACCGGGCCGAGATGCGGGGCCGGGCGATGTGCGAAAAGCTCAAGGACCTGATCCCGCGCCACATGTTCAAAATCCCGATCCAGGCCGCCATCGGAGGCAAGGTCATCGCCCGCGAGACCCTCTCGGCGCTGCGCAAGGACGTGACCGCCAAATGCTACGGAGGCGACGCCACACGGAAACGCAAACTGCTGGACAAGCAGAAGGCGGGGAAAAAGAAGATGCGTCAGTTCGGGAAGGTGGATATCCCGCAGGAGGCGTTTATTAGCGCCTTAAAAATGGACAGCTAAAAGCTGGCCATTTTTTTGCTCATTCTTGCGTCAAAATTTAGAACTTGAAACAAGGATTAGTCGCTATTTTCAGTCGCGGATAAGGCTTGTTCGATTTCTTCAACCTTGGATGGATCAATTGGTATTGGACCGACCGTTTCTTCGAAGCGTTCAAGCGTTTTCGAAATCGTGAAAGCCAAGAGTTTTAGCGTTCGATGGGTCATGAACACTCCAACTTGTGGATATTGTTGGCCTTCGGGACCTTCAATCGAAAACACCATCTTGCAACTGTTATCGTTCAAGTTGAAGCCGACTACGTCTGCCGGGTGAAAGCGAATATCTGAGTTTTGATTTTCAGTGGACATAGCTTTGTTGTGCCTTGATTGAAGACTCTATTGTTGGGACCGTGATTTGGGTTGTCTTTGATCGAGTGTGATCTGAACTCAGATAAAGCATTTTGGAATGGCCTGCTGAAGTCGCAGTATTAATTCGAATCTTGTGATCGAATTTTAGCCTGTCATCTGCGAATGAAGGTATTCGCTTGTCAAGTTTATCTGTACGAACTTCCTCGACTAGGTCACTAAAGCTCACCAATTTGATGCTAATAGCTACGTCTAATGCTGAAGCGATACGTCGCAATGAACTAATCGACGCATTTGCACACGAGTTCTCTAAAACCGAAATACGCGCTTGTTTCATATCCGCAGCTTCAGCGAGCTGAGACTGTGTCCAACCTTTTTGGTTGCGCAACGCATTGATTTGCGCTGCAAGGCGGTTGCCAATTGCATTTTCGACATATCCATCTCTGTATGCTTTGGATCTAAGGCGTTTCCATATCGCCTTCATCCTGCCAGTAGTCTTTTGTTGATCCATAGCCGTTCTCAAGATGTTGCTTTCGTTGTTCTGCACTCTTCAGATCTCCCTTCGGTATCTTCCCGCCCTTTTCGATGGCGCCTACTAGAAGAATTATCCGTTTTTCTGCTTCTATCACGCAAAGCGGCCTGAGTTGCTTCTTTTGGCCCTTAACTTTGAGTTCGCGAACTGTAGAAGTTTTGTATTTTTTTACCCATTCAGGCGGCAATGCATTTTGAATTGCCTCGATGGCTTCCACTTTAGTATCTAAGGCTGCTCTGTCGCTGTCTGTTAACTTGTTTGATGCTGCCCATTCATCGAATGGACACTTGCCATTGGGCAGTACGTACTTCTCAACCCTCCAAGTTGTCATATTCGCCTGTATACTATGAGTTTTGTGTTCGGTTTTGAAGGGGTTATAATAATAAAGTGATAATGTAAAGCGCGCCATTGCAAGCTCGTGACAAATTTGTGCGCCTAAATTGTTGAAAACTTGGTTGATTTAACCGCTGAACCGCCAGGCCGCGCCGACCCGCCCCCATGGGGCGGCGCGTTTGCGCCTTCCCTCGGGCCGGCGCTGCCCTCAGTTCTTTTGATCGAGCGATCCAGTCGACGGGTGTAGATATACTGAAAAATATCAAAATGATACTTGCGACGGCGATCCAATCCGTTAACCTTTGTTAACGTTCTGATTTATGAGTAAAATGGGAGTTTCAAATGCGCTATTTCTTTCTGCTGGCAGTCATTACCACGCTTACCGCGACGACGGCTTTCGCTCATGGCGGCGGGTGTCGGAAAAATTCACCTCCGGGGCAATGCTGTCACGCTGGTTCAAAGCCTTATCACTGCCATTGAAACTGTAGGGCGGGCTTCAGCCCGCCATTCGCTCGACCAGATCCAATGCGCATGGGTCGGATGGTTTGGTGGGTTGGAAACCCACCCTACGTAGGATGGGTGTTTACACCCATCTCTTGAACACCGTGGGTGTCGGGGGTGGCGGGCTGAAGCCCGCCCTACGGGGCGCTCCGTCTGCTGCGCCATCTAACGCCAAACTAAACGCTTTATGAAGTTTCCCTTAGGTAAGTTGTAACCGGCGCACCTCCGCCCAATCTGTATGCCACAGCAAGGATGTTCGCTTTTGAACTCCAAAGGGTCGTTTTCAGGAGGAGATCCCCATGACCAGATACATGACTGCCGGAGCCGCCGCTCTGGCCACGTCCCTCGCCCTCGGAACCGCAGCACTGGCCGATACCACACCGGATCTGCGCGGCACGTGGGTCGGGTCCTACACGACCGTGCAGCCCAGCCATTATTACAAGGGCGATCAGCCCCGCTTTAATCAGGCCGAATGGATGCTCGACGTCCAGATGCAGGAAGACAATGTCTTCTGGGGGCCCAGCAAGTGGCGTCGGGATGGCGACACTGAATGGAATGAATACGAGGCCACCGGAACCATCAGCCTCGATGGGTCTGGCTCGATCGGCATCGTTGAAACATCCCCGCTGGTGATTGGCGCCAATGCGTTGATCGATGCGCGGTACGAGGACGGCAAGATCTTTGCCGATTTCCGTAGCCTGCGAAACGGAACGACCTACAGCACAGTTCTGGAACGTCAGGTGAACTGAAGCGTTTCCGGCCCGATCGGATGTTAAAGGGGGTTAATGCCGCTGAGATTTGTGACTGCGGCAGGAGTAGTAGGTACCCCGTTCAGGTCGGAGCGCTTCTCATAAACAACAGTCTCCACAGGGAGGCGACGGGCCGGGCGGCGATCTCGCCGCCCGCGACAGGGTCCAGACCCCCGCGTTTGAGAATGCGGCGTTCCTCGGCACGGGTCATCTGGATCTCGCGGACCTTCAGCGCGGCGTCGCGCGCGGTGAGGTAAGAACCGTCCGGCCCAGGTTCCATCCCCGGAATACCGCGCCCCTTCGACCACCACCCGCGCACCCCGCTGAGCGGGTGTTTGCGTCCGATGGTGTCATCATCCATTAACTCCCAAATCCGCTGCGCCTCGTTCATCGACACCAGTGCGGCGATCGGTTTGCCATAACGGGTCAGCACGATCACTTGTCGGGGGTCCTGGGACAAGGTGGCCAGTTCGCCCAAACGGGCGCGAGCTTGAGAAATGGTCAGGCGCATAGACGAATCTCCGGTTGTACGATTCGAAAGATTGGGGGCTTGAGTGTTGTACAACTCGGACAATACCCCCCTAATTCAGCGCACGGGACCTTCGCAGGTGCAGAAACCAAGCGAATTCTGGCCGGCGATCCTTATTTGACTTTTTCCATCCCCAAGCCCGCGCGATGACGCGAATTCTCGGGTTATCCACATGGCTCTCCCGGCGGATATCAACAGCTTATCCCCGTCTAATTTTTATGCTGCAGTGCTATTTTCTTGCCGGATCATGACGCTGATGTAACAGTCTGGTTACTGCTTCTGATCTTCGGAACTGGGGCGGGATGCAAGGGCCAAGGGGGCCACAGCAACGAAGGCGGATTTTAGGATTTGTTTGTAGTTGCAATGGCTTACCGGTGGTGGAGCAGGTGGTCTGGGCTTCGGTTCGGGTTAAATGCTCAGCCTCTCAGAAGGTCCGCGCGGACTGCGACGCGACATAGCGCGTGTGGCAGTGGCCAAAGTCCCTTCGGGGGCCGAGGCAACTGGACCGGGAAGCCCCTCGGGCGGAACGGACCGGCAAGGCGTCAGGAGTGTCCGCAAGGATGCATGCAAAGACCGCGTCTGAGCACCTGACGCCTTTTCCTTTTTGAGAACCCAAGGTTCATACAGGCTACCACGCACCACCCTCCGGACCAAAACGGGGTTCTTTCGCTTGCGCAAAAGAACCCCGTCAAAGTATCAGAAATGCAATGCCGCGTCTATGCACCTGTACCGGCACACTACTCGGGTTGAGTCGGTGTGGCAACTACATATTGCGGGTAAGCGTTGCCTGAACGCAACATCCCGTCACGATCAGATGTTTTCCTGCACGTCCTCGGCCGCGTTCTGGATGGCATCTCCGGCGTTTTCGATATCTTTGCCAGCGCCCTTTGCGGTTTCACAGGCGGTCAAGGTGAACAGGGCCAGGCCAATCAGAATTGCGCGGATCATCGGTTGCTCCATAAGTGCTTGTTTCGAATTGACTAGCAGCTTTCCCGGGCCATAGCTACAGGTTTTGCATGGCCGATTTCGAAGGGCTAAAAACTAGGCTCAGGTCGCATCCTGAGCGCAAAACAGTTCGTACACCACTTCCAGTATTCGGGCTGGTCGATCATCTGCCAGCCGGTAATATATCGCCTTGCCTTCGCGACGAGGAACAACCAGCCCCTCAAGTCTGAGCCGCGACAGTTGCTGAGAAACGGCGGCTTGGCGGGCCGATAGCAATTGTTCCAGTTCAGTAACGGATTTCTCGCCCGAGACGAGGTGACACAGGATCATCAAACGCCCTTCGTGGCTTATGGCTTTCAGAAAGTTCGACGCGCGCGTTGCGTTTTCAACCATCCGGTCAAGGTCGCCGGGTGACATATCCTCGGTCATTTGCGGAAAAGCCATGATCGTATTCCCTCGTTAGTGCCGCCGAATCCCGACGCCTGACCGGCGCCGCATCCGCAGCGAGAACTCTTGGTACAATTTCCAGGCATGTATTTCCATATGCATGGATCAAAATAGCGTGATGTAACCAGCACGTTTCCGCGCAATCCGTCAACCGACCTGTAGCGGCGTGTGCATTCGGGTCGTGCAGGTAGACGGAATTCGTGGGAACGTTCGGCCCCCCTTGCAGCCCCCCTGTGGCGGCACTAAGACTCGGGTAACTACTCCTCGGGTAATGTCCCGATCCATCGCAAAACAGGCAGGTTCCGAATGTTCGATCCAGTTGATACATATATGAACACACTCGTCCCCATGGTCGTCGAGCAGACCAGCCGGGGCGAGCGCGCATACGACATCTTCTCGCGCCTTCTGAAAGAGCGGATCATTTTCATCAACGGCCCCATCCATGACGGTATGAGCCATTTGGTGGTCGCTCAGCTGCTGCACCTTGAGGCGGAAAATCCGAACAAGGAAATCTCGATCTACATCAACTCTCCCGGTGGCGTGGTCACCAGTGGTTTGTCGATTTACGACACAATGCAGTATATCAAGCCGAAATGTTCCACATTGGTGATCGGTCAGGCGGCGTCGATGGGTTCGGTTCTGCTGGCCGGGGGCGAGAAGGGAATGCGCTTTTCGCTGCCTAACAGCCGGATCATGGTGCACCAGCCCAGCGGCGGTTATCAGGGCCAGGCGAGCGACATCATGATCCACGCGGCCGAGACGCAAAAGCTGAAAGATCGCCTGTATGACATCTATGTGCGCCATACCGGGCAGACCAAAAAGGCAGTTGAAAAGGCGCTGGATCGTGACAATTTCATGAGCCCGGAAGAGGCCAAGGATTGGGGCCATATCGACGAGATCGTCGAGAACCGCGCCAAGATGGATGGTGAAGAGGCCTAGGTTCAAATCCGCGCGCGTCCGGCGTGAGGGATGATTTTGAGATTGTAGCTGCCAGAACGCTGGCCTAAGCTGCAGGCATATACGGCAAGCGCGGTCCTTGAGAGGGGCCGCTGAGACGGAGCCCGAGGGGTAAAGCATGGCGACGAATTCAGGCGGTGACGGCAAGAACACGCTCTATTGCAGCTTTTGCGGCAAAAGCCAGCATGAGGTGCGTAAGCTGATCGCAGGCCCGACCGTGTTCATCTGCGATGAGTGTGTCGAGCTGTGCATGGATATCATTCGCGAGGAAACCAAGGCCAGCGGTCTGAAATCCTCGGACGGTGTGCCAACACCCAAGGATATCTGCGAAGTGCTGGATGACTATGTGATCGGTCAGGCCACCGCCAAGCGGGTGCTGTCGGTTGCGGTACATAACCACTATAAGCGTCTCAATCATGCCCAGAAAGCGGGCAGCGATATAGAACTGGCAAAATCCAACATCTTGCTGATTGGCCCCACCGGCTGCGGCAAAACCCTGCTGGCGCAAACGCTGGCGCGGATTCTTGACGTGCCGTTTACGATGGCGGACGCAACCACGCTTACCGAAGCCGGTTATGTGGGTGAAGATGTTGAAAACATCATCCTCAAACTGCTGCAGGCCAGCGAGTACAATGTCGAACGCGCACAGCGCGGCATCGTCTATATTGACGAGGTCGATAAGATCACCCGCAAGTCTGAAAACCCTTCGATCACCCGCGATGTATCGGGCGAGGGCGTTCAGCAGGCCCTGCTGAAACTGATGGAAGGCACCGTGGCCAGCGTTCCACCGCAGGGTGGGCGCAAACATCCGCAGCAGGAATTCCTGCAGGTGGATACCACCAACATCCTGTTCATCTGTGGTGGCGCATTCGCCGGACTAGACAAGATCATTGCACAGCGTGGCAAAGGCTCGGCCATGGGCTTTGGTGCCGACGTGCGTGACAATGACGAGCGCGGCGTGGGCGAGATCTTCAAGGATCTGGAACCCGAAGACCTGCTGAAATTTGGCCTGATCCCCGAATTCGTCGGCCGACTGCCGGTTCTGGCGACGCTGGAAGATCTGGACGAAGACGCTTTGGTCACCATCCTGACCAGCCCGAAGAACGCTCTGGTCAAGCAATACCAGCGGTTGTTTGAGTTGGAAGATGCGGAACTGGCCTTTACCGATGATGCGCTGAAGGCGATCGCCAAGAAAGCGATCGAGCGTAAAACCGGTGCACGTGGTCTGCGTTCTATCCTGGAAGACATCCTGCTGGATACAATGTTCGAACTGCCGGGCATGAAGAACGTGACCGAAGTTGTGGTCAACGAAGAGGCTGTGACGTCGGACTCTCAGCCTTTGATCATCTACGCAGACGCGGCGGAATCGGCTTCGGCGGGTTGAACCGCATAGATTAACACACACACGGCGCGGCAATGTCCGCGCCGTTTTCGTTTGAGGACACGATGACAGTAAGACGTATCTCTTCGGGTGGTGAGTTTGAAGCTAAGGTTGGCTATTGCCGCGCGGTTGTCGCGGGTGGTTGGGTTCATGTTGCGGGAACTGTTGGGCAAGGTGAAACGATCGTGGAGCAATGCCGCTCGGCGCTGTCTATCATCGAAAACGCGCTGGCCGAGGCGGGTGCTTCATTCTCTGATGTCGTGCGCATCACTTATATGCTGCCGGATCGAACCGAATTTGAACCTTGCTGGTCCATTCTGGCTGAAACCTTTGGTGCGAACCCTCCTGCAGCGACGATGATCGAATGCGGATTGATCGATCCGAAATACCGGATTGAAATTGAAGTCACCGCTATCCTGCCGGAATGACGCAGGTAGCGCTGGCAGTACTGGACCTTAGCGTGCCTTTGGTCCATATCTTCGGGGACAGAAATGCCGGAGGCAGCCGATGGGAATCCTGAACAGTCTTTTGCGGGCCGTGACCTGGTGGAACGGGGCCACCCTGAACACGCAATTCTACACTGCGCGCAAGGGGATCAAGGTCGGTGAGGACGACGAGGGCAACGTGTTCTATCGCAATGCCGACGACAGCAAGCGCTGGGTGATTTTCAATGGCGAAGCCGAGGCCAGCCGGATCGATCCCGATTGGCATGGCTGGCTGCACCGCACATGGGATGAACCGCCAACCGATAAACCTCTGGCGCACAAGTCCTGGGAAAAACCGCATCAGGAGAATCTGACCGGCACCGCGCTGGCCTATGCACCTGCCGGTTCTCTGCGTCGTGCCGATCCGGTTGAACGTAGCGATTACGAGGCGTGGAGCCCGGAATAAGCGAGGCCAGATGTCTAATCATACGAAGACCGAAGTTATCGTCGGCGGTGCCGTGCTGGCCTGCGCCATTGCGTTCGGTGTCTACGCCAGCCAATCCACAGGCCTGTCTCAATCCGGCGCAGGATACGAGCTGGGCGCGTCTTTCCGCTCGCTCGAAGGTGTGGGCGTTGGCACGGATGTACGCCTTGCCGGGGTCAAGATTGGGACGGTGACCGGCGTTACGCTAAACTCTGATACGTACCGCGCGGATACCCGATTTTCCGTGGCAGATGGTATTCTTATTCCAGACGATAGCGCCGCTGTGATTTCTTCCGAAGGCTTGCTGGGTGGCAACTTTGTTGAGGTTATGCCGGGCGGTTCCCCGTTCTATTTTGAGGCGGGTGATGAGATTACCGATACGCAAGGCGCGGTCAGCCTGATCTCGTTGCTGGTCAAATTCGTGGCCGGGGACGGAAGCGAATGATCCGCCCTGCACTGGTGGCTCTGATAGTCACCGCAACCGGAGCTGCTGCGCAGCAAAAGGTCGAATCCGGCCCTGGCGCAATGTTGCGCGGGTTGGACAAGGTCAGCGGGCAGACGGTGGACATCGAAATGCAGAACGGCGAGACCACGTCGGTCTTTGGTCTGGATGTCGCGCTGGGTGATTGTCGCTATCCAGCCGAAAACCCGACAGGTGACGCCTTTGCCTATCTGACCATCTGGGAGCAGGGTAAGGCGCAGCAGCTGTTTGATGGCTGGATGATTGCGACCTCACCCGCGCTGAACGCGTTGGATCACGCCCGCTACGATGTCTGGGTGATCCGTTGTATCACACCCTGAGGGGTCTGCTGCAGATCAGCGGTGAAATCTGCTTTCAGGTCAAGCGCTTGTTTCAATTCGCTATGATAAACCGCACGCGGGATCTCGATCGCGCCTAACGAGGCCAGATGCGCCGTCAGAAACTGCGTATCGAACAGTGTGAACCCGGTTTGGCGCAGTCGATCCACCAGATAGGCAAGTGCAATCTTCGATGCGTCCGTGCGACGCGAGAACATGCTTTCGCCAAAAAAGGCCGCGCCGAGGACTACGCCGTAAACGCCGCCAATCAGTGAAGCGCCGTCCCAGACTTCGAGTGAATGCGCGCGGCCGGTCCGGTGTAGTTCCTGATACAGACGGCGCAGTTCGGGATTGATCCAGGTATCCGATCGGTCGGCGCAGCCATCCACGACGCCCGCAAAATCGCGATTGATGCTTACCGAAAACCCACAGGTCCGGATACGCCGCGCTAGGCTGCGGGAGATGTGGAACCCATCCAGGGGGAACACGCCGCGAAACTTCGGGTCGACCCAGAACAACTCGGGGTCGTCGCGATGCTCAGCCATCGGAAAAATGCCGATGGAATAGCCATGGAGCAGAAGTTCAGGGGAAAGGCTCATGCCGGGTGCCTCGGGGCCGAAGGGGGTTTGTCCTTCGGCCCTTTGGTCAGATTAGGCCATGTTCTCCGCAAGCCAGTGCTCCAGCCAGTGGATGTTGTACTCGCCGCTGTGCAGGTCAGGTTCCTGCAGCAGGGCGTGGAACAGCGGCACGGTGGTGTCGATACCGTCGACGATCAACTCGCCCAAAGCACGTTCCAGACGGGCCAAAGCTTCAGCCCGGTCACGGCCCTGAACGATCAGTTTGGCGATCAACGAGTCGTAATACGGCGGGATCGAATAGCCGTCATAGAGCGCGGAATCCATCCGCACGCCCAGACCACCTGGCGCGTGATAGGCCGTAATCTTGCCCGGGCAGGGCGAGAAGTTCGGCAGTTTTTCCGCGTTGATGCGAACCTCGATGGCGTGGCCATTGATCTCGAGATCGTCCTGACCGAACGACATGTCCTCACCAGCGGCGACGCGGATTTGTTCGCGCACCAGATCGACGCCGAAGATGCCTTCGGTCACGGGGTGTTCCACTTGTAGACGCGTGTTCATTTCAATGAAGTAGAACTCGCCATTTTCATAAAGGAACTCGATGGTGCCCGCGCCGATATAGTTGATCTTGGCGACCGCGTCGGCGCAGATCTTACCGATCTTCGCACGTTCTTCCGGCGTGATACTGGGGCCGGGGGCTTCTTCGAACACCTTCTGGTGGCGACGCTGCAGCGAACAGTCGCGTTCGCCCAAATGCACTGCCTTTCCCTTGCCATCGCCGAAGACCTGAATCTCGATATGGCGGGGGGTGGTCAGATATTTCTCGATATAGACCTCATCATTGCCAAAGGCGGCCTTGCCCTCGGCGCGTGCGGTCATGAAGGCGCTTTCCATCTCATCGGCGTTTTGTGCCACCTTCATGCCGCGACCGCCGCCGCCGGCGGTGGCCTTGATGATCACGGGATAGCCGAATTCCTCGCCGATACGTTTGGCGTCGGCCAGCGTGGGAACGCCGCCGTCAGAACCCGGAACACAAGGGACACCCAGTTCCTTCATCGTGTCCTTGGCGGTGATCTTGTCACCCATGACACGAATATGGTCGGCGGTGGGTCCGATGAAGGTAATGCCGTGATCTTCGACGATCTGCACGAACTCGGCATTCTCGGACAGGAAGCCATAGCCGGGATGGATCGCCTGCGCGCCAGTGATTTCACAGGCCGAGATGATCGCGGGCACCGACAGATAGCTTTGCGGGCTGGGCGGGGGGCCGATGCAGACCGATTCGTCCGCCATGCGCACATGCATCGCATCGCTGTCGGCGGTGGAGTGCACGGCAACCGTCTTGATCCCCATCTCGCGCGCAGCACGGATCACACGCAGGGCGATCTCGCCTCGGTTGGCAATCAGGATTTTGTCGAACATGGGCCCGCCTTACTCAACGATGACCAGAGGCGTGCCGAATTCCACAGCATCACCATCGCCGACCAGAATGCGTTTGATGGTGCCCGACTTGGGTGCGTGGATGTGGTTCATTGTCTTCATGGCTTCGACAATCAATAGCGTGTCACCTTCCGAGACCGATGCACCGACCGAGATAAACGCAGGCGCGCCCGGTTCCGGTTGCATGTAAACCGTGCCTACCATGGGCGAGGTCACAGCGCCTGGATGGCTGGCGGGATCATCCACGGCAGCGGGCGCTTCGGCAGCGGCCGGCGCGGCAGCAGGTGCGGCAACCGGTGCAGCCGCAGGAACCGCAACCTGAACCGGAGCGGCCACGGTCTGCGACATGCGGCTGACACGGACATTCAGGCTGTCTTCCTCGCCATATTCGCGCTTGACCTGCAATTCGGTCAGGTCATTCTCGCGCAGCAGTTCGGCCAGTGCCTTGATAAACGCGACATCCGCTTCGTGTTTGGTATCTGTCATGAGTGTCCTCGAAGGTTCCCCTATGCCCGTCTGTTTGCTGCGGGCTTGGTTTGATTACGCAGGGTTATAAGCCATGCAGACGGCCATGAAAAGCGCCGTCTAAGCCTGCCAAATGGGGGTTTTTGCGCGAATTACGAGGGCTGTCGCGATTACAGCGGCGTTCCAGACAATTTTGCGACCAGTTCTGGTAGCTTGCGGGCTCCGTATTTTTCCAAAAGGCGGGCGCGATAGGCCTCGATCGTGCGGTAACTTAGCCCAAGTTCAACGCCAATTTCCTTCGCGGATAAACCCCGGCATGACAGGATGGCCACTTCGCGTTCGCGGGTTGTCAATTGCACCAAGGGGCGCTCTTCCGAGATGTCCGAAAAGCTCCATATCCCGTGCCGGAACGGATCGTCTGGCGTCAGCGAACGCCCCCGCGCGCGGCACCAGAACAGGTCACCGTCGCGTCGCCGCATCACCCGTTCGTCTGTGTAATAGCCTGTATCGCGCATCACCTGCAGACTACGCGCGCCGATCCGTTCCCAATCGGCGACCGAAGGATAAAGATGCAGCAGGGGCATGTTGCGATAGTCAACCTCATCCCCGCCAAAGGTCCGCGCAAATTGCAGATTGCACCGTCGGATGATCCGGTTCTCAAGCTCAACAAGGCCGATGGGGGCGTATTCAAAGGCGGGATCGCTCATGTTCTTATGGTGACGGGTATTGCGTCGAAAGAGAAGGGTGGGCGGCAGGAAAGGGTGGGTTTCTTTCTCTGGCCGTTGTCAAAGTTGTAAATCTTCTTTGAAAATTAGTCGGCAACAGATAATAATTACTTAGTTAATCTGAAAATGCAGCCGCAGTAGCCAAGGACATAAACGCCATGCGCGACACGCTGACCGGCAGCCGGATACGCGAAAGACGGCAAATCTCTGGGCTGCGACAGGCGGAACTGGCGCGGCAGGTGGGGATTTCGGCATCGTATCTGAACCTGATCGAGCACAACCGCCGCCGCATTGGGGGCAAACTGCTTGTCGATATCGCGGCGGCTTTGTCCGTCGAGCCGTCGCTGCTGACTCAAGGGATCGAAGAGACGCTCATCGCCGCTCTGCGCGAGGCCGCGGCGGATGCAGTCGGCCAAAAGGCCGAGGTGGACGGGCTGGAAGAATTCGCCGGCCGCTTTCCCGGTTGGTCGGGTGTTCTGGCGCAGATGCATCGCCGCGTAGTGTCGCTGGAGCGCACTGTCGAAGTTCTTTCCGACCGACTGACCCATGACCCGCATCTGGCGGCCTCAATGCACGAGGTGCTGTCGACCGCCGCCGCTATCCGCTCAACAGCTGCAATCTTGGCTGAACCGGGAGAGATCGAACCGGAATGGCGCGACCGTTTCCATCGCAACTTGCATCAGGATGCCGAACGACTGGCCGAAAGCTCAAAAGCGCTGGTGACCTATCTGGATGACAGTGACGGGCAGCGCGATCTGCGCGGTATCCCACTGGACGCGGTCGAGGCGTTTTTTGCCGAGCAAGGATATCATTTCCCGGAACTCGAAGCCGGTGGGCAATTGACCGAAGTGCCGCTGGATGGGCTCGATTCCGCTGCGGCCAACACTGTGGCCTCGGGGTTGCTGGACCTTTATGCCGCCGACGCGCGCGCTATGCCGCTGGATCAGGTGTGTGCCGCGCTGGATGCAGCAAACCCCGATCCGCTGGCGTTGGCGACGGTGTTTTCAGTGGATCTTGCTACGGTATTGCGACGGTTGGCCTTTCTGCCTGAAGGCACGCTGGCGCGTCCGGCTGGCTTGGTGATTTGCGACGCCTCCGGCAGCGTTCTGTTTTTTAAACCCGCGCCGGGGTTTGCTCTGCCGCGCCATGGCGAGGCCTGTCCGCTCTGGCCCTTGTTCACCGCCTTGAATCGGCCCTTGGTCCCGATCCGGAAACGGGTCGTTCAGCTTGGTCGAACCGCTGCCGAGTTTGAGTGTTTTGCAATCGCAGCCCCTCAGCCAGCTAAGGAATTCGGGGCCGAGCCGGTCTACCGATCGGTCATGCTGGTGCTGCCGGTCGAAGACACGGTGCAGCCTGCGGAAAACGCGGCGCAAGCCGGAGCCAGTTGTCGGATATGCCCGAAACGCGAATGCAGCGCGCGGCGCGAGCCATCGATCCTGAGCGAAGGGTTTTGACAGTTTCGTGACGCAGCGCTTAATCTGGGCTGGACGGGTGGCCGGACGTGCAATCCGTCATGGGGAGGATATGCAAATATGAGCCGCAAGGTTCTGTTGATCGAGGATGAGCCCAACATCACCGAGGCGATCCGGTTTCTGCTGACACGCGAGGGGTGGCAGGTTGAAACCCATGCCGAGGGAACGGATGCGGTGCAGGTGATTCTGTCCGCGCGGCCCAATCTGGTGATTCTGGATGTGATGTTGCCGGGAAAAAGCGGGATGGATGTACTGCGCGATCTGCGCGAACATGATGAAATGAAGGCGTTGCCGGTTTTGATGCTGACCGCGCGCGGGCAATCCCGCGATCGTGAAATGGCCGAGCAGGCAGGGGTCAGCCGATTCATGACCAAGCCGTTTTCGAATACCGAAGTCCTGACAGCGGTGCGCGACCTACATGCGCAGGCGTCTCAGTTATGAGCTCCGCGGGCGACGGCAAAGATCGGCCCTCGCCAGTTCGTCCGTCCCTGTTTCTGGAACGGCAAAGCTATCGTCGGCGCAGGCTGGCGGATGCAGCGCGGCTGCTGCCGTTTCTAGGTGCCGCAATGCTCGCGCTGCCGCTTCTATGGCCGGATGATAGCGCAGGCGCCGAGGCTCTGTCGCTATCGACGGCCATGTTCTACATCTTTGCGTGCTGGGGTGTTCTGATCCTGATCAGCGTGATCTTCGGCTTCGTCGCCAAACGCATGACCGCGCGCGAGACTGCCGAGCCCGAGGCCGAGACATGGCAACCCTGAATGTCCTGATTCTGGTCTGTCTGGGCTATGTGGTTCTTCTGTTCGGCGTCGCCTTCGCAGCGGACCGGCTTGCTGCGCGTGGCGGCGGGAAATGGTTGCGTTCCCCGCTGATCTACACCCTGTCACTGTCGATCTATTGCACTGCATGGACGTTTTATGGCGCGGTTGGCAACGCCGCGCGTTCTGGGCTTGAATTCGTAACCATCTATCTGGGTCCTACACTGGTGATGATCAGCTGGTGGTGGGGCCTGCGCAAACTCGTGCGCATCGGACGCAGCCAGCGCGTGACGTCGATCGCTGACCTGATCTCGTCACGATACGGCAAGTCCAACACACTGGCGGTGTGCGTGACCATTCTAGCCGTTCTGGGCGGCACACCTTATATCGCGCTGCAATTGCAGTCGATCACGCTGTCCTTTTCGATCTTTGCCGAGGCCGATCCCTCAGGTCTCTATCGCGAAGGCTCTAGCGTGTTCTGGGTCGCGGCGGGCTTGGCCGTCTTCGCGATCCTGTTCGGGACGCGCAATCTGGATGCCAATGAGCGCCACCACGGCGTTGTTACCGCTATTGCGTTGGAATCTGTGGTGAAACTCTTCGCCCTTCTGGCCGTTGGCATCTTTGTTGTCTGGGGCGTCGCTGGCGGCTTGGGGCCGATGATGGATCAGATCGATGCCTCGGAAATTGGCCAATGGCATGTGGATGCCGGGCGCTGGACCACTTTCATTTTCCTTTCGGCGGCGGCCTTTGTCTGCTTGCCGCGGATGTTTCAGGTCATGGTGGTCGAGAATGACGATGAGAGCCACCTGCGCACCGCCGCCTGGGCCTTTCCGCTCTACCTGCTGCTGATGAGCTTGTTTGTCGTGCCCATCGCCGTCGTTGGGTTGGACCTGATGCCCGAAGGCTCGAACCCCGACCTGTTTGTGCTGACCGTGCCGCTGTCGCAGGGCAATGACTGGTTGGCGATGCTGTCGTTCATCGGCGGGTTTTCCTCGGCCACATCAATGGTGATCGTTACCGCGATGGCGCTGTCAACCATGGTCTCGAACCATGTGGTCATGCCGATCTGGCTGAATACGCAGGAAGGCACCGCGTCGGTCTCTGGTGATGTGCGAACAGTCGTGCTGATGGCGCGGCGCGTCTCGATCGCGGCGATCATGGCGTTGGGCTATTTCTACTTCCAGCTTTCGGGGGGCGGGGCTGCCCTGACCTCGATCGGGCTGGTGGCCTTTGCCGGGATTTCCCAGATTCTGCCCGCACTGGTGGGCGGCCTGTTTTGGCGCGGCGCGACCCGAACTGGGGCGTTGGTCGGGCTCAGCGTCGGGTTCTTTCTCTGGATTTACACACTGCTGCTGCCTGGCATGGGTGGCGGCATTGTCCCGGCATCGGTGATTGAAAACGGACCCTTCGGCTGGGGCTGGCTGCGCCCGCAGGCGTTGTTTGGGATCGAAGGGATCGACCCGATGGTGCATACGGTCATGTGGTCGCTGTCGCTGAATACAATCGCCTTCTGCGTCGCCTCGATGCTCAGCTTCCCCAGCCCGCTGGAACGCCTTCAGGGTGCGCAATTCGTAAATGTATTTGACCATTCGGTTTCAGCCCGTGGCTGGACCGGTTCGGTGGCGCAAAGCGAAGACCTGATGATCATGACCCAGCGGATTCTGGGCACTATTCCCGCGCAAGAGTTCTTTCAAGCCGAAGCCGAGCGCCAGAATGGTCGCCCCGGACGACTGCCCGAGCCCACGCCGCAGTTTCTGGAACGGCTGGAACGTGAACTCAGCGGCTCGGTCGGGGCCGCAACCGCGCATGCGATGATCGGTCAGATCGTTGGCGGGGCGTCTGTGTCTGTCGAAGACCTGTTGGCCGTTGCCGACGAGTCCGCGCAGATGTTGGAATATTCCAGCCAGCTTGAGGCGAAATCGACTGAGCTCAGCCGCACAGCGCGGCAATTGCGCGAGGCGAATGCCAAGCTTACGCAAGTCTCGAAACAGAAAGACGCGTTTCTTAGCCAGGTCAGCCACGAATTGCGCACGCCCATGACCTCGATTCGGGCGTTTTCTGAAATTATGCGCGACACCGATGGCCTCAGCGCCGAGGAACAAATCCGTTATGCTGCGATCATACATGATGAATCGCTGCGTCTGACCCGGCTACTGGATGATCTGCTCGACCTTAGCGTGCTGGAAAGCGGCCAGGTTAGCCTGAACATGGGCGAAGCCACCCTAAGCGAAGTTCTGGACCGCGCCGTTTCAAGCGCGCTGGCGGGCAGTGATCGTAAGATTGGCGTACGGCGGGTGCGCGCAAGTGAACGTATCCCGCTGCACACGGATCTCGACCGGCTGGGGCAGGTGTTCATCAACCTGATTTCCAACGCCCAGAAATATTGCGACGCCATTGAACCGGTGCTGACCATCTCGGCCCATGATGTCGGCGGGCAAGTGGTAATCGATTTCATCGACAACGGTGGTGGTATCCCGGCCGAGGCGCAATCGATGGTATTCGAAAAATTTGCCCGCGTCGGCTCGGACAAGGCAGGCGGGGCAGGGTTGGGGCTGGCGATCTGCCGAGAGATTATGCAGCGCTTGGGCGGCGAAGTTGCCTATCTGCCGGGGCAGGGAGGGGCGGCCTTCCGCGTCAGCCTTCCGCTGGCTTTTCGTCAGGCCGCGCAATGAGGGCGTCATAAAGACATTCGTAACCTCCGCCGGGTTAGACAAATTGTCATCGCATCGACAAACGGCGGAACGGGGCCATGACCACATCAGCACTGGCACGAAAGCTTTCAGCGGGGCAATGCGGTGCCGACACGCCCCGCTCGGTCCTGCGCGCCTTGCGGCTGGGGTTGGCACGCGCCTCCGGCGAAAGCATGGGGCTGGCGCTGTCGGTCATCGGGGCAAAGCAGGCCGTACGTGCGCAGGAAGATATAGCCGACCGGCTGAATGAGGGGTGGTTGATGCTGCTGTTTACCTCGGATCAGGGCGGCCTGGCTGCAGCCTGTCTGGACCCGGGTTGCGTCTCTGCCATCGTCCAGCAGCAAACGATTGCCATGGTCACCTCTGACCCACCACCCGAGCGTGCGTTTACCGACACCGACGCTGCCATGGTCGCCCCTCTGATCGAGGATATGCTGAGCAGGGCGCTTAAACTGGTTGAGTCCCCGGCAGACATGGCCAGCCTGTCCGGGTATGAGTTCACCTCACGCGCCGAAGGTCGGCGCGCACTGAACCTGGCGCTGGTGGATGAGGTCTATCGCATGTTTGATCTGACGGTCGAACTTGCCGGTGGTCCGCGTCAGGGCGAGGTCAGTATCCTGCTGCCCGAACGCCCGCTCTCGGATCAGGAACAGGTTGCGGATATCACCCAATCGGGGGTGAATCTGGATCAGGCATCCGGGGTAATTCGGGCTGAGCTGAACACCGTGATCTGCCGCCTGTCTTTGCCGCTGACAGCGCTTTCGGGAATGTCCGTCGGGGATGTCCTGTCGCTGCAGGGCGCGCGGGTGGATCGGGTTGAAGTTCTGTCAATCGATCGTGCCCGAACCGCCATCGGACGTCTGGGACAGTGCGGCGGAATGCGTGCGGTACGGATCAACGAACAAGGCCCTCCTACTGCGTTGCCCGCCAAGGACTGCGCCGGATTTCTGGCCAGCAAATCAAGCTCGACGCCCTCGGCCCCGGATGACGAGATGTCGTCCCCGCTTGATGACGATATTGTAGCGCATGATCTGACGACCGAGGATTCCCTCCTGGAACCCGACGACTTGTTGCCTGCCAGTTCCGAACAGCGTGTCACGGAAATCTCGCACCTCGCCGGTCTGCCAGCGCCCGAAGGCAATGGCCGCGACTAGGAGGCTTATCCGCGCCCTCGCAGCTGTTCCAATGCCGGGCGCAACCCGTCGAGCGCATAGCCTGCTTTTCCGGTCGCATCGAGGATTTCATCCGTGCTTAGCCGATCGCACTGTCCCAGCGCCCAGACCACCGAACATCGTGTGCCAGAGGCGCAATAGGCCAGAACCGGCCCGCTGCAGCTTTCGGCCAGATCGCGTTGCAGCGCCACGTTTTCCGGTGTCATCGTCTGGTGTGTCAACTCCAGAACCTCATATTCCATCCCGGCCTCGCGAACGGCTTGACCGATGGCGTCTGACTGCTGATCCGGCGGAACTTCGGTATTGGGACGGTTGCAGATCACCTTGACGAAACCGGCCTCGGCAATGGCTGGCACGTCCTCCACCGAGATCTGAGGTGAGACGGCGTAGCGGGGGGTTATCGGTCGAATCTCCATGGCAATTGCTTAGGCTGCGTCGGCGATCCTGTCCAGTTGCGCACCCAGCTTTGGTGCCGCAAACATGCCTGCGATCATCGCAATCAGGAACACAATCCCGCCAACGCCCCCATATCCAAGCGAGGCCATCGCCGGGCCCGGGCACAAACCCGCCAATCCCCAACCGACGCCGAACAGGACCGACCCGACGATCAGACGGCGATCCAGTTCAACACGGGGCGGGGCGGGGAACTGTCCGCCCACAACAGGGACCCTGTTCCGTGTCAATCGCCACGCCACCAGCATCGGCAGGATCGCCCCGCCCATGACAAAGGCGAGCGTCGGGTCCCAATTGCCGAACACATCCAGCCACCCCTGCACCTTGGTGGTGTCGGTCATGCCTGAGATCAAAAGCCCGATGCCGAACAGCGATCCGGCGAGAAAAGCAAACACTGCGCGCATTAGATCACCCCCAAAGCATGGCGAAACAGCGCAACCGTCAGGCCACCTGCAAGAATGTAGAACACCGTTGCGACGATCCCGCGCAACGAGAAGCGAGAAATCCCACAAACGCCGTGACCCGAAGTGCAGCCATTGGCGATCCGTGTCCCAGCCCCCACCAGCAGCCCAGCAAGGATCACGATCGCCAGATCCGGGGTCAAATGGGTCTCGGCCTGCGGCGCAATCAATGGGCGCAGCAATAAGGGCATCCCGATCAAACCCGCGACGAAAGCCAGGCGTTCAGTCATTACGCTCCGGTCGCTGCGTTCCAGCAGCCCGCCCAATATGCCGCTCGCCCCCATGATCCGCCCATTACACAGCAGATAAACGCTGGCACCTAGCCCGATCAGCAGACCACCAGCCAGACCCGAAATCCATTCGATATTCATTGTCTCATCTGCCCTCGTATCAAAGCTTATTGACTGGGATTTTCATGAAAACGTCGCCCTGCTCATCCGCTGGTGGCATCTGACCGGCCCGCATATTGACCTGCAGCGAGGGCAAAATCAGGCGCGGCATCGCAAGGGTTGCATCCCGCGCATCACGCATCTCGACAAATTCTTCGACGCTGCGGCCCTGACCGATATGAACGTTCAGCGCCTTCTGTTCGCCAACTGTGGTCTCCCACGCGTATTCATCGCGACCGGGCGCTTTGTAATCATGGCCCACAAAAATCCGAGTCTCATCGGGCAGAGACAGGATTTTCTGGATCGAGGCATATAAATCCGCCGATGACCCGCCCGGAAAGTCGCACCGGGCGGTTCCGAAATCCGGCATGAACAGCGTGTCGCCCACAAACGCCGCATCACCGATCACATAGGTCATGCAGGCGGGCGTATGGCCCGGCGTGTGCAAAACGTCCCCGCGCATCTGGCCGATGTGAAAGCTGGACCCTTCGGCAAACAGTGCATCGAACTGGCTGCCATCACGCTGAAACTCGGTGCCTTCGTTGAAGACCTTGCCGAACGTGTCCTGAACGACCACGATATTCTCGCCAATCCCGATCTGACCACCCAGCTTTTCCTGTAGGTAAGGGGCTGCTGACAGGTGGTCGGCATGGACATGGCTTTCCAGAATCCATTCCACCTTCAGTCCCTGTGCCGTCACATAGTCGACAATCTGGTCGGCCGAGCTGGTGTCGGTCCGCCCCGAGGCGTGATCGAAATCCAGTACACTGTCGATGATGGCGCAGGCCTGCCCCTGAGGTTCCTGCACAACGTATGAGACGGTGAAGGTCTGCGGGTCGAAAAAAGCTTTCACACTGGGCGTCATGGGTTCCTCCGTTCAGCTTGCATACATATAACAATAGTGGAATATGTTTAAAGCCCCAAATCACAAGTTGATGTCTGTCAAAGCAATCACCGCGAATTGAGCGTATGCTTTAAGCGACCACAGGCATATTGACGGTTTTTTGCCTGACTAGGCAAGAATTCGCGATGTTTTGTTCCGGTCTCGTGCTCGTCTTAAACTCGTTACCTATATCAGGCACATTGGCACCATATGGGAGGAAGGAAATGACTGCTCAGGATCTTTTTACCGAAGCGGAACGGCTTGAACAAAAGCTGAATGGTGCGTGTCTTGAGACCCGGCTAGAGCTTCAGCCACATGTCAGCATGGTTCTGGATAAAATGCGCGCGCAGGGGGTTCATATCCCATCGCGCTTGCGTCGGCTGGATGCTGCGCTATGCGAAGACGTGCTTGAGGCGCGGTTCGACAATATGCCGATCTGATCGATCTGGTTATCCCAGCGAAATGCCCAGGATAACCATCATCAGCCCAAGTACCGACAGGAAAAGCGACGCCAGATTCCAAGGCAGAACACCCTGAACTGCAGCGCGCAACTCGTCATCCGTCAGGTTGGCTTTGCGCGCTTTCATCACTTGCAGGATGCACCAGACCAGACCGACCAGCCCGGCCACAGACAGGGCGGCCCCGCCCCAGACGATAATGTCGAACATGGTTGTTTACGCTCACCCTTTGAATCCGTGACCGCGCTTATCGGATCGGCGCAGGTCAGACAAGCCCACCGTGCAGAATGCACGCTTGCGGTCGGGTCGGTGCCGATGTATCCGGCACCTTATTTTCAGCCCTTGGGAGAGACGCAGATGGAAGACATCACCGAAGATCAGGCCGCAGCCAACTACCGAGTGACCGCAGGCGAGCTGCGCCAGTTCGTCGAACGGTTCGAGCGTCTTGAGGCCGAAAAGAAAGACATCGCCGACCAGCAGAAAGAGGTCATGGCCGAGGCCAAGGCCCGCGGCTACGACACCAAGGTCATGCGCAAGGTCGTCGCCCTGCGCAAGCGCGACAAGGACGACATCGCCGAGGAAGAGGCGGTGCTGGAAATGTACAAGGAAGCGCTGGGCATGTAGCGCCAGCCGGTTACGGGTTCAGAAAACGTATATCTGGCATGGTCTGCAGCCGTGCCAGATCCTGCTCATAAAGCTCGGTAAAGGCGGTAACGATATCTTCGTTCCAGCCAGGCAGCTCCACCTCTTCTTCGATTTCATCCGTCAGCGCATGCTGCTGAAACACCTGCGCCAGCCTGCCCCTGAGCACGGGATCATTGGGGGCCGCTTGATGCTCTAACAAGCTCTGAATCTCCTGTTTGCCCATGTCTGAGACAAGTGAGGACAGCAGCGCGTATTCCTGTTCCAGCGGCGTGTCCTCGGGTAGCCCCACTAGCGCGCGCGCGATGTCGCCGCAGATCAGCGGCGAATCCTCGTTGCTCCACAAAGTGATTTTGACATCTGGCGCTAGGTCGCGAATGTCTTCGATCATGGCGAGCCAACTCAGGCAACTCAGATCGGTGGTGGCAATGATATGCTCGCGCTCAGGCGCCGACAGCAGCATCAGCACCTTGGGAATAAAGCTGCCGGGATTACGTAGCCCCACGAATAGCTCAACCGTCGAATCGCTGAACAGATTATCCAGATAGGCCAACCTTTGACCGGCATTCGCGTAAAATTGCCCATCCATGATGATGGAAGGCCGTTCCCCCAGGTAAAGCGCGCTCGACAAGATCGCCCGGTCAACCTGCTGCCCATTGGGGAACAGTTTATGAAATCGCGCCAGTGTATCCTGATGTGATGGCCGGTCGGCAGAGGGTTTCAGCGCAGGTCGAAAGATCTTTCTGAACGGACGAAGCCCCCAGAAGGCAGTATGATTTCCCGCAACCAGATCCGCATTCGCCTGCAGCAGATTGAGCAGGTGATCATGGTCGGTAAAGTGCGCTCCGGCTTGGATGACCATCTGCATATCGGAATTGTCCTCACCTCGGTCGGGATCGCCGCTTGGGTTACAACCTGTCCCCGGTGCAGTCAAATTCGGATGAGGCCTGATATTACTGTTATCCTAAGGCAAACCAGCACAAAGTTAAGATGACCCGAAATTTCGGGCTTGCAGTCGCTGTTCCGAGATATTAATCGACACCCAGTGCCCCTATAGCTCAGCTGGTAGAGCAACTGATTTGTAATCAGTAGGTCCGCGGTTCGAGTCCGTGTGGGGGCACCATCTCCTCAGAAATCTATGTGTATTTGCTCGATCTGGCTCGCGACCTATGTGGTCTTGGGGGCAAATATAGGGGAACAGAAGATTCAGTAGTCGCGCTTTATTGTGCGTCAAATCTTACTGTGATGCTCCGCGCTCATCGCCCGTTTTCTACAATTAAAACACGGCCGTCCAATGTCGCGGTTTACCAGGAACCCGGCACCCGCAACCATCGGAAACCAGCAAATATCGCATTAAGCGCTCGACCGTTAGTCTTCTTTATTAAGTTTTGATTAATCTCGAATCAAACAGACGCTGATATCTTGTACGCTAGACGCGCCAGAGCCACTTACTCAGATAACTATTTGGTATTTGAGAGGCAATCGAGATGAACAAAGCACTGACAACCTGTGCGCTTGCGACCTCACTGCTCTTGGCTGCTTGCGGGGCTCCGACGACGCCAACTCAGGCGCAGGTACAGCAAGACGCTCGCTGCGCTGCGGGAATCCTTGGTGGCGCTGCCCTTGGGGGAGTGGTTGGAAATCGGTTCGGTGGCGGTACAGGCAAGACACTCGCGACTGCAGCAGGTGCAGGCGCTGGGATGTATGCAGGGCAATCAGCTTGCAATTGACAACCTTGCAATAAACCCTCTTACCCCAAGCTCGTTTTTGGCTCCGCAAATATTGGTTTCGCAGGTCATTTAGTTGCCCTGTCTGGCGGTTGCGCGCCTAGCTTCCTGGATGTGCCAAATTCAAGGTCAACTGGCTCAGCAGCAATCCCATTACTGCGTCGTTTCTCGCCGATGGGGTTCGCGGGTCGGAACTGAGAAAGCATAACCGTTATGGGGCAGGGTATAAGGGCTTTGCCCCTTCACGCGGTATCCTTCGATTGATTGTTATCCAATCACGGCTCGGCTGGGCGTGCTTGCTCGGGGCGCACTTCGTCATCCGCCACTTCGTCCGAAGGTTTCAAAGACAAGGGCGGGTCTTCGGGCTCTTCCGAGATTGGGGCAGGGGCGGCAGGAGTTTTGGCCAGAACCTCTTCGGGTCCCGGGACTGCGCGCGCGGTTGGGGCGGTGTCCTCTTCGACGAGTTCGGGCTGTTCAGGTTTTTCCAACGCCAGAGCCCGGCGGAAAACCAACACGTTGCGCCAGTTGGTGGTTGACCCGGTCAGCCCCGAACGTTCTTCGCTGGGCAGCAATTCGGCGCGCTGATACTCCCAGCCGTCCTGTCCCATCTGGTTCAGCAGTTGCTCGATCGAGGTGGCAAACCGGCCCTCGGGCGTTTTCACGCCCTTCGCCTTGGTGCCCTTTTGCGGAGCGGGGACAACTTTGTATTCGTAGCGCTGCATCAACTGGTCCTGATTGCCGTGTCGGGGCAAATTAACATTTTGACAGGCGGGCGAAAGCCAAGATCGCGCATTGGCGAATTTCGGCCCGCACTGTGGCCTTAGCTCCGCGCTGCTTTGCCTACGAGTGACAAGCAGGTTTCTGTCGCGACCGCCATGTCCTGCACCGAAATCCACTCTAGCGGTCCGTGAATACACTGCATACCCGTGAAGATATTAGGTGTCGGTGTGCCAAATTCGGTCAGGCGCGAGCCGTCGGTGCCACCCCGGATCGGCACCGAGACCGGCTCGATCCCTTGTTCACGGCAGGCCTCGCGGGCCAGATCAACCGGCGTCATGTCCTTTTCCAGCCAATAGCGCATGTTGCGATACTGATGGGAGATGTCGCAGGTGATGGTCGCACGCGGCTCGGTGGCCTGAACGGCGGCGCAGACTTGTCGGACGATCTCGCGCTGGGCTTCCAGCGCATCCATCTCGAAATCGCGCAGGATCAGTTTTATCTCCATCTCGGACGAGCCGCCGTTCATATCGGTGACATGGATGAATCCCTGGCGCCCATCCGTCACCTCGGGCGTCATCGTTGCCTGAGGTAGGGTCTGCACGATCTTTGCAGCCAGATGTGCCGCGTTTACCATTTTGTCTTTGGCTAGCCCGGGGTGGATCGACACGCCGGTGATCTTAATCACCGCTCGGTCGGCCGAGAAGCTTTCGTATTCGATCTCACCCAGTTCCTGCCCGTCCAGCGTATAGGCGAAATCCGCGCCCAGATCTTTGGGCAGCTGTTCGGTGACACCGCGCCCGATCTCTTCATCCGGGGTAAAGGCGATGCGAATCGGACCATGGTGCATGTCCTTGTTCTCAAGCAGGTGTCGCGCCATCGTCATCAGGATCGAAACGCCCGCCTTGTCATCAGCCCCCAGTAGCGTGGTGCCTGAGGCGGTGATCAGGTCATGCCCGATCTTCTCGGCCAGATAGGGGTGTTCTTCGGGCGAAAGCACCAGATCGGGGTCATCGGGGAATGTAATCTCGCCGCCATTATACCCCTTGATCACCCGCGGCTTGACCCCTGTTGCGTTGAACTGAGGCGCGGTGTCTACATGCGCCAGAAACCCGATGGTCGGCCCTTCGGCCGTACCGGGGATGGTTGCCACCACGACGCTGTCACCAGTCATCTCAACATCCTGCGCACCGATTTCGGTAAGCTCTTGCTTCAGCAGGTTCAGCATGTCGAACTGGATTTCGGTGCTGGGGGTCGATGGCGAGGTCTCATCGCTCTGGCTGTCGATGGCGGCATAGCGCATCAGCCGGGTTTCCAGTTCCTGATCGAAACGATTTTTCATTGATGCTCACCTCTCTGACTTGGCGAGATGAGAATGCGCATTCGGGCAGGGAGTCAAGCCGATGGCTTGCCCGATTTGAGCGCTCTGAAATTAAGTTTTCGTTATGTACAAGTCGAACAAACCCCTGTCCGGGGTTTGTACAACTCGGAAGATTTACGAACCCAGCTTTTTGCTGACCAGTTCGTTAACGGCCTTCGGGTTGGCCTTGCCGCCGGTGGCCTTCATCACCTGACCGACGAACCATCCGGCCAGTTTCGGGTTCACCTTGGCCTTCTCAACCTGTGCCGGATTGGCCGAGATGATCTCGTCCAAAGCGGCCTCGATCGCGCCGGTATCTGTCACCTGTTTCATGCCGCGGTCTTCAACGATCTGCGCCGGGTCACCGCCTTCGGTATAGACGATTTCGAACAGATCCTTGGCGATCTTGCCCGAGATGGCATCCGACGAAATCAGATCAATGATACCCGCCAACTGAGCCGGAGACACCGGAGACTCGGTGATGTCGTGGTCTTCTTTTTTCAGGCGACCAAACAGTTCGTTGATGACCCAGTTCGCGGCCAGCTTGCCGCTGCGCCCCTTGGCGACCTCTTCGAAATAAGCCGCTGATTCCACCTCGGCGGTCAGCACCGATGCGTCATAGTCGGTCAGGCCGAACGCACTGATAAAACGAGCTTTTTTATCGTCTGGCAGCTCGGGCAGATTGGCGGCGATGTCATCCACCCATGCCTGTTCGATCTCCAGCGGCAACAGATCGGGGTCAGGGAAGTAGCGATAGTCATGCGCCTCTTCTTTAGATCTCATCGAGCGTGTCTCACCCTTGTCCGGGTCATACAGACGGGTTTCCTGATCAATCTCGCCACCCGCTTCGACGATTGCGATCTGACGGCGGGCTTCGACCTCAATCGCCTGCTGGATGAACCGCATCGAGTTCATGTTCTTGATCTCGCAGCGCGTGCCCAGATGCGAAAAGTCCTGTGTTTCCTGATACTTCTCGTAAGCACCCGGCAAACAGATCGAAACGTTTACGTCCGCCCGCAGGTTGCCGTTCTGCATGTTGCCGTCGCAGGTGCCTAAGTAACGCATGATCTGACGCAGCTTGGCGATATATGCCGCGGCCTCTTCCGGCCCGCGAATATCGGGGCGCGAAACGATCTCCATCAGGCAGACGCCGGTCCGGTTCAGGTCGACAAAGGACATATGCGGATCCATGTCGTGGATCGATTTGCCCGCGTCTTGCTCCATGTGGATGCGTTCGATGCGGACCATGCGCGCGGTGCCGTCACCCATCTCGACCAGAACTTCTCCTTCACCTACAATAGGCTGATAAAGCTGGGAAATCTGGTAGCCCTGCGGCAGGTCGGGATAGAAATAGTTCTTGCGGTCAAAGGCCGATTTCAAGTTGATATCCGCTTTCAGACCCAGCCCGGTGCGTACGGCCTGTTCAACGCAATACTCGTTGATCACCGGCAGCATCCCCGGCATTGCGGCGTCCACAAACGCCACGTTCGAATTCGGCTCGGCCCCGAATTGGGTCGACGCGCCCGAGAATAGTTTGGCGTTGGACGAGACCTGAGCGTGCACCTCCATCCCGATCACCAGTTCCCAATCGTGCTTGGCCCCGGCAATGGTTTTGGGTTTGGGCATTTCGTATGTCAGGTCGAGCATGGCGCGCCTCATTTCCGCAGAAGTCTAAGCCTGCGTATTAGGCCCGGCGCGCCAAAGGGGCAAGGGGCAATGGCGCTTTAGTTCCCCGAGAACTGCAGCCCCGACGGTGTAAAGGTCACACTCTGCCCACTGCGCAACTCATCCCGCAACAGATTGGCGATTGCCTTCAGCGCATCGCGGCGACCACGGGCGGCAAAACGCTCGGCCGAGTTGACGCGAAGGCTGTTATTGAACCCGTTCGCCGCGTGGGCCCAGATCAGCGGATGCAGTTCAGTCATGTGATCGCGGATCAGCCAGTTTGCGGCCTCGCAAATCTGTTTGCGGGCGATATCGGCGCGCGGGTTCTGGCCCATTCTGTTCTGCAATGTGACCGAGCAATAGGCCGCCAGCAGGTTGATTGTCTGCTGATCCGGACGACGTGCAACGATATCGCGCAAACCTTCAAGGAAGTATTCGACATCTACCCGCGCGCAGGCCTCGTCATCCAGCGCGATGGCGTCGAATTGCACCCAGGTATACCCACCCGCACCCCAATTTTTCTGGGTCCGTGCGGCGTTGCGCAAGGCTTGCACTTCAAGTTGTTCATAGCTGCCGAACCAGCGTGGCAGCAGGTGGCTGCCCATCGCGCGCATGTGGCGATGGTTCTGGGGATCCAGCGTGATCAGGGCCTCGTATTTATCAGCAACGCGGGTGCGCGGATCAATGTGTCCTGCCAGCAAAGCGCAATCCGCTGCAGCAATCGCCGGACTGTCGGGCAGCGCAGCGCGGCATTTCGGAAGCAGCGCAGCAGCCCGGTCGAAATGCGCGGCACAACGGGATTGGTGCAGCGCCGGCAGCGTGTCCGGATGCGCCGTCCCGCGCCAGGCCCACGCCAAATCGATATGGGCCAAGGCAACCACAAGCGTGATCATCGGATCATCGGGATGGTTCTGAATCTCGCCTTCCAATTCCGAGATCCCGCCCAGCAGATCATAGTCTGACAGTGCTTTGCCGTCCGACAGCGCGTGCTCGGCCGCCAAAACCACATCGGACCGGGCCCCAAATGCCAACAGCTCGGAGATCGGCTGCCCGCAAGGGGTAGCCTTGCGCCCCTCATCTGCAGCGCGCATCTCCAGCGACAGTTCTGCCCACATATCCTGCCGCGCCAGATGGCGGCCACGTTCGATCACCTGATGCCCGATCGCATCATTTTCATCTGATTCTGCGATTGGGATGTTCAACTGCCCCGAGGCGACAAGCCATGCAGTAGCATCGGCGACGGACGCAGGCAGAGGTGTAGGGGTGGGATCAGAAGAACCGACAATACGGGCGGCAAAAGCCTTCAAAGACCAAAACATGGCAAAACTCGAACTGGAACAAACTTGTAACCCGTCCAGTTTGCCAAAAAATCTGCTCAAATCAAGACTGCGTCGCGGAGAACCCGTGATTCAGGTGCCAATGTGGCCCAGACTCCATGAATCGTTTCAGAAAACTCTAAAATGATGTCGTTCGACCGCGAATCCCGCCTGATTCAGGACCATTTCGAATTGCTTGTGTGGCGGCAGTGATTCATCGGGTAAACGCACGCGTTTGTCGGATTTCAGAACCGCTGAGACGCGCACTGAGAAATCCCACCGCGTGTCAAACCGGAATCGATCCACCTCGGACAGCTTGAGTTGTCCCTGACGTTGGCCGGTGTGCCAACGCAGGGTTTCATCGGTCAGCTCCATACCTGCGCTGGTGTCCTTGATAACATCCCACAGCGCGGGCAGGGTAGTCAGGGCCAGAAGCGCCATCAGCCACCAGACCGCGTTCAGCAGGATCATCAAAGCGATCAACATCGCGTAAACGCCGATCAGGATCAGAACCGTTCGCTGATTTCGGTTCTGTCGAGTGAACGTAAACGCGGTCATGCGCCCAAGATGCGCGTGACCATTTCGGTCGTGTCCCGGGACAGGTTCGGCGTGTCGGCAATGCGATTCAGTTGTGCAAGTATTAAGGCCTGACGGTCGGCGTCATAGCGTTTCCAAGTTTGGAACACGCTGCACATCCTGGCGGTGGTCTGCGGGTTTACTGGATCAAGTCGGATCAACCAGTCTGCCAGCAGCGCGTAACCTGCTCCGTTCGCTTGGTGGAAGCCTGCGTGGTTGCCTGCCAGGGATCCCATCAAGGCGCGGAAACGATTTGGGTTTTTCCAATTAAAATCAGCATGCTCGGTCAACCTGTGCGCGGTCTCAACCGATTTTTCCGGTCCGGTCATCAAGACCTGCATGGCGAACCACTTGTCCATGACCAGCCGGTCATGCTGCCATTGATCATAGAAGGCGGCCAGCTCACGTTCGCCTTTGCCCGCGCGGAGCAGACAAGACAGCGCGGCCAACTGCAGGGTCATGTTGTCAGCACGTGCATATTGCTCTGCGGCCTTGGCACCTCCATCCAGTCTCGAGGTCAGCGCAAGCGCCGCGCTGCCCAAGGCGCGTTTGCCTGATTGTTCAGCGTCCGGCTGATAAGCCGCGTCCACCAGCGTTTCACTGTTCAGACGAGGGAGCAGGTCTTGAACGTGTTGCGCCGTGGCTTGACGCAAAGTCTCAACCGCTCGCCAGATCGCCATCGGGTCGGGGGTGATGCCCTTGTCAAATAGTGTTGCGGCCAGTTCCGATTGCGTCGGCAGACCCAGCATCAGTGCCCGGTAGGCCGGGTCCAGCGCCTCATTCCGTAGCACTGCCAGCAAGCCGTCAAGGTAGTCGGTATCAGGCGTTGCCTCATCGGTGATCATGCGCAGCAGGGTGTCCTCGGCTAGCGACCGCCCTGCCTGCCAGCGGTTGAACGGGTCGGTGTCATGAGCCAGAAGGAAGGCGCGTTCGGCATTGCTGATCTCATGTTCAAGGATCACAGGGGCCGAGAAATCACGCAGGATCGAGGGCACAGGTTTGGCCGCGAGACCGGTAAAGATAAAACTCTGCTCGGCTTCGGTCAGTTCCAGCACTTCGGTCGCACGTATCTCGTCCCCGTTTGGACTAAGCAGACCCACAGCGATAGGGATGACCTGAGGTTGCTTGTCCTCTTGACCCGGCGTCGGCTCGGTCCGTTGGCGCAGCGTCAGGGTATAGGTGCCATCAGTCCAGTCTTCGGCAACTGAGACACGGGGGGTACCGGATTGGCTGTACCAACGTTTGAACTGGGTCAGGTCGCGGCCCGTAGTGTCTTCGAATACTTTCAGCCAATCTTCGATCGTGCAGGACTGCCCGTCGTGGCGATCGAAGTACAGGTCCAGTGCTTTGCTGTAGGCCTCATCCCCGACCAGCCGTTTCAGCATCCCGATCACCTCGGCGCCTTTTTCATAGACGGTTGAGGTGTAGAAGTTGTTGATTTCCTGAAAGCTTTCGGGGCGGACCGGGTGCGAGAGTGGCCCGTTATCTTCGGGGAATTGCCGCGCGCGCAGGTCGATGGCATCGTGGATACGTTTTACAGGGGCCGAGCGCATATCCGAAGTGAACTGCGCGTCGCGGAACACAGTCAGCCCCTCCTTCAGGCACAGTTGGAACCAGTCGCGGCAGGTGATGCGGTTGCCGGTCCAGTTGTGGAAATACTCATGTGCGATGATCGCCTCGATCCGTTCGAAATTCATATCGGTCGAGGTTTCAGGGCTGGCCAGAACGGCTGAGGAGTTGAAGATGTTCAGCCCCTTGTTCTCCATCGCGCCCATGTTGAAATCGTCGACGGCCACAATGTTGAACACGTCCAGATCGTATTCACGGCCATAGACGTCCTCATCCCATTTCATCGACTTTTTAAGGGCTTCCATGCCAAAGGCGCATTTGCCTTCATCGCCGGGGCGGACCCAGAGATTTAGTTCGACGTCGCGACCGGATTTGGTGGTGAACTGGCCGGGATGGGCGATCAGCTCTCCGGCGACCAGCGCGAACAGATAGGCGGGTTTTGGCCATGGATCGACCCATTCAGCCCAGCCCTCGCCTTTGCCCGAAGGGTTGCCGTTCGATAGCAGCACGGGAAGGTCGCCATTGATGCGCACCGTAAAGGTAGACATCACATCCGGGCGGTCGGGGTAATAGGTGATCTTGCGAAACCCTTCGGCCTCGCATTGGGTGCAATACATGCCGTTCGACATATACAGCCCCTCAAGCGCGGTGTTGTTGCCGGGATCGATCTCGACCACGGCCTCCCACACGAAAGGCGCGTCTGGAACCGTTGCGGTAAGGCCTTCGGTGGTCACCTCAGGCGTGATCACGTCGCCATCAATTGCGGCACGGATCAGCTTTAGCTCTTCGCCATGCAGAAAAAAAGTGCGGTCGGTCGCTTCGGGGTTCGGGCGGAAGGCGATGCGGGAAGTGACGCGAGTGGCGTGTGCGGTCAGATCGAAGGTCAGATGCACACTGTCCACTAGAAACCCGAACGGAGTGTAGTCTTTCAGATAAATCGTTGTGGGGGCGGCGTCGCGCATCGGGGGCCTCATCGACTGGGAATCTGGCGCGACGTTATGGGCTTCGCGCGGACGCTGCAACCGATGTGCCATTGCCGCTGTTCATTTGAGACGGTTCGCGCTGGGTCAAATGCCCCTCATGTCGGGACAGAAGTTGCCTATCGGAAACGAACGCCCTAATTGAGGAGCGCATACAATGGCACACAATCGTAGGGGATTCGGAATATGAGCAGCAGAGAGACCCGCAACGGGCTGCAGATTGACCCGGTTCTGGTGGATTTCATCGAACAGAAGGCGCTGCCGGGCACGGAAGTTTCGGCAATTGATTTCTGGGCGGGTCTGGCGCGCTTGGCCAATGAGCTTGGGCCGAAAAACCGGGCGCTGCTGGACAAGCGGGCTGACATTCAGGGCCGGATCGATGGCTGGCACGCGGCGCGGCGGGGGTTGCCCATTGACGCGGCTGAATATCAGTCTTTTCTGCGTGAGATTGGGTATCTGGTAGAGGAAGGCGACGATTTCGAGATCGAGACAGCCAGTGTCGACCCTGAAATCGCGCTAATCCCCGGACCGCAATTGGTTGTGCCAATCACCAACGCGCGCTTTGCGTTGAATGCCGCAAATGCGCGCTGGGGCAGTTTATATGATGCGCTTTATGGAACAGATGCGTTAGGCGATCTGCCGACAGGCAAGGCTTATGACGCCGGGCGCGGTGCGCGGGTCATCGCCTGGGCGAAGGCGTTCCTGGATGAGGCTGTGCCGCTATCCGAAGGGTCCTGGGCGGAGGTCTCCGGGTTAAGCGTTAGGGACGGTGCGCTGATACCGAAGCTCGCCGACCCGTCTCAGTTCGCAGGCTACGCTGGCGCGGCTGAAGTACCGGAGTTTGTATTGCTGCGCAACAACGGGTTGCACATTCAAGTCAGGATTGATGCGCATAGCACAATTGGCGCCACCGATCCTGCAGGTATTTCTGATGTCCGTTTGGAATCCGCGCTTTCGACCATCATGGATTGCGAGGATTCTGTTGCTTGTGTCGACGCGACCGACAAGGTGTTGGCCTATGGAAACTGGCTTGGCTTGATGGCCGGCAACCTGACCGAAGAGGTTACGAAAGGCGGCACAACCTTCACGCGCAAGCTTGCTGGGGATTTGGCCTACATGGCTCCGAATGGCACGCCAGCCACTCTGAAAGGTCGGTCGCTGATGCTGGTGCGAAATGTGGGCCATCTAATGACGAACCCCGCAGTGCTGGATGCCGAAGGGCGCGAGATTGGTGAAGGTTTGATGGACGCGCTCTGCACAACGCTGATCGCCATGCATGACCTGAAGCGCGAGGGCGGGAACTCGGTCAAGGGGTCGGTCTATGTGGTCAAACCCAAGATGCACGGGCCCGAGGAGGTGGCGTTTTCGGTCGAGATTTTCGACATGGTCGAGGATATCCTGGGCCTGCCGCGCAATACGGTGAAGCTGGGCATTATGGATGAAGAGCGGCGCACATCGGCCAACCTCAAGGAATGCATTCGGGCCGCAAAATCGCGCGTGGCCTTTATCAATACCGGATTCCTGGATCGGACTGGGGATGAGATTCATACTTCTATGGAGGCAGGCCCGATGCTGCCGAAGGGCGATATCAAGGATACGCCATGGATTGCGTCTTACGAGGATCGCAATGTGGATATCGGACTGGTCTGCGGCCTGAAAGGCAGAGCGCAAATTGGCAAGGGTATGTGGGCCATGCCCGATCGGATGGCGGACATGCTGGCGACCAAGATCGGCCACCCGCAATCCGGTGCAACCTGCGCCTGGGTGCCGTCACCTACTGCTGCAACGCTTCATGCAACCCACTATCACAAGATCGATGTGTTGGCGCGCCAGGATGAATTGGCCGCTGGTGGGGCTCGCGGTACGTTGAATGATCTGCTGACCATACCTCTGCTGGGCGGGCGTAATCTCAGCGCTGGTGAGATCACCCGTGAGATCGAAAACAACGCACAAGGAATCTTGGGCTATGTTGTGCGCTGGATTGATCAGGGTGTTGGCTGTTCGAAAGTTCCGGATATCAACGACATAGGTCTGATGGAGGACCGCGCGACCTGCCGGATTTCTTCGCAGGCGCTGGCCAACTGGTTGCATCACGATGTGGTCAGTCAGGAACAGGTGATGGCGGCGATGCAGAAAATGGCCGCGGTAGTGGACCGTCAGAACGAAGGAGACCCGGCCTACAGGCCCATGGCACCGGGTTTTGACGGGGTGGCGTTTCAGGCGGCTTGTGATCTGGTGTTCCGGGGGCGGGTGCAGCCCTCGGGTTATACCGAGCCTGTGCTGCACGCCCGTCGCCTGGAACTGAAGGCAAGTTTGAGCTAGGGGCAAGGGCAGGAACGAGGGGGCTGTCTGCCCCCTCGTGCTCCCCCGAAGGTATTTTTGGCCAGATGAGAAGGATCGGGCATGAACATTTCATTGCGCAAAGCGCGGACCATCATTCGTAAAGCTCTGGAAAAAGGGCGCGAGATGGAGCTGAAACCGCTCTCGGTTGTTGTCCTGGACGCCGGAGGCCACGTGATCTCGTTCGAACGCGAAGATGGCGCCGCGCCGGGGCGGTTTGCAATCGCGCATGGCAAGGCTTACGGATCGGTGATGCTGGGCATGGCGGGGACTGCGCAGATGCAGCGGGCCGAGGGGCAGGCCTATTTCATGGCGGCGGTGAACGGAGTTTACGGCGGTCAGGTAATTCCGGTTCCGGGCGGTGTGCTGCTGCGTGACCGCAAGGGCGCGGTGATCGGTGCCGTGGGTGTAACTGGCGATACTTCGGATAATGACGCAGCGGCCGCGTTGGCAGGTATCGAAGCCGCTGGGTTGACGGGAGAGATCTGAGCCCTTTGCTGAACAAAATGGGGGATGTGCGTCGCTGAACACGCGCTTGCGCTACCATGCAGGGTCTGTGCCGTTGCGCGCGACCAAACCTGCCGATAGGTTTTGCAGGAAATGAGCGAAACAAGGGACTTGGAATGGCGCGCCCCGTTGTTGGAATAATCGGCAACTCTTACTTGATGAATGATCAGTATCCGACCCATGCGGGCGGGACGATGAATTCCGAGGCGGTCTCGAACGTGTCTGACTGTCTGCCGCTACTGATCCCCGCCGACCCGCGTTACGTTTCGGTTGATGAATTGCTTGAGGTTTGCGACGGCTTCCTGTTGACCGGCGGCCGTCCGAACGTTCACCCCGAAGAATATGGCGAGCCCGCGACCGAGGCGCATGGTGAGTTTGACCGCGCGCGGGATGCAATCACGCTGCCTCTGATCCGGGCCTGTGCTGAGCGGGGCCAGCCGTTCTTTGGGATTTGTCGCGGGTTTCAAGAAGTAAACGTCGCCTTAGGTGGTACGCTCTACCCTGAGATTCGTGACCTCCCGGGGCGTCAGAACCACCGGATGCCACCCGACGGCACTTTGGAGGAGAAGTTTGCTCTGCGCCATGTCGTGTCGCTAACCGAAGGTGGTGTGTTCCACCGCCTGCTGGGCGCGGCCGAAGTTATGACCAATACGTTACACGGACAAGGGATCAAGACGCTGGGCGAGAATGTGGTGATCGATGGCCACGCGCCTGATGGCACGCCCGAGGCGATCTATGTCGAGGATGCCCCCGGCTTTACCCTTTCGGTCCAATGGCACCCTGAATGGGACGCGGCGAATGACCCGGTTTCGCGGCCATTGTTCAAGGAATTTGGTCGCGCCGTATACGATTGGAAAAACGCGAAAACGGTCGGGGCGATCCGGCAGTCTGCTTAGTCACGCTAATCTGTCGATGGATCGTTCTAAGGTTTGCCGGCAACATTCGAATAAAAAGATAATTGGATATCTTCCCTGAACCGCGAATTTGCGCCGAGATACCCTTGGCCATATTCAAATCTGACTGGGTTCGGAGCAGTTCATGCACAGCTTTTCAGGAAAGTACCCTCGCGGTTTAAGAGAATTCGTTCCTGCGGCACTTTTTTTGGCGGTCCTGGGAACTGCTGGGCATGCGCAACAATGCAGCTCGGCCGGAGACCTGCTTTACATCGGGCGAACACCTGACTCTTCATCCTCATTGTGGTTATCGCAGACGGAAAGCGGTGCTTTTCGTCTGGAAGCTGCACAGGGCAACACGACCGTTGATACCTGGAGCCGATCTCGGCCCGGAGTTCATCTAAGCTTGTCTCCCTTCGTATCTAATGGATCAGGGGGCGTTCATCGTCTGTTCAAACGCGGAGGGGCACCAAATGGGCGCGACTGTCTGATCGATACGCAAAACCAAAAAAGAGATTGGACGCTGCCGGGTTGGGGTGGTGGCAATGGTGGCGGCGGGGGAGGAAACGGAGGCGGCTCGGGTGGATCCGGCGGCGGTTCCGGTGGTGGCTTCGGCGGTGGCGGCGGCTCGGGTGGATCAGGTGGCGGATTCGGAGGCGGGGGCGGCTTTGGAGGCGGCGGTTCCGGGGGTGGCTTCGGCGGTGGCGGCGGCTCGGGCGGATCCGGTGGTGGCTCTGGTGGCGGTTCTGGTGGTGGCTCTGGTGGCGGTTCCGGAGGGTCGGGCGGTGGAATTGGCAACATAGGCGAGACAGGTCGACCCGTTAATCCGCTCTACGTAAGTGGGCGACCTTCGGGCGATGATCAAGCCTGCGTGGCGGATGCGACGGGTAAGCTTGACCCTGCCTTGTGCGATCCGGTTGTCGGCCCTCCGCTGACGGAGGGGCGCGAGTTTGGGCCAGAATCTGTTTGGAATGTATGGACCAATTTCACCTACACAGACATTGAAGACACCCGTGGAAACAGCGAACTGGATGTGAACGACAGCTTTTTCGAAATTGGAATCGACCGTCTTGTCCAAGAAAACCTCGTGCTTGGTTTGCAGCTTGAATACGAAAACACCCAGCTGGACGGCTTTCAGGGGCAGTTTTCTCAGGATACTTCGGGATTCGCGATCGGACCCTATTTCGCCTGGCGGATGTCTGAGAGGTGGGTTCTAAACGGTCTCGCGACGGTCGGTCGCTTCTCCTCGGATGTGGATGTGCTGGAGCTGAGCGGTGATTTTGATCGCACCCGTTGGCGCGCGAATCTCGAGGCAATCGGACAATATGAGGCTGGAGCTTATTTAATTCGTCCGTCGATCTCGTTTGATTACTATCATTACAGTGCCGAGGACTACGATCTCACCGGGACGTATCTGGGAAATCCAGCCGAGTTTATTGGTGAAATCCAAGAAGCAAAATACAGTGCCCTAACGCCCGAGGTCGAAGTAAGTCGTCCGTTCTTCAATGGCAGCTCTGTCATTTCACCTTATGCATCGCTCAGCGCGACCTATTGGTTTGAACGCGAGAACTTAGGGGGTGGAACAGTTGCAAACACTGACAATGATGTTGTTTGGTCAACCCGTTTGGGTGTGAGAGGACGCACAAGCAAGACGGTGTTTCTGGAGGCTTCAATCGGATATCTCGACATGTTCGAAAGTGATTTTGAAGCGACGGAAGCTGCAATCTTTCTCTCTGTCAACTTCTAAGGCCATCAGAAAGAGCGTGCGCCGACCCATAGCCGGGTCGGCGCAAATTGATCATACGAGAAAGTCGAACTGCTTGTTCAGCGGCAAGCTGCGCGCGCGTTGGCCGGTCAGGTCGAACAGCGCGTTGCCCAAAGCGGGCATCGACGGCGGTGTCCCCGGTTCACCGACACCGCCCAGATGTTTGTTGGTCTCGAGTATCCGGACTTCCGTGATCGGTGTGCTTTGCATCCTTAACGCATCATAATCCGGGAAATTATACTGTTCGACCTCACCATCGGCAAAGGTGATCTCTTCTTGAACGGCGGCAGACAATCCGTAGATCATGCCGCCGATCATCTGCGCCTCGACCGTCGCCGGATCCAAAGCCAAGCCGACATCGCAGGCGATCCAGGCCTTGTTGATGCGGATGGTGCCGTCTTCGTCCACCACTTCGATGACCTGTGCGACAGGGGTGCCAAAGCTGTAGGCCATTGCCACGCCACGTCCGACACCATCGGGGGTTTTGCCGGTCCAGCCTGACATCTCTTTCACGGCCTCCAGGCACCCCGCAGCCGGGGCGAACTCGGACCTTGCCAACTCCAGCCGGAACTCCAGCGGGTCGCGCCCGGCGGCATGGGCCATTTCATCCAGGAAGGTCTCGTGGAAGAAGGCATTGTGGCTGTTGCCGACCGAGCGCCAGAAACCAACCGGTACAGCCAAATCGGCAACGTGACCACTCATTCTGTAGTTCGGCACCGCGTAGGGCTGGTTGAAAAAGCCTTCGACCAGAACCTTGTCGGGGCCGCCGCCAGAGAAACCCGTCACACGTTCGACCGCTTGGTGGGTCGGGGATTGCGAAGCAACCTTACCGTCGATCAGAACGGCCTTGCCATCCTTCACTGCCCCCCGCATGCGCGCGATCGCGCCGGGGCGGTAGAAATCGTGACGCATATCCTCTTCGCGGCTCCACGTCGTTTGCACAGGGGTGCCTGGAATGGCCATGGCGACCTTTGTGGCGATCTCGCCGAAATCCAACTCGCCCCGGCGGCCGAAACCGCCGCCCAGATAGGTGGTGTGAATCTCAACCGCTTCGGTATCTAGACCGGCGGTGTTGGCTGCGCGGATCTGGATCAGGGTCGGGGCCTGATTGCCGCACCACAGGTCCAGCTTGTTACTGGTATAGAGCGCCGTGGCGTTCATCGGTTCCATTGTGGCGTGGGCCAGATAGGGCACGGTATATTCTGCCGTAATCTCGGTGGCACCTTCAGGAAGCGTTTCGACATCGCCTTCATCGCGCATGGTCGAGTTCGGGGCGTCATCAAACGCCTTGGCAATTTGCGCGAATACCGCATCAGTATCGGGCGGATAGGGGGCATCGCCCCAATCCACGTCAATCGCCTCGACCGCCTGCATGGCAAGCCAAGTGTTGTTGGCAATCACCGCGACGCCCGTGCCCAGATCGACGATCTTTTCAACGCCGGGCATAGCTTCTGCAGCACTGGCGTCAAAGCCGTTCATTGCCCCGCCCAGCTTGGGGTTCATGCGGACCGAGGCGAATTTCAGGCCCTCTGGCCTTACATCGATGCCAAAGGTGGCGGTGCCGGTGGATTTGCCCGGAATGTCGACGCGGGGCAGGGATTTGCCGATCAAACGCCATTCGGACGGATCACGCAGGGAAACCTCGGGCGGTTCGATCTGGCCTGCGGCCTCGGCCAGTTCGCTATAGGGAATGCGCGTGCCATCCGGGGCAACCACAGCACCATTTTCGGTCATGAGTTGATCGCGATCGACCCCCAGTTGGTCCGCGGCAGCCTGCTTCAAGGTTTCTCGCGCAGTAGCGCCGGCCATCCGCATCCGTTCGAACCCGTCTTTCATCGAGGTTGAGCCGCCGGTAACCTGCAGGCTTAATGTTTTGCCCAGAACACCCAGTGCCTCACCCAGATTGTGCTGGAAATCCGAGATGTCATAGCCCTTGCCTGGCAGGCTTTCCCCCATAAGAGCATGGTTGTAATAGGCGGCAGCAGCAGGTCCGTGCAGCACACGGATTTCGTCCAGCTCAACATCCAGCTCCTCGGCGATCAGTGCTGCCCAGGTGGTCATAACGCCCTGACCCATTTCAGCGCGGGGGGCGAACAGGGTCACGCCCTGCTGGTCGATCAGAACAAAGGGGCTAAGCGCGGTTTCCCCGTCACGCGGTTTCAGCGGGTTCGCAGCTGGACGCGTGACGTAGTAGGCACCGAAGGCCACTCCACCTACGATGGCGGCAGATCCGATCAGGAATGTGCGGCGAACGATTTTACCGATACGTCCCATGGCTCAAGCCTCCTTCAACTTGGCAGCGGCATCATGGATGGCCGCGCGGATGCGAGGATAGGTGCCACAGCGGCAAAGGTTGCCTTGCATCGCATCGTCGATGTCTTCGTCCGTTGGGGCCGGGTTTTCAGCCAGTAGCGATGCGGCCTGCATGATCTGGCCCGACTGGCAGTAACCACATTGGGCCACTTGGTGGTCAACCCAGGCCTTCTGGATCGTTGCCATGGCGTCAGGCGTGCCAAGCCCCTCGATCGTGGTGACATCACCCCAAACATCCGAGAGCGCTACCTGGCAGGACCGCACGGCCTCACCATCAATATGAACGGTGCAGGCACCGCAGGCAGCCACACCACAGCCGAACTTGGTACCGGTTAGTCCAACCTCATCACGCAGAACCCATAACAAGGGCACATCATCAGGCAGATCAACCTGATGGGTCTTTCCGTTGATCTTAAGGGCCGTCGCCATGGCGCACCTCTCTTAGCTTTGGCTGGTTTCTGACATAATTAATGAAAAGTGTCAGCTTGTCAATTGACAAAATGAACAAGAAGTGTCAGAGGTTCTCGCATGACGAGTGTAAGTGAAGATTCCAAGACAGCGGCCATTCTGAAATCGGCATTTCAGGCCTTTGCGACCTATGGGTTTAAGAAAACTTCGATGGATGACATTGCCAAAGGGGCAGGGATGTCCCGGCCTGCGGTCTATCTGCATTTCAAGAATAAAGAGGCCATCGTTCGCGAACTGACGCAGTTTTATTATGGCGAGAAAGTTACCCTAGTCGCTGAAGCCTTGGCCAGCGAAGGTCCTTTGCCTCAGATCCTCGCTCAGGCGATCGAGGCGCAATCAAACGGGATGGCTGAAATTTTGGCCTCACCTCATGGGCTTGAAATGCTGGACGCGACCAAATCCATGTCGACGGATATCGTTCAGGAGGGCGAGGCCAAATTGACGCGACTTTACGCCGAATGGTTACGGCGCGAGGATGCGGCAGGTCGCGCGCATTTGCCTGTCGGCCCGGATGAGGCCGCAAAGACAATCACCACATCGCTGAAGGGCGTCAAGATGACAGCCTCCAGCGCTGAAGAGTTCGAACAAGGCATTTCGCAATTGGCCACGCTTTTGGGCGCGGCGCTTGAGGTCAGGTGACGCGCTGACGGATTTTGTATTCCGGTTTGTCCCACAGCTTGTTGGTTATGATATCGGCCAGAATTTGGGCGGCCTGTTCTACATCCCCTTCATCGACATATAGCGGTGTAAAGCCAAACCGCATGATATCGGGCGCTCGGAAATCGCCGATCACGCCACGCGCGATCAAAGCCTGCATGGCAGCGTATCCTTCATCAAAATGAAACGATACTTGACTTCCGCGCTGGGCTGGATCGCGGGGGCTTGCGAGTGTCAATCCCCGGCAGGTAGCCTCAACCCGGGTAATGAACAATTCGGTCAATTCGATTGACTTGGCGCGCACATCGGCCATTTCAGCCATGTCCCAGATATCCATCGCTGCCGACAGCGCTGCCATCTGAATGACCGGAGGGGTTCCGACCCGCATCCTCTCGATTCCCGCGCCGGGGCGATAGTCGAGATCGAAGGCAAAGGGGGCTTCATGCCCCAACCAGCCCGAAAGCGCCGGGCGCACGCGATCCGACAGACGCGGAGCGACATAGACGAACGCTGGCGCACCGGGACCGCCATTGAGGTACTTATACGTGCAGCCAACAGCGAAATCCGCGTTGCAACCGGACAGATCGACCGGGATTGCCCCCGCAGAATGGGCAAGGTCCCAGACGGTCACGACACCGTTCGCGTGGGCCAGTTCGGTCAAAGCCTTCATGTCATGCATACGGCCGGAGCGATAATCGACCTCGGTCAGCATCAGAACGGCGACCTCTTCGGTGATATGTGCAGCGACGCTTTCGGGATCGACCACGCGCAGTTCGTAATCCGTTCCCAGTGATCGCAATAGTCCATCTGCCATGTAAAGATCCGACGGGAAATTGCCGTTGTCCGACAGGACGACCTTGCGGGTCGGGTTCAGCTCCAGCGCTGAGGCGACCGCCTGATAAACCTTGATCGACAGAGTATCGCCCACCACGACGCTGCCGGGCTCTGCCCCGATCAGCCGTCCGATCCGATCCCCCAGGCCGGTCGGCATGCCCATCCACCCGGCTTTGTTCCAGCCGGTGATCAGCAACTGACCCCATTCGTCCTTCATCATGCTTCCGACACGGTCACCGGCTGATTTCGGCAACGGGCCCAGAGAGTTACCGTCGAGATAAAGAACGCCCTCGGGCAGGTGAAACATGGATTTGGTTTTGGCGAAATCGGTCATGGCGAGGCTTTGTCTTTCTGAAACAGTCAGGTTGTAACTGGCTATCTGATCCCGTTGTGTCTGTCTATTGGTGCGGGTTGTCCAGCGCCCTGGGTCGATGCGACACCCTGCGCTTTTGCCAATGCGGTCAGAAAACGATAGGAGAGCGATCAGAAGCGACATCTGCCACCATGTGTCGCCGCGTGAAGGGACAGCCATGCGCCTGATCGACATACCACCTGTTTGGCTTGTGGGCTTTGCCTTGCTCGCCTGGGTCCAGGCCCGCGTGTTGCCGCTGGGGTTGTCTCTGGATGGGGCGGTGACAGATCTGCTCAGCGGCATACTGATCGGTGGCGGTATCATTCTGGCCGTGATGGCGGTAATCGAGTTCCGCCGGCACAAAACCACGGTCTTTCCGCACGAAACACCCTCGACCATGGTGCAGACCGGGATTTATAAGCGCAGCCGCAATCCTATCTATGTGGGCGATGTGCTGATCCTGACCGGGCTGATCCTGCGTTTTGACGCGGTGTTGTCGCTGGTGCTGATCCCGGTTTTTGTCTGGGTGCTGGAACGCCGCTTTATCATACCCGAGGAAGACCGTCTGCGCCGCACATTCCGCGCCGATTTCGCCCGGTATGAACGCAAGACCCGGCGCTGGATATAAGGGTGTGGTCATCATGACACAGCGTCATAATTGCTGCGCTTGCGAAATAATCTTGCGCAGGATACATGTCTGCTTGTCATTCTATGCTGAACACCCACCTGGCCTGAATCAAAAATTAGGGGGAACCGACTGGTGAAAATTGGGACGCCAAAGGAAACGTACAAGGGCGAGAACCGGGTCGCGATGACTCCGGACTCGGCTGTGCAGTTGCAGAAACTGGGCTATGAGTGCCTGATCGAAAAGGGTGCAGGCGCTGCTGCGGGGTTTTCGGACGCCGCTTATGAAGCCGCAGGCGTTGAGGTCATGAAGACCGCCGCCTCGCTTTGGAAGGCGGCGGATATTATTGCCAAGGTGCGTCAGCCCGATGCCACCGAACTGAAGCGTCTGACCAAGGATAAGACCCTGATTTCCTTCTTTAACCCGGCTGGGAATGAAGATGGGATGGAGGCCGCCAAATCCAAGGGCGCGACCGTGATCGCGATGGAGATGGTCCCGCGTATCTCGCGCGCGCAGAAGATGGACGCGCTGTCTTCGATGGCCAATATCGCCGGGTACCGTGCTGTGATCGAGGCAGGCAACAACTTTGGCCGTTTCTTCACCGGTCAGGTGACGGCGGCCGGTAAGGTGCCGCCTGCCAAGGTGCTGATCGTTGGTGCTGGTGTGGCTGGTCTGGCCGCGATTGGGACCTCAACCTCGCTGGGTGCGATCACCTATGCGTTCGACGTGCGCCCCGAAGTGGCCGAGCAGGTCGAATCCATGGGGGCTGAGTTCGTCCATCTGGATTTTGAGGAAGAACAGCAGGACGGTGCATCGACTGGTGGCTACGCATCGGTCCAGTCGGAAGAATTCCGCAACGCCCAGCTTGCCAAGTTCCGGGAACTGGCGCCCGAGATGGACATCGTCATCACCACGGCGCTGATCCCCAACCGTGAGGCACCTGAGCTTTGGACCAAAGATATGGTCGAAAGCATGAAGCCGGGTTCGGTCATCGTTGACCTTGCAGCGGAAAAGGGCGGTAACTGTAAACTGACGGTGCCGGATGAGAAGATCGTGACCGACAATGGCGTGACCATTATCGGCTATACCGACTTCCCCAGCCGGATGGCGGCGCAGTCATCGTCTCTGTACGCGACCAATATCCGTCATATGATGGCTGACCTGACACCCGAGAAGGACGGCAAGGTCAATCACGACATGGAAGATGACGTGATCCGTGGCGCGACTGTGACCCATGAAGGCGAGATCACCTTCCCGCCACCTCCGCCCAAGGTGCAGGCGATTGCGGCACAGCCTAAGGCCGAGGTCAAGGAACTGACACCGGAAGAGAAAAGGGCGCAGGAAATCGCGGCCTTCAAAGCGCAGACCAAGCAACAGTTCACGTTGCTCGGCGTCGGCGGTGCGTTGATGTTGCTGGTGGGGTTGATCGCTCCGGCCAGCTTCATGCAGCATTTCATCGTCTTTGTGCTGGCGATCTTTGTGGGCTTCCAGGTGATCTGGAATGTCAGCCATAGCTTGCACACACCACTGATGGCGATCACCAACGCGATCTCGTCGATCATTATCGTTGGAGCCTTGATGCAGATCGGATCGGGGTCGTTCCTGGTCATTCTGCTGGCGGCGCTGTCAGTCTTCATGGCCGGAATCAACATCTTCGGCGGCTTCCTCGTAACCCGGCGCATGCTTGCCATGTTCCAGAAATCTTAAGGAGGCCGGGCACATGGAATTTGGCTTCACTACTGCCGCCTATGTCGTTGCGGCTGTCCTTTTCATCCTGTCTCTGGGTGGATTGTCGAACCAGGAAAGCGCCAAGCGGGCGGTCTGGTATGGCATTGTTGGTATGGCGCTGGCGGTTTTTGCCACGCTGGTTGGTCCGGGTTCAGGCCTGTGGCTGCTGTCGTTGCTGCTGATCGCGGGCGGTGGTCTGATCGGTCAGTACGTGGCGCAACGCGTGCAGATGACCGAGATGCCGCAGCTTGTGGCCGCGATGCATTCGCTGGTGGGTCTCGCGGCTGTGTTCGTGGGATTCAATGCCCATTTCGAGATCGGCAATGTGGCGCAAGTCATGGCGATTGCTGACAGTGCGTCTCAGGCAGACCTGTCCGATCTCGGGGCGTTCGCCAAGCTGATCGCGAAGAAGACCGCGGCCGAACTGGCGATCCTGCATGTTGAGCTGTTCCTCGGTATCTTCATCGGTGCGATCACCTTTACTGGATCGGTCGTGGCTTATGGCAAGTTGGCGGGCAAGGTGACCTCGGCGGCGACCAAGCTTCCGGGCGGTCATGCTTTGAACGCGGGTGCGGCTGCTTTGTCGTTCATCTGCCTGATCTGGTACACCAATTCGGGCGGTTTCTTCCCGCTGTTCCTGATGACTCTGGCAGCGCTGTTCATCGGCTATCACCTGATCATGGGCATCGGCGGGGCCGACATGCCGGTGGTTGTGTCGATGCTGAACAGCTATTCGGGTTGGGCGGCTGCGGCCATCGGCTTCTCGCTAGGCAACGACCTGCTGATCGTGGTTGGTGCATTGGTGGGCTCGTCTGGTGCAATCCTGTCCTACATCATGTGTAAGGCGATGAACCGTCACTTTGTCAGCGTAATTCTGGGCGGCTTTGGTGGCCCGCAGGGTGAACAGATGGCTGTTGAGGGTGAACAGATCGCCATCGAGGCAGATGGTGTCGCGGCGGCGCTGAATGATGCAGATAGTATCGTCATCATCCCCGGCTACGGCATGGCCGTGGCGCAGGCGCAGCAGTCGGTGTCCGAGCTGGTCCGCAAGCTGCGCGCCAAGGGCAAGAACGTGCGCTTTGCGATCCACCCCGTTGCCGGTCGTCTGCCGGGCCACATGAACGTGCTGCTGGCCGAGGCGAAGGTGCCGTATGACATTGTTCTGGAGATGGACGAGATCAACGACGACTTCCCGGATACGGATGTGGCCATCGTGATTGGCTCGAACGATATCGTGAACCCTGCGGCGCAGGAAGACCCGAACAGCCCCATCGCCGGGATGCCGGTGTTGGAATGCTGGAAAGCCAAGCAGGTGTTTGTGTCCAAGCGTGGTCAGGGCACCGGCTATTCGGGCATCGAGAACCCGCTGTTCTTCAAGGAGAACACCCGCATGTTCTATGGCGACGCCAAGGCTTCGCTCGACAAGCTGTTGCCCATGATCGATTGATCAGAAGGGACAATCTGATTGCAAAGGGCGCCTGAGGGCGCCCTTTTCTTTTGTGATGAGATGGGGGCTTGCCTCCAACCCCCTCAAGGTTTTTTAGCCATATGAAGCAAGCGGGCTGTGTTAAACTTGGCGAGTGTTCGGGATAGTCGGAGGCAGACCATGCAGAAGGTAAATGGAATTGGCGGGATATTCTTTCGGGCCCGTGATCCGCAGGCGTTGAGTGCTTGGTATGAGAAGCATTTGGGCGTCAATCACTACGATCCTGTGCCCTGGAAGCAGCGGGAAGGATATACGGTGTTCGCACCCTTTGCGCAGGACACCGAGTATTTCGGCCGCTCCGAGCAGCAATGGATGATCAATTTTCGTGTCGATGACCTGAGCGCGTTGATCGACCAATTAAAGATCGCCGGAATCACCGTCGAGACGAACCCGGAGTGGGACAGCGAGGTCGGGAAATTCGCCCGCATCCACGATCCTGAAGGCAATCCCATCGAGCTATGGGAGCCGAATCAATAAGATAGCGGGATTGTATACCGTTGTATCCTTGTAAGTAATTGAAATAAATAAACAATTGATGTTGTGTCGGTCTGCCTTATAGTGCCGGTGATACACCGGAGCCTTACATGACGCCCATAGACAATCATCCGCTTCGCTATACGCTGGCCAATGAACTACATGCACGCCCATTTCCGGTTGCACCCTTACCCAGCACGGTTGTGTTTCTGGCGATCAAGAAGCCCAAAGAAGCGGTTACGCGCGATCGTGGCGAGGATATGACCCACCTGATCAATCTGCTGGATCGCCACGGCGCGCAGCACCCTCAGCCAGAAGCCACTCACTACGCGGGTCAGATCGGGCGTCATTGGCTGAAATGGGAGCAACATACCGAGTTTGTGACCTATACCGCGATCACTCCGAACGTCAGTGAACGTGCATTCAATCCGGCAGACTTTGAGGTGTTTCCTCCAGATTGGTTGATGGCGAGCCCGGGGCAGCGCGTGACATCGGCCTTAATTCGCGTTGTCGAGTACGAGGGAGATGAGGCGGCAAAGGCTTCGCTGGCTCAGTGGTTCGAGCCGGAAAGCCTAGCAGTGGCGCGGGTGCTGGATGATGCTGCGATCTGCGCTTGTGATTTCCGAATTGATCCGGCGGGGCATATGCGGCTTGCGATGTTTGTCAAGAAAGGCACCGGGCGGCGTCGGACCGGGCGGATCGTTCAGCGGCTGTGCGAGATTGAGACCTACAAGGCAATGTCGATGCTGGGATTTGCACGGGTCAAGCAACTGATGCCGCGCATCGGCGAACTGGATGGTCAATTGACCCGCCTGATGGGGCAGATGTCCGATGAAACAGCGCACCCAGACGAATTGTTGCCGGATCTTCTGTCTACCTCGATCGAGCTTGAGACACTTTCGGCACGGTGTTCTTTTCGGTTCGGCGCCACGGGTGCCTATGAGGCGATTGTTAATCAGCGCATCGAAGTGTTGCGTGAACAAAGATTCAATGGACGTCAGAGTTTTGCCGATTTCATGATGCGTCGTTATGACCCCGCGATGCGGACGGTTAAATCAACCGAGCGACGTTTGCAGGCCTTGTCCGACAGGGCTATTCGCGCCGGCGACCTGTTGCGTACCCGTGTCGATGTCGAACGCAGCGCTCAAAATCAGGCTCTGCTGGAAAGCATGGACCGGCGTGCTGATCTGGCCCTTAGATTGCAGCACACAGTCGAGGGATTATCTGTGGTGGCGATCAGCTACTATGCGGTGTCTCTGGTCAGCTACTTGCTCTACCCACTGACGCAGGCCGGGATTAGCAAAGGGATGCTGACGGCAATTGTGACCGTGCCTGTCATCCTTGCCGTTTGGTTCGGGGTGCGCCAGATCCGGAAGCGAATTGAATAAGCGGTCTATGCCGGGCGACGAATGATCTGTAGAACGGGTGGCGTTTGGCAGATTTTATGAGGATTCCCTGTGATCGGTATTGTTGCGGCGTGGCGGGCTGTGGCCGCCATGTTTATCCTGAACGGTGCGCTGTTCGGCATCTGGGCATCGCGCATACCTGCGGTTCGGGACAGGCTGGATCTGACGCACGAGGCGCTAGGGCTTGGTTTGCTGTTCATGGCTGCAGGGGCCGTGTGTTCGTTTCCGATCACAGGCCGTTTGACCGACAAGTTTGGGGCAGTGGCGATCACGCGGGTGATCGCGGTTCTCTACACCTTTTCCCTGATCCTTTTGGCTCTCGCCGGCGGGTTCTGGTCGCTTGCGGCGTTTCTGTTTGTATTCGGAGCCTTCCATGGCTCGATGGATGTTGCGATGAACGCCTGGGCGGCAGAGGTCGAACAGGCCTATGACAAGCCGGTTATGTCGTCCTTTCACGCGATGTGGAGCCTTGGAGCCGGACTGGGAGCGCTCAGCGGATACGGTGCCGTACAGATGGGGCTGTCGGTGTTGCAACATTTTCTGCTAGCGGGTGGCGTTGTCGTCGCGCTTGCGCTTGTTTTGTCTTGGGTACGCTGGACTTCGAAACGATCGGCTTCAAAACCTGGATCGGTGTTCGCTTTGCCGTCGGGTGCCCTAATCCTTGTGGGTTTCACAGCGCTGTGCGGCGCTTTGGGCGAGGGGGCTGTTGCGGATTGGAGCGCGATTTTCCTGCGTGACGTTACCGGTGCGGCTGAGAGTATCGCGGCGTTAGGCTATGCGGTCTTCTCGGTCACGATGGTTGCGTTCCGGCTTGCGGGCGGGGTGGTGATCGCGCGTTTCGGGCCTGTTGCAACAGCACGATTTGGCGGCGTTTGCGCCGCGCTGGGCGTGTTTGGCGTAGTATCGGCGGGAGGGGCAGGATTGGCTTTGGCAGGTTTTGCTCTGATGGGAGTGGGCTATGCGGTAATCATGCCTCTGGCCTTTAGCCGTGCGGCCAACGACCCGCATGTCCCGCCCGGACAGGCGATCGCAAGCGTCGCGACATTGGGATACGGAGGGTTGTTGATCGGGCCGCCTCTGATCGGATTTCTGGCCGAGATGATGACGCTGAGATTTGCCTTTGCAGTTCTTTTACCGCTGGCCGTTCTTATCATCGTATTGGCCGGCGCGCTGAAGCGCGCCGACTAAGTTCGCTTATCGTCCGCGAATACGTGGATCCAGCGCATCGCGCAGGCCGTCACCCAGATAATTTACACTGAGGACGGTTAGTGAGATCGCCAGTCCGGGCCAGAACACGCGCTCGGGGTATTGCTGAAGATAGTCGACGCCATCGAAGAGCAGCCGACCCCATGTCGGGAAGTCCGGCGGAAATCCGAGGCCGAGGAAGGAAAGCGCGCTTTCGGTGATGATCGCAGTTGCAATCCCCAGCGTGGCCGACACCATGATCGGAGACAGAACATTCGGCAGGATGTGCCGGGTGATGATCTGGCCATTGCTGGTGCCGATGGACCGGGCGGCCAGAACGAACTCACGCTCTTTGATCGCCAGCACATCGCCGCGCACGATCCGCGCTGTGGGCATCCATGAGGTGATGCCGATGGCGCAGACGATCAGGATGAAGATTCCACGCTCTAACCCGAAGGCAGCAGATAGCGGCTCGCGGAAGAGCAGCATCATGACCAGCAGCAGCGGTAGCAACGGCAAGGCCAAGAACAGATCCGTCAGGCGCATCAGTGGGCCATCCAGCCGTTTGAAAAACCCGGCCAGAACACCGATGAACGAGCCCAGAAACAGCGCCAACAGCATCGCGGTGATGCCGACTGACACCGATGTCTGACCGCCTGACATCATGCGAGCTAGGATATCGCGGCCCAACTGGTCGGTGCCAAAGGGATGCGCCCAACTGGGGCCCTGATTGCGCGAACGGATGTCGATCTGAGTGGGGTCGATGCTCCATAAGTATGGGCCCAGATAGACGCCTGCGACGATGAAGATGAACAGAATCGCTCCGATCATCGCGCCTTTGTGGGTCTTGAACTGATCCCAGACATCGCGCCATTGGCTCCGTGGTGGGGTGGCCAGTTCTTCCATCACATCGGTGGTTGGCAGCGCTGTCGAGGCGGGCGCAAGCCCTTCGTCCGGGACCAGTGTATCGGTACGATCATGATCAGTCATAACGAATCCTCGGGTCCAGAATGCCATAGAGAACGTCGGCGATCAGATTGAACAGGACGATCAGCACGGCAAATATGAAGGTCAGGGTTTGGACCATCGGCAAGTCATTGGCCTGAATAGCCCCGATCAGCAACTGGCCGATGCCGTTCACTTTGAACACCTGCTCGGTAATGATCGCTCCGCCGAAGATGGCCGGAATACCCAGCGCGATAACGGTGACCACAGGGATCATCGAGTTGCGCAGGACGTGGACCATGACGACCGTGTATTCGCTGAGGCCCTTGGCGCGGGCGGTGCGGACATAATCCTGATTAAGGTTGTCCAGCATCGAGGCGCGCATGAATCGGCTGAGCTGCGCGGTGATCTGCAGAGCCAGAACCATGACCGGCATGATCATCTGTTTCAGCTGTACAACAAAGCTGTCCCAGCTATTGACCACATGGGTGGTGTCATAGATCGACGGGAACCATCCAAGCTGGACTGAGAAGATCACGATCACCAATACGCCCGAGAAGAACGGCGGTACCGAGAAGCCGACCATCGACACGAATGTGCCCATTTGGTCGAACCAGGAATACTGCCGGTAAGCCGAATAGATACCGATGGGCAGGGCGATCAGGATGGCGACCACATACGCGGTGCCAACAACCCACAGGGTCTGCGGGATGCGCTGAACGACGATGTCCATGACGGGTGAGCGGGTCTGCCACGAAATCACGCGCAGGTCACCTTCGGAGAAGGTTGTGCCAAAGATCGAGTCGACCAGAACCTGCGGTTCGATCCAGAAGAACTGCACGATCCATTTCCAGAACCGGATATGCATCGGCTGACCGAGGCCCAGTGCCTCGCGCATCTTCTCTTTGACTTCGGGGGGGACGGTAAGTGGAACCTGCGCCATCGGATCGCCGGGTGCGAGTTCGAGGAGCAGGAAGATGACGAGGCTGATGAACAGTAGCGTGGGAACGGCCAGCACCAGTCGTCTGATGGTAAAGTTGAGCATTAAGAGGCGCCTTTATATGCGTCTTCTTGTTGGAGTGGTCTGCAAATGACCGCGCCCCGATATGGGTCGGGGCGCGGTTTTGCAAGATTAACGCTTAGGAACCGGTCTTGCGGTACCAGTCCGCAATGTTCCACAGCTCGCTGTCCCAAACGTTCAGGACAACGCCACCCAGCGTATTGGCGTGTGCCGACAGACGACCACGGTGCACCAGCGGGATCATTCCGCCATTTTCAACCATGATGTCGTTCAGCTGACGCGCGATCTGCGCGCGCTCATCCGCACCTGCGGTTTCGGCCAGTTTGCCATGCAGCTTGTCGAACTCTTCGTTGCAGAAACGGCTGATGTTCTCGCCCTGCCACTGGCTTTCAGGCTTGGGTGCCTTGTCGCACAGGCCGTTGCCCAGATAGGACTGCGGGTCAGTGCCGTTGAAGGTGTTGGCATACATTTCAACGTCGGCATAGAACTTCTGGAAGGTGTCAGGCGAACCCGGATCACCACCAAAGAAGACCGAAGCATTGATGTTGCGCAGCTCAGTTTCGATACCGATTTGGCTCCACCATTCTTTGATCAGCGCCTGGAAGTCCTGGCGAACTGCGTTGGTAGAGGTCTGGTAGACAATCTTCAGCGGTACACCGTCTTTTTCACGGATGCCATCGCCATCGGAATCAACGATACCCGCGTCATCCAGAAGCTTCTTGGCACCTTCGATATCCTGAGTATCGCAGCTGAATGTGTCGGAATTCACTGCGGCAGGCGCAGGTACCCAGTTGCAGGTAACCTTACCGGCCTGACCGTAGCCGATTTCAACCAGCAGCGGCCGGTCGATGGCCAGCGACATGGCCTTGTAAACAGCAGGGTCCTGCAGGAACGGGTGCGGATGCTTTGCAGTCGAACGCTCGCCCTCCGGCAGATCTGGCGACGGGTTGGTCTGGTTCAGCATGATGCGTTCCACCAGCGGGCCGAAGCCTGCGACCGGAGTACCTTTGCCGCCTTCCTGCATCTGCGCGATCACTTCAGGCGCAAGCTGCAAGTTCCAGGCATAGTCAAATTCGCCGGTTTCCATGACCGCACGACCAGCAGCAGTTGCATCGCCACCGCCTTTGAATGTTACCGTTGCGAACGCAGGCTTTGCCGGGTCACGGTAGTTATCATTGGCCTTGAAAGTGATCACGTCATTTGGCTTGAACTCGGTGACAACAAACGGGCCTGTGCCGATCGGGTTAAAGTTCTGCTCGGTGCATTCGGGCGCTTTGGCTCCCATGCAATCCGCGAACTGTGCCGCCTGGATGATCGGGCTCTCACCACCCACGAACGGGCCGTAAGGGAACGGGGTCGGCGCATCGAATGTGACTTTGACGGTCAGATCATCGACAGCTTCGACATTGGTGACACCTTCAAATTTGGTCACCTGCGCACAACCGCCTTCTGGGTCCATGCAATAGTTTGCAGTGAACACAACATCAGCGGAGGTGAATGGCGTGCCGTCTGACCAGGTGATTCCCGGCGCGATTTTCCAAGTGATCGAGGTCAGGTCTTCGCTGACGCCACCATTTGCAACTGTCGGAATTTCAGATGCCAGGAACGGAACCATTTCGCCATCTTGATTGTACCGGGCGAGCGGCTCAATCACTAGCGACGCGGATTCCACATCCTTGGTGCCACCCGAAAGGAACGGGTTCAGGATCGATGGGGCTTGCCAGTAAATGATGCTGACATTGCCGTCCGATCCACGCTCGGCCATGGCCATCGGGGCCATTGCCGTGCTTGCAATCGCACCAAGCAAAAGGGTTTTGATTTTCATCATACACTCCATGTTGGACACATACGTGTCTCGATTATCTCCGCGATGCCCGCGGGTTAGGCGTGGCCGTCAAAAGGGATAAGGATTTGGAATCAAACGGAAACGATTGTATCGCCTTCGTGTATTCAGACCTCTCCCCAGAACGGTTACGCGGCGTATCGAAACAGAGTTTTGGAAAATTGCAAGCCTTGCCTTGCGAAATTTGACCTATCGGTTTGACTTTTCACATCTGCCCGCCTTAGCGTTTGGCACCCAATCCGAAAAGCCGCCAAGGGGAGAGCGCGCGTGCTGGATCAGCCAATTGCCCAGATCAAAAAACTGCGGGTCGAATTTCAAACTAAAGATGGCCCGGTGGTGGGCGTCGAGGACGTCTCGTTCGAGGTTAACCCAGGCGAAACCGTGTGTATCGTAGGCGAATCGGGGTCGGGCAAATCAGTCTCATCTCTATCGCTGATGCGCTTGGTCGAGTTCGGCGGCGGTGAAATTGCTGGCGGGCAACTGCTTTTCGATCGCCGCGGCGGCGAGGAAATGGATCTGTCCCACGCCGATCAAGATCTGATGAAGCAGATTCGCGGAAATGAGATCGGAATGATCTTTCAGGAGCCGATGACGGCCTTGAACCCGGTTTTCACCGTCGGACGGCAGCTCACCGAAGGATTGCGAATCCACAAGGACATGAACAAAGCGCAGGCCGAAGAGCGCGCGCTGGAATTATTGCGTCAGGTGCGCATCCCCGAGCCCGAGCGACGTTTGAAGCAATATCCGCATGAACTGTCCGGTGGCATGCGCCAGCGTGTGGTGATCGCCATGGCCATGGCGTGTGAGCCTCGCCTGCTGATTGCGGATGAACCCACTACTGCATTGGATGTCACCATCCAGGCCGAGATTCTGGCGCTGATGGACCGCCTCAAACGCGAGACCGGAACGGCGGTGATGTTTATCACCCATGACATGGCTGTGGTCGCGCAGATGGCGGACCGCGTGGTGGTTATGTTCCGCGGCAACAAGGTCGAGGAAGGCACCGTCAAAGAAATCTTCGAAAACCCACAGCACGATTACACCAAGGCGTTGCTGGCGGCGGTTCCGAAATTGGGCGAGATGCAGGGTAAAGCCGCGCCCGAGCCAATGAAACTGCTGGGTGAGGAAGGCCAGAAGATCGCTCCGATTCCGGGTACGAACGAAGTGTTGCTGACGGTCAAGAACCTGACCACGCGATTTGCGGTGAAAGGCGGATTGCTGCGTCGGACCATCTCAAACGTGCATGCAGTCGAAGATGTCTCGTTCACGCTGAACCGGGGGCAAACACTCAGCCTCGTTGGCGAATCTGGGTGTGGCAAGTCGTCGGCAGGGCGCTCGATCCTGCGATTGGTGGAGCCGATGGCGGGTGAGGTTGATCTGGACGGTGTCGACATCATGAAGCTGGACCAGGCCGGCCTGCGCAAAGCGCGGCTGGACATGCAGATGATCTTTCAGGATCCGTTCGCCTCGCTAAACCCTCAGATGCAGTTGGTTGATCAGGTCGCTGAACCGATGCGGAACTATGGGGTTGCCTCGGGGTCAGAACTGCAGGACCGGGTAGCGCAACTGTTCGACAAGGTGCAACTGCCGCGCAGCTTCATGCGCCGCTTCCCACATGAGATGTCGGGTGGTCAGCGGCAACGGATTGCGATTGCGCGAGCACTGGCGCTGAATCCCAAGCTAATCATCGCGGATGAGGCCGTTTCGGCGCTGGACGTCTCGGTTCAGGCGCAGGTGCTGAACCTGATGATGGAGCTGCAGTCCGAGCTTGGCCTCAGCTATCTGTTCATCAGCCATGACATGGCGGTGGTCGAGAGGGTCAGTCACCATGTCGGTGTGATGTATCTGGGCCGCATTGTCGAACTGGGCCCGCGTGCTCGGGTTTTTGAGAACCCACAGCACCCTTATACGCAGGCACTGATGAAGGCGGTACCAATTGCCGACCCGAACAAGCGCAAGTCGGAAAAAGACTTGAACTTCAAACCGATCCCGTCGCCAATTCATCCGATTGGATACGCGCCCGAACCCTCGCAATACAACGAGGTTGAACCGGGCCATTTTGTTTTGACCACTGACAGCGGATATTGACCCTCATGGCTGAGCGCCTGTCTCCGCTAGAGATCATGACTAAGCTGATCTCATTCCCGACTGTCAGTCGCGATACGAATTTACCGCTGGTGGATTGGGTCGAGGCGTATCTGCAAAGCCACGGGATCGAACCGCATCGTTGGCCTGATCCGGATCAGCCGCATAAGGCGGCTCTGTTCGCGCATGTCGGCCCTTGGGAAGAGGGCGCGATTGTCCTATCAGGTCACACTGATGTTGTTCCCATCGATGGCCAGCCTTGGGACACCGATCCATTTGTCGTGACCGAGAAAGATGGCAAGTATTTCGGGCGTGGCACCTGCGACATGAAGGGCTTTGACGCGCTGGCGATCTGGGCCTTGGTCGAGGCGCATCACGCTGACACCAAACGCCCCCTGCAACTGGCGTTGAGCTTTGATGAAGAGGTTGGCTGCACCGGCGCGCCGCCGATGATCGCCCACATGCAGGAGGTTCTGCCCAAAGGATCAGCCGTGATTGTGGGCGAGCCGTCGATGATGCAGGCCGTCACCGGCCATAAGGGCGGGTTTGGCTTTGACACGCATGTGGTGGGGTTCGAAGTTCACAGCTCAATCATGCACACAGGCGTCAATGCGATCATGGAGGCCGCGCCGCTGATCAATTGGGCCAATGATCGGAACGCCGAGAATATGGCGGCGCAACCTTCAGACATTGCGTCAGTGTTCGATCCGCCTTGGACTACCTGCCATGTTGGTATGATCGAAGGCGGAACCGCGCATAATATCACTGCCAAAGACTGTCGCTTCATGATGGATTTCCGCACCGTTCCGGACGATGAAAAATCGGTCTGGCAGAAGGCCTATTTCGATAAGGTTCGTGAAGTCGAGGCGCGGATGCAAGCGGTTCATCCCGACGCCCGGATCGAGCTGTCCGAGCATTTTTCGATCCCAGGTCTTGTGCCTGAAGAAGATGGCGAGGCTGAGACGCTGGTGCGCGCGCTCACCGGTGACAATGCGACACATGTGGTAAGCTATGGCACCGAGGCGGGGCAGTTTCAGGAAGCTGGTTATTCCGCTGTTATCTGCGGCCCAGGTGACATCGCGCAGGCCCATCAGCCGAATGAGTTCATTACGATTTCTCAATTCAACGCAGGTCAAAAATTTATGGAGCGTCTGGTAAAGAGGCTCTGCGAATAACATCTCAAAGGAGAGGTTAAAGATGCCCGTCAAGAACCGGCTCGCCGAAATGCATGGCGAGATCACCAAATGGCGCCGTCACCTGCATATGCATCCCGAGCTGATGTATGATGTGGAAGAAACGGCAGGGTTTGTGGTCGACCGACTGAAGGAGTTCGGTGTGGATGAGATCACGCCCGGCATCGGCAAGACTGGCGTGGTTGCCGTGATCAAGGGACGTCAGGATACGCTAGGCCGTGTTATCGGGTTGCGTGCCGACATGGATGCGCTGCCCATAGAAGAGGCGACGGGGCTGGACTATGCTTCGACGGTTTCTGGTAAGATGCATGCCTGTGGTCATGACGGTCATACCTCGATGCTGTTGGGCGCGGCGCAGTATCTGGCCGAGACGAGGAATTTTGACGGTACCGTTGTGTTGATTTTCCAGCCTGCCGAAGAAGGCGGGGCGGGTGGTCTGGCCATGTGTCAGGACGGGCTGATGGAGCGCTGGGGTATTCAGGAAGTCTATGGCATGCACAACATGCCGGGAATGCCGGTTGGTGAGTTTGCCATTCGACCAGGCGCATTGCTGGCTTCTTCGGATGAATTCGAAATTGTTGTAACGGGTAAAGGCGGTCATGCTGCCGCCCCGCATGAGGCGGTAGATACAACGCTGATTGCGTCGCACATTGTTGTAGCTTTGCAATCAGTGGTGTCGCGTACCGTGGACCCTATCAAAAGGGTGGTGCTGACCGTCGGGACTTTTGAAACCGATAGTGTGGCTTCGAATGTGATTGCCCATACGGTGCGGTTGCGGGGAACTGTTCGTACACTTGACCCAGAATATCGAAAGGTCGCTGAAGAACGCGTGCGCCGGATCGCCGAAGACACTGCCTCGGCCTTTGGAGCTTCGGCTAAGATGACGTGGACACCGGGCTATCCGGTGACGGTGAATTCGGACGATGAAACCATCTATGCTGCTGAGGCCGCGCAGGCCGTGGCAGGCAAGGTCAATGACAGCACCGATCCAATCATGCCGTCAGAAGATTTTGCTTACATGCTTGAAGAACGGCCCGGAGCCTACATCTTTATCGGAAACGGGGACACGGCCATGTGCCATCACCCGGAATACAACTTCGACGACGACGCCATTCCCGCCGGTTGCAGCTGGTTTGCCGAGCTGGTGGAACGACGATTACCCGTCGCCTGATTTAGGAGGATCAGATGCCAATCAAGAACCGACTTGCCGAAATGCACGAAGAAATCACCGGTTGGCGGCGGGATATTCATCAACACCCTGAGATCCTCTATGACACCCACCGCACCAGCGCCTTGGTGGCTGAAAAGCTGAAAGAGTTCGGTTGCGATGAGGTTGTGACGGGCATTGGCCGCACCGGAGTTGTTGGCGTCATCAAGGGCAAGACCGACACGCAGGGTCGTGTGATCGGCCTGCGTGCCGATATGGACGCGCTGCCGATGCAGGAGCAGACGGGCCTTGATTATGCCTCGAAAACCGATGGCGCCATGCATGCCTGTGGCCATGATGGCCATACGGCGATGGTATTGGGCGCGGCGAAATACTTGTCTGAGACGCGGAACTTCGACGGTACGGCCATTGTGATTTTCCAACCAGCGGAAGAAGGCGGCAATGGGGCCGAGGCGATGTGCAAAGACGGTCTGATGGATCGGTTCGGCATTCAGGAAGTCTATGCCATGCACAATGTGCCAGGTGTGCCGACGGGGCAGTTCGCGATCCGGTCTGGCCCGCTGCTGGCGGCTGCGGATGAGTTCGACATTCATCTGGAAGGCCGGGGCGGCCACGCGGCGAAACCGCATGAAACAATTGATACTACGGTGATGTTGTCGCAACTGATCGTGGCACTTCAGACCATCGTGTCGCGTAACGCGGACCCTATTTTACAGGCGGTTCTGTCTGTGACTTCGGTCGAGACCTCATCCAAAGCGTTCAATGTGATCCCTCAATCGGCGCAGGTGCGCGGTACTGTACGAACGCATTCGAACGAAATGCGCGACCTGATCGAGACGCGGCTAAGCGAGGTGGCTGAGGGTATTGCTGAAACCTTCGGTGGCACTGTCAAAGTCTCTTACACGCGTGGAGTTCCGGTGACGATCAACGCCGAAGAACAGACGGGATTTGCCGCTGAGGCCGCCATTTCCGTAGGTGGCAGCTGTGATGAGGCGCCCATGGTGATGGGCGGCGAAGATTTCTCGTTCATGCTGGAAGAACGCCCCGGAGCGTTCATCGTGCTGGGCAATGGCGACAGCGCTGGGCTGCACCACCCTGAATACAATTTCAACGATGAGATCATCCCGATGGGATGCTCATGGTTTGCCGAAATGGTCGAGCGCCGGATGCCGGCGGCTTGAATTAGGAGAGAGAAGACATGCCAGTTAAGAACCGCTTTGCCGAATTGCAGGCCGAAATCACCGAATGGCGACGGGATATTCATGAAAACCCCGAGATTCTGTTTGAAACCCACCGCACCAGTGCTTTGGTCGCGGACAAACTGAAAGAGTTCGGCTGCGACGAGGTCGTTACCGGGATCGGTCGCACCGGGGTTGTCGGTGTGATCAAGGGCAAATCAGACTCGAGTGGCAAAGTCATCGGTCTGCGTGCTGATATGGATGCGCTGCCGATTCACGAGGCGACGGGGTTGGATTACGCCTCGAAAACCGATGGGGCGATGCATGCTTGTGGCCATGATGGACATACGGCGATGCTGCTTGGGGCGGCGAAATACCTTTCGGAAACGCGTAATTTTGACGGCACTGTAGTGGTGATCTTCCAGCCCGCTGAAGAAGGTGGCGGCGGTGGTCGCGAAATGTGCGAAGACGGCATGATGGCGCGCTGGAACATTCAGGAAGTCTACGGCATGCACAACTGGCCGGGCCGTCCGGTCGGCAGCTTCTCGATCCGTCCGGGTTCGTTCTTTGCCGCGACCGATCAGTTCGACATCACCTTTGAAGGACGCGGTGGCCACGCCGCGAAACCGCAGGAGACCGTGGATACAACCGTGATGACGGCGCAGGCGGTTCTGGCGCTGCAGACGATTGCCTCGCGTAATGCTGATCCGATTGATCAGGTGGTGGTATCGGTGACGTCGTTCGAGACATCTTCGAAGGCGTTCAACGTGATCCCGCAAACGGTGCAGATCAAAGGCACCGTACGCACCATGAGCAATGAGATGCGCGATCTTGCCGAGAAACGGATCAACGAGATTTGCGCAGGAGTTGCAGCGACCTTTGGTGGCAAGGCGGATGTGACCTATATTCGTGGCTATCCGGTGATGGTGAACAGTGACGAGCAGACCGATTTCGCGGCCGAGGTGGCGAAATCGGTCTCGGGCAGCTGTGACGAGGCGCCCCTTGTCATGGGGGGTGAGGATTTTGCCTTTATGCTCGAAGAGCGTCCGGGGGCTTATATTCTGGTGGGCAATGGCGATACGGCCATGGTTCATCATCCCGAGTATAATTTCAACGACGAGGCCATTCCTGCCGGGTGTAGTTGGTGGGCCGAGATTGTTGAGCAGCGGATGCCTGCTGCTTGATCGGAAGGGTGGGGGCTCTGCCCCCACACCCCCGAGGTATTTTTAGCCAGATGACGAGGGATCGGTGTGTTTTGTCAGCCGAGAGACAGGCGGGAGCAGAGCGTTTCGATCACCGCATCCAACGCCGAACTCTGTGTTTTCACGCAGGCATCGGCTGCCATTCGAGCGGTTTGCAGTTCGGCTTTGTCCGACAGCCAGAGGGTGACAGCATCTGACAATGCGTTGGCCGAGTTGATCCGGACGGCGCCGCCCGTTTTGATGAGCGGCTCAAATGTCTCGGCAAAATTGAAATAACCAGGGCCGGTGATCACCGCAGCCCCCGCCTGAACCGGTTCAAACGGGTTATGGCCGCCGATCTCTTTCAGCGATCCCCCTAGGAAAACGATGGGGCAGAGGGCGTACCAGGTTCCGGTTTCACCCAATGTATCCGCGACATAGACCTGTATGTCTGATGCTATCTGTTGGTCAGCGCTGCGTCGTGCATGCGAAAGACCAGCATCACTCACCAATTTAGCAACGTCGTCTCCACGCTCCGGATGGCGAGGGATCAGCAGCAATAGCAGGTCGGGCCAGCGCTGTAGCAACGCTTTGTGGGCTGCCAGAACCGTTTCTTCTTCCCCTGCATGGGTCGAACTGGCAATCCATAGCGGGCGACCATCTATCTGCGCTTGGGTTTTGGTTAGGACATCCTGATTTACGGGCAGCGGGTCAGACATGGCCTTGAGGTTGGTGCCGGGCTGTACGCGATCCGCGTCGGCACCAATTGCGATCAGATTAGCGGCGGTTTTGTCGTTCTGGGTCAGAAATACCTTGAAATGATCCAGAATGAAGCGCGCCGTGTTCGGGCGCTTGTTCCAACTATCCACTGATTTGTCAGATAGCCGGGCATTCAAGAGCGCCAGTGGCGTGCCGCGATTTGCGGCCTCTACGATCAGCCGGGGCCAGATTTCACTTTCTACAAAGATGCCTGCATCGGGTTTCCAGTGGTCCAGAAACTCGCGCACCGGAGCGGCGCTGTCCAATGGCGGATACTGGTGGCGCGTCCGCGCAGGTAAGCGCTTGGCAATCAACGTCGCCGAGGTCGGGGTGCCTGAGGTGATGAGAAACTCAGCATTCGGCAGGCGCTGCCCCAGACGGTTGATCAGGCTTAGAACCGATAGGCTTTCACCCACACTGGCCGCGTGAAACCAGATCAGCTGCCCATCTGGGCGCGGCAAACTGGCATGGCCAAGCCGTTCTTGCTGGCGGCTTTCGGGAACGCCCGCAGCGTGCAGTTTGCTGCGGACTTTTCGCCAAACCAAGGGTTCGGCCATTGAAATGAGGCCGCAGTACAGTTTGTACAGCAGCGTTGGCTGCGCGGGTGTGCCGGGCATCTCAGCCGCCCGTATGACTCATGTGGCGGCTCATCTGACCGTCGACGGCTTGCCGGGAATAGTCGAAATCATGGCCCTTGGGCTTGAGATTGATGGCTGCGCGGATCGCGTCTTCCAACGGTTTCTCGGTATCGGGATGATCGCGCAGGGGTGCGCGCAGATCAGCCATGTCTTCCTGGCCAAGGCACATGTAGATCTCACCAGTGCAGGTCAGGCGCACGCGGTTGCAGCTTTCGCAGAAGTTATGGCTGAGTGGCGTTATGAAACCGATCTTTTGACCGGTCTCCTCAAGCCTGACATACCGCGCCGGACCACCTGTCCGTTCGGCCAGATCAGTAACCGTATAGTGGTTCTGATATTCCTTGCGGACGTCTTTGAGCGACCAATACTGATCCAGCCGGTCTTCGTTGCCTATATCGCCCATGGGCATGACCTCGATCCAGGTCAGGTCCATATCGCGTTCGGCACACCATTCGGTGATCTTGGGTAGCTCGGGCTCGTTGAACCCTTTCAGAGCGACAGCGTTGATCTTGATCCGCAGGCCAGCCTTTTGTGCTGCGTCAATGCCGTTCAGCACCTGTTTCAGGCGGCCCCATCGGGTGACCTTGGCAAATTTGTCTTCATCCAGCGTATCGAGCGAGACATTCACGCGCCGCACGCCCGCTGCGAAAAGATCATCCGCAAATCGGTGCAATTGTGATCCGTTGGTTGTCAGCGTCAGCTCCTTCAGGGCGCCGCTGTCCAGATGTCGGGTCATGCTGTTGAAGAATGACATGATGTTTCGCCTAACCAGTGGTTCGCCCCCGGTGATGCGCAATTTCTCGACGCCCAAATTGACGAAAGTCGTGCACATACGATCCAACTCTTCCAGAGTCAGAAGGTCTTTCTTGGGAAGAAACTTCATATCTTCGGACATGCAGTAGACGCAGCGGAAATCGCAGCGATCCGTAACGGAGACGCGAAGATAGGTGATGGCGCGGGCAAACGGGTCTATAAGCGGAGCTGTCATGGCTCATAGGTAAAGCGGAGGCATGTTCGCGGCAAGTGCCATCTGCGTTTTGGACTGGTACAGTTAGGCGCAGCGCTCTAGGTTTTGAGTTATGAAATATGCTTTGGTTTTAGCTTTTAGCCTCGTTGCCGGTTGCGATGCCGTTCGGTCCACGACGGATCGGGTGTTCGGAAGTTCATCCAACGAGACGGCGGCTGAACCCGTTACAGCAGAGGCGACGGAGGTAAATCCTGAACCTGTGGCTGCCGCAGGGTGGTCTGGCGCCAAAACGACCGTTGCCGGGCTGGGCGATCCCAACACACCGGGGCGCTGGTTGCAGACGCCTCTGGTACAAACTGAAATCAACGGCCGCGTGGTTGTGCCGCGCACGGGTGCGCAGGCCTATGTCACGCTTGTTCCCGCACCAGGCCCCGAAGGCGGTGGCGGACGGCTGTCGCTTGAAGCCATGCGCGCGTTGTTGGTGCCATATGACGAGTTGGTGGAACTGGAAGTCTATTCCGACTGAGCGCGCAGGTATTTCCCAGCCTCTTTGCGGGCAAAGGGTTTCATGTTTGCGCCGTGCGTTTCCAGAAACGCGACTACGCGCCCTGGATCATGCTTTGACAATTCGCGCAGCCACCATGCGATGGCCTTCTGGATGAACCATTCCCGATCGGAGACATACGTGGCAGCCCAGCCGAGTATACGGTCGCGGCATGCCAGGTCTTTCGGTTTGGGATGGTTCTGTTTGGTCCAGGGCAAGGTGGCGACCAGCGCGGCGCGTTTGGTCCACATGTGGCCCGACGTGGTCCAACGTTCGACCTGGTCCAGCCGGGTTGGATCAGCCGAAAGACGCTTTTGCATCGCCATACAGGCATGATCGGCCACGGCCCAGGCGTCAAAATCCGGTAGCCAGCTTTGCAGCAGGTCCCACACCGCGTCATCCGGTCGGATACGGGCTTGGGTCAGCAGCTTTGCTGCCGCGACCCGCGCTTCATGAATGTTGGTCTGCCATAAGCCATCGGCGACAGCGATGCGGTCGATGACTTCAAGTTCGCGCCGCCAAGCCTTGGTCAGATCGTTCAGAACCGGGTTCGGAACACCCAGATAGGGGCGGTCTACCTTGTGATAGGCCGCCACCTGTTCTGCGCGTTCAGGATCGGCATGGGCTTTGATCTGATCCAGATAGGCCTGCATCTGCCGTCACTCGACCGTGACGGATTTTGCCAGATTACGGGGCTGATCAACATCTGTGCCTTTGGCCACCGCCGTGTGGTAGGCTAGCAATTGCGCGGGCACCGAATAGAGAATCGGGGCAAGGCTGGTGTGCACATGTGGCATACGGATCGTGCTCCAAACTCCATCTTCTGCCTCAGCGATACCGTCATCATCCGAGACAAGGATAACCTTGCCCTTGCGCGCCATCACCTCCTGCATGTTCGAAACTGTCTTGTCGAAAACTGCGTCGCGTGGTGCCATGACAACAACCGGCATATGCTTGTCGATCAAGGCGATGGGGCCGTGCTTCAACTCACCCGAGGCATAGCCTTCGGCGTGAATATAGCTGATTTCCTTGAGTTTCAGCGCGCCTTCCATCGCCAGCGGGTACATGAGGCCACGGCCCAGGAACAGCACGTCGCGCGCTTCGGACAGGCGTTGGGCAGATTGGCGAATAGCGTCATTTTGATCCAGCGCAGCATTCAGAACAGTCGGCAAACCGCGAAGGGCGGCCGCGTGATCGGCGATCTCTTCATCGCTAAGCGTGCCTCGATCTGCAGCGGCCTTGAGGGCAAGCATCAGCAACACGCTAAGCTGACAGGTGAACGCCTTGGTCGAAGCAACACCGATCTCAACACCCGCATGGATCGGCAACGCCACATCGCTTTCGCGCGCAATCGAGCTTTCCGCGACATTCACGACCGAGACAATCTTGTCCGCCTTGCCCTCGCAATAGCGCAGGGCAGCAAGCGTGTCGGCGGTTTCGCCCGACTGGCTTACAAACAGCGCCAACGTCCGGTCCGAGATCGGAGGTTCGCGATAGCGGAACTCGCTGGCGATATCGACTTCAACCGGCATCTTGGCCAGCTGTTCGAACCAGTATTTTGCCGTCAGGCAAGCGTAGAATGCCGTGCCGCAAGCCACCATGGTCAGACGGTCCAGCTTGGTGAAATCCAGACCGTCACCGGGCAATACAACCTGATCGCCTCCGGTCGGAAGATACGAGCGGATGGCTTCGGCCACCACAACAGGCTGCTCGGCAATTTCCTTGGCCATATAATGCTTGTGGCCGCCTTTGTCGGCACGGGTCTGATCGATTTGAATTTGCCGAATTTCGCGGTTGGCAAGCTCTCCCGATTCGGTTCGAATCTCAAGCGAAGTGCGGGTCAGAACCGCCCGATCGCCTTCCTCAAGATAGGTGATGCGATCCGTCAGGGGGGCCAGCGCGATCGCATCAGACCCAACAAACATCTCACCATCGCCGTGACCAATTGCAAGGGGCGAGCCCTTGCGCGCCGCAACAATCAGGTCTTCTTGACCGTCGAACAGAAAGGCGAGCGCAAAGGCGCCCTTAAGCCGATCAATGGTTTTAAACGCGGCGTCGACCGGAGAGAGACCTTCGGACATGTACCTTTCCGTCATCAGGGCAACGGTTTCAGTGTCGGTATCCGTCACGAAACCGACCCCATTATCGGCCAGTTCAGCCCGCAATTCACGATAGTTTTCAACGATGCCGTTGTGCACTACGGCGACAGGCCCGGCCTTGTGCGGATGTGCATTGTTAACCGATGGGGCACCATGGGTGGCCCAGCGGGTATGACCGATACCGGATTTACCCGGAAGGGGGTTGTGAACCAGAAGGTCGCTTAGGTTCACCAACTTGCCGACGGCCCGTCGGCGGCCCAAAGCGCCATCGTTCACGGTCGCAATACCGGCGCTGTCATAACCGCGATATTCAAGCCGCTTCAGTGCTTCGACCAGGATAGGGGCAGCTTCGTGACTGCCCAGAACACCAACAATTCCACACATAACTCAGGCTCCTTTGTCGCGGCGAGCCTTCTTCGCCTTCAACATTTCAAACAATTTACGCGCATAGCCGGGTTTGTTTTCCTGCTTGGAACGCGCTACGGCCAATGCGTCTGGCTCAATATCCTTGGTCACTACGGTCCCCGTGGCGGTCATTGCGCCATCACCCAGAGTGACCGGAGCCACCAGCATCGTGTTCGATCCGATGAACACGTTTTCCCCGATGGTTGTTTTATGCTTCATCACGCCGTCATAGTTGCAGGTGATGGTTCCCGCACCAATATTTGTCGCCGCCCCGACTGAGGCATCTCCGATATAGCTGAGGTGATTCACCTTAGCGCATTCGGCGATTTCGGCGTTCTTGATCTCGACAAAGTTGCCAATTTTGGCGTTTTCAGCCAGCTCTGTACCCGGACGCAGCCGGGCATAGGGTCCGACCACCGAACCTCGGCTGACATGGCAGCCTTCGAGATGTGAGAACGCCCGGATCATTGCGCCGCTTTCCACGGTCACTCCGGGGCCGAAAACCACATTGGGTTCAATGACAGTGTCGCGGCCAATGACGGTATCTGCGGCCAGATAAACCGTTTCAGGGGCCATCAGAGTGACCCCCAGATCCAGCAATGCAGCCCGTGCTTGCACCTGAAACACCGCATCCGCCGCCGCCAGATCAGCGCGCGAATTAATGCCCAGCGTCTGAGCTTCGTCGCAGGCAACTGCAGTTACGGTCAGCCCTTGGCTGCGGGCGATCTCGACTACGTCAGTCAGATAGTATTCACCCGAGGCGTTGTCATTGCCAACGGCATCGATCAGCGAGAACAAGGTTTCGGAATCGCATGCCAAAAGTCCTGAGTTACAGAAGGTTATAGTGCGTTCTTCATCTGTGGCATCCTTGAATTCGACGATCCGCTCCAAGGCGTCCCTGTTCATCACAAGGCGGCCATAACGGGCGGGGTCTGCAGCTTCGAATCCAAGAATGACCAGATCGTTTTTTGCGCGCGCTTCGATCATCCGCTGCAGGGTGTCGGGCTGTAGAAACGGGGTGTCACCATAGAGGACGACCACATCCCCCTGAAAGCCCTCCAGCGCTGCACGCGCCTGCGCAACCGCGTGGGCGGTGCCAAGTTGTTCTTCCTGCACCGCAATGCTGGCGTTTTCATCTTCGGCTTCAGCCACACGCGCGACTGCTTCCGCACCGTGGCCGGTAACAATCACCGTGCGCTCGGGCGACAGGACAGCACCGGCGCGCATGGCGTGAACCAGCATTGGGGCCTGAGCGATCGGATGCAGGACTTTGGGAATATCAGAGTTCATCCTTGTGCCTTTTCCGGCGGCAAGAATGACAAGGGCAGTGCTCATGAAATCGTTTTCTCTTTTGTTTTGTCGCCGCCCGTTTTATCCGCTGTGGGCAAAGGCGCAAGCGGTTCAGCCATCAAAGAAGATTGCCGTTTGCAACACGACATGGCGGAAACCCGCCGGTTCAGGAGGTGAGCATGCGAACGGTAATCTTTGATCTGGATGGAACTTTGGCGGATACATCTGGTGATTTGCTGGCCGCTGCAAACCATTGTTTTCGCGAGATGGGTCATGGGGATGTTCTGTCGCGCGAGCTTGATGCGGCGGTATCGGTACGCGGTGCACGCTTGATGTTGTCCCATGGATTGAAGCGGGTCGGCGCCTATGACGCGGACGTTGTTGAAGCCTATTATCCGGTCTTTTTGGACGTCTATGGGCAGGCGATCGATACGCATACCTATTTCTATCCCGGTGCGCTTGAAGCCGTCGAAGCACTGAAAGATGCAGGTTATGGCGTGGGGATTTGCACCAACAAGCCCGAAGGCCTGGCTGATTTGCTGCTGACCCGGATGGGTGTCCGTGATCACTTTGCTTCACTGATCGGTGCAGACACATTACCGGTGCGGAAACCCGACCCTGAACCGTTACGCGAAGCAGCGCGTCGCGCGGGAGGGCACCCTGACCACTGTGTATTGGTCGGCGACTCAGATACCGACCGAAATACGGCGCGGGCTGCAGGAGTGCCGTCGGTACTGGTGACATTCGGCCCGTCGGGCGATGAGATGGCTGCGCTGGAGCCCGAGGCGTTGTTGCATCATTTTGATGATTTACCGAAACTGGTCTCCGATTTGATCGGAGCGGCAGCCTGATCCCTTGACCCGCTTAACACTCAGCATAAAAACGGATTCATGACTGAGACATTCACAGGTAATTTCACCCAGCAAGAACCCATTCCCGAAGAGGCGATCAAGGCCGCCTTGGCCGTTTTGCGCCATGGTCGTTTGCACCGCTACAATGTTGCCCCTGGCGAATTGAGCGAGACGGCTTTGTTGGAGCAGGAATTCGCCGCCCAAATGGGTGCGAATTACTGTCTGGCAGTCTCGTCGGGTGGCTACGCTCTGGCCACTGCGTTGCGTGCGGTGGGGGTCAAGCCGGGCGATCCGGTTCTGACCAACGCGTTCACTCTGGCGCCGGTGCCGGGGGCGATTGCGTCGGTAAGCGCAAAGCCGGTCTTCGTTGGTGTGACCGAAGCCCTGACCATCGATCTGGATGATCTTGAGGCCAAGCTGGATCAGGCGAAGGTGTTGATGCTGAGCCACATGCGAGGGCATCTATGCGATATGGATCGCCTGATGCAGACGTGTGATGCGGCGGGTGTGATCGTGATCGAAGATTGCGCCCATACCATGGGTGCCGCCTGGCGCGGGCAGTTGTCTGGGCGGCAGGGGGCCATCGGATGTTACTCGTGCCAGACCTATAAACATGTCAATTCGGGCGAGGGCGGGTTGCTGATCACGGATGATCCGAAGCTGGCGGCCAAGGCAACTATGCTCTCTGGCTCATATATGCTGTATGAACGCCATCTGGCCGCGCCTGGGCCGGAGGTGTTCGAGCAGATCAAGTACACAACCCCCAATGTCTCGGGTCGGATGGATAATTTGCGTGCAGCGATCTTACGTCCGCAGTTGCGTGATCTTGATCGGCAGGTGCAGCGTTGGAATGAACGTTATGTTGAGATTGAGCATGGCCTGCGTGAAACGCCGGGTTTGACGATGGTGGAGCGGCCTGATGCTGAGACCTATGTCGGTTCATCGATACAATTCCTGTTGCTGGACTGGACGCCCGCGCGCATTGCCGAGGTAATCCAGCGTTGCGCCGCGCGCGGGGTCGAACTGAAGTGGTTCGGGGGGGCTGAACCGTCGGGCTTTACCTCACGCTATGACAGTTGGCGTTATGCCGACAGCGCCCCGATGCCGGTCAGTGATCGGATATTGGCAGGGATCATGGATATGCGCGTTCCACTGACCTTTTCGCTGGAAGATTGTGCCCAAATTGCGCGCATTATCCGGGCTGAAGTCAGCGCGGTCTATCAGTTATAGTCCAGCGGAGTGCGCTCTCAGCGCACGCTCGATTTATCTGAAAACGCCGCCCCTTGCCGGGCGGCGTTTTGCGTTGGCCTGCGTGTCGTCATTGACCCGAGGAGGAAACGCTGCTATCTGATTATTGAACGCTTGTTCATTAATGCAATCGGAGGAGCCCTGCATGTTTATGGCCACAATGCAATTCGATCTGGGCGAGGACGTGAACGCCCTGCGTGAGATGGTGCACCGCTGGGCTCAGGAACGGGTCAAGCCGATGGCGGCCGAGATCGACGCGTCCAATGCCTTTCCGAATGAGCTGTGGAAAGAGATGGGTGAGCTTGGTTTGTTGGGCGTTACAGTCCCTGAAGAATATGGCGGGGCCGGTATGTCCTATCTGGCGCATACGGTGGCAGTTGAGGAAGTGGCGCGCGCCTCGGCCTCGGTATCTTTGTCCTACGGGGCGCATTCGAACTTGTGCGTGAACCAGATCAAGTTGAACGGAACAGAAGAGCAGAAGAAAAAATATCTGCCCGGTCTGATTTCGGGTGAACACGTCGGGGCGTTGGCTATGTCCGAGCCCTCGGCTGGGTCGGATGTGGTTTCCATGAAGCTACGTGCAGAAAAGCGAAACGATCACTATCGGCTGAATGGCAACAAATATTGGATCACCAACGGGCCGGATGCAGACACTCTGGTCGTCTATGCCAAGACCGATCCGGACGCCGGGTCAAAGGGGATCACGGCTTTTCTGATCGAGAAAGAGATGACCGGGTTTTCGACTTCGCCTCATTTCGACAAGCTTGGCATGCGCGGCTCGAACACCGCTGAGTTGATCTTTGAAGATGTTGAAGTGCCGTTCGAGAATGTTCTGGGCGAAGAAGGGCGGGGTGTAGCCGTTCTGATGTCCGGTCTGGACTATGAGCGTGTGGTTCTTGCGGGTATTGGAACCGGGATCATGGCCGCCTGCTTAGATGAAGTGATGCCCTATCTGGCCGAGCGTAAGCAGTTCGGAAAACCGATCGGGAGCTTCCAGCTCATGCAAGGCAAGATCGCGGATATGTACACAGCCATGAATTCGGCGCGGGCCTATGTCTACGAAGTTGCCAAGGCATGCGACCGCGGGGATGTAACCCGTCAGGATGCTGCAGCGTGCTGCCTATATGCCTCGGAACAGGCGATGGTGCAGGCGCATCAAGCCGTTCAGGCGTTGGGTGGTGCCGGATTCCTGTCGGATTCGCCAGTCAGCCGGATTTTCCGAGATGCAAAGCTGATGGAGATCGGCGCGGGCACCAGCGAAATCCGCCGCATGCTGATTGGGCGCGAAATGATGAACGAGATGTTGTGATGGAAAACCCCGCAGTTCATTGAACCACGGGGCTTTTTGCGATTGGATCAGAAACGATGAACGTAGGACAGGCCAATCAGGAACGGGTCGATTTCGGCGGTGCCGATGTCGTTGCCGTCAAGTTTGACGTCCGAGTCGATGTCGAACCAGCGCACGTTCAGACGCACCGCGCCTTTTTCCGTGACCATGTAATCCAGACCGGCCTGCAGAGAAACGCCGAAGGAGTTGTCCAGATCGAGATCGCCCAAAGGCGAGTCTTCCTCGAAGAAGATGGTGTAGTTCAGACCGGCGCCGACATAGGGCTTCCACGCGCTATTGGTCGGGAAGTGATAGTTCAGCGACAGAGTAGGCGGAAGATGCTTGACGCTGCCCGCGTCAACGCTGCCACCGAGAGTGACGTCATGCTTGTAGGGGGTCGAGGCCAAGAGCTCGATCCCGAGATTGTCCTGAACGAAGTATTCGACGGTGAAAATCGGACGGGTGTCCGAGTCGATTTCGGCGTCGAACCCGGCCAGAGTCCCATTGTCGGATTTGGGGTCCAGATAGCCGACACCAACACCGACTGTCCAATCGCCTTGGGATTGGGCGAAGGCTGGGGCAGCCAGAGCGACAAGTGCGGTAGAAAGGGTCAAAGCGGCGAGTTTCTTTGTCATATTCGTGCCTTTGCTTGCGTTGATGCCGATGTTTTGGATGCCGCGGCGCAGAAATGCTCTGATCTGCATCAAACTCCGGAAATTGCTGAAGCGGGGAGGCTAGCTGCAACCGCTAATGAAATAAGGGAAAATCAGCATGCATCCCGCTGAGCGCATACCGGGTTTGCGCGGCGACCAAAGCTGGGCGATGCCTGATCGGCTGAACATGGCGCAGCAATGCCTGTCGCAACAATCCGATCGGGTTGCTTTGCTGGATCTGACCCGGGGCGATCCGAGCGTGGTAACATTTGGCGAACTGGAGCTTATGGTTGATGGCATCGCTCGCGCGTTGATAGCTCGGGTCCAGCCACGAGACCGGGTTGGCGTCTTGCTCAGCCAGTCGCCGTGGTGTGCCGCCGCGCATCTGGCGATCTGGAAGATCGGCGCGATTTCGGTGCCGCTGTTCAAGCTGTTCAAGCACGATGCGCTGGCGTCGCGTGTCAGAGATGCAGGTGCGCGGATCGTTTTGACCGATGCGGAAGGGTCTGCGTTACTGGGTGAATTGGCCCAACCGCTTTTGGTTGATGAGATTAGGCAGGAAGGGGAACCGGTGCCCTTTGCTGATACCGGCCCCGAGGATCCGGCAGTCCTAATCTACACGTCCGGCACTACTGGCAGCCCCAAGGGTGCGCTGCACGGCCATCGCGTGCTGACGGGCCACCTGCCGGGCGTCTCGATCAGCCACAATCACTTGCGCGATGGGGATTGCCTGTGGACGCCAGCAGACTGGGCGTGGATCGGCGGTTTGTTCGACGTTCTGATGCCCGGGCTTGCGCTGGGCGTTCCGGTGGTCGCCACGCGGTTGGACAAATTCACCCCACAGGCCTGCGCCGATGTGATCGCGCGGGCGGGGGTGCGGAACGTCTTCTTTCCACCGACGGCTTTACGGATGCTCAAAGCTGCGGATCAGTCGATACCGGGATTGCGGTCGGTGGCGTCTGGGGGCGAGCCTTTGGGCGCGGAGATGTTGGCTTGGGGCCAGCAGGCGTTTGGTCTGACGATCAACGAGTTTTATGGCCAGACCGAGTGTAACATGGTCGTATCCTCCTGCGCCGAGGACTTCCCCGTTCGCCCCGGCTGTATCGGTAAACCGGTGCCGGGTCATGAGGTGGCGGTAATTGACGATCATGGCCAACCGACGACGGAGGAAGGTGACGTCGCCATCCGGCGCGGTTCGGCCTCAATGCTGCTGGAATACTGGAATAATCCGCAAGCAACGGCTGAGAAATTCCGAGGTGATTGGCTTATCACCGGTGACCGTGGCGTGTGGGAGGGCGATTATCTGCGCTTTGTCGGTCGCGATGATGACGTGATCACCTCGGCAGGATACCGGATTGGCCCGGCTGAGATCGAGGATTGCCTGCTGACCCATCCGTCAGTGGCAACTGTGGGCGTGGTCGGCAAGCCCGATGAGCTGCGGACCGAGATCGTGAAGGCCTATGTGGTATTGAAGCCGGGGGCTGAGGCGTCGGGCGCTGAGTTGCAGAATTGGGTTAAGGACCGTTTGGCGCAGTATTCCTATCCGCGTGAGGTGTCCTTTCTGGAAGAGTTGCCGATGACGGTGACGGGAAAGGTGATCCGGAAGGAATTGAAGGCGCGGGCTGCAGGGGAGGCAATTACATGATGCGAATTGCATTTGCTGCGATGCTAGTACCATCGCTTGTTTCCGCTCAGGGCGCTTGGGTAGACCAGTCGTATATTCAACAATGTTTTTCTCAGACGCAGCATGGCGATAGCTTGTCATCATGTCTCGGTACAGCTGCCAATGCCTGCCAAACTATACCGGGAAATGAAACAACCCTTGGCATCACCGAGTGTATTCAAGCCGAAACCCAAATTTGGGATTCATTTCTAAACGAACAGTATAAATTGCGTCGAGCAGAACTGGCTGAACAAAGTCCCGAACTTTCGGACCAGTTGCGAGATGCTCAACGCGCGTGGATCGGATTTCGGGATGCTGAATGTGCTCTGGCCTACGGCATATGGTCTGATGGAACGATACGCTCGATTGTTGCCGCAAATTGCCTGCTGACCGAAACCGCTGAACGCGCTGTGGAATTGCGCGACTTGGGGAAGATGGAATGAAATTAAAATCCAAAGCCATACCAACCTCTGAGGGGTTTAAGGCGAACCGAGCCGCACATCTGGATGCGCTGGCACATATTGCGGATGCCGCCGAAGCGGCCCGCATGGGTGGCGGTGAAAAATCGCGGACGCGGCATGAATCGCGGGGCAAGATGCTGCCGCGTCGTCGGGTGGCGAACCTGCTCGATCCGGGTTCTCCGTTCTTGGAAATCGGCGCGACGGCGGCGCATGGGATGTATGGGGATGCCGCGCCCTGTGCTGGGGTGATCGCCGGGATTGGCCGGGTGCAAGGGCGCGAGGTCATGGTGGTGTGCAATGACGCCACAGTAAAGGGCGGCACCTATTATCCGATGACGGTCAAGAAACACCTCCGCGCGCAGGAGATTGCCGAGGAAAATCATCTGCCCTGCATCTATCTGGTCGACAGTGGCGGTGCGAACCTGCCCAATCAGGATGAGGTTTTCCCCGACCGCGATCACTTTGGCCGCATCTTCTATAATCAGGCGCGGATGAGCGCGAAGGGGATTGCTCAGATCGCCGTTGTAATGGGGTCGTGTACGGCGGGCGGGGCTTACGTTCCGGCGATGTCCGACGTGACGATCATCGTGAAAGAGCAGGGGACGATCTTTTTGGCCGGACCGCCTTTGGTCAAGGCCGCGACGGGGGAGGTTGTGACAGCCGAAGATCTGGGTGGCGGCGATGTGCATACGCGCCTGTCCGGCGTGGCGGATTATCTGGCCGAGGATGATGCGCATGCGTTGGCCTTGGCTCGGCGGGCCGTCGGGTCGTTGGGGGGTGCCGGGCTGAAGCCTGGCCTACAGTTCGAAACACCGGAAGAGCCTGCCTATGATCCCGAGGAAATTTTGGGCGTAGTTCCGGCCGATCTGCGGACGCCCTATGACATCCGCGAGGTGATTGCGCGGCTGGTCGATGGCTCGCGCTTCGACGAGTTCAAACCGCGATTTGGTGAGACGCTGGTGACCGGTTTTGCCCATGTCAAAGGCTGCCCGGTCGGGATCATTGCCAACAACGGTGTGTTGTTTTCTGAGGCCGCGCAGAAGGGTGCGCATTTTGTCGAACTGTGCTCGCAGCGCAAAACCCCGCTGGTCTTCCTGCAGAACATCACCGGCTTCATGGTTGGTCGGAAATATGAAAACGAAGGCATCGCGCGGCACGGGGCCAAGATGGTGACGGCGGTGGCGACGACGAGCGTTCCAAAGATCACAATGCTTGTCGGAGGGTCCTTCGGAGCTGGAAACTACGGCATGGCAGGACGCGCCTATCAGCCTCGGTTCCTGTGGACCTGGCCGAATTCGCGCATTTCCGTGATGGGGGGCGAGCAGGCTGCGGGCGTTCTTGCCACCGTCAAGCGTGACGGGATCGAACGACAGGGCGGCACATGGTCCGCCGAGGAAGAGGCTGAATTCAAGCGCCCGACGCTGGACATGTTCGAGGAGCAATCCCACCCGCTTTATGCCTCGGCCCGGCTCTGGGATGACGGCATCATCGACCCGCGCAAAAGCCGCGACGTGCTGGCCCTATCGCTGAGCGCCGCGCTAAACGCCCCGATTGAGGAGACACGTTTCGGCGTGTTCAGGATGTAAGATGAGCGTTTCATTGAATGAAGTAATGGCCCGCTACCCGGGCGCGCAGACCTTCAAGTTTGGAGACAGCGCATCGCTAAGCGCCGAGCTGCTGGCGTTGGTAAGATCAGGCCGAAAAACGGCGACATGTGGTGCTTTGCGAGACTACCCAGAAGGCAGTGCTGATACCCCGGTCGTTGGGCGGCAGGATATTGCACTGGAATGGGATGATCGCCCGGCTTTGGTGATCGAAACTATCGAGGTCTCGACCTGCCGATATTGCGATGTGACCGAAGACTTTGCGTTGGCCGAGGGTGAGAATGAAACGCTTGAGGGATGGCGCGAGGATCATCGCCGGTATTTCGAACGCAATGGCGGGTTCGATCCCGAGATGGAATTGCTGTGCGAACGCTTCAGCCTTGTCGAAGATCTGGCGGTTAAGGGGTAAGCCATGTTTAACAAAATCCTGATTGCCAACCGCGGCGAGATCGCCTGCCGGGTCATGGAAACTGCTCAGAAGATGGGCGTATCTTGTGTGGCTGTGTATTCGGATGCTGATGCATCGGCCAAGCATGCGCAAATGGCGGATGAAGCGGTGCATATTGGTGGCGCGGCCCCAGCCGAAAGCTATCTGAAGGGTGATGTGATCATTCAGGCGGCGCTGGATACAGGAGCGCAGGCGATCCATCCTGGTTATGGGTTCTTGTCCGAAAACCCGGATTTTGTGGATGCAGTCGAGGCTGCAGGTCTGACCTTCATCGGGCCATCGGCGGACGCGATCCGCAAGATGGGCCTTAAGGATGCAGCCAAGGTGTTGATGGAGGACGCAGGAGTTCCCGTCGTCCCCGGCTATCATGGCGAAAATCAGGACCCCGAACATCTGGCTGGCGCGGCAGATACCATCGGGTACCCCGTTTTGATCAAGGCCGTTGCAGGTGGTGGTGGCAAGGGGATGCGGCTGGTCGAGGCGCCCGAGGAGTTCTCGGCTGCATTGGACAGCGCGCGCGGTGAGGCAAAGACGGCGTTCGGTAATGATGCTGTACTTGTCGAGAAATTCGTCGCCAAGCCCCGCCATATCGAGGTGCAGGTATTCGGTGACGGCACCCACGCAGTGCATCTGTTTGAACGCGACTGCTCGTTGCAGCGGCGACATCAGAAAGTGATCGAAGAGGCCCCAGCCCCTGGAATGACTACCGAGATGCGTGAGGCGATGGGGCAGGCGGGCGTGCGTGCGGCTGAGGCGATTGGATACAAGGGCGCAGGGACGGTTGAGTTCATCGTCGATGCCTCGGACGGGTTACGCCCGGATCGGTTCTGGTTTATGGAGATGAACACGCGCCTGCAAGTCGAGCACCCGGTGACCGAGGCCATTACCGGCGTCGATCTGGTCGAATGGCAGTTGCGCGTAGCAGCGGGTGAAAGCCTGCCGAAGCGGCAGGGCGATTTGTCGATCCGCGGGCATTCCTTTGAGGCGAGGCTTTATGCCGAAGATGTGCCCAAAGGCTTTCTGCCTGCGACGGGTACGCTGACTCATCTACAGTTCCCGGAAGGCTGCCGTGCCGACAGTGGCGTGCGCGCCGGGGATACGATCAGCCCATGGTACGACCCTATGATCGCCAAGGTCGTGGTGCATGGCCCGACACGCGCGGTCGCTTTGGAAAATCTCCACCGGACCTTGCGCCAGACCGAGGTCGCCGGGACTGTCACAAATCTCGCCTTCCTTGGTGCTCTGACGCGGCACAGCGGGTTTGCGTCGGGCGACGTGGATACCGGGCTGATCGGGCGCGATCTTGAGGCTCTGGTAGAGGTCGCTGATTCAGGTCATGCGTCAACGGTGGCTGCGGCGATGACGGCGCTGGGCCTGATAGAGACTGCCTCTGAGACAGGCTTCACCCTTTGGGGGGCATTGCACCGGGCTGTGCAGCTAATGCGCGACGGAGAGGTCATTGATTTGGACGTGCAGGTTGAAAACCCGCATCGGCAGGTTTGGACTGTTAACGGCGCGCAGGTGATTGCGCAGCGAAATGGCGGTTGGATTATTGACGGAAAGCCAATGCCCAACGTCGCCATCGCAGGATCTCAGGTCACCGTGTTCGACGACTACGGGCAGGTGTTTGACGTTATCGATCCTCTGGATCGCGATGCAAGTGCGGCGGGCGACACCAACGTGATCGAGGCGCCGATGCCCGGTTTGGTCAAGGCCGTCTTTGCCGCAGCAGGGCAAGCGGTGAAAGAGGGCGACCGGCTGGCGATTCTGGAAGCCATGAAGATGGAGCATTCTTTGTTGGCCGCCCGAGATGGGGTGGTCGCGGAAGTGCTGGCCGAGGCGGGGGCACAGGTCGAGGCCGGTGCAGCGTTGGTTCGGTTGGCCGAGGATTGATCTGTTCGGCCCGCGGATTGCGTGGCAAAGTCGGGCCATCCGCAATTGAAACGATAAGAAACCGGGAAGGGATGCGCTGATGAAAGAACGGGTCGAAATATTCGAGGTCGGGCCACGCGACGGCCTGCAGAACGAACAGCGCGAGATCCCGGTGGCCGAGAAGGTCGCCTTGGTCGATTGCCTCAGCCGGGCCGGTTTCAACCGGATCGAAGTTGCCAGTTTTGTCTCACCGAAATGGGTCCCGCAAATGGCGGGCAGCGGTGAAGTTATGGCTGGAATCACACGGACCGAAGGCGTGCGGTACGCTGCGCTGACGCCGAATATGCGCGGATATGAGGACGCGTTGGCAGCCAAGGCAGATGAGATCGCGGTGTTTGCTTCGGCGTCCGAGGGGTTCTCGAAAGCGAACATAAACGCAACGATTGCCGAATCCATCGAACGGTTTGTGCCCATTCTCGAAGCAGCACGACATATTGATCTGCCCGTCCGGGGCTATGTCTCGTGCGTGACCGACTGTCCCTATGACGGCCCGACCCCGCCCGAGAAGGTGGCCGAGGTGGCGGACGCGCTGTTTGCCCATGGCTGCTATGAGATTTCGCTGGGGGACACAATTGGGCAGGGAACGCCGGACAAGATTGCTCATATGCTGCTGGCCGTGCGCGAACGAGTGCCGGTTACCCGGCTTGCAGGACATTTTCATGATACCAACGGGCGGGCAATCGACAACATAGACGCTTCGCTTGCCTTGGGTGTGCGGGTATTTGATACCGCCGTGGGCGGGCTGGGTGGTTGCCCTTATGCGCCGGGTGCGGCCGGTAATGTCGCAACCGAAGCCGTGACCGCACATCTGGAACGGTTGGGATATGAGACCGGTCTGGATGTGCCGGTTCTGGAACAGGCGGCGCGCATGGCGCGGGCAATGCGGGCGGAATAAGATATGTTCGAGACCATTACGCTGAACACAGACGCGCGTGGCGTGGCTACTCTGACGCTGGATCGACCCGAGAAGCACAACGCACTGTCGGCGCAGATGATTGCAGAGCTAACCCAGGCCGCTGGGCAATTGGCAAATGATGATGCGGTGCGGGTGGTGGTTCTGGCCGCCGCGGGCAAGAGCTTTTGCGCCGGGGGAGATCTGGGTTGGATGCAGGCGCAGATGGCTGCCGATCCCGAGACGCGTTTTGCCGAAGCGCGCAAGCTGGCTGAGATGCTGAATGCCTTAAATACGCTGCCCAAACCCTTGATCGGCGCGTTGCAGGGAAACGCGTTTGGTGGAGGTGTCGGGATGGCCTCGGTCTGCGATGTGGCGATCGGTGTGGAAAGCCTGAAGATGGGTCTGACCGAGACGCGGCTTGGCCTGATCCCGGCGACGATTGGACCCTATGTCATTGCCCGAATGGGCGAAGCACGGTCGCGGCGCGTCTTTATGTCTGCCCGCCTGTTCGAAGCGGCGGAAGCGGTCGAACTGGGCCTGTTGACCCGCGCGGTGCCCGCTGTGGCGTTGGCCGACGCGGTCGAAGCTGAAGTGCTTCCCTATCTGTCCTGTGCACCCGGTGCGGTGTCTTCGGCCAAGCAGCTGATCCAGTCACTTGGGCCGCGAATTGATGACGCGGTGATTGACCACACCATTCGACAGCTTGTCGCGCGTTGGGAAACTGATGAGGCGCAAGAGGGAATCGGCGCCTTTTTCGACAAACGAAAACCTGCATGGATTAGTTAGGTTTAGCCGATCACTTTGTTCCAGAAGTGTTCTCCGCAATAGCCCGCTGGATGATTGTAACAATGCCGACCTGCGCGTTTCTGTTCGGTTGACCCTCTGACCCCACAGGGATAGAGAATGTCCAGTCAAATCGCCAATTGACGGCGCACCCTTTCGGGACTTGCGCAGGAAAGGAGCTATACGTGGAAGACCTGCTGCGGGAGTACCTCCCGATTCTGGTGTTTCTGGCCGTTGCCGTAGGCCTTGGAATCGTACTGATTCTGGCTGCTGTGGTCCTGGCTGTCCGCAATCCCGACCCCGAAAAGGTCAGCGCCTATGAATGTGGTTTCAACGCCTTCGACGATGCGCGAATGAAGTTTGATGTCCGATTCTATCTGGTCGCGATTCTCTTCATCATCTTTGATCTGGAAATCGCCTTCCTGTTCCCCTGGGCCGTTGGCTTCAAAGACATCAGCGATGTTGGGTTCTGGTCGATGATGGTGTTCCTGGCGGTGCTGACCATCGGCTTTGCCTATGAATGGAAGAAAGGGGCCCTGGAATGGGAGTGATGACGGGCGCAAACACCGCCGGCGTCGACAAGGAAGTCGCCACCCAGGCCCTGAACGCGGAACTGCAGGACAAGGGGTTTCTGCTGACCTCGACCGAGGACATCATCAACTGGGCGCGGACCGGATCCTTGCATTGGATGACCTTTGGTCTGGCCTGCTGCGCGGTTGAGATGATGCACACGTCGATGCCACGGTATGACGCGGAACGGTTCGGCATCGCTCCTCGTGCGTCTCCGCGCCAGTCTGATGTGATGATCGTCGCTGGAACGCTGACCAACAAGATGGCCCCGGCGCTGCGCAAGGTTTATGACCAGATGCCCGAGCCGCGCTATGTGATCTCGATGGGCTCCTGCGCGAATGGCGGTGGGTACTATCACTATTCTTATTCGGTCGTTCGTGGCTGTGATCGGGTTGTTCCGGTTGACATTTACGTGCCCGGCTGCCCTCCGACCGCCGAGGCGCTTCTGTACGGACTGATGCAGCTGCAACGCAAAATCCGCCGCACCGGCACGATTGTACGCTAAGGGAGAGGGCAGATGAGCGAAGCACTCAAAGAACTCGGCGCTCAGTTGGAGCTGAAACGTGCAGATTGCGTTCTGGCCTGGGATGTGACCCATGGCGAGCTGAACGTCGATGTGGCTCCTTCGAATCTGGTGGAATTCATTGAGTTTCTCAAAAGTGAGCGAACCTGCCAGTTCTCGACCCTGGTTGACATCACCGGCGTCGACTACCCCGAACGGGCCAAACGGTTCGATGTGGTCTACCACTTCCTGTCAATGTATCAGAACCAGCGCATTCGCTTGCGAGTCTCGATCCGAGAAGATGACATGGTGCCTTCAATCGTGGACGTGCACCCCTCTGCCAATTGGTTCGAGCGCGAGGTGTTCGACATGTTCGGCATCCTGTTCTCAGGTCATCCAGACTTGCGACGCATCCTTACGGATTATGGTTTCCGCGGCTATCCGCTGCGCAAGGATTTCCCGACCACTGGCTATACTGAAGTCCGCTATGACGAAGCGCAAAAGCGCGTGGTCTACGAACCGGTCTCATTGGTTCAGGAATACCGTCAATTTGATTTCATGTCCCCGTGGGAAGGTGCGAACTACATTCTTCCGGGGGATGAAAAACAGGAGTCGTAAGTCATGGAGTTCCTGATCTGGATTGCCGTCACGGTCGCCACGATCATCCCGATGCTGAAACTGCTACCGCACTTCGGGATCGAGAAATACTGGGTTGTCGCCTGCGTCATCCCCATTGGAACGCTGATCCTGATCTGGATCATGGCCATGAAACTGCAAGAGATGGAGCGCCGCTGATGGGTCTGGGGGAACTGATTGCGTTGGGGGCGCTTGGGGTTCTGCTGGCCGGAGCCGCTGCCAAGGCGGCTGAGGCGGAAAAGGTCCGGGTCCGGGCCGAAGCGAAGAAGAAACGAGGGCGTTGATGGACGGCTCAAGATACGATGACGGCAGCACGGACGCGCTGAGCGGAGAACAGAAGATCCGCAACTTCAACATTAACTTCGGCCCGCAACACCCAGCGGCGCATGGAGTTCTGCGTCTTGTGCTTGAGCTGGACGGGGAGATCGTCGAGCGCTGCGACCCGCATATCGGCCTGCTGCACCGTGGTACCGAAAAGCTGATGGAAAGCCGGACGTATCTGCAGAACCTGCCATATTTCGATCGTCTGGATTATGTGGCGCCGATGAACCAGGAACACGCCTGGTGCCTCGCCATCGAAAAGCTGACCGGTGTAGAAGTGCCACGCCGGGGCTCGCTGATCCGGGTGCTGTATTCCGAAATCGGCCGTATCCTGAACCACCTGCTGAACGTCACGACGCAGGCGATGGATGTGGGCGCGTTGACGCCGCCTCTGTGGGGCTTTGAAGAACGCGAAAAGCTGATGGTGTTCTATGAGCGTGCCTGCGGCGCCCGCCTGCACGCTGCTTATTTCCGCCCCGGTGGCGTGCATCAGGACCTGCCGCCGGAACTGCTGGATGATATCGAGGCGTGGAGCCACGAATTCCCCGCCGTTCTGGATGACATTGACGGTCTGCTGACCGAAAACCGCATCTTCAAACAGCGCAACGCCGATATTGGCGTGGTGACCGAGGATGACATCCAGAAATACGGCTTCTCGGGCGTGATGGTCCGTGGCTCGGGTCTGGCTTGGGACCTGCGCCGCGCGCAGCCCTATGAATGCTATGACGAGTTCGAGTTTCAGATTCCAGTCGGAAAGAACGGCGATTGCTATGACCGCTATCTGGTGCGCATGGAAGAGATGCGCCAGTCGCTGCTGATCATCCGTCAGGCCATCGCCAAAATCCGCGACTGTCCCGGAGACGTTCTGGCGCGCGGAAAGATCACCCCGCCGAAACGTTCGGACATGAAGACCTCGATGGAAAGTCTGATCCATCACTTCAAGCTCTACACCGAAGGCTTCCACATCCCCGCAGGCGAGGTCTATGCCGCTGTCGAAGCCCCCAAGGGCGAGTTCGGCGTATATCTGGTCGCCGACGGCACTAACAAACCCTACCGCGCCAAACTCCGCGCGCCGGGGTTCCTGCACTTGCAAGCCATGGACCACGTCGCCGGAGGCCACCAACTGGCCGACGTCGCCGCGATTATCGGCACCATGGACGTCGTATTTGGAGAGATTGACCGCTAATGCTCCGCCGTCTTCACGCCGAACAACCCGAAAGCTTCGCCTTCACCGCTGCTAACCAGCAATGGGCCGAAGCGCAAATAACCAAATATCCCGAGGGGCGTCAGGCCAGTGCGGTCATCCCGCTGCTGTGGCGCGCGCAGGAGCAGGAGGGATGGCTGAGCCGCCCGGCGATCGAATCCGTCGCCGACATGCTTGGTATGGCCTATATCCGCGTTCTTGAGGTTGCCTCGTTCTACTTCATGTTCCAACTGCAGCCGGTTGGTTCGGTTGCGCATATTCAGGTCTGCGGCACGACCTCCTGTATGATCTGCGGGGCCGAAGATCTGATTGCGGTTTGCAGGGAAAAGATCGCTGCAAAGCCGCATGAACTGTCTGCTGATGGCAAGCTGAGCTGGGAAGAGGTGGAATGCCTCGGATCTTGCACCAATGCCCCGATGGCGCAGATCGGTAAGGATTACTACGAAGATCTAACGACCGAGAGCTTTGGCAAGATTCTCGATGATCTGGTGGCGGGCAAAGTGCCGACTCCGGGTCCTCAGAACGGGCGCTATGCGGCAGAACCCCTCAAAGGGCTGACAAGCCTGACAGAATATGACAGCGGCAGAACGCAGTATAACGCCAGCGTCCAGCTAGCGAGCGATCTGGGTGATACCGTCAAGCGCATCGACGGGACCGAGGTTCCGATCCTGACCCCGTGGCTGGGCAAGGATGGCAAAGCAGCAGCGACCAAAGCCGCGCCGAAGCCACCCAAAGCGCCGACCCCCGCGAAACCTGCTGTGAAACAGGCCGCAGAAGCGAAAGCAGCGAAAGAGGATCAGCCGGAAACGCTGAAAGAAGCGCGGGGTGGCAAGCCGGATGATCTCAAGATGCTCAAGGGCGTTGGTCCGAAGCTGGAAGAAACCCTGAACGGGCTGGGCTTTTATCATTATGACCAGATCGCTGCATGGACGCCTGAGCAGGTGGCCTGGGTCGATGCACGGCTGAAATTCAAAGGCCGGATCGAGCGGGACGGGTGGATCGAACAAGCCGCGAAACTGGCTGCAGGTGAAGAAACCGAGTTTGCCAAACGTGCCAAAGAAGACGGCACTTACGAAGATTAAACGAGTGCCCGCCTAGGGCATCAGGACAAGATGGATACGGACAAGGAACTGGCCATAGCCCGCAAGGGCCGACATATCGGCATCGTCATTGCGGTGACGATGGTGATTTGGCTTGGAATGACCTTGTTCATTGGCCCTGCAATCGGATTGCCGGGGCGTTATGCGCTGCTGTTTGATTTTGCCGCTTTGGCAGGATTCATCTATGCGGGCGTCAACATATTTCAACTCTGGCGCATGCGTCAGGACAGCCAAAGGTAACTGAGCGATGCTGAAGGATCAGGACAGGATCTTTACCAACATCTACGGGATGCACGAGCGCACTTTGAAAGGCGCGCAGGCCCGGGGGCATTGGGACGGCACCGCTGGCCTGATCGAGAAAGGCCGCGACTGGATCATCCAGACGATGAAGGATTCAGGGCTGCGCGGCCGTGGTGGTGCGGGTTTCCCGACCGGTCTGAAATGGTCTTTCATGCCCAAGGAAAGCGATGGTCGCCCGGCTTATCTGGTGGTGAACGCGGATGAATCCGAACCCGGGACGTGCAAAGACCGTGAGATTATGCGTCATGATCCGCACACGCTGATCGAGGGGTGCCTGATCGCGTCTTTCGCAATGAACGCGAATACTTGCTACATCTACCTGCGCGGCGAATACATCCGCGAGCGTGAGGCTCTGCAGGCCGCGATTGACGAAGCCTATGACGCGGGTCTGCTCGGGAAGAATGCTGCTGGTTCCGGCTGGGATTTCGACCTGTTCCTGCATCACGGCGCTGGGGCTTATATCTGCGGCGAGGAAACTGCTCTGATCGAAAGCCTTGAGGGCAAGAAGGGTATGCCGCGCATGAAGCCTCCGTTTCCGGCGGGTGCGGGTCTTTATGGCTGCCCGACCACGGTGAACAATGTGGAATCGATTGCCGTTGTGCCCACGATTCTGCGGCGTGGTGCCGACTGGTTCGCAGGCTTTGGCCGTCAGAACAACGCGGGCACCAAGCTGTTTGCGATCTCGGGCCATGTGAACAACCCCTGTGTCGTCGAAGAGGCGATGTCGATTTCCTTCGAAGAGCTGATTGAAACCCATTGCGGCGGCATTCGTGGCGGCTGGGACAATCTGCTGGCGGTAATACCCGGCGGGTCTTCGGTGCCATGCGTGCGCGGTGAGAACATGCGCGACGCGATCATGGATTTTGACTATCTGCGCGGAGAACTGGGTTCGGGTCTGGGCACGGCAGCGGTCATCGTGATGGACAGGTCCACCGACATCATCAAGGCAATCTGGCGGTTGTCGAAGTTCTACAAGCACGAAAGTTGCGGCCAGTGTACGCCATGTCGTGAAGGCACTGGTTGGATGATGCGCGTGATGGATCGTCTTGTACGCGGTGAAGCCGAACTGGAAGAGATCGACATGCTGTTTGACGTCACCAAACAGGTTGAAGGCCACACGATCTGCGCCCTTGGCGATGCGGCGGCCTGGCCGATCCAAGGTCTGATCCGCAATTTCCGAGAAGAAATAGAGGACCGCATCAAGGCCCAGAAATCGGGCCGCATGGGTGCGATGGCAGCGGAGTAAAATCGATGGAAGTCTATGCCGAATATTCCCACGCGATCGCCGCTTTGGTGATCTTTACCCTGATCGTTCTGTTCATGTCGCCGTTCTCGGCGCTTGCAAAAGCGGGCAAGGGGCTGGCACCGGGGGCCACTCCGGATCAGGATTATTCGGACAGGGCCTATCGTTTGAACCGCGCTTATCTGAACGGCACTGAAACTCTGCCTGCCTTTTTGACTGTTACAGTCGCGGCGATCCTGTTGGGGGCCAGCCCGTTCTGGGTGAACCTGCTGGCCTCAATAGCGCTGCTGGCGCGGGTTGTTATGTTGGTGATTCACCTGCGCGGGATCGGCAAACCGCATAGCGGGGTCCGGTCTGTTGCTTATGTGGTTGGATGGGCCTGCATGTTCATTCTTGGCCTTATTGCTTTGGTGGCCGCGTTTTGATCCAGCCCGAAGGATATCATCTGGCCGAGTTGAATGTCGGCCGTTTGTTGGCGCCAACAGACGATCCGCGCGTGGCTGAATTCATGGCCAACCTGGATCGCGTCAACGGGCTTGGCAAGCGGATGTCCGGCTTTGTCTGGATGATGGAAGGGTCCGGAGAACCGGGAACAGGCAACACCGAAAACAGCATCGGGGATGATCCGCAATTCGTCGCGAACCTGACGGTTTGGGAAGACGTCGCCAGCCTTGAGAAATTTGTTTGGGGGACTATCCACAAACAGTTCTACGAGCGTCGGCAAGAGTGGTTCGAAATCCTTGGCGAACAACATTTTGTCATGTGGTGGGTGCGGGAAGGGCATTGCCCCAGTTTGGCCGAAGCGCTGGATCGTCTGGAAAAGCTGCGCTCGGAAGGACCCAGCGAGCATGCCTTTGGGTGGGCAGAATTGAAACAGGCCAGCAAGTGGCGCGACAATCGTTGCGTACAGGTCGCGGCGGAGTGAGCGGGATGTTGTTTCATACGCTTTCTCCTGCGCATCAGCGGATGCCACAAGCGCCAGCCACGAAACAGGAGTGGTCATGATGGCGAAACGCGTATTCGTAATGACAATGGTATTGGTGGGAAGCTTACTTGTATCTGCCTGCGGTACAGCGAAATCGAGGGCGACCCGCGTGGCGTTTGACGGCATTTTCTTCAACGCCAACGCTAAACACGTGGATAAGAAGACGACACCTACCGATTTCACTGTGACTGTGAATGGCGTTTCGCAGTCATTGGAAGGCGCACGCGAAGCAGGCCGTTATGAGGGCACAAAATTCTGCATCCAGAATTTTGGATCGTCCAGAATTGTATGGAAGGTTGGGCCGGAGACCGAGCCGCAAAATCTACGGATCGAAAACGATAAGCTGACATATGCCGGAAGCTGTCAGCGACCATGAGCCACCGTATCGCATATCACGGCAAAACCCATGGGCTGTTATTGCATAGCAGCCCGGCTGACCGCCGTCTTGGGAATCCCAAGACGAAAGGAAATGTCATGACTGTTGTACGACTTCTGGCCGCGATTTGCGCGATTTCGATGCCTGTAATGGCCGAAGCCAAACCACCCTTGAGGGATGTCAAAGAGATCGACAACGAACTCTACTACATCGCGATCGCAAATGAGATTTCGGAGTACTGTCCGTCGATCAGCGGGCGTCGACTTAAGGCGATTGGGGTGATGTGGGATCTGCGGTCCAAGGCGAACAAACTGGGATATTCGGACAAGGAAATCCGCGCCTATGTGGACTCGGATGCCGAAAAAGACAGGATGCGCGCCAAAGGTGAGGCGTATCTGATCCAAAACGGCGTGTCTTATGAAAATCCCAATTCTTTCTGCACGTTAGGGCGGAAAGAGATTGAAAGAAACAGCGCCATAGGCGTGTATTTGAGGGCGAACTAGCGATGTCTGACCTCCGCAAAGTCAATATCGACGGGCAGGAAATCGAAGTCGATGGCGCGATGACACTGATCCAGGCCTGCGAGCAGGCCGGGGTCGAGGTGCCGCGCTTTTGCTATCACGAGCGTCTGTCGATTGCCGGGAACTGCCGGATGTGTCTGGTCGAGGTCGTGGGCGGCCCGCCGAAACCGGCGGCCTCCTGCGCGATGCAGGTGCGCGATCTGCGTCCGGGTCCGGAAGGGCAGGCACCGGTGGTCAAGACGAACTCGCCCATGGTCAAGAAGGCCCGCGAAGGGGTGATGGAGTTTCTGCTGATCAACCACCCGCTGGATTGCCCGATCTGCGATCAGGGCGGTGAGTGTGACCTGCAGGATCAGGCCATGGCCTATGGTCTGTCAGGGACGCGCTTCAAAGAAGCCAAGCGTGCCGTGGATGATCTGGACCTTGGTCCGCTGGTTGGCACCGCGATGACTCGCTGCATCAGTTGTACTCGTTGCGTGCGCTTCACCACAGAGGTCGCCGGGATCACCCAGATGGGTCAGACCGGACGCGGCGAAGATGCCGAGATCACCTCGTACCTGAACCAGACGCTGGATTCGAACCTGCAGGGCAACATCATCGATCTGTGCCCGGTAGGGGCGTTGACCTCGAAGCCATATGCATTCACCGCTCGCCCTTGGGAACTGACCAAAACCGAGAGTATCGACGTGATGGACGCTTTGGGCTCAAGCATCCGTGTAGATACCAAAGGGCGTGAAGTGATGCGCTTTCTGCCGCGCAACCATGACGGTGTGAACGAGGAATGGATCAGCGACAAGACCCGCTTTGTCTGGGACGGCTTACGGCGTCAGCGACTGGACAGGCCTTATGTGCGCGAAAACGGCAAGCTGCGTCCTGCCACATGGCCAGAAGCACTGAACAAAGCTGCTGAGGTTCTTAAGGGGGCCGAGAAACCGGCTGGGATCGTAGGTGATCTGGCTTCGGTTGAGGCCATCTATGCGCTGAAACAGATGATCGAAGGGCAAGGCGGTATCGTTGAGTGCCGCACCGACGGCGCCAAACTGCCTGCGGGTAACCGAGCAGCCTATGCCGGGACCGCGGCAATCGAAGATATTGATGCAGCTGAACGTATCCTGTTGATCGGGACCAACCCGCGTGACGAGGCTCCGGTTTTGAATGCTCGTATCCGCAAGGCCTGGGCACACGGCGCCGAGGTGGCCTTGGTCGGGCCTGCCGTCGATCTGACCTATGAGTATCACCATGTAGGCAGCGACCGTGCCGCGCTGCAGACCATCGTTGATATGGGTGGTGATGATGAGATCAAGAGCAAGCGCTCTCTTGTCATCGTCGGGCAGGGCGCGCTACAGGAGGCCGATGGCTCTGCCGTTCTGGCCGCCGCGCAAGCCATTGCAAGCAATACCGAAAGTGGGCTGATCGTTCTGCACACCGCGGCATCGCGCGTAGGTGCGATGGATGTGGATGCGACCAACGAAAGTGGCATGGAGGCGGTCAACGCGGCCGATGTGATCTATAACCTCGGTGCTGACGAAGTCGAGATCGGCGAGGGTGCTTTTGTGATCTATCAGGGCAGTCACGGCGATCGTGGCGCGCACCGCGCAGATGTGATCCTGCCGGGGGCGGCTTACACAGAAGAAAACGGTCTGTTCGTAAACACCGAAGGGCGTCCTCAACTCGCCATGCGCGCAGGCTTTGCACCTGGAGAGGCCAAGGAAAACTGGGCAATCCTAAGGGCGTTGTCTGCCGAGCTGGGGGCTACTCTGCCCTACGATACATTGGCTCAATTGCGCACCTCCTTGCTCGAATCTGTTCCGCATCTGGCGCGCATTGATGAGGTGATTGAGAATGAAGCAGCGGCGCTACAAGCCGGAAAATTGGGTGAAGCCAGCTTCCGCAATGCAATCAAGGATTTCTACCTGACCAACCCGATTGCCCGCGCCTCCCAATTGATGGCCGAACTATCGGCACAGGCGCAGACCCGCAAGACTGAGAAGATTGCGGCTGAATGAACCAGAAACGTTTCATATCGCAGACGTACGCGGTGCCCGGGTGGCAGATAGCCGCGCCGGATTTGCGTGTGAAATTGAAGATTAAGGGTGGCGTACAGACGGCAGATGCTGTTTACACCAACGCGCCGACCCAGCCGCAGATTGCGCAGGCATCTGGCCTTTGCATCGCACGCGGAAACCAAAATACCCACGGTGTGAGGACCAATGGCTGACTTCTTTAACACCCCAGGCGGAATAGCCATCATCATTCTGGCGCAAGTGCTTGCTGTTGTTGCGTTCGTGATGATCTCGCTGTTGTTCCTCGTTTACGGCGACCGCAAGATCTGGGCCGCCGTCCAGATGCGTCGCGGCCCCAACGTTGTCGGCGTATACGGCCTGCTGCAATCGGTGGCGGACGCACTGAAATATGTGGTGAAAGAGGTCGTCATTCCCGCAGGTGCCGACCGTACAGTGTTTATCCTCGCACCATTGACCAGTTTTGTCCTCGCGATGATCGCCTGGGCGGTGATCCCGTTCAACGATGGCTGGGTCCTGTCGGACATCAACGTCGCCATCCTCTATGTCTTCGCAGTCTCCTCGCTTGAGGTTTATGGCGTGATTATGGGTGGTTGGGCGTCGAACTCAAAGTATCCATTCCTTGGGTCGCTGCGCTCTGCCGCGCAGATGATTTCATACGAGGTATCCATCGGTCTGATCATCATCGGCATCATCATCTCGACCGGTTCGATGAACTTTGGTGATATCGTCCGCGCACAGGATGGCTCGTTCGGGTTCTTCAGCTGGTACTGGCTGCCGCATTTCCCGATGGTGTTCCTGTTTTTCATCTCGGCATTGGCTGAAACCAACCGGCCACCCTTCGATCTGCCCGAGGCGGAATCGGAACTGGTTGCAGGCTATCAGGTCGAATACTCGGCCACGCCTTTCCTGCTTTTCATGGCTGGTGAATACATCGCCATCTTCCTGATGTGTGCTCTGACCACACTGCTGTTCTTTGGCGGCTGGCTGTCCCCGATCCCAGGCCTGCCTGACGGCGTATTGTGGATGGTTGCCAAGATGGCGTTCTTCTTCTTCATCTTCGCGATGGTCAAGGCGATCACACCCCGCTACCGCTATGACCAGTTGATGCGCCTGGGTTGGAAAGTGTTCTTGCCGTTCAGCCTCGTCTGGGTCGTCTTCGTGGCCTTCGCGGCGAAATTCGACTGGTTCTGGGGCGCGTTTGCCCGTTGGAGCGTAGGAGGCTGATATGACTCAAATCGACTACACCCGCGCCGCCAAATATTTCCTGCTGCAGGACTTCTGGGTCGGAATGAAATTGGGCTTGAAGTATTTCTTCGCCCCAAAAGCCACCGTGAACTACCCGCATGAAAAGGGGCCCTTGTCCCCGCGGTTCCGGGGTGAACATGCCCTGCGCCGTTATCCGAACGGTGAGGAACGCTGCATCGCCTGCAAACTGTGCGAAGCGATCTGTCCTGCACAAGCCATCACCATCGATGCCGAGCCGCGCGAAGACGGAAGCCGCCGCACCACGCGCTATGACATCGACATGACCAAATGCATCTATTGCGGTTTCTGCCAGGAGGCATGTCCGGTTGATGCCATCGTCGAGGGCCCGAATTTCGAATTCGCCACCGAAACCCGGGAAGAGTTGTTCTACGACAAGCAGAAACTGCTGGATAACGGCGAACGCTGGGAAGCCGAAATCGCTCGCAATCTGGAAATGGACGCGCCGTACAGATGAGTGACAGTCCGACAAATCCGTTCGAGCTGATGATGAAGCAAGCTCAGGACATGGCCAAGGCGATGAACCCGGCGATGGAGAATTTCTCGCCCAAAGGGTTCGAGGCGCTGTGGCCAACCATGCCCAAAGAGGTCATGGAGATGATGTTCGGCAATACCGTCAACAAGGACGGGCTGGACGCCAAAACTCGCCTTCTGCTGACGCTGGCCGGGCTGACCTGTCAGGGCGCTCAGGCAGACTCGGCGGTGCGTCAGACCGTGCGCCACGCGCTGGAAGCTGGCGCGAAGAAACAAGAGATCGTGGAAACGATCGGTCAGATGTCGGTCTTTGCCGGCATCCCGGCCATGACCCGTGCGCTGGATCTGGCGCAAGAGGTCATGGGTGATAACGAGGATGAGGATCAATGACCGTCTTTGCCTTCTATCTGTTTGCCATCAGCGCCATCACCGGCGGGCTGTTCACGGTGATCAGCCGCCAGCCGGTGCATTCGGTGCTGTGGCTGATCCTGTCCTTTCTGTCCTCTGCGGGCCTGTTCGTGCTGCTGGGGGCCGAGTTCGTGGCGATGCTGCTGATTATCGTTTATGTCGGCGCGGTTGCGGTTCTGTTCCTCTTCGTGGTGATGATGCTGGATGTGGACTTTGCCGAGCTGAAGGCCGAGATGGCGCGCTACATGCCGCTGGCGCTGTTGATCGGATTGGTGATCCTGATGCAGTTCGTCATGGCCATCGGAGCATGGGACAGCGCGCAGGGTGCCGCCGCCAATCTGGCGCAGCCGGTACCGAGCGACCGCCACAACACTGAGGCGCTCGGCGTCATTCTATACGATCAATACTTCCTTCTGTTCCAACTGGCGGGCCTGATCCTGCTGGTGGCCATGATCGGTGCCATTGTGCTGACACTGCGCCACCGTCAGGACATCAAGCGTCAGGACATCATCGGCCAGATGATGCGCGACCCGGCCAAAGCGATGGAGTTGAAGGACGTGAAACCGGGGCAGGGACTTTGAGACGATGATCGGACTTGAACACTATCTTACGGTCGCGGCGACGCTATTCGTCATCGGCATCTTCGGTCTCTTCCTGAACCGCAAGAACGTCATCATCCTGCTGATGAGCATCGAGTTGATGCTGCTGGCGGTGAATATCAACCTCGTGGCGTTCTCTAGTTTCCTCGGCGATCTGGTCGGGCAGGTCTTTACGCTGTTCGTGTTGACAGTTGCGGCGGCTGAGGCGGCGATTGGTCTTGCCATTCTGGTCTGCTTCTTCCGCAACCGTGGCACCATCGCGGTTGAAGACGTCAATATGATGAAGGGGTAAGAGAATATGGAAACCACCATCCTCTTTGCCCCGCTCGTGGGTGCGTTGATCTGCGGTTTTGGCTGGCGCTTCATTGGTGAGAAAGCCGCCATGTGGACCGCAACGGGCCTGCTGTTTCTGGCCTGCCTGCTCAGCTGGATCGTCTTCCTTTCATTTGACGGCCACACCCAGCAGATCGAGATCATGCGCTGGATCGAAAGTGGTTCGCTGTCGACAAGCTGGGCCATTCGTCTGGACCGTCTGACGGCGATCATGCTGATCGTGGTGACGACCGTTTCGGCGCTGGTTCACTTGTATTCATTCGGCTACATGGATCACGACCCGCAATGGCGTGAAGGCGAAAGCTATAAGCCGCGTTTCTTTGCCTATCTGTCGTTCTTCACCTTCGCCATGCTGATGCTGGTGACGGCGGACAATCTGGTTCAGATGTTCTTTGGCTGGGAAGGCGTGGGTGTCGCCTCGTACCTGCTGATCGGGTTCTATTATCGCAAGCCCAGCGCCAATGCAGCGGCGATGAAAGCGTTCATCGTGAACCGAGTGGGCGATTTCGGCTTTGCGCTGGGGATCTTCGCGCTGTTCTTCCTGACCGACAGCATCAATTTCTCAGACATATTCGCGTCGGCCCCAGCATTGGCGGAGGAAAAACTGAGCTTCCTCTGGGGTGAGTGGACTGCGATTGAGGTGATCTGTGTTCTGCTGTTCATCGGCGCGATGGGTAAATCGGCGCAGTTGATACTACACACCTGGCTGCCGGATGCGATGGAAGGTCCGACCCCTGTGTCCGCGCTGATCCACGCTGCGACCATGGTTACCGCAGGTGTGTTCCTGGTCTGCCGTATGTCGCCGCTGATGGAGTTCGCACCGGGGGCCACCGGGTTCATAGCTTTCCTTGGCGCTTCGACTGCGTTTTTTGCTGCAACCGTGGGCTTGGTGCAGACCGATATCAAGCGGGTCATTGCGTATTCGACCTGTTCGCAATTGGGTTACATGTTTGTCGCCGCCGGCGTTGGCATGTACTCAGCCGCGATGTTCCATCTGCTGACGCACGCATTCTTCAAGGCGCTGCTGTTCCTTGGTGCCGGTTCAGTGATCCATGCGATGCATCATGAGCAGGAGATGACCGAGTACGGCGGTCTGCGGAAGAAAATCCCCTATACGTTCTGGGCGATGATGATCGGCACGCTGGCCATTACCGGTGTGGGCATCCCGCTGACCACGTTTGGATTCGCCGGGTTCCTGTCGAAGGATGCCATCATCGAAAGCGCCTTTGTAGGTGGCACAGGTTATGCCTTCTGGATGTTGGTAATCGCAGCGGTGTTCACCTCATTCTACAGCTGGCGTCTGATATTCCTGACCTTCTATGGCGAGTCGCGTGGCGACAAGCATACGCATGAGCACGCGCACGAAAGTCCGATGGTCATGCTGATCCCGTTGGGGGTACTGTCTCTGGGCGCGGTATTCTCGGGGATGCTGTGGTACAACCAGTTCTTCGGCTACACCGATAAAGTGGCCAAGTTCTACGGTATTCCGCTGGCGGAAGAGACCGGCGGTCATGGCGAAGTTGCCGCAGACGCATCTCATGGTGAGGCCAAGGCAGATGACGACCAAGTCGACGCGAAGGCTGATAAAGGCGAGGGTGACTACAAGGCGGACAAAAAGCATGCCAGCTTTGGCGGTGAGCCGGGCGAAGGCGCGCTGTATATGGCACCTGACAACAATGTCCTGAACGACGCGCATGAGGCTCCGAAATGGGTCAAAGTATCGCCTTTTGTTGCCATGCTGCTGGGTTTTGTCGTCGCCTATTGGTTCTACATCGTGAACACGTCGTTGCCCGCACGTCTGGCGGCGAACCAGCGGCCGCTGTACCTGTTTCTCAAGAACAAGTGGTACTTTGACGAGATCTACGACGCGATCTTTGTCAAACCTACCGTTGCGCTGGGTCGGTTCCTGTGGAAACGCGGTGACGGCAACACGATTGATGGCTTCCTGAACGGGGTTTCGATGGGCGTGGTGCCCTTCTTTACCCGCCTCGCAGGCAAAGCTCAGACGGGTTACATCTTTACTTACGCTTTCTGGATGGTTTTGGGCATCGCCGCTCTTGTCACCTGGATGTCGATCGGCGGAGGCGCAAACTAATGGACAATATCCTATCTATTGTCACCTTCATCCCCGCCATCGCAGCAGGCATTCTGGCCCTGTTTCTGCATGGCGAGGACGTAGCCGCGCAGCGTAACGCCAAATGGGTTGCGCTGGTTGCCACAACCGTGACCTTTCTGGTCTCAATCGGCATCTATACCGGCTTTGATCCGTCCAACACCGGCTTCCAGATGGTGGAAGAGGGCGAGTGGCTGCTGGGCCTGAAGTACAAGATGGGTGTCGATGGTATCAGCGTTCTTTTCGTGCTGCTGACCACCTTCATCATGCCGCTGACCATTCTGGCCAGCTGGCAGGTCACGGACCGGGTCAAGGAATACATGATCGCATTCCTGCTGCTGGAAACGCTGATGCTGGGCGTGTTCATGGCGCTGGATCTCGTGCTGTTCTACCTGTTCTTCGAGGCGGGCCTGATCCCGATGTTCCTGATCATCGGTATCTGGGGCGGCAAAGACCGCATTTATGCCAGCTTCAAGTTCTTCCTATACACCTTCCTCGGCTCGGTGCTGATGCTGGTGGCGATGGTTGCGATGTATGCGGATGCGGGCACCACGGATATCGAGGCGCTGATGAGCCATCAGTTCTCGTCCGAAGGGTTTAGCGTGCTGGGCATCTATATCGTCGGCGGCATGCAGACGCTGATGTTCCTGGCCTTCTTCGCATCCTTTGCGGTGAAGATGCCGATGTGGCCGGTGCATACCTGGCTGCCGGATGCGCACGTTCAGGCGCCGACGGCAGGTTCGGTCGTGCTGGCGGCGATCCTGTTGAAGATGGGCGGCTATGGCTTCCTGCGCTTCAGCCTGCCGATGTTCCCGGTGGGGTCTGCGGTGATGACCGATGTGGTGCTGTGGATGTCGGCGATTGCTGTTGTCTACACCTCTCTGGTCGCGCTGGTGCAAGAGGATATGAAGAAGCTGATCGCCTATTCCTCGGTCGCGCATATGGGCTTTGTGACCATGGGTATCTTTGCAGCGAACCAGCAGGGCATTGATGGCGCGATCTTCCAGATGCTCAGTCATGGGTTCATTTCCGCAGCGCTCTTCCTGTGTGTTGGCGTGATCTATGACCGGATGCACACCCGCGATATCGAGGCGTATGGCGGTTTGGTCATCCGGATGCCTGCTTACGCTCTGGTCTTCATGCTGTTCACCATGGCCAATGTTGGCTTGCCTGGTACATCAGGCTTCATCGGGGAATTCCTGACCCTGATGGGCGCATTCCAGGTCAACACCTGGGTGACGGCTGTGGCTGCAACCGGTGTGATCTTCTCGGCGGGCTATGCGCTATGGCTCTATCGCCGGGTAGTCTTTGGAGATCTGATCAAGGAAAGCCTCAAGGCCATCACAGACATGAGCTCGCGCGAGCGGCTGATCTTCGCGCCGTTGATCGTGATGACCATTTTGCTTGGGGTTTATCCCTCGCTGGTGACCGATGTGATCGGGCAATCCACCGCAGCGCTAATCTCGAACTATGACACGGCTCTGGCCGCGGCTGAAGCCGCAACCCAGACAGCCGCTTCGCATTAAGGGGGCTTTGGAGACATGATCCAGGCTGATCTGACAATCATCCTGCCGGAAATTGTTCTGGCAATTTATGCGATGGCGGCGCTGATCGGGGCTGTCTACACCACCAAGGATGCTCTGGCTCCCATGCTGGTCTGGGCCACTTCAGGTCTGATGGCAGTGTTGGCAATCTGGATTGCGATGAATGGCGAAGGTACCAACGTGGCCTTCAACGGCATGTTTGTGGATGACGGCTTTGCTCGATTTGCAAAGGTTGCGATTCTGCTGTCTGCCGCTGCGGTATTGCTGATGAGCCAGGAATATATGGCGCGCCGCGATCTGTTGCGCTTTGAATATCCTCTGCTGGTCGCACTTGCGGCTGTAGGCATGATGATGATGGTTAGCGCAGGCGATCTGATGTCGCTTTATATGGGGCTTGAGCTGCAGTCGCTGTCGCTTTACGTCGTGGCCGCCTTGCGGCGCGACAGTGCCAAATCCACCGAAGCCGGTTTGAAATACTTCGTGCTGGGCGCGTTGAGTTCTGGCTTGCTGCTCTATGGTGCGTCGCTGGTTTACGGCTTCACTGGCACCACGCTGTTCTCGGGCATCATCCAAACGGTGCATCATGGAGATGTCTCGATTGGCCTCCTGTTTGGCCTGGTGTTCATGATCTCGGGTCTGGCCTTCAAGGTCTCGGCCGTGCCGTTCCACATGTGGACGCCGGATGTGTATGAAGGGTCACCGACCCCGATTACCGCGTTCTTCGCCACCGCTCCGAAAGTGGCTGCGATGGCCTTGTTCGCGCGCCTGATGCATGACGCATTCGGAGGCGTGATCAAGGATTGGCAGCAAGTGATCGTGCTGCTTTCGGTCCTGTCGATGCTGCTGGGCGCGGTTGCGGCCATCGGGCAGCGGGACATCAAGCGGCTGATGGCGTTTTCGTCGATTGCCCATATGGGATATGCTCTGATCGGACTGGCCGCCGGGACCGAGATGGGCATCAAGGCAATGCTGATGTATCTGGCCATCTATGTGACGATGAATATCGGAACCTTCGCATTCATCCTGATGATGGAGCGTGATGGCAAACCGGTCACTGATATTGATGCGCTACGTCAGTTCTCGAAGCGCGATCCGGGTAAAGCTCTGGCGGTCCTGATCCTGATGTTCAGTCTGGCGGGCGTGCCACCGATGCTGGGCTTCTTCGCCAAGTTCGGCGTCTGGCAAGCGGGTATCGATGCCGACCTGTTCGGGCTGGTGATCGTCTCGGCCATCGCCTCGGTCATCGGTGCGTTCTACTATCTGCGGATCGTGTTCTACATGTATTTCGGGGCGGAGAATGAAGACCCGATCGAGATCCGCTCGACCCCGGTTTTGTGGGCAGCGCTGATGGGCTCTGCGGCTCTGATGTTGATTGGCGTATTTTATCAGTTCGGTGTGGAAGGGGCAGCTGCAGCTGCTGCGGCGACGCTTGTCAACTGATACTGCCGCGTTTCGATCAACCGAGGCTCGGTCGCGCGACCGGGCCTTTTTGACATGAGCGAATGGCCGCGGGGATATGGCCTGCATATACTGAAAGAAGTCGACAGCACTCTGAATGAGGCGGTGCGGCTTGCGCCAACAGCGACCGGTCCGGTCTGGATCATGGCACATCATCAGACCGCCGCGCGTGGTCGGCGCGGGCGAGCCTGGGCCAACCCCAAAGGTAATCTGGCAGTGACTTTGCTGATGCGCCCGCCGGGTGATCCGGAACAGGCGGCCCTTCGAAGTTTTGTCGCAGCGCTCGCCCTGTATGATGCGTGTGTGGCGGTAACGGGGCGCGCAGTAGGTTTGGCACTGAAATGGCCCAATGACGTGCTGCTCAACGGCGGAAAACTAGCGGGTATCCTGCTAGAAAGCACGGGGCAGGGCCGGGGGGTGTCACATCTGGCGATAGGGATTGGGGTGAACCTGTCCGAGGCACCGGGCACTGATCGCGTCGAAGCCGGAGCGGTGCGACCTGTTTCTCTGCTCTCGGAAACCGGCGCGCTCACCACCCCCGAGGATTTTCTGACCGAACTGGCGGTAGCTTATGCGCATTATGAGACCCAGTTCATGACCTACGGGTTCGAACCGATCCGCACCGCCTGGCTATCCCGAGCAGCGCGGTTGGGCGAAGTCATAACCGCTCGTACAGCCACGTCCGAAACGGTTGGAACCTTCGAAACGGTAGACGTGGGTGGCAGCCTTGTCCTAAACACCGCCAAGGGCCGGGTCAGCATTCCGGCTGCGGATGTGTACTTCTGAAAGGGGCGCGGGATGCTTCTGGCAATTGATTGCGGCAATACCAACACCGTTTTCTCGATCTGGGATGGCGAAAAGTTTCTGTGCACCCTGCGCACCTCAACTCATCATGCCCGCACAGCGGATGCCTATTTCACCTGGTATTCAACCTTGGTGAAACACTACGGTATCGAAGCTGATATCTCGGATGTGATCATCGCCTCAACCGTGCCACGCGTGGTGTTCAACCTGCGGGTCTTTGCTGATCGCTTTTTTGGATGCCGGCCGATTGTTGTTGGCAAGCCAGATTGCCTGCTGCCGGTCAATCCGCGCGTGGACGAAGGCACCGTGCCCGGTCCGGACCGGTTGGCCAACGCGGCGGCGGCGTTCGACCGCCATGGCGGCAATGTGGTTGTGGTTGACTTTGGGACGGCTACGAATTTCGACGTAGTCGCAGCCGACGGCGCCTACGTCGGTGGTATCATCGCCCCTGGCGTGAACCTGAGCCTTGAGGCACTGCATCAGGGTGCCGCGGCGTTGCCGCATATCGACATCACGAGGCCCGAAAAAGTGATTGGAACAAACACGGTTGGCTGTATCCAGTCTGGCGTGTATTGGGGATATTCCGGCCTCATCGAAGGGCTGATCTCGCGCGTGAAAGCTGAATACGGAATGGCGATGAAAGTCGTCGGTACCGGGGGCCTGGCGCCTCTGTTTGATCAGGCTGACGTGGGTTTTGACGCTATCGAGGATGATCTGACGATGCACGGGTTGACCGTGATACATCGCTATAACAAGGAAAATGGCTCAACATGAGCAGTGAACGACTGATCTATCTGCCGCTGGGCGGTGCAGGCGAAATCGGCATGAATGCCTATGTCTATGGTTACGGTAAGCCGGGGCAAGAGCGGTTGATCCTTGTGGATCTTGGCGTTGCCTTCCCGGACATGGACACCTCGCCCGGCGTGGATCTGATCTTTGCAGACATCACCTGGTTGAAAGAGCGCGCCGATCAGCTGGAAGCAGTTTTTGTCACTCACGCGCACGAAGATCATGTCGGGGCGGTGGCCCACTGTTATGAGGCTTTAGGCGCGCCGGTCTACGCGCGCGCTTTTACCGCCAATATCGCGCGTCGCAAGATGGACGAACGCGGCCACCCGACCGAGGCGGTGCAAACTGCGTCTCCATGGCCCGAACAGATCAAGGCTGGCCCGTTTACCGTTGGTTTCCTGCCGGTTTCGCATTCCATCCCTGAAAGTGCAGGGCTCGTTATCGACTCTCCTGCCGGGCGCGTGGTGCATACGGGGGATTTCAAGCTCGATTCCAACCCGGTCGTGGGCGAACCATTCGATCCCGATCTGTGGGCCGAGGTGGCAAAGCCCGGCGTCAAAGCGTTGATCTGTGACAGTACTAATGTGTTCTCAAGCCATCCCGGGCGTTCGGAATCCGAAGTCGGCCCCGAGATCACCCGTCTGGTTCAAGAGGCCAGCGGCATGGTCATCGCAACCACGTTTGCCTCGAACGTGGCACGCGTGAAAACGCTGGCAGAGGCGGGACAGAAAGCCGGCCGTTCGGTCGTTCTGCTGGGTCGTGCGATGCGGCGTATGATCGAGGCGGCGACCGAGACCGGCATCCTGACCGATTTTCCAAAGGTTATCAGCGCCGAAGAGGCCGTCGACGTGCCGCGCGCGAACCTGATGTTGATTGTGACTGGCAGCCAAGGCGAACGCCGCGCAGCCAGCGCCCAACTGGCGCGCGGTAAGTATCGCGGACTAGAAGCGAAAGAGGGCGATCTGTTTCTGTTCTCGTCCAAGACTATTCCCGGCAATGAACGTGGCGTGATCCGCATCATGAACCAGCTCAGTGAGAAGGGCGTGGATGTGGTCGATGACAGCTCTGGTCTGTATCACGTCTCGGGTCACGCCAACCGGCCTGATCTTGAGAAGGTTCACGCCCTGATCGATCCGCAGATGGTTATCCCGATGCATGGCGAACACCGCCACTTGCGTGAGCATGCCAAACTGGCCGAAACGGGTGGTCGCACTGGGATTCTCGCTGTTAACGGCACTATGCTGGATCTGACTGGGAATGCGCCCAAAGTGGCGGATTATATCGAGACTGGCCGGACCTATCTGGATGGTACAGTCAAAATCGGCGCCTTGGACGGCGTGGTGCGCGACCGGATTCGGATGGCGCTGAACGGCCATATCATCATCACCGTGATATTGGACGAAGAAGACGAACCGCTGGGTGAGCCGTGGTGCGATACGATGGGCCTGCCCGAAATGGGATCATCCCGCGCGGGGCTGATTGAGGTGCTGGAAGAGGACCTGAACCAGTTCCTGATGCGTGCGGGTGCAAAGACGCTGCGTGATGACGACAAACTGGAAGAAGGGTTGCGCCGGATCGCACGTCAGACCGCGCAGGCCGAGATCGGCAAGAAACCCGAGGTAACAGTGGTTGTTAGCCGAATGCGTTAATCTGCATAGGGCATCGGATAGCCCCGAAGCTGCAGGAAAAGGCTGGCCTCTTCGTTGTTGAGAAAGAAGGGAACAGTTTCAGGCGGGTTCGGGTCCTCTGCACGGGCGGCGACTTCGGCCAGAACAACTTCGGTGATGAAGGGCAGGTCGAACTCTCGCGCTTGGCTGATCTTGACCCATTGCAAATGCGATAGCTCGTCCGAGGCATGGGTGAAGTCGTCAAGATCCCCCTGAATCGCGTCCGCATCGACCAGAAAGAACCTGGCGTCGAACCGGCGGGGTCGCCCCGGTGGTGTGACTGCGCGAAAGACAAATTGCAGTGCTTCTGCAGACGGCAGGTAGCCCATCGCCGCAAAGCTTTGCCAATCGGCCGGGATCGCGCCTTGCCAATCCCCTTGTTGCCCCAGAACAAGCCCGGTTTCTTCCCACAACTCTCGGATCGCCGCGACAGCCAGAGAGGTCTGCAAGTTTGGCGCTGATTGTTGTGACAGGCGATCGGTGCATAGATCGGGCAATGGCGTGCTGAGCGAGATGCCCGCATCGGAAGCATCAACCGCGCCGCCCGGGAACACGAATTTGTTCGGCATGAACGCAGCCTTGGCACCGCGTTGGCCCATCAGGATCGACGGGTCTGTGAACCGATCACGCAATACGATTACGGTAGCAGCATCCCGGATTGCGGTTTTATCCGCCGTCATCCGGCCTTGCCAAACCCGTGCATCCGCCGCGCCCATTGATAGGCGACAACGGCCCCTTTGAGACGGGGCAGAAGGAACAGGGATAGCGCGACGCAGCCGATCGAGAATGCAATCGCCATGGTCCATGGATCGGGACGCCACTGCACATAAGAGACATGAAGGGCGGGTGCCAGAAGGTGCCCCACCAGCAGGATCGTCAGGTAGGCCGGGCCGTCATCAGCGCGATGATGGAACAATTCCTGCCCGCATTCCGAACAGGTGTCATTCACCTTGAGATAGCTGTGCAACAGCGCACCCTCACCGCAATTCGGGCATTTGCACCGGAACCCTCGGATCAATGCGGGTTTTGTTGGGCGGTCTTCTTCGAGCGAACTGTCAATAGTTTGGTCAATCATATGTATCTCGCACATCTTTCCTGGAGGCATATAGGCAGGATCAGACCCAACGGAAAAGGGGGGTGCGTCGCTTTGTGGCGCTGCTGCTTAGCGTATCATTTTCTATTGGCGTTTCAAATAAAGCAAAAAAAGTTGTGCCGGAAGCGACGGAAACCCGCCCAAGCCGCGTTTGAATAGGTATCAACAGCGGCAAATGGCCGCCAAATTCAGGGAACTATGTAATGAAAACCAAAAGCTTCATTTCGGCAATCGTCGTAGCTGCAGTTACTGTGACCGGCACTTCCGCTTTGGCCAAGGGCCCGCGTGCGACATTTCAGGAACTGGATGCCGACGGGGACGGGCAGGTGACTCAGGCCGAGATCGAGACACATCGCAACCAGAAATTCACCGCTGCCGATACGGATGGCGACGGCCAACTGAGCGTCGAAGAAATGCAGGCTGCGGCGCAGACCAAGGCCAACGAGCGTGTCACCAAGATGTTCGAAAAGCACGACGCAAATGCGGATGGTTTCCTTAGCGAAGATGAATTGCCGAAACCGCGCCGCGCCTCCAAGATGTTCGAGCGCATCGATGCCGACGGCAACGGTTCGATCTCAGAACAGGAATACGCGGATGCAAAAGACAAAATGGGCCGGAAACACAAGCGGCATCAGAAGTCGGACACCGACAACAACTGATACGGGATGGAGGATCTGACCTCTTATCCCGACATCGAGCATGGCGGAACATCTGCCATGCCCGAGCCCAGCGACGAAGAGTTGCTGGGCCGGTTTTCTGATGGCGATGCTACGGCGGCCCGCCTGCTGACCGGGCGGTTGGGGCCGCGAAGTTATTCCGTGGCTTTGCGAATGCTGGGAAACCCAGCCGAAGCAGAGGACGTAACGCAAGAAGCGATGATGCGCCTGTGGAAAATGGCGCCTAACTGGGTGCCGGGGCAGGCGCAGTTATCGACTTGGCTCTATCGCGTAACACTGAATCTATGTGTGGACTTGCGCCGGAAAAAGCGGCCTCAAGCGTTGGACAATGTGGCCGAACCCGAAGATGAGACTGCCAGTGTGGTCGACCAGATGCAGGAGAGTGCCCGCAAGGACGCGTTGCAGGCTGCATTGGAGCATTTGCCGGACCGGCAGCGGCAGGCTGTGGTTCTGCGGCACATCGAAGAATTGTCCAATCCCGAAATCGCGGGGATCATGGATATTTCGGTCGAGGCGGTTGAAAGCCTGACCGCGCGTGGCAAACGATCTCTTACCGCGATACTGGCGGGGCGTCGGGATGAACTGGGGTACGAACATGGCTGATCAAGATAACGAACTCGACCATCTGTTTGCACAGGCGCGTGCGGCGCGGGATGTGCTTCCCGACGATCTGGCTGTTCGCATCGAAACGGATGCCGAAGCCATACGTCTGGCCCGGACTGCAAGACCGCAGCGGCGGACATGGCGGCAAAAGATAGGCGTTATCGGGGGGTGGCAAGGGTTGAGCGGTCTTGTGGCGGCAAGCGCAGCTGGCGTCTGGATCGGGTTCTCCGCGCCGACCTTCTTGCCGGACCCTGTTGATTATTTCATCTCACAAGAGACGACCTATCTGATGGCCGATCTGAATTTAGACGAAAACTATCTGGAGGATGCAGAATGAGCGATCATCCCGCACCCAAACGCAAATGGATGCCGATATTGCTGGTTGTCTCTCTTGCTTTGAATCTGCTGATTGTCGGAGTCATTTTGGGTGCGGCATTGCGCTTTAAAGGAAGCGCTCATGCCGATGCGCCTCCGGGATTTGGCCCGGCGCTGTATTATGCGCTGCCAAAGTCGGATCGAAAGGCTCTGAGGGGTGAGTTGTCGGACCTGCGCGGAAAAGGATCACATCGGCGCAAGCAGGATTTTACTGCTCTCAGTCAAGTGCTTAGGGCCGTGCCTTTCGATCCCGCAGCGGTTGCGAGTCTTTTGGCACAGCAGTCGAAAGCAACTGCTGATCTGCAGACTGCGCTTCATCAGCAATGGCTGGCCCAGATCTCGGCCATGAATGATGACCAACGTGCCGCTTACGCGGACCGGCTGGAGGACGTGGTTAAACGCGGCCCGCGCAAACACAAAAAACGGGACTGACTAGTCACGCTGCGCTTTGCCGAATCTGTACCTGGTTGCGGCCCGCTTTTTTGGCGGCATAAAGTGCTTTGTCCGCCGAGCTGATCAATCGACCGACCGGGTCTGCTTCGCCTGGATGAGAGAGTTCGGGCGGGGTACATAATTTCACCCCCACGCTGATCGTTACGGGTACTGGGGCCGGACGATCCGGCAGCTGAAAAGGTTTTTCGCAAATTGTTTCACAAATCTGTTTCGCTTGCTTCAGCGCTTGGTCGGTTGAGGTATTCGGTAGCCCGATCATGAACTCTTCGCCGCCGATACGCGCGACAAAACCGGTTTTTCCTATCACGACTCGCAGCCTTTTCGCGGTTTCGGTCAGAACCAAATCCCCCGCGGCGTGACCGTAACGGTCATTGATTGCCTTGAAGTGGTCCAGATCGGCCAGCATCACGGCGAATCCGTGTTCCGTTTCTGGGGCCTGATGCGCGATCTGGTCCAGCGCGCGCATCGCATAGCGGCGATTGAACAGTCCCGTCAGCGGATCGATCAGGGATTCGGCCAAATCCCTGCGCAATGTCGCTCGCAATCTGTCGTCTCGGGTCTTGCGGGCGATCAAAGTTTCAAGCCGCAAGCATATCTCATCTGTCTGAAACCCGCCCATGCAGACCGCATCAGCGCCTCGGTCCAGCGCCTCGGCCGCAAGTGCGGGATTATAATCCCGCAACACACCGATCAGCACCGTATTTCGTGTCGCACCGCGCGACCGAAGATCTGCCAGTAGGTTCCGCCCCGAGCTATTCGGTGCAAGCTCAACAACAATCGCGTCCGGGATCGTCCCGGACAGGATGCCTTTGAGATCAGGCAGAGTATGGCCGGTCACACGATGCCGGGTTTGATGGGTCAGAGCATTACTCCACAACGCGCTGGTTCGAACTGTTTGCGTCAGGATCGCGATCTCTGCCGTCGATGGCGGGGCGATCAGCACCTGTGGCGCCTCGCCAAAGCCAATGGTTTGGGCCGAACTTTCGATGTTTAATTCCTGCCGTTCGGCGCGCGCACGTAACAAGCTGCGCACGCGGGCCAATAGAAGTGTATCCTTGAACGGATAGCCAAGCACATCATCCAGCCCGTCCGACAGTGCCTTCAAACGCGCTGCTTTGTCGTTTTGCGGTGCAATCGCAACAATCGGCACATCGATCAGAGCAGGATCTGCCGCCATCACTTTCTTAACATCCGCAGCGCTTCCGTCGGGCAGAGTTTGCGCTGTAAGAACCAGATCAGGCCGTGTCCGCCGCAGCAATGCACCAAGCCCGGCCAGTTTCTCACCCTGCACGACATGGTACCAGGCGGCCGTCAACTGAACCTTGAGCATTATGCGATTGGTCGAAACACCGTCGAGGACGAGTATGGTGCCTTGTACAGACATAGCCATTCACCGTTTGATTGCATGCGTTGCTAAAGTGTTTATGAGTCTGGTTAACAAACCCTTTCCAACACAGTGTCCGAGGCCAGTTTATGCCGATCTCCGCCAATTCCGCTGAAACTCTGGCCCTGAATGTGCTGGGCTGGCTGGTGGGAAATGATGAGTTGCTGCCCGTTTTCCTGGGGGCGACAGGTGCCTCGGAACAAGATTTGCGCGACCGTGCGGGTGAGGCTGAATTTCTTGGGTCTGTGTTGGACTTTCTGCTGCTTGACGATTCATGGGTGATCGCTTTTTGTGACGCCAATTCCGTGCTCTACGAAGAGCCGGGTCAAGCCCGTGCCGCGTTGTCCGGAATTTCGGATATGCACTGGACCTAACCCAAAGGAAATTTGTTTCATGGCAATCGACGCCCTCGTGTTCGACAAGGACGGTACTCTTTTTGATTTTGCAGCCACTTGGGGTGCGTTCGGGCGTATCGCGATGCTGCAGCTCTCTGATGGAGATGTGCAGCGCGCGACCGAGTTGGGGAAGGCCATCGGATTTGATTTTGAACAAGAGAGCTACGACCCGAATAGCGTAGTCATCGCCGGAACGGTCGATGAGGTTGCTGCAGCTCTGACACCGCATTTGCCTGAGGTATCTCTGGGGCACCTGATCGAAACACTCAACCGGGCGTCAGCGAACGCAGAGCAGATCCAAGCCGTTCCCTTGGCACCATTCCTTGCCGAGCTGCGTCGCGCCGGGCTGAAACTGGGCGTTGCGACGAACGATGCTGAAATGCCGGCCCTGCAGCACCTGCAGTCCGTTGGTGTGCGAGACCATTTTGATTTTGTAGCCGGATATGACAGCGGACATGGTTACAAGCCAGGTCCGGGGCAGCTATTGGCCTTTGCTCAGCATGTCGAGGTCGCGCCATCTCGTGTTGCGATGGTTGGTGACAGTCTTCACGATCTAGAGGCGGGACGCGCCGCAGGGATGGTCACCATCGGGGTTCTGACCGGCATGGCGACGGCCAAAACACTCGAACCGCTGGCGGATGTCGTCTTGCCCAACATCGGGCACATTCCCGGCTGGTTGTCGAAAACCGAATAACCTCGGTTCCAAATCGCCGGGTTGGATAATAAAACCGACAACTGTTGTCGCAGACAGAACGGCGATACTGAATCTTCGGGGCTTTCATAGGAGTGAAAGCGCGGAGGATGGTGATGGCTGAGAGCAAGACACGCAAACGTCGCGGTGGTGGACGCGCGGGTGCAGCCGCAAGGCGCGGCGCGGCGGTGATCGAGCAGATGCCCTGGAACCCGCCCACAAACATCGACAAGCCAATCGAGCCGTTGGGACCCGAGGGGATCGAAGCGGTTCACGAAGGTGCCATGCGGATTCTCGAAGAGATCGGCATCGAGTTCTACAATCAGGAAGCCATCGGGATCCTGCGCAAGGCGGGCTGTACAATTTCCGGCGACAACGTCCGCATGGACCGGGATTTCGTGATGGAAATGGTGGGCAAGGCGCCCAGCAAATTTACCATCACGCCGCGCAACCCGGAGCATCAGATCAAGATTGGTGGCAAGACCATTCTGTTCGGCAATGTTTCATCCCCACCAAATTATTGGGACATGGAAATCGGAAAAAAAGTGCCCGGCACCCGGCGGATGTGTCAGGACCTGCTGAAGCTGACGCAATACTTCAACTGTATCCACTTTGCAGGTGGATATCCGGTTGAGCCGGTCGATATCCACGCCAGCATACGGCACCTTGATGTGCTTTATGACAAGCTGACCCTGACTGATAAGGCAATGCATGCCTATTCGCTGGGGAAAGAGCGCGTCGAAGACGTGATGGAGATGGTGCGTATCGCGGGTGGCCTGAGCCACGAGGAATTCGAGGCCACGCCCCGGATGTACACTAACATCAACTCGACCTCACCGTTGAAACACGACCATCCAATGATCGATGGCTGCCTACGGCTGGCGCGGCGTGGGCAGGCAATTGTCGTGACGCCTTTCACTCTGGCCGGGGCGATGGCCCCTGTGACGATGGCTGGCGCAGTGGCACAATCGCTTGCCGAAGCGCTGTGCGCGATTGCGTTGTTTCAGTACGTTCGCCCGGGTATTCCATGCGTGATCGGAACCTTTACTTCGAATGTCGATATGAAATCCGGTGCGCCTGCATTCGGGACACCGGAATACATGCGCTCGACCCAGATGACTGGGCAGATGGCACGGTATTATGGCTTGCCTATGCGGTCCTCGGGCGTTTGCGCGGCAAATGTGCCCGATGGGCAGTCGGTTTGGGAAACCTCGAATTCCCTTTGGGCGGCGGTGCAGTCAGGCACCAACATGGTATATCATGCGGCAGGCTGGCTGGAAGGAGGCCTTATCGCAAGCCCCGAGAAATTTATCATGGATTGCGAAATCCTTCAGCAGATTCAGAGGTATATGCAGCCGGAACTGACAGCGACGGGCCCGGATGACATCGCCCTTGAAGCGATCCGGTCTGTTGGAAACGACGGGCATTTCTTTGGCATCCAACATACGCAAGATCGCTATACCACCGCATTTTATCAGCCGTTCCTGAGTGACTGGAAAAACTTCGAAGCCTGGGAAGCAGCTGGTGGTATCTGGACTGCGGAACGTGCCCATCGGATGTTCAAGGAGATCGTGAACAATTTCGAAGCCCCGAAGATGGATGAGGCGATCCGCGAGGAGCTGGCCGAGTTTGTTGAGCGCCGCAAGGCCGAAGGCGGTGCGCCGACCGATTTCTGATCGCTGCCCAATCCGCCCTTCAGTTTGGGATTAGATCGGATTCTCATAATCCCGTATCGGATTTTGGGTGTTTGTTAAGCTTTCTGCGATCACTTGAGAGTGTCTTTCAATCTGAGGCGACACATGCACGGGCTGATCAACAGGGCGATCCAATCCTTTGTCTGCGCCACCTACGGGCGTCAATGCTGGTTGCGCGCGACTCATACGGCCGGGCTGGGATTTGACGAGTTCGAGGCGATGTTGATCTATGACACGGAGATATCGACCCGAGTGCTCGACGCTTTGTGCGCTGACTTGAACCGCCCAAAATCCGAATTTCTTGAGGATTTGGGCACTTATCTGGTCTCACACTCGAACATGGAAGATCTACGCAGGTTATTGCGTTTTGGCGGGGTAACCTATTTGGAATTTTTGCATTCGCTTGATGACCTGTCGGATCGTGTCCGCCTTGCCGTGTCGGATCTGAGGTTGCCTGATTTGGAATTGCAGGAACATTCACCCGGAGAATATCACTTGCACTGCTCTGCTGATTTGCCGGGATATTCCAGCGTCATGACCGGTGTGCTGCGCGCCATGGCGGATGACTACGGCGCGCTGGTGATCCTATCCAATGAAGGTCACCAAAGCGGGGCCGAGGTGATTTCGATCACATTGATCGAAAGCGCGTTTGCCGAAGGGCGTCACTTTGATCTCGGGGCACGTAAATCATGATCAAGACCGCGGAGCTTGGACAGTTGCTGGACACCTTGTGCCCGATGTTCGTTCTTGTTGATGGCAAGGGTCGGGTCGAGCAGGTTGGACCAACCCTGCAGAAACTGCGCCCGGATCAACCGATGGCGGGCCAAAATTTTCTGGATATCTTTGAACTGGTGCGCCCCCGATCCATCAAGACAATTGCTGCGCTAATGACGGTGCCGGACCGAAAATTGCATCTCAGGTTTCAAGACCAGCCGCAGACGGCGTTCAAAGGTCTGATCGCGCCGTTTCCTGGCGGAAGCGGGGCGGTCATCAACCTGTCGTTTGGAATTTCGATACTGGATGCGGTACGCGACTATTCTCTGACCAGCACCGATTTCCCGGGCACTGATCTGGCCATAGAATTGTTGTATCTGGTCGAGGCAAATTCTGCCGCGATGGAAGCGTCACGCTCGCTGAACTTGCGTCTGCAAGGTGCGATGCTGGCGGCAGAAGAACAAGCCTACACGGATACGTTGACCGGGCTGAAAAATCGACGTGCGATGGATCATATTCTAGGGCATTTGATTTCGGCGAAATCGAGTTTTGCAATGATGCATCTGGATCTGGATTTCTTCAAATCAGTCAATGATCGATTGGGGCATGCTGCAGGGGACTATGTTCTGCAGCAAGCTGCAAAGATCATGCTGGACGTCACACGCAGCGACGACACAGTTGCCCGAGTCGGGGGTGATGAGTTTGTCTTGATTTTTAAGGGCATGAACGATCGTACAAAGCTTGATGGTATTGCAGGGCGCCTGATTTCACGCCTGTGCAAGCCGATGCAGTTCGATGGGGCAACCTGCCGAATATCGGCAAGTATTGGTACAGCACTCTCGACACAATTCGAAGTGCCCAAGGCCGAAGATATTCTTCATGCCGCCGATCTGGCTTTATACGCAGCGAAACGAAGCGGGCGATCCTGCCACCGTTTCTATTGCGAGCTATCGGATGCGCAGCATTCCGGTTGACGCAGGTGGCCCCCCTTTGCTTCGCTACAGTGTATCCAACATCACCGCGATGTGTCGCTTGACCTGAGGAAGCTCTGAAATCACGGGCATTACGTGTCCGTGAAAGCTGGCGCGGGCAAGTTCCTCGGGTACATCTTCCAAAACATGGCCTCCGGTGCAGGCAAAAAACGGCAGGCACAGCGCCTTGCCACCGCACCCGGTGGCGGCGTCCGCAATTGATGGGGTTTGCTCAACGAACCCGGTGCGAATGCTATTGAACGCGGTAAGCCGACCCAGATTCTCGGCGAAACCCTTTGCGACAATGGCCGGATTGGCGCTGCGGCCCGAGCCATGTGCAGCGATCACAAGATCTGTGTCCGCCGCGCTCCAAACCCTGTTCGTCAGTTCCTGATGTATGGCCGCTGTAATCAGGGCAGGCAGTTCGGGATCGATACCCATGGGGTCCAGAATCGTGACAGAACGCTGGCCAATCCGCTTTGGCAGAGCGCTGGTGACAAACCAGCCGCGCGCCATGAATAAGGGGTAGATAACCGTGTCGCTGGTCAATCCATCAAGGCAATTTTCCAACGCCTGCGGGGCTGCCAATGTGGCCGACGATACCGAAACCCGTTGACATAACTCATCTACCTCTCGCGCAAAGGCTGCTAGCGCAGCTTCTGCAGGTGCAGGGTCCGAGGGTTGGCCATGGGCGACGATAACGGCGTGTGTCATGCAGGGCTCCGGATAGGTTCTGCGATAGATGTATTGCTGGTGGGCAGAGTCAATGCGGTGTTGGCAATTTCGTCATCCCAGTAGAGTCAGCCACAACCAGACCGTCAATATTGACGCGGTCGTTCCGATCAGAACCGACGACGCGGCCACACGTTTGGCATGTCCGTACATGTTTGCGAAGATGTAGCTATTGATCCCCGGCGCCATCGCTGCGGTAAGAACGCCCGAGCGGAACAGGTCTTGCGGCAACGCCAGAGATGACCCGAAGAACCAAACCAGGCTCGGGTGCAGCATCAATGAGATACAGCAGACGAAAATAATGGTACGCAGATCGCCCTCGGGTCGGTACTTAACCAGCACGCCCCCCAGCGCGAACAGGGCACCGGGCAAGGCCGCGCGGGTGATCAGGTTCAAGGCTTCGTCCACAACTCCGGGTATGGCCAGTCCAGTGAGGTTTACGACAAACCCCAACGAGATCCCAAGAATGAGTGCATTCTTGAACATGGCCGACAGCACGGATTTCAACATCCGCACTCCGCCGTTTCCGCGGTTTCGAAGCACCTCCATCACCGTGATGCCGAGGCAATAGCAAAAGGGTGAGTGGAACGCGATGATTGTGAAGTTGCCAACTAGATTTTCGACCCCATAGGCGCGCTCGGTAATAGGCAACCCCAAGAGGACCGAGTTTGAAAACAGACAGCAAAATCCAATAGCAACCGAATCCTCCCACGCTCGTCCGAAGATCAGGCGCGCACCGATCATACCAGCGACAAAACACAGACCAGCTGCTGAATAGAAACTGACCAAAAGCCGAGGATCGAAGCTGGTGCCGAGATCGAGATTGGCAATGGCGAGAAACAGTAGGCAGGGAATGGCAAAGTTCTGCGTGAAACTCATTAACCCATCGATATGGGTTTCGCGAAAATAGCCGAACCTCGTCGCCGTGTATCCGGCACCGATGACCAGAAACACCGGCAGGATGACATCAATCAGGCTTTGTAACATGGCGGCGCCATACGGGGTATCGTAAGCGCGTGCAGCAGCATGCCTTACAGGGCGTGCCGGATCACCATGCCATCATAGGCAGGCGTGATATGATCCGGTGTTTCCGCATCGACCGTCGCATAATCCAGATCGATATGCATGTTGGTCAAAACGGCGCGTTTTGGTTTCAATTGGTCGATCCACTCCAGCGTCTTTTCCAGATGGGCATGTGTCGGATGCGGGGAACGACGCAGAGCGTCAATAATCAGGCAGTCCAGATTCGCCAGTTCAGTCATGCTCTCATCATAAAGCTCTGCTACATCAGGCAGATAGACGATGTTTCCCATTCTGAAACCAAGCGCATCAATCGATCCGTGGTTCACGCGAAATGGCCGAAGCGGGATCGTGCCGCCTGGGCCGGGAATTTCGAACGGCCCATTGATTGTCTTGAGGTCGAGTATGGGCGGATAGGGCGATCCCTCGGGCTGAACGAAGGCATAGCCAAACCGGCTGAGCAGATCGTTCTGCGTGTCACCATCGGCCCAGACGGGGACGCGGGTTTTCATATTGAAAACGATCATCCGCAGATCGTCGATCCCATTCATGTGGTCCGCGTGGGAATGCGTATAGACGACACCATCCAATCGCCCAGTCCCGGTGTCCAGCAATTGGCTACGCATATCCGGTGAGGTGTCGATCAGAACCGACGTAGTCCCGTCCGGCCCGTCCCGTTCGACCAGTAACGAGCATCGCCGACGCTGGTTTTTCGGGTTTTCCGGATCACAATCGCCCCAATGTCCCCCGAGACGGGGGACGCCACCGGATGACCCGCAGCCCAGAATTGTCAGGCGCAGCTCGCTCATGCAGCCGCCTTGTATGTGGCGGCTTTAGTGAAGAGCCGATCAAAATTGGCCTGCGTTTTTGCGGCGAAATCTGCGTAATCCAATCCGAAGACCTCAGCCCCTTTACGGGCGGTGTGTGCGGTATAGGCGGGCTCATTCCGTTTACCGCGATATGGTGGGGGGGCAAGATAGGGCGCATCGGTTTCGACCAGAATACGATCAACCGGAGCTGAAGCGAAGATATCGCGTAGTTCTTGGCTTCTTGGGAAGGCCGCGATGCCGGACATGGACAGGTAAAAGCCCAGATCAAGCGCGGCCCGGGCCAGTTCAGCCGATGAAGAGAAACAATGCATGACACAGGAATAGGGCGTATTACGATGCTCTTCGGTCAGAATGCGGGCCATGTCGTCATCAGCAGCGCGCGCGTGGATGATCAATGGCAGGCCAGTGCGCTGGGCGGCCTCGATATGGATGCGCAGCGATTGTTTCTGAACATCTGCCGACTCGGCCGTGTAGTGATAATCAAGCCCGCTTTCCCCAATGCCCACGAACTTGGGATGCTTAGCCAATGCGACCAGCTCATCGACCGTGGCCATCGGCTCATCAGCGGCGCTCATCGGGTGGGTGCCTGCAGCGTAGAAGACTGGGGCGTGAGCCTCGGCGATGGCGCGCACAGCGGGTTCGTTGCGCAGCCGGGTGCAGATGGTCACCATGCGGGTCACGCCAGCCTCGGCAGCGCGGGCGACGATATCATCCAACTGACCGTCGAAATCAGGGAAATCCAGATGGCAGTGGCTGTCGGTAATTTCGGGGGTGAGGCTCATCAGCTGTGACCGGCGGTTTCCTGTATCTTGAACACCGTATCTAGGACAAGCGAGGCAGGGTCAAGGTTCACCGCCTGCCCGTGTCGTGCGCGCGCCGTGATGAGCGCGGCGACCTCCGCCCATTGGCGGGCCTTGTGCTGCGAGTTAGAGAGGCGCGACAGAGTTTCAGCCTCATTCGGGGCGGCCTCGGGTATGGGGGCGGCACCTTTTGCACCTGTCAGCGCCAAACGCGAGAGCGCAACGTCGATCAGCGAAAGCAGCAGATCAAACCGTTCCGCAGCACCTCGCTGAGCAACCGCTTCTGCCAGTTTCAGGGCGCGCTGGCGGTCGAGCCGGGGAAGGGAGCCCAGAATTGCAATCAGCTCGGCATAAAGCTCTAGCCCGCCGAGATTGATCAAGCGGACGGCATCACCCACTGAACCGGCGGCGAGGGCTGCCAAATGCTCGGCCCGACTAGGGATTTCTGTGCCGGTCTGCGCTAGCGCGGCCTGCATGTCATCTGCGCCAAGGGGTGAAAGCCGCAGCGTGCGGCAACGCGAACGGATGGTCGGCAGCAGGCGCGAAGGTTGGTGTGAAACCAGCAGCAGCGTCGTGCGCGCTGGGGGTTCTTCGAGCATTTTCAGCAGCGCATTGGCGGCGCTGACATTCATTTCATCCGCTGAATCGACGATAACAACCCGGCGACCACCATCGGCAGAGGACAGGCCGAAGAACTTGCCCAGTTTGCGGATGTCATCGACAACGATTTCGTTGCGCAGCCGTCCCTGATCGTTGACGGACCGGGTGATTGCGGAAAGGCCGGGCTCGGCCCCCGCCTGGATACGGTGTGCGACGGGGTGGTCCGGGTCGATGTCCAACGTCTCAGGCGCAGGAGGGGCACCAAACAACCCGCCTTCATCTGCCGGAGGTGTGGCCAACAAAAACTGTGCAATGCGCCAGGCAAGGGTAGCCTTGCCCACGCCGCGCGGCCCCGTTAGCAACCAGCCGTGGTGCAGCCGGTCCGAGTTATACGCGGTTAAAAACGCCTCTTGGGCCGCATCCTGTCCGAACAGCTTGAGAGTTTCGCGCGGATGCGGGGCACCAGGGGCCTGATCCGGTGTTTGGATATCGTCGCTCATGTCAGCTCAATTGCAGGGACGTCATGACAATATCTGTCACATCCCGCGCAACGCTGTCCATGTCCCGATTGCCGTCGACCACGTGGAAACGGTCAGAGAATTCTTGAGCCAGACCCAGAAAACCTGCCCGCATCTGTTGTTGAAGATCCAAACCGAAATCTTCGAACCGTTCTTCGGTGCCCTGACGACCTTTGGCGCGCAACAGGCCTGTTTCCGGGTCCATATCGATCAGCAAGGTCATATCTGGCTCTCGCCGGATCATCAAGCTGTGCAACTGATCCACCAAACCCCGCAGATCGCCGCGCGACAGACCTTGATACATCCGGGTACTGTCGGCAAAGCGATCGCAGATCACAACCTTGCCCTCTGCCAACGCGGGTTCAATCGTGCGCTCAAGATGATCGCGCCGGGCAGCGGTGAACAGCAGGATCTCGGTCTCGGCCGACCAGCGGTCCGGATCACCCTGCAGCACAAGGCTGCGAATTTCTTCTGCCCCGTCCGATCCGCCGGGCTCGCGCGTCAGAACGACGTCGCGGCCTTGATGCCGCAAGTGCTCGGCCAGCAGGCGCGCCTGCGTGGACTTGCCTGATCCGTCAATGCCTTCGAAGGTCAGAAACGTTCCGCGCGCTGTCACATTTGCTCCAGCGGGGTGTTGATCACTTCTTTCAGAACGATGCCACCCACGGTCAACATACGCACGACAAACCCGCCCAAGGGAACATCCTTTTCCGCCACCAGCGGGCGGCGGATTTCGGGCAATCCCTCGGGTTGGATCACAAGCTCGGCCAATTGCTGGCCTTTGCTGACCGGTGCGTTGATAGGGCCGTCATAGACAACCTCGGCCTTGATGTCCTTGTCGCCCAAAACGGGGAACAGCAAGGTCAGATCACCCTCGGGCACCAATCCCACAGTCTTTTCCGCCCCCATCCAAAGCTTGGCCTGGGCTACCGGTTCTTCTGATTTGGCAACTGTCCTCTCGACAAAATTTCGAAACGACCAGTTAACCACGGCCTCAGCCTCCTCTGCGCGCTTGGCAGTGCTGTCGAGCCCTGAAAGTACAAAGACAACCCGTCGGTCGCCTTGTTTGGCAGAACCGACCAAACCATATCCTGCCTCTTGGGTATGGCCAGTCTTGAGGCCATCGGCCCCGATATCCAGCTTCAGCAGCGGATTGCGGTTCCGCGCGTTCGAGGGCGCGCGGCCATCGAATTCGAACTCTTCTTCGGCAAACAGGGGATAGTACTCGGGGAAATCGGTGATCAGCCGGTCGGCCAGAACTGCCAGATCGTGCACTGACATCATGTGCCCAGCAGCAGGCCAGCCGTTGGAATTGGCAAAGTTCGAGTTGTTCATGCCCATCTGCTGCGCCCGCTGAGTCATGAAACGGGCGAATCCGGCTTCGCTTCCGTCGGGGCTGAGCGCTTCGGCGATCACGACACAGGCGTCATTGCCCGAAAGCACGATGATCCCGCGCAAAAGATCCTCGACCCGGACACGATCCTGCGTGTTCAGGAACATGGTCGAGCCGCCATAGCTCATTGCATGTTCCGAGACGGGCAAAGTTTCGTCCAGCGTCAAACGGCCATCGCGCAAGGCTTCAAACGCCACATAAAGCGTCATGAGCTTCGACATGGACGCTGGAGGCAGAGGCTGATCGGCGTCTTTAGACAACAGCACAGTGCCGGTTTTCTGGTCCATCACATAAGCCGCACGCGCGGTGGTGTCGAAGGCATGGGCGGGCAGTGCCAACAGCGCCAACCCGAGGGCCAGTGTGGTGGATCGCAAAGCGGAAAGCATCATGGGCCTCCTGTTTGATCAGTTCTTTGCCGTGAAAGCATCGGTAAACCCAAGATCTTTCACATCGTTCAACATCGCTCGGCGTTCCGCGCGGGTTGCAACGGGTCCAACCAAAACGCGCCAGACCGACTTGTCCTCGCTTTTCAGTTCCATGACTTCGGCGGCCATGCCATTGCGCCGAATCTTGTCCGCCGCGCTCTTGGCGTTGGATTCTACGCTGAAGGTGCCCGCCTGAACAAAAGGTTTTGCCAACCCACTTGTCGTCGCAGCACTCGCCGTCGATGGTGCCGCGGCCGTTGGTTCAGAGGCCTCGATGGCCGCTGCCGCTCCGGCAATCGGGTCCAGAGGCGTTTCGGTGATAGCGTTAGGGTCTTTCTTTTGCCACCACTTGCGCTTGGCCGGTTTTTCAGCCGGTGCCGTCAGTTCGGGATCCGACAATGCTGCCGTCTGTGTTTCTGACGAAGGGGATTCGGTCTCGGCAGCAGCTGCGGTTGCTGCGCCAGCTGCTGCGACTGCAGTCTCGTCGCTTGGCTTTTTCTGCCACCATTTCCGCTTTTGAGGCTTTTCAGCAGCGCCCGTTTCCGACGCTTCTGCGGTGTCGGTTGTTTCCGAACTCTCTGCACTATCTGTCTCTTCGACAGGTTCCGCGGCGACAGGTGCAGGGGGTTCTTCAATAGCCTCACGTCGCAACGCGACAACCTGCACCCTGGTTGGAGCACCAGCCAGCATTCCCAATTGCTCGGCAGCGGATGACGAGACCTGCAGCGCGGGTCCCGGCAAATTCCGCTCACGGCGGAACAGGGCACCCGTTACCGATTTGTTGTTGGCTGTATTCTTGATCAGCACCCGCTCGGGTTGAGTCACATCGGGATGCGCCACCCAGATACCACCCAGCGATGGCCGCCCGTCCCACAATCCTGCTTCGGTGACCTGAAAAACCTCGGGGGCTTCAACATCGCGCTGATTGGTCGCGGCAGCCTCGGGGAACAGTTCGAACCGGTTTGTGTTGTCCGCATCTTCGGCGGCCGTATCCTCAGGCGGGTCCTCTGTAGTAAGTAGCCCTTCTTCGCATCCAGCCAATGCTGCCATCGTCACGACCAAAATTGCCAGCCGTTGTGGCCCAAAGCGTGTGCCCGTAGCTCGCTCCATTTTCTCAATCCCTTGCCTGACAAGGCCATTCCGGCCGCGCCCCACCGCGTCATTGCTGGTTCTTGTTGCCAGTCTTGTGCGGTCTTTCCCGCAGATCATAGCGCGGGCATCGGGCCATGGAAAGACTGCTACATTCGCTACGGCAAGATTTCCCGCTTTATGGCTTGCCTCTGCGCTCAACTCGTCATAGACCCAGCCTCACGCGGGGAGGTGGCAGAGTGGTCGAATGCGGCGGTCTTGAAAACCGTTGAACGTGAGAGCGTTCCCAGGGTTCGAATCCCTGTCTCCCCGCCACTCATACCTGTCTCACTTCAGTTGTGTTTTCTGACCCGGAATTGTGCCGTAATTCCCGCGAGTTGGCGCATGCGCTTTCAATCAGAGACGGAGCAGATCGCACGCTCAGAGCGCAATTCCGGCCGCAGTCTCTGTGTCGCATTTTGGCGGGGTCGCTTTGGGCGGGATTTCCCTGATACCCGGCAATTTACAGGGAATTTTCGTGAAACAGGTCTGAGTTCCGTCATTTCCCCTATCGGAACTGCATGTTTTCCAGAGGTTTATGTTGCAAATTCCCTAAAAGGTGGAACAGGGAATTTTCTCGTGGGAACAGGGAATTGTGCCTACGGATCAGGGAGGGCAAACCCTGTAACAGGGACGAAGGACTTGGAGATGTCAGAAGCCGAACAGGCGTTCCTGTTCAGACCAGTCTAGTGGGTGGGTCATGCTGACAAGACGCTTGAGTGTGAATTCGGTCGGCTGAGCGCCGTCGAGAATCGCGACCTGAATCTTCGGTGAAAGAAACGCGAGCTGAGCACGGGTACGGATGAAGGCGCCGGGGAGGTTTTGCGGCGGGCAATTTCCATCAGTTGAACGCCGGCTTTTAGATCACGCGCCCAGCCATGAGCGCGGATCAGCATGGACCGGAGGTGGGGATCGGGTTGGGGTGCCATGTCTCCAGCGATGACCTTGGCCTCGACGCCGCGTCGTCGCAGATCGAAGGATGAGGTGATGTGTGTGAGATCCGGGTTCAGATGATCGGCCGCGATGCCAAGTGCGCTTGCCAGAGTTTTAGGGTTCGATTCGAGGTCGATCTGTCCGCGTGCAATTCTGCCGTTGGCCAGAATATCAGCACCGACCTGAGCGCCTTGGCCTCGAAGCCGAGTTACTAAATCCGCAGCTGAAGTCTGAACTGCCTCCGTTGACCCGGCCTCCGGTTGCGCCAGCACCTGGTGCGCGGCGGCGGCGTCTTGCAGATGTCTGACGATGACATCAATGACTGCGTGTTCCAGCGCCGGGCCGGGCAGTCGCCAGCCGGAGATATCCTTGCCACCCGAGATCAGTCGATTGGAGACGTAATAGCGCAACCGTCGGCCTTTGCGCGTGGTGTGGGTTGGCGTCAACCGATTACCTGTTTCGTCCTGCAGCAGACCGGTGAGCCAGGCGCCGGGGTCATTGGAGTGTTGGCGCGTATCGGAGCCGCCGCGTGCACGGGAGCGATTGGAGGCCTGTCGCATTTTTTCCTGTACCCGGTCCCAAACGCCTTGGTCGATGATCGCCGTATGTTGTCCGTCCCAGATCTTATTCTTGTGGCGAATTTTTCCGAGATAAACCGGGTTGCGCAGCAGGTAATAGATCTGACCCCGTGACAGCAGATAATCCCCTTTTATGCTGCCATCCGACCGAACAGCCCGTTTTGATCGCAGGTCTTCTGCTGTTGCCCGTTCTTCTACTTTGCGCAGGCAACCCAGCTCGTCATAAAGCCCAAAGAGATGTCGGACCGTTCTGGCCTCCTCCTCATTCACCACCAGCGTTCTTGCTTTTGGATTGGGGTGGCGGTCATAGCCGAGAGGCAGGTTGCCACCCATCCAAAGCCCCTTTTTTCTTAGACGCTGCAATCTTGTCGCGAATACGTTCGGCGGTGACTTCCCGTTCAAACTGAGCAAAGGACAACAGCATATTCAGGGTCAACCGGCCCATGGAAGATGAGGTATTGAAGGCCTGTGTAACCGAAACAAAGGAACAGTTTGCCTGTTCCAGCCGGTCGACCAGCTTGGAGAAGTCGGTAAGCGACCGGGTCAGCCGGTCAATCTTGTAGACCACCACCATGTCAATACGCCCGGCATCGATCTCATCAAGCAGGCGTTGAAGGGCAGGGCGTTCGAGTGTACCGCCGGACAGGCCGCCGTCATCGTAGCGCCCGGGCAGTAGGGTCCAGCCTTCGTGTCGCTGGCTGGCGACATAGGCTGCGCAGGCCTCAAATTGCGCGTCCAGCGAATTAAAGTCCTGATCCAGACCATCTTCGGAGGACTTGCGCGTGTAGATGGCGCATCGGGTTTTGCGGCGCGGGCTCATTTGGCCCCCTTGCCAGAGAGTCCGAAGAAACGCGGCCCTGACCAATGCGTGCCGGTAATCTCTCTGGCGATGGCCGAGAGCGAGCGATGGGACCGACCGTTCCAAGTGAAGCCGTCATCTGTAACGTCGACTACATGGGTCACGCCATTCCACTCGCGCAGTAGGCGCCCGCCGGGTTTTAGGGCAGGGCATGTAGGCCGGGGCTTCTTCATAGAGCCCTTTTCCAGCGTGACTTTGACCTGCCGGGGTAGCCCGCCATGACGGCGGGACTGCATCTCAAAGGCAATGAAACGGCGCATGAAGGGTTGGCTGAGCATGGCGGGGGCTTGTTGATCAAACAGTTGCTGCCAAAGCGTGACCAGAGCCGATCGACCCATGGCGGCGAGATCGGCGACATCGCTGGTCTTGGTCATGTCTCTTCTCCTGTTCCCGCCGTCAGGTGATATATGGATGGTCCATTTGGTTTGTCGGATGTCCGCCGTTCAATCGTTGCGCCTTTTTTCCGCAGACCGCTTAGAGCTGCTCGGACCGAATGAGGCTGCCACTCCGTTGCTTTGCAGAGCGCCTCAAGGCTGGCGCCGCTCGGGCGACGCAACAAAGCTTGCACCCGGTCAATTTTGGTTTGATTGGATTTGGACATATATTGTCTCCTCTGATCTGGGGCTGGCGGAATGCCGAACCCTGGTACTGAGGAGCGCCCGAATGGCTCGGGCGTAGGTTCAGTGATGCGTGGTTTACGTCAACAGTCCAGCTCTTTCTGAAACGATTACTGGAGGCGTGTGTTTTGAAGTGCGACGCTGCCGTACCCCCGATTATTCGGCAACAATCTTAATTGGTTACTTTTAGTTTGGGGGGTTGCGTCTCGTATTGATGGCACCTACATTCGACCTAATCGCCCGTACTATCAGGGCGGGAAACTGCTCCCGCAGGCAGCACTCATTGGAACACAGGTTTCCGCAGAGAGCATTCAAAGGAGCAACGTCTCGGATCGATTGGTCCGGGGAGTTGCGATTTGTGCTCTCTCCGATTTTCCAACGCGATCCCTCCATCTCGACGTCCGCGCGGCGTCACGCAAAAGGAGGCGGTTATGCCTGCCAAAAACACACACAGCGACGTTCAGGCGTCCAATACGCCTATCTGGATGGCCGAAAAAGTTATCCAATCCCAGATCAGCCAGATCAAGCCCTACGCCAACAACAACCGCGTGCACGCGGCCAAGAATGTCGACAAACTGAAGGCATCGGTGGCCCAGTTTGGGTTTGTCACCCCGATCCTGTTGGATGGTTCGGGCACAATCATCGCGGGCCATGGCCGCTATGAGGCCGCCAAGGCTCTGGGGTTGACGTCCGTGCCGACGGTTGTCGCGGGTCACCTGTCAGATGCAGAAGTTCGTGCTTTGCGCATCGCGGATAACAAGCTGGCGGAACTGTCGGACTGGAACGAAGCAGCGCTGCAGATCGAATTTGCCGAGCTGACGGACCTCAGCCTTGATGGTGAACTGGACTTTGATCTGGATATCACCGGGTTCGAAACGCCGGAGATCGACATTATCATCGATGGCACGGATGAGGCCACGAAGACTGAAGCGGAATCTGTTGAGACGCCTGACCCCGCGGTACCGGCAATTACGCAGCCGGGCGACCTCTGGATTCTTGGAGATCACCGCATCTTCTGCGGGGATGCTTTGCAAGCTCAGAGCTATGAGATGCTCCTGGATGGCGAGAGCCCGCAGATGGTGTTCACCGATCCTCCTTATAACGTACCGGTCAATGGGCATGTCCGCTGTGGCACCGGCGGCGATCATCGCGAATTTGCCATGGCGTCGGGAGAAATGTCGGACAGCGAGTTCCGCAACTTTCTCACCGACGTGATCAACCGGCTGTTTGACTGCTTGCCGGACGGAGGCATCGCGATGATCTGCATGGACTGGCGTCACATTGAAGAGTTGATTGCGGCCGGCAAGGCAGGTGGATTGGAACTCATCAATCTCTGTGTCTGGAATAAGACCAACGGAGGCATGGGCAGCCTTTATCGGTCCAAGCACGAGCTGGTTTGCATCTTCAAGAAGCCCGGTGCGCCACATGTCAACAATGTCGAACTGGGAAAACATGGTCGCAACCGGACCAATGTCTGGGACTATGCCGGTGTGAACAGCTTTGGGGCAGGGCGTGAAGCGGATCTCGCTGATCATCCCACGGTGAAGCCAACGGCCCTGGTCGCGGATGCCATCATGGATGTGAGTCATCGCGGCGATGTCGTGCTGGACGCCTTTGGCGGGTCCGGTGCAACCTTGCTGGCCGCTGAGAAAACCGGACGCCGGGCGCGGCTTATTGAGTTCGACCCTGTTTACGTCGACGTCGCCATCCGTCGTTGGCAGGAGATGACCGGTGAGAGCGCCGTGCATGCCGTCACGGGGCAAACGTTCGATGCGCGTTCTGCGGCCAGCGACACCGCCTCGAAGCAGGAGGCGGATCATGTCTGACGATACGAAAGATTACGAAGTGGGCTACGGCAAACCGCCTAAAGCAACCCAATTCAAGAAAGGCCGATCCGGCAATCCGAAAGGGCGGCCGAAAGGTGCCAAAGGGGTGAATGCCAGCTTGAAACGTGAATTGGAAACCAAGATTACGGTTCGCGAAGGCAGCCACGAAATCCGGATTTCCAAGGCGGAGGCAATTGCCAAGCGGCTCACGGCTGGCGCGTTGAAGGGCGACACGAAATTGTTGATGGCGCTGCTGAAGCTGGACGCAGATCTGTTCAACACAAGTGACATGGACGCGCAAGAAACCGTCCGTGCGGTTGAGCCGGACGCTGTCGACTACGACATCCTCCGGGATTTCTTTTCCAGTCACCCGGATGGTGACGGCGGTCCGGAAGATGAGGAGGCCAATGATGTCAGCTCCTGATCCCAAAATGGTCCAGCAGGTCGCTCGCGAGGTTTGCCGGGATAATTTCTTTCCCTTCGTGTGGCGTGTGTTTGGCACGCTGCACCAGGGGACTGACCGCGGCTTTGATCCGGCCTGGCATGTGCGTGCTATGTGCCATGAGTTGGACAACGTTCGCGTCGGCGAGAACAAGCGGTTGATCATCAACATTCCGCCGCGTTGCCTGAAATCGGTCACCGTTGCCGTTGCATATGTCGCTTATCTTCTTGGGCACTCACCGAGCGCCAAAATCATTGTTGCCAGCTACGGGCTGGATCTGGCGCGTAAACATTCCGAGGATTGTCGTCGGATCATGTCTGCGCGCTGGTACCGGGAAATGTTCCCTGAAACGGTCTTGGCTAAAAAGGGCAACACCTCAGAAGAAATCCGCACCACAAAGGGAGGCAGCCGTAAGGCTGTCTCCATCGGAAGTTCTGTCACCGGTCATGGCGCTGATTACATCATCATCGATGACCTGCTGAAAGCTGGAGATGCGGGCTCCGAGGCCGAGCTGGTCAAGGCACAGGAGTTCATTGAGGGGACCTTGCTGTCGCGCTTCGACAACCCGGCCGAAGGGCGCGTGGTCATGGTTGCACAACGGCTGCACGAGATGGATCCGCCGGGTTATCTGCTTGAACGTGGGACCTATCGGCACCTGAATCTGCCTGCCATCGCCGAAGAACATGAGAAGGTGCCTCTCGGGCGTGGAAGGGTCATGTGCCGCAAACCGGGTGATCTCCTGTGCCCGTCCCGTTTGGATCAGAACACGCTGGATACAAAACGTCGTGAAATGGGCGCAGCTGTGTTCAATTGCCAGTATCAGCAGAACCCGATTGCGCCAGATGGCTCGCCGCTGCGCTGGGAGTGGTTCGGCACCTATGAGACCGTCGAAGATCGTCGCTGGTTCCAACTGGTTGTTCAAAGCTGGGATACGGGGATGTCTGCGGATCCGCGATCCGACTTCTCGGCCTGTACGACCTGGGGGTTCCGAGAAAACGCGTGGTACCTTCTCGACGTCTGGCGCGGGCAGGTAGACTACCAAGACCTAAAAGCCAAGGCACTGCAGCTTGTCGGTCGTTGGGATCCCGATCGTGTTCTGATCGAAGATGCGGCCTCCGGCAAACCGCTTCTGGACGAATTGTTTCGTGATAACCGTCGGCGCTACGAACGCATTAAACCCGACAAAGACAAGGAAACCCGGTTCCAGTCCGCTTGCGGTCCTGTCGAAGAGGGCAAGGTGTATCTGCCTGCAGACGCACCCTGGCTGCCGGTATTCAAACGAGAGCTTCAGTCCTTTCCACGCGGGCGCAACGACGATCAGGTCGACAGCTTTGCCCATTTTCTGAACTGGTCCAAGGGACCGGGCTTCTACCGGGCATTGGGCCGGGACCACCGGATCAACATCGAACGTCGGGAGCGCAATCGAGAGAGGGTCAGACGGCGGTAGAACCTCAGCGTCAAGCTTGAAAACTCGTTGAATATTGCTGGGAGGGCCGATGTCGGACCAATCCTGAGAGCGGCCCCAATGACCGCTCGCAACCACAAACCAGTCTCATCGCTAATGCCGTCGGATGACTGCTTCGAGCCCAAAATGACCGATGCTGCGCTCTCTATGAACGTCCGCTTTGAGACGGGCTCTGATCTTGTCGCATTGATGCTTCTTCGAGACGTGATTTAAGACGGTCAACAACATTTTGCGCTGTCGCAATATCATCTGGCGACAGACCTTCCGAGAGTTCATTCACCCATGGGACTTGCT
>NZ_JBQGAC010000003.1:0-381595 GCF_056542625.1 Ruegeria sp. AB7 | reverse complement strand
GAAAAGGCAAGCACAGGTACAAGCGCCGAAACCGCATCGAGGTCATGTTCAGTCGCTTGAAGGAATGGAGCCGAGTAGAAACCCGCTACGAAATATGGCCGAAAGTGTTCCCATCAGCCATCGCACTCGCAGAGATTTTCAGGCTCCGAAATTCAATGAGCCTAGAGTCAAGCGCAGTGCGCCAGACGTTCACCAATATTCGACGATAAGTATCAATATGAGGCTGTTCTTTAGCAACATTTTCGTGATTGCTACATTTCGGTCTCTTTTCCGCCCATTTTTTCGTTGATACACAAGCACAGTTACTTGTGGGATGAGTAAAAGTGCGGGCGGACAGATGAGAACCGGTTATAACGGTCGGATAGCAATATTTTGGACACAGACGGAAGTTGACGGGCTTGAGGCGGCGCCTTTGGCCCACTTGCGCGTTGGTAGCTCTTGGTCCTGGAGGGGGCGAGGGGTCCAACTCGCCGCAAGTGCTGACCAAGTTGCGCTGCACGCAGGCTCCACCGGTCTGGGATCTATATTGGCGACCAGAGCCAGTTTCACCAACCCCGGCGAGGTCAACGAATGTGCCAAGATCGAGTTGTCAAACGGGGCTCAGACTTTCGTTGCCGAGCTGGTGCGTGAGGTGAACGAAGCGTCTCTGGTGCTTGTGTTTGAGGATGGATGCCCTGAGCCTGATCAAGATTTCTGGGTCAGTTTGGCAGCTTCGCATATTGAACCTGTTGAGATTGACAGCGGTTATGACGACAAGGTTGTCGTGTTCCCGGCGGCTCGCGCAAATGCAAGTTTAGTGCCGGTAAGTCTATCAAATACTGCCGGTTGGGCCGCTGAATAACGGATACTTCTCAGAAAGATTCCAACTCTAAGCAGAAATCCTACCCTTTGCTTGCTGTGGCGTGTTGACTCTGGCCGAAGCAGGGATATAAGCGCGGCTTCATTGGTGTTGGTGGCCCCCGCGAGGGGATGCCTGTCATGGGGGAAACCTCAAGAGGACAACGCCCTTCATAGTGGCCCGTCGGGGCCTCGATCTAAAGAAGGAGATCAGCCGTGACCAAACGCACGTCTGCCAAGTACAAAATCGACCGCCGGATGGGCGAAAACATCTGGGGTCGTCCGAAATCCCCGGTTAATCGTCGTGAATACGGCCCCGGCCAGCATGGCCAGCGCCGCAAGGGCAAACTGTCTGACTTCGGTCTGCAGCTGCGTGCCAAGCAGAAGCTGAAAGGCTACTACGGCGACTTGACCGAGAAGCAGTTCCGCCGCATCTATGCAGAAGCCGAACGTGTCAAAGGTGACACCGGTGAAAACCTGATCGGTCTGCTGGAGCGCCGTCTGGACGCCGTTGTTTACCGCGCCAAGTTTGTTCCGACCGTGTTCGCCGCACGTCAGTTCGTGAACCACGGCCACGTTAAAGTGAACGGCAAGCGGGTCAACATCCCGTCCTATCGCGTCAAAGAAGGCGACGTTATCGAGGTGCGTGATAAGTCCAAGCAGTTGGCCGTTGTCCTGGAAGCTGTCGGCTTGGCCGAGCGTGATGTGCCTGACTACATCGACGCCGACCACTCGAAAATGACCGCGACTTTCGTGCGTGCACCGGGCCTGAGCGATGTGCCTTACCCGGTTATGATGGAACCGAACCTGGTCGTCGAATTCTACGCGAAGAACTAATCTTCGCCGACCTGTTGAGTTTAAGGGCCGCGCTTTCAGCGCGGTCTTTTTTGTTTTGATGGGGCTCTGCCCCAGTCGCTGCGCGACTCCCCCGAGATATATTTGGCCAGATGAAGAGGCGGATCAGATAGGAAGCGGGCGACTTTCGGCAATGGCCTCCATTGCGAAATAGGAGGTGACGCTGTCCAGTTCGATCTTATCGATGAGGCGTTGATAGACTTTGTCGTAAGAGGCCATATCTTCTGTAACGACCTTGAGTTGATAGTCATAGTCGCCGCCAATGCGATGGAAATCGACCACTTCAGGAATGGTCAGGACATGACTGCGAAAGGCCTGCAACCATTGGGCAGAGTGGTGGCGCGTGCGTAGCATGACGAAAACCACCAGATTCAGCCCAAGCTTTTCGCGCGCGATGCGCGCCGTAGAACCTTGCAGGACACCTGTGTCGTTCAAGGCCTTTATTCTTCGCCAGCAGGCATTTTGGGACAGGCCGACCCTATCGGCCAATTCTCGCTGGGAAAGTGTTGCGTCTTTTTGCAGTTCCTTCAGAAGACGAGTGTCAATTTGATCTAATTTTTTCTCCATATAAATTCATATGACACAAAATTCGGACATATAAAGCATAAAATTGTGAGGTTTCCACAAGATGGATCAATCATATTGGGGTTAGCAATATGGAGCCTGTGTAATGACCTTGTCCAACTTTCGCGCAGAAATTCAATCTGCTGCTCACGGAAATACTCTGCGTGATGGGCTGATCGGTGAGGGGGTACTCATCCCGGGTCTGCATGGGGACGTGCCGCTTGTGTATGCGGACTACGTTGCCTCGGGTCGCGCGTTGCGACAGGTCGAAAATTTCGTGGCCGAGCATGTGTTGCCGTTCTATGCCAACAGCCACACCGAAGCCTCCTATTGCGGTTCCTATATAACCCGTTTGCGCCGCGAGGCGCGGGCCGAGATCGCCCGCATAGTTGGCGCCAAGGAAGAGGACGCGGTGATCTTTACCGGGTCTGGCGCTACAGCGGGTCTTAACCGGCTGGTTAGTCTGCTGGGAGTGCAAGAGGCTAATCAGCCGGTCGTTTTGATCGGTCCGTATGAGCATCATTCGAACATTCTGCCGTGGCGTGAAAGCAAGGCGCGGGTGATCGAGATTCCAGAAGCCGTTGACGGCGGTCCCGATATGCAGGCGCTAAAGGCAGTGCTGATCGAACACGCAGATTCCGATCTTGTGATTGGGTCATTCTCAGCGGCGTCAAACGTCACCGGCATCATCACCGACCCTGATCCAGTGACGCGGATGCTGAAAGAGCATGGTGCGCTTGCGGTATGGGACTATGCGGGTGGTGGACCTTATTTGCCAATGGACATGGGGCCGGAAGATGCGCGGAAGGACGCGATTGTTGTCTCTCCGCATAAGTTTCCGGGCGGGCCGGGGGCGTCGGGTGTTCTGGTCGTTAACCAATGCGCTGTGAAGCGGACGTGTCCGAGTTGGCCCGGCGGTGGGACTGTCAGCTTTGTCTCGCCTTGGCGGCACGACTACAGCGCCGATCTCGCGACACGGGAAGAGGCGGGTACACCAAATGTGATCGGAGACATTCGTGCGGCCTTGGCCTTCATCGTGAAAGATGCGGTTGGAGCGGATGAGATCGCGCAGCGTGAAGCGCAGTGTAACCGCATGGCGTTGGATGGGTGGTCCGACAACCCAAATCTGACATTGCTAGGTGCCGAGAATGCACACCGCCTGCCGATATTCTCGTTCCTCGTGTGTGATAGGAATGGGCAGCCGGTGCATCAGCAGCTGTTTACCCGGATGCTCAGCGATATCTACGGCATCCAGGCACGTGGCGGCTGTGCCTGTGCCGGACCCTATGCGCATCGTTTGCTGGGCATTGATCGGGCAACGTCGGAAGAATTGCATGCGGCCCTGTCGGAGGGTGAGGAAATGAAGAAACCGGGTTGGGTGCGGTTGAATTTCTCTTACCTCATGAGCGAAGAGACCGTTCAGTTCATTATCGACAGCGTTAACGAGCTGTCGCGCCGGACCGAGGAATTCGTCCCATTCTACAATGCCGATCCGGCGACGGCGCGCTTCAAAGCGGCGTAAGATAATTGCCGCTTTTCTCAACCCGTTGAGAAAGGTATGAGGGGCCAAGCTAGTGGAGCCCCTCATGAACCAGATCACACCTCAACCCGGCATAATGGACATCGCGCTGTATCAGGGCGGACAGTCGCATGTTGACGGTGTTGCGGATGTCATCAAGCTGAGTTCCAACGAAAACCCGTTTGGGCCAAGTCCCAAGGCGATCGAAGCGGTGCGCGAAAGTGCCGTTTCGCTGCATCGTTATCCCAGCACCGATCATTCCAGCCTGCGCGCCGCAATTTCTGAACGGCACGGACTGGATTCCAATCGGATCATCTGCGGTGTCGGCAGTGATGAAGTGTTGCAGTTCGTGGCGCAGGCCTATGCCGGTCCGGGTGATGAGGTGATATATACCGAGCATGGATTCTCCATGTATCCGATCATCGCGCGAATGGCGGGCGCGACCCCGGTCATGGTGCCCGAGAGGGATCGCCGTGTAGACGTAGATAGCATCCTTGCCGCGGTCACTGGGCAGACACGGATTGTCTTTGTGACCAATCCGGGAAATCCTACTTCAACCATGATCTCTGACGCCGAATTGCAGAGGTTGGCGGATGCATTGCCAGCCAATTGCCTGATGGTGCTGGATGGTGCGTATGCCGAATTTGTCGATGGTTTCGATGGAGGCGCAGGGCTGGTGGACCGGTTTAGCAATGTCATCATGACCCGGACGTTTTCGAAAGTGTACGGTCTAGGTGGGATGCGCGTTGGCTGGGGCTATGCGGCGAAAGAGATTATTGATGTGCTGAACCGCGTTCGTCAGCCGTTCAACCTGTCGCTGACGGCTCTTGCGGCGGCCGAGGCCGCCGTGCGGGATGATGAATATCTGCGGTTCTGCCTATCTGAAAATGCACGCCTCCGGATTTGGTTGTCTGATGAACTGGCGAAGGTCGGCGTTTCATCCGATGTGTCATGCACGAATTTCATCCTCGCCCGCTTTGCTGACAGGGCCGAGGCGGAAGCCTGCGATGACTATTTGAAAACGCAGGGTTTGATCGTGCGGCGGGTCGCGGGCTACAACCTGCCAAACGCGCTGCGGATCACCGTGGGCGACGAAATCGCCTGCGGTCGCGTGGTTGCAGCGATTACTGCGTTCAAAGGGGGCGCTGTATGAGCCAGATTTACGACCGTGTTGCGCTGATCGGGTTGGGCCTGATCGCCTCGTCCATGTTTTGGGCGATCAAACGGGCTGGGCTTGCGGGCGAAGTGACGGGCTATGCGCGATCCGAGGCAACCCGCGAGACGGCGCGCCAGATCGGCCTTTGTGACCGGGTTTGCGAGTCCGCGCAAGAGGCGGTCGAGGGTGCTGATCTGGTGGTTCTGTGTGTTCCGGTTGGCGCAATGGGACCGGTAGCGCAGCAGATTGCGCCGGTTCTAAAACCCGGTACCACCGTGTCCGACGTAGGGTCGGTAAAGCGTCACGTGATTGACGCCGTCTCACCACACATACCTGATGGCGTTCATTTCATTCCGGCGCACCCACTGGCTGGGACCGAGCATTCCGGGCCTGAATCGGGTTTCGCCGAACTGTTCGACAACCGTTGGTGCCTGTTGGTGCCGGTCGAAGATTCCGATCCGGATGCGATCGCTCGCCTGCGGGCTTTGTGGGAGGGTCTGGGATCGAATGTTGATGAAATGGACGCCGCGCATCATGATTTGGTGCTGGCGGTCACCTCGCACGCACCTCACCTGATTGCCTATACGATGGTGGGTGTTGCGGATGATCTCCGGCGGGTTACAGACACCGAAGTCATCAAGTATTCGGCAGCTGGTTTCCGCGATTTCACCCGCATCGCGGCTTCGGACCCGACGATGTGGCGTGATGTGTTTCTGACCAACAAAGACGCAACGCTGGAGATTCTGGGCCGGTTCACGGAAGAGCTCTTTGCGCTACAGCGGGCCATCCGAACAGGTGACGGAGAGCAATTGTTCGACTACTTTACGCGCACACGGGCGATCCGCCGCGGCATCATTGATGCGGGCCAGGATACGGATGCGCCAGATTTCGGGCGGGGAAAAAAATCGACATGAGAAAGATCGGTTGCAGCCATTTGATTTTCTGCGTTGCTTTGGCGGCAACGACTGCAAATGCGGCGGCGCCTGAAACTTCTATTGTGCCGTTGACGCGCCCGGAAACCACCCAAGCGATGGTGGCAATCGTCACCCCCAACATCCGGCCGGTGCTACGGCCCGCTTCGCCGCAGGTAACGGCCGCTGCAGCCCGTCCCGCTGAATTACCATTGCTCGGGCCCGAGAATTCGATCCGCCCGTTTGTGCGCCCGGAAGAATTGGAACAACGCGTCTTTCTTAAGAAACGCAAGCTGCGTAAGGGTTCAGTCTGTGGCGATATCGATATTCAGGGTAAGCCGGTTGGACGTGTGAAGGGCAAGATCAAAGCCTGCGGGATCAAGGATGCAGTGCAAATCACCTCAGTATCGGGGGTCGGGCTGAGCCGCCCAGCGACGATGGATTGCGGCACTGCACAGGCGCTGAATAATTGGGTCGACAAAACTGTAAAGCCCACGTTCAAACGCCGAGGTCCGGTGGTCGAGCTACAGGTCGCCGCGCATTACGCCTGCAGAACACGTAACAACCGTAAAGGGGCGCGGATTTCTGAGCATGGTAAAGGGCGCGCCATCGACATTTCGGGCTTCAAGATGGCCGATGGTGAGGTGGTGACGGTTCTGAATGGCTGGCGCAAAAATCCGTCCAAGAAGCAACTGACCAAGGTATGGCGCGGCGCGTGTGGGCCATTTGGCACGGTTCTCGGACCAAACTCTGATCGCTACCATCGGGATCATTTCCACCTAGACACCGCGCGCTACCGCAGCGGCACCTATTGCCGTTAACGCAGTACCAGTCTCGGGGCAGGACCAAGGGGCAACGGACCCAAGGCGACGAACCCATCTCTGAAATTCAGCTGTAAATCCAGCGCATTTGGGTTGCCACCCAGTCCAGCCATGAAGCCCAATGCGCGGGTCACAGGATCGACTGCCTGATCCGGCAGCGCACCTGCGGCGTTTGCCATCGCGATCATGTCGCGCCAGTTTTCGGCTTTCATCGCAATTTCACCCGTTGGAATGCCCTGTTCGTCAACTTCCAGTTCGCCGGTGGCGAACAGACGCAGCTCACCCCATTTCATTTCTGCCAAACGCAGATCAATCGCAACGGGTTGGGGGCGACGCTGCTCAAGTGCGGTGCGGTCCCAGGGTTTGTCGAAAGTGACAAACATATCCATTTCCAGCGTTTCGAACGATTGCGGCAGGGTCGATGCTGAACGCATCAGGCGTCTCAGATCATCGCCGGGGGTAAATCCGTCGATCTTCGCAGTAATCCCATAGCTTTCGGGCGCTCCAGATTGCTCCATCACAAGGCTCAGCGACTGGCCTCCGGCTTGCGGATCACCTTCGGTTGTCAGCAGCCAGCGCTTTGAGGTCAGCGCCATTTTCTCGAGCACCAGCGCGACACCGGGTTGGAGCTGCAATTCGGCTTGTAGCGCTTCGGCCTGAACGGTCGTGGTCTGGTCGAAATAGGAAAGGCGCTGCGGCGTACTGGCAAAGCGCAGCATCTGGCGGCCGGGCCAGATTGCTGGGCTTTGGAACTCGACCCAGTCCGCACTCCACGCCGTTCCGTTGACCGGATCGGCCAAAGCGGGATTATTCAGGCGTGTGATGTGCTGAAATGGATATCCTGCCGTCGACACGTCCGAGAATTCGGCCTGCCAGCCCAGTTCTTGCTGTCGGTCAAACCAACCGGTCAGGGCGTTTCGCAGACCATAACCGGCGACAAACCAGTAGGCGCTCCACGCGAGGGCGATAAATACGAAAACGCGTATCAGACGGCGCATGATGAATGGCCCTTTTTCCTGCCTCGGATTTGATGTTTATAGGGCCAAACGGGCAAGGACCAGTGCAATGACGATGTGGGTATTCGGATATGGATCGCTGCTGTGGAACCCGGGCTTTCCGGTGGCACGCAGCGAACGCGCTAAATTGCACGGATATGCGCGGTCGTTTTGCATGCGCTCTATCCACCATCGCGGCACGGAAGAAGACCCCGGTTTGGTATTGGCGCTGGACGAACAGCCAGACGCGCATTGCACTGGATTGGCGCTTGCTGTCGAGGCAGGTCACGAAGAGCGCACTTTGGCTGAATTGCGTGAGCGTGAGCTGATCTCGTCAGCCTATCTGGAGCGGATGCTGGACGTGCATCTGGACTGCGGGCAGATCGTAAATGCAGTGACTTACGTCATCGATGCTCACCACGTTCAGTATTGCGGCGGTCTTCCATTGGAAGAGCAGGCCCAGATCATCGCCCACGCGGTTGGCGGACGTGGGCCAAATACCGAATATCTCTACAATACTGCCTCGCACTTGACCGAGATCGGACTGCACGACCCTGATCTTGAGTGGTTGTCGCAACGGGTGCGGACAATCAGCGCATAAACTCTTGGCGTCACGGGGCGAACTTCGATAGGTTCAGCCCAGAGCAGACAATACCAGGAGCCACGCGCATGGCGCAGGCACAACAGGGCGTGAGACCACATTTCTCACAACCGATCCGTCAGATTTTGATGATGCTGATCGCAATAGGGCTGTCAGGACTTGGCGTGTTCATGGCGTTGCCATATGTACTGCCGGTTATTCAGGCCAATCTGTATCTTAACGGGTTCATTTTGCTGGTCTTTGTCATCGGTGTCGCTGCCTGTTTTCTGCAGGTCACACAGCTGATCGGATCGGTTCGTTGGATCGAAGCCTTTGCCGGAGGGGTCGAACGTGACGATGTGCGCCCGCCGCAACTGCTTGCCCCACTGGCGTCGTTGTTGAGGGAACGCGGGGCGCGGTCTCAGATCAGCTCTAGCTCTACCCGATCGATCCTCGATTCCGTCGCCGAACGGGTCGAAGAAGAGCGCGAGATCACCCGCTACATCACCAACGTGCTGATCTACCTTGGCCTACTGGGGACATTTTTTGGTTTGGCCACCACTGTCCCCGCCATCGTTGATACGATCCGCAGCCTGAACCCGCAGGAAGGTGAAGAAGGTCTGGCCGTCTTCAACCGTCTGATGACAGGATTGGAAGCGCAGTTGCAGGGCATGGGCGTTGCTTTTGGGTCGTCATTGCTGGGTCTGGCCGGATCCTTGATCGTCGGTTTGCTGGAACTATTCGCGGGCCATGGCCAGAACCGGTTCTATCGCGAATTGGAAGAATGGTTGTCCTCAATCACCCGCGTTGGCTTTGCTGCGGGCGATGAGGGCGGCGCGGAACTGGCCGTGCTGACCCCAGTACTGGACGCCATGTCTGAACAAATGGATGCACTGCAGGACATGTTCTCGGCGCAAGAAGTTGATCGTACGAACGTCTCGACCAAACTGGGACATTTGGTCGATGTCATCGGGGAAATGAACCAGCGTCAGGCCCAGACCGAAGGTGTTACGGCTGCGCTTGAACGTGTGGCGCTGGGGCAGGACGCTTTGTTGGATCACATGCGCGAACATGGCGCGGGCGAGGGGATTGATGCGGAAAGCCGCATGCGCCTGCGGTCAATGGATGTTCAGTTGCTGCGTATACTCGAAGAAATCTCCGCTGGTCGTCAGGACAGCATGAACGAACTGCGCAAGGATTTTGAGCTGCTGGTCAAAGCGTTGACTTTGCCACGGGGCGCCGTACGTACCCCCCCGGAAGGAGAGTAACCCATGGCGCTGTCCCGCCGCACAGGTCAACGGTTTTCGGGCTCGGTCTGGCCCGGCTTCGTGGATGCGATGACGGGATTGTTGATGGTGCTGACCTTTGTGCTGACCATCTTCATGGTCGTGCAATTTGTGCTGCGCGAAACCATTTCAGGTCAAGAGGATGAACTGACTGCGCTGTCCGACGAAATCGCCGCTCTGGCCGGGGCGCTGGGGCTGGAAGAGCGGGAAAACAGCCGTCTTCAAGCGCGTCTTGGGAACTTGAATGCAACGCTTAATCAGGTCGAAGACGATCTGGCGCAGGCACAAACCCGCATAACCGACTTTGAAGCACAGGTCGCGGCTTTGCTGGCTGATCAGGCGCGTGCGCAGGGGGATATCGCCGCGCTAGAAACGCAACGCGATGAGTTGCTAAATGAACAAGATGCCTTGAATTTGGCACTTGCTCAAAGCAGACAAGAAATCGACGCACAGGCCGAAGCCGCCCGCCTTGCCGCGGCTCGACGCGAAGCACTTGAAGCTCTCGTCGCCGAACTTGAAACCAGCGAAGATGCACAGGCAGCTCAGATATCCGAGCTAGAACAGCAACTGACCGAGGAAGAGGCCGCGCGCCTGGCCGAAGCCGCCGCTGCTGAGGCGTTGCGTGATCGTCTGCAGAATGCAGATGCCGAACTGACGGCAATGACCTTGGCGCTGGAAGCACAGCGAAAGGAAGCCGAGGACACTCTGACTTTGCTGGCTGCGGCACAGGCTGCCAAGGCAGAGCTTGAGCGCCAGTTTGGTGAGATCAATGCCGAAGAACTGAGGGCACAATTGCAAGCCGCATTGGATGCCCAAACCCAGGCGCAAGCAAATGCAGCCGAACAGAGGTCGCTGGCCGAAGAGCGCGCGGCGCTGCTGGCGCTCGCCCGAGAGGCGCTTGCATCGGAACAGGAAATCTCGACCGAAGCGCAACGTCAGACCGCGCTGCTTAATCAGCAGATGGCAGCCCTGCGCAGCCAGTTGGGATCGCTGCAGGCTTTGTTAGACGATTACGAAGAACGTAATAGCGCCGCCGAGATCCAGATACAGACGCTGGGCCAGGATCTGAATGCCGCTCTAGCGCGCGCAGCCTCGGAAGAACGCCGTCGCCGACTGCTGGAAGAGGCTGAACGTATTCGGCTGGAAGCCGAGGCCGAGAAACTGGCGGGCCAAAATCAGGAACTAGCCGCACAGGCCGAGGATTTGCAGCGCTATCGCTCGGAATTCTTCGGGCGACTGCGCGATGTGCTGGGTGATCAGGATGGTGTGCGCATTGAGGGCGACCGCTTCGTGTTCTCGTCGGAGGTGCTGTTTGCCACCGGGTCCGCAAACCTGTCCGCGGAAGGCCGTCAGGAGGTTGCCAAAGTTGCCAATATCCTGCGAAGCGTTGCCGCCGAAATACCCGAGGGGCTGAACTGGGTCATCCGTGTCGATGGGCATACCGATAATGTGCCACTTGCAGGCAGCGGACGATATCGCGACAACTGGGAGCTCAGCCAGGGTCGTGCCCTTTCTGTGGTGCGCTACATGGTTGACGCACTGGGCATTCCACCTGATCGCTTGGCGGCAAACGGGTTCGGAGAATTCCAGCCTGTTAATCCCGCCGACACACCCGAAGCGCGCGCCCAGAATCGTCGGATCGAGTTGAAGCTGACAGAGCGATAAGGCTGGTACGAACCAACTTGGATTACCTGCCAAAAATGAAAAACGCCCACCGAAAAGGTGGGCGTTTTTCGTTATAGAAGCCGTGGGTTAGTCCGCTGTCAAAAGCGGGGGCTTGTCGCCCGGAATGCGGGGCTGATCGGGGCCCAGGATTTCCAGGTTCAGCTCGCCCTTCTTCATCGAGACACGGACCACGCCGCCTTTGGCCAGTTTGCCGAATAGCAGTTCTTCGGCCAGAGGTTTCTTGATGTGCTCCTGAATGACACGGCCTAGAGGACGCGCACCCATCTTGTCATCATAGCCCTTGTCGGCCAGCCATTCGGCGGCACGCGGTGTCAGGTCGATGGTCACGCCACGATCCAGCAACTGTGCTTCCAGCTGCAGGACAAACTTCTCAACGACCTGCAAAATGACCTCTTTCGGTAGTGGTGCAAATGAGATCACGGCGTCCAGGCGGTTGCGGAACTCCGGCGTGAACATACGTTCGATCGCTGCGGTATCCTCACCTTCGCGCCGGTCGCGGCCAAAGCCGATGGCGGCTTTCGCCTGCTCCTGCGCACCTGCGTTCGATGTCATGATCAGGACCACGTTGCGGAAATTCACCGTCCGGCCATTGTGGTCGGTCAATTCGCCGTGATCCATCACCTGCAACAGGATATTGAATACGTCCGGGTGCGCTTTTTCGATCTCATCAAGCAACAAGACGCAATGTGGGTGCTGGTCGACACCGTCGGTCAGCAAACCACCCTGATCAAACCCGACATAACCCGGAGGCGCCCCGATCAGACGGCTGACCGCGTGCTTCTCCATGTATTCCGACATGTCGAAACGCAGCAGTTCAACACCAAGCGTGTCAGCCAACTGTTTCGCCACCTCTGTTTTGCCAACACCGGTGGGGCCAGCGAACAGATAGTTGCCGATGGGTTTTTCTGGCTCACGCAGACCGGCGCGCGCCAGTTTGATCGCACTGGACAGCGCTTCGATCGCTTCATCCTGACCAAACACCACGCGTTTCAGCGAGGTTTCGAGATCTTTCAGAACCTCTGCATCATCCTTGGTGACGTTCTTGGGTGGGATTCGCGCAATCTTGGCAACCACCGCCTCGATCTCTTTGACGCCGATGGTCTTGCGACGTTTGCTTTCGGCCAGCAGGTGCTGCGCTGCCCCGGCCTCATCGATCACGTCGATGGCCTTGTCGGGCAGTTTGCGGTCGTTGATATAGCGCGCCGACAATTCGACAGCTGTCTTGATCGCGTCGGCAGTATATTTGATCGAGTGATGCTCTTCGAAATATGGTTTCAGACCGCGCAGAATTTTGACACTGTCCTCGACCGACGGCTCGTTCACGTCGATTTTCTGGAATCGGCGGCTCAGCGCGCGGTCTTTTTCGAAATGCTGACGGAACTCTTTATACGTGGTCGAGCCCATGGTGCGCAGTTTGCCACCCTGAAGCGCTGGCTTCAGCAGGTTCGACGCATCCATTGCACCGCCCGAGGTTGCACCCGCTCCGATCACAGTGTGAATCTCGTCGATGAAGAGAACCGCATCAGGGTGCTCTTCCAATTCGGTCACAACCGCTTTCAGACGCTCTTCGAAATCGCCGCGATAGCGAGTTCCCGCAAGCAGGGCGCCCATATCGAGCGAGTAGATAGTGGTTTCCGACAACACGTCCGGGGCCTCGCCCGCAACGATCTTATGCGCCAGACCTTCGGCGATGGCGGTTTTGCCGACACCGGGGTCACCTACCAGCAACGGGTTGTTCTTGCGCCGGCGACACAGCACCTGAATACAGCGTTCAACCTCGTCCGAGCGTCCGATCAGCGGATCTACATCACCGGCGCGTGATTTGGCGTTCAGATCAACGCAATATTTGCCAAGCGCGCTTTCTTTCTGCTCAGCGTCACCAGAGGTCGTCTGAGCCTCTTCTTCGGCTTCATCAGCACCCGTTACAGGACGATTCTCTCCATAGGCCGGGTCTTTGGCCACACCATGTGCGATGAAGTTTACCGCGTCATAACGGGTCATGTCCTGCTCTTGCAGGAAATAGGCTGCGTTGCTTTCACGTTCGGCGAAGATGGCCACCAGTACATTGGCCCCGGTCACCTCTGTGCGGCCAGAGCTTTGAACGTGGATCGCGGCGCGCTGAATGACACGCTGGAAGGCTGCCGTGGGCACGGCTTCGGACCCGTCGATATCAGTGACGAGGTTTGACAGATCTTCGTCGATGAATTCGACCAAGGTGCTGCGTAACTCGTCCAGATCGACGCTGCACGCTTTCATGACGCGCACCGCATCGGGTTCTTCCAACAGCGCCAGCAGCAGATGCTCTAGCGTTGCGAATTCATGTCGCCGTTCATTCGCCGCCGCAAGGGCCGCGTGGATGGCTTGTTCAAGTGTGCTCGAGAATGAAGGCACGCGGGTGCTCCTCTGTATTGGGCCGGAAGGGGGCGGGCTGCAGGCCGGATCCCCATCCCAACCATGTCCTCATACTATTAGAGTTTGGTTGATCCCGCCCCGGCTTCAAGGGTTTTCTTTCACTTGACAGTCACATTTGTTGTGACCGTGGCCGTGATTGGGGCTTGAAACGGGTTAAAAGCTGTCTTTTTGGGCTCGAATTTCGGCGAATACGGACACAGGATCAGAGTTTTCCATGCCCAGATGGGCCTGAATCGCCGGATCAGTGGCCCTTAGAAACGGATTTGTCGCCTTTTCCAGGCCTAAAAGCGAAGGCACAGTAGGTTCTCCGGCAGCGCGGGCGCGATTAATATCGGCCACGCGGTCAAGCAAGGCTGGGTTGTCGGGATCGATGGTCAGGGCGAACTTGGCGTTTGCCTGTGTGTATTCGTGGCCTGAGCACACGATTGTTTCATCGGGCAGGGCCGCCAGCTTGCTGAGAGAGGCCCACATTTGTGCAGGCGTGCCCTCGAACAATCGTCCACATCCCAGCGCCATCAGGCTGTCAGCGGTGAATACAACGCCAGTTTGGGGCATGTAGAATGCAATGTGCCCAATTGTATGACCGGACACATCAAGAACCTCGACCGGCTCACCGCCGATATAAAAAGTGTCACCTTCAACCACCGCCTGATCAAGTTTTGGCAAGCGATGCTCATCTGCTTTTGCGCCGATCACACGCGCGGGCTGTTTCGCTAGAATGCCGCTCAGCCCGTCCACATGATCCCAATGATGATGTGTCAACAACACATGGCTTAGCTGCCAGCCGCGCGAATCCAGTTCGGCCAGAATCGGAGCTGCCTCTGGCGCATCGATCAAGGCAGTCTCACCGCTGGCCGGATCATGGGCGAGAAAGGCGTAATTATCGCTGAGGCAAGGAATGGTAACGATCTCAAGAGGCATGGCCTTTTGCCCTTTCATTGCTAGACTGCGCCCAGCTAAGCCGATTGACCGGGTGTCCGCAATGCATCTTGATGTGCAGGATCTGAGGAATTTCTACTATCGCAGCACCCTGGGGCGCGCGGCCCAGGCAGCGATCCGTGGTCGGTTGGTGGATCTTTGGCCCGAAGCCAAGGGGCAAACTGTGGTCGGATTTGGTTTTGCCGTACCTTTATTGCGGCCTTACCTCAAAGATGCGCGTCGTGTGATTGGTCTTATGCCTGGTCCGCAGGGTGTAATGCCATGGCCTGCGGGGATGCCCAATGTTTCCGTTCTGACCGAAGAGACGATGTGGCCAATCGAAACTGGCCATGTGGATAAACTCGTGGTGATGCATGGTTTGGAAACTTCAAACCGACCCAGCCAATTGCTGGAAGAATGCTGGCGCGTTCTGGGGCCCGGAGGGCGTGTGCTATTTGTCGTACCGAACCGGGCCGGGCTTTGGTCGCGCTCAGACCGGACGCCGTTTGGCTTTGGGCAGCCCTATTCAACGACCCAATTGGAAAACCAATTGCGCGCGCACCACTTCGTCCCGGAAAACCATTGCTCGGCGCTTTACCTGCCGCCTTCGTTCCGTCGGTTCTGGCTAAAATCGGGCAGCCTGATCGAGAAGACTGGACAACGCATCCCAACCGTCATGGCCGGAGGCGTGCTTATGGTTGAGGCCAGTAAACTCATTCGTCCGCCTAGCGGGAGCGTTACTAAAGACACCGCGAAGCGCCCGATCAAAGCGTTGGATGGTTTGTTAAAGCCTGCGTGACAGTCCGGCGCATTTTGAAAGGAAAAAATGCGGGAAAAAGGTCACAGGAATCGCAAAAACCTGCATATTCGTAACATTTTTCAACTGCCCCAATCGGTCCAAAGGGTCGCAGTTGGGTTAAGTGTATGAAAAATAATAATTTGTGGATAAAACTGTTACCGCTATAGCGTATTGCTTGGTTGGAACACCTCTGCTACATCCCCGGTGATTTTGATCCCCGCCCTAAATGGACGGGGTTTCCTCACGCCCCAAGGTAGCGGCCGCTACTCAAAATCGGGGCCTCAAATATCGGAAGGGTGGACGTGTCCGAACCAGCTTCGATTTCCACTGGCATCGCCGAGCGCTATGCCACCGCGATCTTCGAGATCGCTAAAGAGAATAATGACCTTGCAGGTCTGGAAACCGGAATCAACGATCTGGCAGCCGCATTGGGTGATAGCGCAGAATTGCGCGACCTGATCGCATCGCCTTTGGTTTCGCGCGCCGAACAGGAAAGCGCAATCACTGCTGTTGCTGACAAGATGGGCCTACATGCCATCCTGCGCAATACGTTGGGTCTGATGGCGCAGAAACGTCGTCTGTTCGTTGTACCGCAACTGGTGCAGGTTCTGCGCGACATGCTGGCTGACGAGCGTGGCGAGGTGACCGCCGATGTCGCCTCGGCCAAGGCGCTCACCAAGACCCAAATGGATAAACTGTCCAAGACGCTGTCCGAGCGTGTGGGCAAGACCGTGACAATCAATGCGACCGTTGATGAAAGCCTCATCGGCGGTCTTGTCGTTAAAGTGGGCTCGAAAATGATCGATAGCTCGATCCGTTCGAAGCTGAACTCCCTACAGAATGCAATGAAAGAGGTCGGATAAATGGGAATCCAAGCTGCAGAGATTTCTGCAATCCTGAAGGACCAGATCAAGAATTTTGGTCAGGAAGCCGAAGTGGCCGAGATCGGCCGCGTGCTGAGCGTCGGTGACGGGATTGCCCGTGTATACGGCCTGGACAATGTGCAAGCCGGTGAGATGGTCGAATTCCCCGGCGGCATCATGGGTATGGCGCTGAACCTGGAAAGCGACAACGTCGGTGTTGTTATCTTCGGTTCCGACCGTGACATCAAAGAAGGTGACACTGTTAAGCGCACCAACTCGATCGTGGACGTTCCGATCGGTGACGAGCTGCTGGGCCGCGTTGTTGACGGTCTGGGCAACCCGCTGGACGGCAAAGGCCCGATCAACGCGACCAAGCGTGGCGTTGCAGACGTTAAAGCGCCGGGCATCATTCCGCGTAAATCGGTTCACGAGCCGATGGCAACCGGCCTGAAATCGGTTGACGCAATGATCCCAATCGGCCGTGGCCAGCGTGAGCTGATCATTGGTGACCGTCAGACCGGTAAAACCGCCGTTGCTCTGGACGCGATCCTGAACCAGAAAGTTTACAACGACGCAGCAGGCGACGACGAGTCGAAGAAGCTGTACTGCGTGTACGTTGCGATCGGTCAAAAGCGTTCGACCGTTGCTCAGCTGGTGAAGAAACTGGAAGAGTCCGGTGCGATCGACTACTCGATCGTTGTGGCGGCAACCGCGTCCGACCCGGCACCGATGCAGTTCCTGGCACCTTACGCCGCGACCGCGATGGCTGAATACTTCCGCGACAACGGCCGCCACGCGCTGATCATCTATGATGACCTGTCGAAGCAGGCTGTGTCCTATCGTCAGATGTCGCTGCTGCTGCGCCGTCCGCCCGGACGTGAAGCCTATCCTGGCGACGTTTTCTACCTCCACTCGCGTCTGTTGGAACGTTCGGCAAAGCTGAACGAAGACTTCGGTGCGGGCTCGCTGACCGCTCTGCCGGTTATCGAAACTCAAGGTGGTGACGTTTCGGCGTTTATTCCGACCAACGTGATCTCGATCACCGACGGCCAGATCTTCCTGGAAACCGAACTGTTCTACCAGGGCATCCGTCCTGCGGTGAACACCGGTCTGTCGGTTTCGCGTGTGGGCTCCTCGGCTCAGACCAACTCGATGAAGTCGGTTGCCGGTCCGGTTAAGCTGGAACTGGCTCAGTACCGCGAAATGGCTGCGTTTGCGCAGTTCGGTTCCGACCTCGACGCCGCGACCCAGCAGTTGCTGAACCGTGGCGCGCGTCTGACCGAACTGATGAAACAGCCGCAGTACTCGCCGCTGACCAACGCCGAAATCGTCTGCGTTATCTTCGCCGGTACCAACGGTTACCTCGATAAGATCGACGTGTCCGATGTTGGCCGTTACGAAGCCGGCCTGCTGGCGCACCTGCGTGGCAAGCACGCGGATCTGCTTCAGTGGATCACGGACGAAGATCCCAAGATCAAGGGTGACGCTTCCGACAAGATCAAGGCTGCGCTGGACGAATACGCCGCAACCTTCGCTTAAGGGAGAGGCGGGCATATGCCAAATCTTAAGGACCTTAAAAACAGGATCGAGTCGGTCAAATCGACCCGCAAGATCACCAAGGCCATGCAGATGGTCGCGGCAGCAAAACTGCGCCGCGCCCAGGAATCTGCCGAAGCCTCGCGTCCCTATGCCGAGCGGTTCAATGCCGTGATGGCGGGACTGGCGGCTTCGGTCGGGGGCAGCGACAGCGCCCCCAAGCTGCTCCGTGGCACGGGCAGTGATGATGTCCATCTGCTGGTTGTCATGACAGCTGAACGCGGCCTGTGTGGCGGCTTCAACTCGAACATCGCCAAACTCGCTCGCCAAAAGGCGGACGAGTTGCGCGCCAAAGGCAAGACGGTCAAGGTTTTGACCGTCGGCAAAAAAGGCCGCGACGCGCTCAAGCGTGATTTTAGCGATCTGTTCGTTGGACATATCGACCTGAGCGAGGTCAAGCGTCTGGGGTATTCCAACGCGCAAGACATCGCCAAGGACGTCCTGTCTCGTTTCGACGGGGGTGAGTTCGACGTTGCCACGATCTTCTACTCGAAGTTCGTCAACGTTGTGACCCAGATCCCGACGGCACAGCAGGTCATCCCCGCCTCGTTCGAAGACGAAGCGACGGGTGACGACAGCGGTGCGGTATTCGACTACGAGCCCAGCGAAGAGGCCATCCTGGCCGACCTGCTGCCCAAGGGGGTTGCCACCGCGATCTTCTCGGCTCTGCTCGAAAACGGAGCGTCTGAACAGGGTGCACGGATGTCCGCAATGGACAACGCGACACGCAACGCGGGTGAGATGATCGACAAGCTGACGATCCAGTTCAACCGCTCGCGTCAGGCCGTGATCACCAACGAGCTGATTGAAATTATTTCCGGCGCCGAAGCGCTGTAGAGACATACCGGAGACGAAACATGGCGAATGCAAAAGGCAAAGTCACACAGATCATCGGGGCCGTCGTCGACGTGCACTTCGAAGATCAGCTGCCTGAAATTCTGAACGCGCTGGAAACCACCAACAACGGCAAGCGCCTGGTGTTGGAAGTTGCTCAGCACCTGGGTGAAAACACCGTCCGTACCATCGCGATGGACGCGACCGAGGGTCTGGTCCGCGGCGAAGCCGTGACCGACACTGGTGCACCGATCTCGGTTCCGGTTGGTAACGCCACTCTGGGCCGCATCCTGAACGTGGTTGGCGAGCCGATCGACGAAAAAGGCCCGGTTGAAGCAACCGAAGCCCGTGCGATCCACCAGCCCGCACCGACTTTTGACGAACAATCGACCGAGTCGGAAGTTCTGGTAACCGGCATCAAGGTTGTTGACCTGCTGGCCCCATACGCCAAAGGCGGTAAGATCGGCCTGTTCGGCGGCGCCGGCGTTGGTAAAACCGTTCTGATCATGGAACTGATCAACAACATCGCAAAAGTGCACTCGGGCTTCTCGGTGTTCGCGGGTGTTGGTGAACGGACCCGTGAAGGCAACGACCTGTACCACGAGATGATCGAATCGAACGTTATTAAACCGGACAACCTGTCGGAATCGCAGGTGGCCCTGGTTTACGGTCAGATGAACGAACCTCCCGGAGCGCGTGCACGTGTTGCTCTGACAGGTCTGACCCTGGCTGAGCAGTTCCGCGACCAGTCCGGTACCGACGTTCTGTTCTTCGTCGACAACATCTTCCGTTTCACGCAGGCGGGTTCTGAGGTTTCGGCTCTGCTGGGTCGTATTCCTTCGGCTGTGGGCTATCAGCCGACGCTGGCGACTGACATGGGCGCTCTGCAGGAACGCATCACCTCGACCAAGTCGGGCTCGATCACCTCGGTTCAGGCGATCTACGTGCCTGCGGACGACCTTACCGACCCGGCGCCAGCAACCTCGTTTGCGCACTTGGACGCGACCACCGTTCTTAACCGCGCGATCTCGGAAAAGGGTATCTACCCTGCGGTTGACCCGCTCGACTCGACCTCGCGTCTGCTCGACCCGGCCATCGTTGGTGAAGAGCACTACAAGGTTGCGACCGACGTTCAGCAAATCCTTCAGCGCTACAAGTCGCTGCAGGACATCATCGCCATCCTCGGCATGGACGAACTGTCGGAAGAAGACAAACTGACCGTTGCCCGTGCCCGTAAGATCGAGCGCTTCCTGTCGCAGCCGTTCGACGTGGCCGAAGTCTTTACCGGTTCGCCGGGCGTTCAGGTTCCTCTGGATGTGACCATCGCGTCGTTCAAAGCGGTTGTCGCTGGCGAATACGATCACTTGCCCGAAGCGGCCTTCCTGATGGTTGGCGGCATCGAAGAAGTGATCGCCAAAGCGGAGAAGATGGCCGCAGAAGCCGCCTAAGGAGTATCCCTGATGGCAAACACGATGCAATTCGACCTCGTCAGCCCCGAGCGGAGCCTTGCTTCGCTTAGCGCGACGGCGGTCCAGATTCCCGGCGCGGACGGGGACATGACGGCAATGCCCGATCATGCCCCCACAATTACAACTCTGCGCCCGGGCATCCTGAAGGTCGAAGCACCCGAAGGCTCCAGCGAATACCTGGTCACCGGTGGGTTTGCTCAGATCAATGGTGATGGCCTGTCGGTTCTGGCCGAAAAAGCCATCCCAGTTGCCGAAGTAACACGTTCGCATCTGGACGATCTGATCGCCGAGGCCCGCGCTTCGCACGAGGCGGCCAAGGTCGGTGAAGATCAGACGATCGTCGACGATACTGCCAAGTTGCTGGCTGACATGGAAGCCCTAGGAACGCATATGAGCCTGTAAGGGTTCATGACATTCTGATCACTTGGAACGGCCCCGTATCCGCGGGGCCGTTTTTTTGTCGTGATTTTGCCATTCGCTGAAGTTAAGCTGCAGGAATTGAACAATAAAAGACGATAGATGAAAAAGTTTCAAACCCATCCCATCGGCATTGATCAGGGCGAGGAGGTCTTGTTTTCCGATTTCGCCGATGGTGGCGTGATGTGGACTGGTGAGGGCCCGCGTGAGCGTCGCGTAAGCGTCCGTTTTTCAGAAGTGTTCCGCTCTGTGCCAATCGTCCAGATAGGCGTGGTGCTTTGGGATGTGGATACGTCTTCCGCTTTACGGGCTGAAGTTCAGGCCGAAGATATAACGCCGGAAGGATTCAATGCGGTGTTTCGCACCTGGTCTGATACGCGTATCGCCAGAATTCGGGTGAATTGGACCGCAATTGGAGATGTTTCGCATGAAGACGATTGGGATATCTCGTGAAGCAGGCCTGTTCGTGAGATAAGATTGCGCACCTTCGCGCGTCGTCCCATAAAGAAGACTGGCCACCCCAAATAGCGGCTAACGCAACCGGAGGATCTTATAGGTGTTTGCACGAGATCATATCGAATACGAAGCCTTGGACCTTCCGGATCGTATGGACTTGTCTGATGAAGAAATGCTGGCCGAAGCGCGAGCGTTCTACGACAAGATGAAACGCCGCCATACCGTGCGTGACTATTCGGACCGGCCCGTCGAGCGCACGGTCATCGAAGAGTGCATTCGCGCAGCCGGAACAGCGCCCTCAGGGGCCAATCATCAGCCCTGGCACTTTGTGGCCATCTCGAACCCTGAGATGAAACGCCGTATTCGGGAAGAGGCAGAAGCTGAGGAGCGCAGGTTTTATGAAGGCGGTGCCGGAGATGAATGGCTGAAGGCGCTTGAACCAATCGGGACTAACGATCAGAAGCCGCATCTGGAAGACGCACCGTGGCTGATAGTGATTTTCGCCCAACGTTGGGGTCATTTCGATGATGGAGATCGGTTCAAAAACTACTACGTGCCTGAAAGCACGGGCATTGCCACGGGCTTTTTGTTGACTGCGTTGCACCATGCAGGGCTGGTTTCACTGACCCACACACCCAACCCGATGAAATTCCTGAATAAACTGCTAAACCGCCCTGATCATGAAAAGCCTATTATGATCGTAGCTGTAGGCCACCCGCAAGACGACGCGAAGGTGCCAAAAGTTGCAAAGATGAAAAAACCGTTGGAAGAAATCATGACGGTCGCCGAATAGGCAGGCCGTCATGAATTCAGACATTATCTATGGTAGTCAGCAGTTTTTCGATCAATCCATATGATAAAGTGACTCGTAGATCGGCGTCAGTGTCTTGTCTTCGAACAGCGATGATACGCTGGTGCCATTCCAAATGTTCAGGATCGCCTGCGTAAAGATCGGCGCGGTGGGCACGATGCGGATATTGGCGGCCTTGTTGATCTCAGCCGTAGGCTGGATCGTGTCCGATAGGACCAGAGATTTCATCACCGAATTGGTCACACGTTCAACCGCCGGTCCACTCATGACACCGTGGGTGATGTAAGAGTGCACTTCCTTGGCACCGTTATCCATCAGCACCTGAGCAGCTTTGCACAGAGTGCCAGCGGTATCGCAAATGTCATCGACGATCAGGCAGATTTTGTCTTTCACGTCACCAATGACAGTCATCTCAGCCACTTCGCCTGCCTTTTCGCGGCGTTTGTCAACGATCGAAAGGGGCGCATTGATGCGTTTGGCCAATTCACGGGCACGTGCAACACCGCCGACATCCGGCGAGACCACCATCAGGTCGTCCATCTGATCCTTGAATTGTTTCTTCACATCCAGGGCAAAGATCGGAGAGGCATATAGGTTGTCCACCGGCATGTCGAAAAAGCCCTGAATCTGGGCTGCGTGCAGATCCATGGTTAGAATCCGTTCGATACCCGCACCAGTCAGCATGTTTGCCACCAGCTTGGCGCTGATTGGTGTGCGCGCCTTGGTGCGGCGGTCCTGACGGGCGTACCCGAAATACGGAATGACAGCGGTGATCCGGGCTGCGGATGAACGGCGCAGCGCATCTGCGATGATCAGCAGCTCCATCAGATTGTCATTGGCGGGGTTCGAGGTTGGTTGAACGATAAACATATCCTCACCACGCACATTCTCGAAAACCTCGACGAAAATCTCTCCGTCGTTGAACCGTTCGACCCTTGCATCGACCAGCCCCTGGTCAACGCCGCGATGCAGGCTCATGCGACGTGCAATGGTTTCGGCAAGCGGAAGATTGGCGTTCCCAGCGATAAGCTTGGGTTCGTGAAGTGTCGGCATCGGCTGATTTTCCCCGGGCAGCAGTGGCAATGTGACAGATTCGTGATGTTGACACCGCTTAGCATGGGTCTACCGTCCCGCAAAGATAACGCAGCGGAGAAAGTGAACATGGCCCAGATTGACTACTTTTTTGCGACACTCTCGCCCTATTCCTATCTGGCGGGAATGCGCCTTGAAGAGATCGCGGAAAAACACGGTGCGACGATCAACTATAAACCATTGGATATTGTTGCCCTGTTCGGCCGGACAGGTGGAACGCCACCAAAAGATCGTCATATCTCTCGCATCGAATACCGCGCGCAGGAATTGGTGCGCCAAGCGCTCAATCTGAATATGCCGTTGAACCTGCAGCCTGCGCACTGGCCGACGAACATGGCACCGTCCTCTTACGCTGTGATCGCAGCAGTACAGGATGGATCAGGTGATGTGGGTAAACTTTGCCATTCCTTCTTGCGTGCCTGCTGGGCAGAAGAAAAGGACATCTCTGATGATGGCGTGATCCGGGATTGCTTGGAACAGGCAGGATTTAATCCAAATCTAGCTGATAGTGGCCTGTTGGTAGGTGCGGAAACCTACGCCGCAAATCTGGAAGAAGCCGTGGACCGGGGTGTTTTCGGGGCACCATTTTACATCACACCGGACGATCAGAGGTTCTGGGGACAGGACCGTCTTGATGATCTGGACAAGCATCTGGCTGAGATGAAATAGCCGGGGCAGGGAGGCACGGCTACAAGAGGTTCAGAAACCGATCGATCTGTTCGGTTTCGATGGACCAGTCACAGACAAGGCGGCAGGCCAGCATCTCGTCTTCGTCCTCACCGTCCAACGTATCGCCCCACAGGTGATAGACGGCGCCGGCCTCGTGCAGGCGCTTGTGTTGGCTGCGGGGAAAGCTTGCGAAAATCATGTTTGCCTGGGGTTCATGCAGGAATTCTGCCCCGACTGCCCGCAGACCATCCGCCAATCGCGCGCAATTGGCATTCGCTTTGCGAGCTGATTTCAGCCACAGGTCATCCTGCAGATAAGCAGCCATCTGGGCCGACAGATAACGGTGCTTGGAAAACAGGTGCGCCCCGCGCTTGCGCCGCAGCTCGAACTCCCAAGCTTTGCTTTCGTCGAAGAAGATTACGGCCTCGACACCCATCAGCCCGTTTTTGGTGCCGCCAAAGCTGACTGCGTCAACACCAGATTTCCACGTCATCTCTGCCGGTGAGCAATTCAAAGCGACCAGAGCGTTAGTGAAGCGTGCACCATCCATATGCACCGGCAACCCATACTTCTTGGCAACGCCACACAAGGCTTGAAGTTCGGCAAGCGAGTAAACCGAGCCACGCTCGGTCACCTGAGTGATCGAGACAGGCCCGCGCTGCGGACCATGCACGCCGCGGGTTTCTTCCCCCTCAATGGACTTGGTCAACGCTTCGGGGGTTATCTTGTCGCCACCCGGCACCAGAGTCAGTTTCGCGCCGGTGTAGAATTCGGGGGCATTGCACTCATCTTCGTGGATATGAGCGACGGGTGAACAGAACACGGTTTCCCATGGCTTGCTCAGCGTTGCCAACGCCAGTGAATTCGCTGCCGTTCCCGTAGCGACCAGATAAACTGCCGCACCCGGTGCTTCGAAAATGCCGCGGATTTGGTCGCGCACTTCGTTCATCAAAGTGTCGGCGCCATAAGCCATCTGATAGCCCTGATTGGCTTCGGCCAATGCGGCCAGAACTTCGGGATGAACGGGCCCGGAATTATCAGAGGCAAAATGCATTAACTCGGCTCCTCGATGATGTAGTCTTCCCACTCTTCCATGGGCGTTTCGAATTCAGATACGGTTCGCCGCTGCACGGAGACTCCGGCGGTGTGAACGCTTTCAGGCGTACCTGATAGCAAAGGGTGCCAGTCGTAAAGCGGTTTGCCTTCCCAGAGCAGTCGATAGGCGCAAGTCTGGGGCAGCCAATAGGCATGGTTGTCGATGTTATCGGGTGTCATGACGATGCATTCGGGCACGAATTGGTGGCGGATATCATATTGGGTGCACCGGCAAGTTTCGTCATCCAGCAGGCGACAGGCAACACAGGTCAATGCGACCTCGCCCGTATCTTCATCTTCCAGCTTGTTCAGACAGCATTTTCCGCAACCATCGCACAGGGCCTCCCACTCACGCTGGTTCATCTTGCGCAGCGGCTTGCGTTCCCAGAATCGGGGCGCGAGGCCAGCTCGATCGATTGGATCCGTAGTCATGTACTGGCCAGTATCTCTCGGGCGCGCGCGCAATCGGCATCCATCTGCGAGATCAACCCGTCAAGGCCGTCGAATGTCATTTCGGGCCGCAGATAGTCGACCAGACCAACGGACAGCGTGGCACCGTAAAGATCACCTGAGAAATTGAACAGAAATGTCTCGATGTTAGGAACCTCGCCTTGGAACATGGGCCGGGTCCCGACCGATGCCGCCCCGTGATAGCTGCCCTGATGCGGGCCATCCAGGACGTCGACCAAAACTGCATAAACGCCAAATCTTGGAGGGTGCAGTCCTTCGATCGACATATTGGCTGTCGGGTACCCCAACTCTCGTCCGCGTTGCTCGCCTCCGACGACCTCACCCTCAATCCGGTGCCAGTGCCCCAACATTGTTGCCGCATCGCGCGGGCGCCCCTCTGACAGAGCTGTCCGGATCGCAGTCGACGAAACCACATTCTCGGTGCGCTCCAACAGGGGCGCGATGGTCACACCGAACCCCATCTCTTCGCCAAAGCGAACCAGGTCCTGAGGGTTACCGCTGCGCCCTTTGCCAAAACAAAAATCGGCACCCACGACAACATGAGAAAGCCCCAGACCATCGCATATGACATTCCTCGCAAAAGCTTCGGGCGTCATACCCGCGAGCGTTGAATTAAAAGGCAGTTCATAAAGCTTCTGCACGCCGAGTTTTTCCAGCCGGTGCGCGCGTGCATTGCCGCGCATCAGACGAAAGGGCGGTGCCTCTGGGGAAAAATACTCTCGTGGATGCGGCTCAAATGTCATGACCCCCAGCGGCGCGTTCAATTCAGCATTGCGCGCCAACTCGATGACGGATTGATGGCCAAGATGAACACCGTCAAAGTTCCCGATGGCGACACTTGCGCCTCGGTCTTCTGGTTCAACAAACTGGAAGTCCCGGATGATATGCATGCGGCTTGCCTAGCGGGACTGCCCGTCAGGTTCAAGCCGCAGTTCGGTTAAGGTGGATTATCAGTCGAACTTGCGGCTCGGAGCCAGCACCATGGCCTCACCCACCAGCACTTTCTTTCCGTCAACTGCGCAGTGGCAATCCAGCTTAACCCGGCGTTTGGCGAAATCGATATCGATCACCTTGACCTCGGCATAAACCATGTCGCCCGGACGCACCGGCGCCAGAAATTTAAGCGATTGTCCCATGTACACGGTTCCATGTCCGGGCAGCTGCTCTCCGATAACCGCAGAGATCAGGCCAGCGGTCAGCATGCCATGCGCAATACGTCCTTCGAAAATCGTATCGCGGGCATAGTCATCATCCAGATGAACCGGATTCCGGTCGGTCGATACTTGAGCGAACATCTCGATATCTTCATCGGTCACGACTTTGCGCAAGTGCCGTGACATGCCCATTTCGATGTCTTCGATGCAAATCGTTCCGCGCGGAAGGTTGTCCAACATGCTGCCCTCATTCGAGATCGTAAGAGCAACAAAAGACCATCATCTGCCGCTCGTCGGCAACTTTATTACTTCGCAGTTGCAGAAAATCAAGTCTTTTTTGCTATCTCAGGCGACCAATCGAATAGGTTGGATTGATCTGTTCCTTCTCGTTATGAGCTTTCAACGCGTCTTCGTCTGGATGATGTGATGTTTTGGTTTCTGCGGCTGCCAAACCGCCGGTGATGAAGAGGGTATCAATGCCTTCCCCCATGCCTCCAGCGATATCTGTTTGCGGCCCGTCCCCTATGGCAAGTATTTCAGAATCCGACACATCAACCCCAATCGCCTGCAACCTGCGCCGGGCCAGATCGTAGATCGGCGGGTGTGGCTTACCGAAATATAGGCTTTCACCACCCATCTCGGTATAAAGTCGGGCCAAAGCACCTGCGCACCATTCGCGCGTTTCGCCTCGGTCCACCACGATGTCCGGATTTGCGCAGAGCAGTTTCATCCCTTTCTGCTTGGCATAAAGAAAGTCGGGCCGGTTCACATCTGGGTCCGCCATCGGGTCGAACGGGCCGCAACACACGATGCCTTCGGCCGCGTCCAGCGGAACGCGTTCAATGTGGATCGGATGATCCAGCAGTTTCAGGGGTTCAAAAAAACCGGCATCCCGCTGCCATTCCCCCATGAAGTAGACTTTTTCGCCAATCGCCCCGCGAAACATCGCTGAACGCGCCGAATCACCGCTGGTTGCAATCGTGTCATAGGAATCTGCCGGCACATTGAAATGTAAAAGCTGCTCGGCAACCCCGGCCCGAGGCTTGGGGGAATTGGTTACAAGAACCACCGTGCCACCACGTTGACGATAAGCTTGCAGTGCCGCGACGGCCTCTGGGTAGGCAGTTATCCCATTATGAACGCAACCCCACAAATCAACAAACAGCGCTTTGTAGCGGTCAGAGATTTCAGCGAGTGAAGAAACGATCTGGGTCATGGCGCGCCTCGTGCAGCAGGGAATGCGAGATGTCAAAGCCTATGGCAGAGCGTGGCGCAATTGGCCAGAGGTGCAGCCCAGGCGGAGCGGCCGAAATCAACCCCCCTTGTTCATCTGGCCAAAAATATCTCGGAGCACGAGGCAGAGCCTCGCAACAAAAAGCGCCCGGTTTCGGGCGCCTTTGATGATCTAAATTCAAACCTTGAGGTTCGGAATGATCTGCTTTTTCCGGCTCATCACGCCGGGCAACACAACCGCGTCACCGTCCACGGTTGCGCCAAAGCTCTTCTCAGCGACGCTTTTCACCAGATCATTTGGAACCAATAGCGTCGCTTCTTCGTTCAAAATATCGACCACGAACAGCAACACCTGATCAACGCCGTCTTCCTTGGCCACATCAGCCATCGAGCTTACGATGCTGTCCTTGCGATCCAGCACGACACCGGGGGCAGTGGTTTCCAGAACCGAGACCCGGAACTTGGTGCCGTCGACTTCGTATTCTTTGCTGTCCATGCGGATCAGTTCGGCGTCCGAGAATGACGATACATCCGATTTTGCTGCAAACATGTCGGCGGCGTAGGCCGAGACATCCAGACCAAGTTCAGCCGCCAGTTTCTCAGCCACGGCGCGGTCGTGCGCGGTGGTTGTGGGTGAGCGGAATTCCAGTGTGTCCGACAGGATGCAGGTCAGCGCGGCACCTTTGATCGCGTCGGGCATCTTGGCGGCGTCGTCACCCATTAGATCGACCATGATGGTTGCAGTGCAGGCCAGCGGGCGCACGGTGATGTCGATAGGGCCTTTGGTTTCAAGCCCGCCAACCAGTTTGTGGTGGTCGATTATGGCGCGGATATCTGCGCTATTGATGCTGGCGGGCAGCTCGGCCGGATTGTTGGTGTCGACGATGACAACCGGTGCATCCTCGGCCACGTCCTCGATGATTTGCGGCTTGGGCAGGTCCCAACGCTCAAGCATAAAGGCGGCTTCGGTGTTGGGTTCGCCTAGCAAAACGGGCTGTGCCTGTTCACCTTTCACTTCGTTCAGATACCACGACCACAGGATCGGAGAGCCGGTGGAATCGGTGTCGGGAGATTTGTGGCCAAAAACTAGCGTTGTCATGTCTCGTGTCCTGAAGAATATGGATTTGCGCGCCTTATAGGGTGGTCAAACACGGTTGTCACCCGGAAGCAAACTTGCTGCGACCCTTGGTCTGAAAACCTAGAATTCAGCGCGTTCCAGTGTATATCCGGCTTGCTGTAGCTGGTTCAGTAAGCCGTAGTCGTTGCTCAGATGTCCGGCCCCGACAGCGATCACCGCGGTCTGATCCTTCAGGTCCAGAATCTTTTCCATCCAGTTGGCGTTGCGTTGCACCAGAAGCTGATCCTCGAACCCTTTCCATTCGGCGTTAAACTCTTCTGGTGTCATCCCTGAAGCATCAAGTCCCTGAATTTTCGCAAGCTCAATGATCGCGGCGTGCTGCTCTTCGATATAGGCGTTCGCCATGGTGATCATTTGGTCGTCCCCGGCCTGCAGCGCCCCAGCGAGCCTGGTCAGTGACGCCACTTGTTCCTCCAGAGGATGGCTGTCGAACATGGCGATCAGATCCTCGATCCGCTCTAGCGAATACTGGGGTATCCCGTGTTGTTCGGCCAGTTCCGTCAGGCGCGTGTCCATGCCGCGATCAAAGTCTGGGGTATTCATCAGGCAAGGCGGAATGCCCAACATCATGCTTAGAAACCAAGGGCGCATCTTGGCGGCCATCCAGGCGGGAATGCCACGCTCGGCCAGAGTCGCGGACAGCGCTGTCCAATCTTCTTCCGACATCAGGTCAATCAAAGTGGGGCCGGACGTAATCAGGACCGGGCTGAAATCATCGGCCAGATCTTTTTCGAACGCGTCCATTTCGTCCTGTGTGACCTCGAAGAAAAACGCGTCGGCCTGACTCAGAACTGGCTCCAAGCGCTCGACCACGGGTGCCATGCGGGGGTCGCTGGTGTGGAGGGTGCCGATCAGGTGCAAGACAGTCCCGTCTTTTGTCGCGATCCAGTGGTTGCCCTCCGGAAACGGAATGTCACTGATTGTCTTCTCGAGATCAGCTTGACTTTCGGCTGACAGGTCAAGCCTAAGATCTCTCCCTTCGCAGGCCGCATGGGCGGTAATCGGAAGCAAAAGGCCGAGACAAAAGCTGAGCAAGCGCATAAGAAACCTTCCGGAAATGGCGAATATGACCAAGACGTACTCCTGCCTTCTTGTAAGTTGCAATGTAGTTTGTCTTCAAACCGTGGCTGGCAATCCGCGCGAAACTACATAGCATGGCGTTATGAAGCTCGAGCAGGACCTTTACCCACCCATCAAAGCCTTGTTGGAACGTCAGGGATATACCGTGAAAGGTGAAGTTGGCGCCGCCGACATTGTTGCTCTGCGAGACGGGCAGGAGCCGGTGATCGTTGAACTCAAGCTTCGCTTCAGCCTCGCGCTGTTTCACCAAGCTATCACTCGTCTGAAAATAACCGATCAGGTCTACATTGGGGTCTGTAAACCAAAAGGCCGGGCAGCGAGACGGGCGTTGAAGGATAATCTGGCGCTGTGCCGCCGCCTGGGGTTGGGTCTGATCACCGTGCGCTCTGATGGGACGGTCGAGGTTCAATGCGATCCCGGCCCCTATGCGCCGCGCAAGGATAAGGTCAAGGCAAAGCGATTGCTGCGCGAGTTTGAAAGGTTGCAGGGCGATCCGAATGCGGGCGGTGCCACGCGTCATGGGATAGTAACGGCTTACCGACAGGATGCGCTAAAATGCGCGGCACATCTGGCGGAAAACGGAGCGGGCAAGGGGGTTGATGTGGCAAAGGCCACTGGCGTAAGGGCGGCGACACGTTTGATGTACGACAATCATTACGGCTGGTTCGAAAAAGTGGAAAAGGGCGTCTACGCGCTGTCTGAGGCAGGGCAAGAAGGTCTGAAACACTGGGCGTACAGCTGGGATCAGCCAGACTAGGTGCCTTGTTCTTGCCTGCTTATCGCGCCAGGCAAAAAAATCTTTCACATATTGTTGACTCGCTTCCTGCAACTCCCTAGCTATGCGTCGTTATCACTCATGAGACCCGAGTGCTAACGCCTCGTCAGTCGGCGAGGGGAGGATAACAAACTTTGAGCCCAAGGAGCTGCAAAGATGGCATTGAAACCGCTTCATGACCGTGTGCTGGTTCGTCGCGTAGAAAGCGAAGAGAAAACCGCAGGCGGACTGATCATTCCCGACAGCGCAAAAGAAAAGCCCAGCGAAGGCGAAGTCGTTGCAACCGGCGAAGGCGCGCGCAAGGACAGCGGCGAACTGATCGCAATGGCTGTAAAAGCTGGCGACAAGATCCTGTTCGGCAAATGGTCGGGCACCGAGGTTCAGGTCAACGGCGAAGAGCTGCTGATGATGAAAGAAAGCGACATCATGGGGATCATCGAGTAAGCGCACCCGCTTTCTCTGATCTTCATTTCAACAGATATTCTCAAGGAGAGACAACATGTCTGCAAAGGACGTCAAGTTTGACACCGATGCCCGTAACCGCATGCTGGCCGGTGTAAATGTTCTGGCCGATGCTGTTAAAGTGACCCTGGGCCCCAAAGGCCGCAACGTGGTTCTGGACAAATCCTTCGGCGCGCCGCGCATCACCAAAGACGGTGTTTCGGTTGCCAAGGAAATCGAACTGGAAGACAAGTTCGAAAACATGGGCGCGCAGATGGTGAAAGAAGTCGCCAGCCGCACCAATGACGAAGCCGGCGACGGCACCACCACCGCAACCGTTCTAGCCCAAGCCATCGTTCGCGAAGGTCTGAAGCAGGTTGCTGCTGGCCTGAACCCGATGGACCTGAAGCGCGGCATCGACCTGGCAACTGCCAAGGTTGTCGAAGGCATCAAAGACGCTTCGCGTGAAGTCAAAGACTCGGCAGAAGTTGCTCAGGTTGGCACCATCTCGGCCAACGGCGAAGCCGAAATCGGCCAGCAGATCGCAGACGCGATGCAGAAGGTTGGCAACGAAGGCGTTATCACCGTCGAAGAAAACAAAGGTCTGGAAACCGAGACCGATGTTGTCGAAGGTATGCAGTTCGACCGTGGCTACCTGTCGCCTTACTTCGTCACCAACGCAGACAAGATGATCGCAGAACTCGACGACTGCATGATCCTGCTGCACGAAAAGAAACTGTCCTCGCTGCAGCCGATGGTTCCACTGCTCGAGCAGGTGATCCAGTCGCAGAAGCCTCTGCTGATCATCGCGGAAGACGTTGAAGGCGAAGCGCTGGCGACTCTGGTTGTCAACAAACTGCGCGGCGGCCTAAAAATTGCTGCTGTCAAGGCACCGGGCTTCGGCGATCGCCGCAAAGCCATGCTGCAGGACATCGCAATCCTGACCGGCGGTCAGGTGATCTCCGAAGATCTGGGCATGAAGCTCGAGTCCGTCACCATGGACATGCTGGGCACCGCCAAGAAGATCGAGATCACCAAAGACGAAACCACCATCGTCGACGGTGCTGGCGAGAAAGCCGAGATCGAAGCACGTGTTGCTCAGATCCGCACTCAGATCGAAGAAACCTCGTCGGATTACGACCGTGAGAAGCTGCAAGAGCGCGTTGCCAAACTGGCAGGCGGTGTTGCCGTTATCCGCGTTGGCGGCATGACCGAAGTTGAAGTGAAAGAGCGTAAGGACCGTGTGGACGATGCTCTGAACGCAACCCGCGCTGCTGTACAAGAAGGCGTTGTTGTGGGCGGTGGTGTTGCTCTGGTTCAGGCCGGTAAAGCACTGGAAATTCTGGAAGGTGCAAACGCTGACCAGAACGCAGGTATCAACATCGTTCGTAAGGCAATCGAAGCGCCTCTGCGTCAGATCGCCGAGAACGCAGGTGTCGACGGTGCGGTTGTTGCTGGCAAAGTTCGCGAAAGCGACGACGCAGCATTCGGCTTCAACGCTCAGACCGAAGAATATGGCGACATGTTCTCGTTCGGCGTCATCGACCCGGCCAAAGTTGTCCGTACCGCTCTGGAAGATGCGGCATCGGTTGCTGGCCTGCTGGTCACCACCGAAGCAATGGTTGCCGACAAGCCCGCCAAAGAAGGCGCGGCACCTGCCGGCGGCATGCCCGACATGGGCGGCATGGGCGGCATGATGTAAGCTGCTTAAGCCTTAGTGCTTAATAGCGGGGTCGCCTTTGGGCGGCCCCGGTTTTGTTTGGAATGTCTGTTGTGCATTCGTATCATTGGCGCTGGTAGGCTCTGGTCCGAGGAGGGTCGGGATTGGCTCGGCAATCGGGAATGTGAGTGTGCAAATCCCTTTGAAACGGCTATGCGGTTGATATGCGACTGTTTCTTCTGACCGCTTTGACAATGTGCGCCTTCGCTGCGAATTCGATCCTGAACCGCCTTGCTATCGATAGTGGCGCAAGTGATCCGGCGGGATTTGCCATTATCCGGGTTTTGGCTGGTGCCTTGGTTTTAACGGTATTGGTGGCGCTTCGGGGCGGCTCGATCCCTTTTTTTAATCGTCGACGTGTTGTTGGGGCCGGGTCACTGTCGCTTTATATGATCGGGTTTTCAGTAGCGTATCTGACGCTTGATGCCGGGCTTGGTGCGCTGATCCTGTTCGGGGTTGTGCAAATTACCATGTTTGCGATTGGTGCAATGACCGGTTCTGCACCCACTTTGAGACAGATATTGGGTGCCGGTATTGCGCTTGGTGGACTGGTTTTTGTTCTTTGGCCTGCTGGGACGGTTCAGGTCGACCCGACAGGGGCCGGCTTAATGACGGCTGCCGGGGTCGGGTGGGCCATATATTCCATCGCGGGCCGGTCCGAACCAGATGCATTGTCGGGAACTGCAGCAAATTTCATCATGGCGTTGCCCGTCACGGGATTTGCCCTGTTCCTGCTGGGAAGCAATTGGCAAATGTCTCCGCTTGGCTATGGGCTGGCTGCGCTTTCCGGAGGCGTCACGTCCGGTCTCGGCTATGCGCTATGGTACCGTGTCGTGCCACAGCTTTCACCGGCGGTGGCCGCGATCGTGCAACTCAGCGTTCCAGTTATCGCAATTGCTGCCGGGGTCATCCTGTTAGCCGAGATGGCAAGTCTAAGGCTTCTGCTCGGCGCCGGATTTGTACTCGGCGGCATCGCACTGGCGGTGCTGCGCCGGAACCGTGGCTAGGGGTTCCCTCGGCCTGGGTTAGGCCTTATCTGGCGTGTATGAAATTTCTTGCTGTTCTCCTCTTGTGCCTTATGCCTGCGGTGGCCAATGCGAAATGCGTGGTTCTTCTGCATGGCCTCGCGCGCACAGAGGCCTCGTTTACCGTCATGGAACAGCTTTTTCATGCGCATGGTTACACTGTGGTTCGTCCAGGTTACCCTTCGACAGACCTACCAATACCAGACCTCGCCAACCAGACTTTACCAGCTGCGTTCGCCGCCTGCGGGGAGGATACGGTTAACGTTGTAGCGCATTCGATGGGGGGCATTCTGCTGCGCTATTGGTTGCAGGACAACGACCCCGAGAATCTGGGACGGGTTGTCATGCTCGGGCCTCCTAATCAGGGCAGCCAACTGGTGGATGAGCTTGGTGCTTGGGAGGTTTTCGGCTTTCTGAACGGCCCTGCCGGGCTGGCATTGGGAACCGGACGCGAGGGTATTCCACGCCGTCTGCCGCCTGTTGATTTTGATCTGGGGGTGATCGCAGGCGAGAACTCATTGAACCCATTGTTCTCGTCTCTGATCGATGGTCCAGATGACGGCAAGGTATCGATAGAGACCACAAAGGTTGAAGGTATGGCTGATCACATCGTCTTGCCGGTGACGCATACGTTCATGATGAACAACCCGCGGGTCATGGCGCAGACCCTGCATTTCATCGAATTCGGACAGTTCGATCCACAAATCACCTGGCTTGACGGGGTGACGGATATCATCGACCAGATCTGTCTTGGGGAAGATTGCTCGGAACCCGACTCGGAGCCCACTCAATGAACTCGTTGGAACTGACATTGACCGGCGCGAATGTTCTGTTGCCCGGCGAAGGGGTGTCGCGTGCTGAACTGACGATCGCCGAAGGTACCGTTCAATCCGATAGGGCAGGGCGGCAGATTGATCTGTCAGGATACCTCATCCTGCCTGGCATCATTGATTTGCATGGCGACGGTTTTGAACGTCACATCGCGCCCCGGCGCGGTGCCATGAAGCAGATGGCAGAGGGCATTTTATCGGTCGAGGCGGAACTGGCCGCGAATGGAATAACCACAGCTGTTCTGGCGCAGTTCCACAGTTGGGAAGGCGGCGTGCGCGGGCCCGAGTTTGCTGGTCAGGTTTTTGACGCCATCGCTGCGGTTCGGGATGATGTTGTAACCCAACTGATCCCTCAACTGCGCTTCGAAACCCATATGCTGGACGACTATGACGGGCTGCCCGAACGTATCGCGGATTGGCAGGTGCCTTATGTGGTTCTGAATGATCATCTACCTCATGACCGGCTGGCTGAGGGGCGAAAACCACCCCGCTTGACGGGGCAGGCACTGAAGGCGGGACGGAATCCCGAAGTGCATTTTGAGATGCTGAAGGCAATGCACAACCGCAGCGCCGAGGTGCCAGCAGCACTGGACAGCCTTTGCACTGTCCTTGCGAACCGAGGAATTCGGCTCGGCAGCCATGATGATACAACGCCGCAGGATCGTGCTGAGTGGCGCGAGCGCGGGGTGATGATCTCGGAATTTCCGGAAACGCTGGAAGCCGCCGAATGTGCCCGGGCGGGCGGAGATCACATCATCCTCGGCTCACCCAATGTTGTGCGGGGCGGCTCACATAAGGGAAATGCCAGCGCGGTGGATCTGATCTCGATGGGTTTGTGTGATGCATTGGCATCGGATTACCACTACCCCAGCCCGCGCCGCGCTGCGCTGATGTTGGTAAAATCTGGCCTGCTGGATATTGCGAGCGCCTGGGCGCTTGTCTCGTCCGGTCCCGCGCGGGTTTTAGGCCTGAAGGATCGCGGAACGCTACAGCCCGGATATCGTGCTGATCTGGTGATACTCGATGCGACAACCCACAAAGTCGCTGCCACACTGTCAGGCGGGTGTGTCAGCTATATGTCCGGTAGTATCGCAACACGTTTCTTGAGCTGATCCCGGCTTCATCTGGCTAAAAATACCTCCGCCGGAGGCATCGCGCGTAAGCGCGATTACCTCATCGCGAAATCCGGTTGAAATGCCCCATCTTGCGGCCGGCCTTGACCTCGGCCTTGCCATAGAGATGCAGTGCTACGTCCCGTTCGCGTGAAAGCTCGGGTACGCGGTCCATGTCATGCCCGATCAAATTCTCCATCACGACGTCCGAGTGGCGCTGACCGTCGCCCAAAGGCCAACCGGCCACGGCGCGAATATGTTGTTCAAACTGATCCACGGCGCAGCCGTTCTGGGTCCAGTGACCCGAGTTATGAACGCGCGGCGCAATTTCATTCACGATCAATCCTTGTGGCGTCACAAACAATTCGACACCCATGACGCCGACATAATCCAGCGCGTTGAGAATGTTGGCGGCCAGCAATACCGCATCTGTCCGCTGCGCCGGAGACAGGCGTGCCGGTATTGTAGTCGTGTGCAGGATGCCATCGCGATGGACATTCTCGCCCGGATCGAAACAGGCAACTTGCCCGTCCAGACCACGTGCTGCGATGACCGAAACCTCGTGGCTGAAGTCCACAAACCCTTCCAGTATGGACGGCGCGCCCGCCATATCGGCCAGTGCCGCCCCGGCATCTTCGGGAGCGCGTAGCCGGGCCTGACCTTTACCGTCATAGCCGAAGCGTCGGGTTTTCAGGATGGCGGGGGTGCCAATGTCATCAATTGCTGCGCGCAAGCTGTCCAAATCGGAGATGTCTGCAAAGGGCGCGGTTTGCAGGCCTAAGCCTTGTAGAAATGTCTTTTCGGTCAAGCGGTCCTGACTGACCCGCAACGCCTCTCGACCCGGGTGAATGGGGCGGTGTGCCTCAAGCAGATCCAGCGCCTGGGTGGGGATGTTTTCAAACTCGTAGGTGATCACGTCCACCGACTCCGCAAAGGCCTTCAATGCGTCGGCGTCATCATAAGCGGCGGTCGTGACCTGATTTGCAACTTGACCGGCCGGAGGATTTGCGCCCGGCTCGAATATGTGGGACTTGAACCCCAACCGTGCAGCCGCGATCGAGAGCATCCTGCCCAGCTGACCGCCCCCCAATATCCCGATTGTCGCACCGGGCGTAAGCATATCTGACATCGTCATGTCTCCAATCTCTTGCCAATCGCACTCAGTGCAGCACGCAAGGCATCATGCGCGCCCTCGGATTGCAAAATATCCGTCATCTGAAGGCTCAGTGTGCCCTCGGTCGCAAGCGCGTCACGCTCGGCTGCCAGTTGGCCCGCATGCTCTTTGTGCATTGATGTCAGAAACCCTGACACAAGCTGCGTGGTGTAGAATTCGGCCCGGTCTTTGTCGCCGGTCTGATCAGCCAACCAGTCGGTGCCTGTTGCCATAAGATCCAGGATACCTGGCACCATGGCGCAGATGGCGAAGTGGGCGTTCAACGCGGCCTCATTGGCAACTTTGACCACAGGATTTTCGGGCTCGAACAAATCTGCCAAGAGGCGATCGTTGCCGTAAGCGGCCAACGGGCAACCTCCTGTCTGAAGGAAACCCAGCGGAATCGTTTGCACAAAATCCGATGCCGGCGCGCACAGGCCGGATAGCTGCTCCTCAGAGACGGCGGCCATCACCGAAACAATCTTCTGATCTGCGCGAAAGCTTAGCGGGGTCAGAACGTCCTCGGCCACATGGGGGCGCAGGCAGAGAAACACGATCTCGGACGCATCAATCACGTCTTGCGGAGTGCCAACTCGGACCCCAAGCTCGGCCTGCAGAGCCGAGGAGACTTGGGCATTGCGCTCGGTGACGTAAAGATCATGACCTTTTGCAGCCATCAGCCGCGCGATTGGCGCAGCGATGTGGCCTGTGCCGATGAAACCGATACGGCTCATTGCTGAGGTTCTTCCGGGATCGAAGCAGAGAGGGCCTCGCGCCACGCATCCAGCCGTTCCGCAAGCGCGGCATCCTGCAGCGCCAGAATGCCCGCGGCCATCAGGCCCGCATTGGCCCCGCCGGCGGAACCGATAGCCATGGTTGCAACCGGAAAACCTTTGGGCATCTGCACGATGGAATAGAGCGAATCCACACCCGACAACGCGCGGGTCTGCACCGGAACGCCAACTACCGGCACGCGGGTTTTCGAAGCCATCATGCCCGGCAAATGCGCCGCGCCACCCGCGCCCGCGATAATGACCTGCAAGCCGCGCGACACGGCGGTTTTACCATAATCCCAGAGGCGATCCGGCGTGCGGTGGGCCGAGACGATCCGCGCCTCATATGCGATGCCCAGCTCATCCAGAATATCGGCGGCCTCTTTCATCGTAGGCCAGTCCGATTGGCTGCCCATGATGATCCCTACTTTCACATCGCTCATCCGCTTACGCCCCTGCCATCGGAAAGAGCGCGCACTATAGCCAAATCCGCATATGTGGCAATGCGGTACGCGCGTCTCAGGCGATGATATCGGGGGTCAATCTGTCTTCGATCAGACGGATGATGTCTTTCAGGCGCAGTTTCTGCTTTTTTAGCCGCTTGATCGTCAATTGGTCCGAGGTCCCCTTGGCCTGCAAGGCCTCGATCGCTTCGTCCAAATCACGGTGCTGGCGTCGAAAGACCTCTAATTCCACCCGCAGGACTTCATCGGTTTTCATCGAAAGATCGGTGGGTGCGTTCATGGACGACTCAGTGTTTCAAGTGGTGCTTCTAACACAAGATAGTGTGTCAGGGTTTATCCGGCCAGACCTTGTGGACATCCCTGTATCTTCCCATATTCTATATCACGCGGTTGCCGACATCGGGACCGCAGAATACGTCGCTTTGACAATGAAGGACGAAAATACGTGTCGAAACTTACCTTAGGCTCATACCCGCATCTTTTGGGGTTCGAGCAGTTGGAACGCCTTCTGGAACGGTCTGCAAAGGCCGGAAATGAAGGATACCCGCCCTATAATATCGAGCAGACCTCGGATTTTTCCTATCGCATCACCTTGGCGGTGGCCGGGTTCGCGGAAGAGGACCTGTCGATTACCATCGAGGATCGCCAGTTGGTGATCCGGGGCCGTCAGCGCGACGACAGCGAGGGGCGCATATTCCTGCACCGTGGCATCGCGGCGCGTCAATTCCAGCGCATGTTTGTGCTGGCTGACGGGGTCGAGGTGGGCGAGGCGATCATGGAAAACGGTCTGCTGCATGTGGACCTAACCCGCGCCGTGCCTGAAACCGTGGTTCAGACAATCAACATCAAGAAGGGGTAAGAGCAATGAATACACCGATTGAGATCAACGCCGAAGGCAATCGGATTGTCTATGTAAAGGCCGTTGATGTGGCCGACCTGCCGCAAGATCTGCGCGAGCAGGCAGGCGATCTGGATCAGCTGTATGCTGTCCACGATTCCGATGGGCAGCAACTGGCATTGGTGGCCGATCGCAAGCTGGCCTTTGTACTGGCACGCGAACATGACCTGTCCCCGGTGGCCGTTCACTAGGCCACCAAACATTCCGCCGAATTGACGTGACATTTTCTGCCTCAGCGGTGATCGTGCCGCTGAATGAAACGCAGGAGTGCGCGATGAGCTGGTATGATTTCGATTGGGTGGATGCGTTCAGCGATCAGGCCTTTGGTGGCAACGGCTGCGCAGTTGTGCATGAGGGTGCAGGGCTGTCGAACGCGGTTTGCATGGCATATGTGCGCGAGACTTCTCTGGTTGAATGCACTTTTACCGGGCCATCCGATATCGCTGATATCCGGGTCCGGTACTTCCTGGCCAGCCGGGAAATCCCATTTGCCGGGCACCCGACCATAGCAACCGTTGCAGCGATGCGATCACGGGGGTTGGTTCAGGGTGATGCTCTGACGCTTGAGACCGGAGCAGGGATTGTATCGATCAAACTGAATGGCGATGACATCGAAATGACGCAGGTCGCCCCGCAATTCGGCGATCATGTGTCCGCAGATCTGGTTGCCGCCGCCATCAGCCTGCCGAAAGAGGTGGTAATTTCTCCACCGCAGTTCGTTTCAACCGGTCTGCCCTTTTGCATTACGGTCCTGCGCGATCACGAGGCGCTGCGCGCTGCCAAGCTGGATGTTGCTTTGCTCAGTCATATTACCGAAAAGGCCGGTTTCTCGGGGTCGGACATGGCTGAACCGTTTCTTGTAACACTGAAAGGCGCAACGACTACGGGCGACACATTCTCGCGCCTGATGATGGCGCCCCCCAGCCCGCCCGAGGACCCGTTCACCGGATCCGCCACCGGAGCGATGGCGGCCTATCTCTGGAAACACGGACTGATGGACAAAGAGACATTCACCGCCGAACAGGGCCATGACATGGGCCGCCCAGGTCAGGCGACCGTGACGCGCGTTGGACCTTCGGATGCGATGACGGGGATCAAAGTTGCCGGGCGCGGCCATGTCCTGATGCGCGGGCAGGTGGATTTGCCCGACTGAACCAGACCCGCACCTGCGAAAAAGGCCCTCAGAAATCTGAGGGCCTTTGATGTATTTTTTCGTCTTAAGTGATCAGGATGCTGCAATCAGCCCCATGCTTTCCAGCTTAAGCAGAACCTGATGTGCGCAGTTGTCAACCTCGACATTCTCGGTCTCGACGCGCAGCTCTGGGTCTTCAGGGGCGTCGTAAGGGTCGGAAATCCCCGTGAACTCTTTGATCTTGCCCTCACGTGCCAGTTTGTACAGACCCTTGCGGTCTCGGCGCTCGCATTCTTCAATGCTGGTCGCGACATGCACCTCGCAAAATGCACCGAATTGTTCGATCTCTTCACGCACAGCACGACGGGTAGTTGCGTAAGGCGCGATAGGAGCACAGATGGCAATACCGCCGTTCTTGGTTATCTCAGACGCGACATAACCGATGCGGCGGATGTTCAGATCGCGATGTTCCTTCGAAAAGCCCAGTTCCGAAGACAGGTTCTTACGCACGATATCCCCGTCCAGCAGGGTAACCGGACGATCCCCGGTCTCCATCAGCTTGACCATCAAGGCGTTGGCAATGGTGGATTTGCCCGAGCCTGAAAAACCGGTGAAAAACACGGTGAATCCCTGTTGCGAGCGCGGCGGGAAGCGGTTGCGCAGTTCCTGAACAACTTCGGGGAACGAAAACCATTCAGGAATCTCCAGCCCTTCGCGCAGACGGCGGCGCAGTTCAGTTCCCGAGATGTTGAGGATCGTGACGTTGTCCTTGTCCAGGATCTCGTCATTCGGTTCGTATTGCGCGCGTTCCTGCACGTAGACCATATGTTTGAAATCGACCATCTCGACGCCGATCTCGTCCTGATATTTTCGGAACAAGTCTTGCGCATCATAGGGGCCGTAGAAATCCTCACCGGCAGAGTTTTTGCCCGGACCTGCGTGGTCACGACCGACGATGAAATGGGTGCAGCCGTGGTTTGCGCGGATCAACCCGTGCCAGACTGCCTCGCGCGGGCCAGCCATGCGCATCGCAAGGTTCAACAGCGACATCGACGTAGTCGAGGCCGGATATTTATCCAACACGGCTTCGTAGCAACGCACGCGGGTGAAATGATCCACATCGCCCGGTTTGGTCATGCCAACCACGGGATGGATCAGCAAGTTGGCCTGTGCTTCTTTTGCGGCACGGAAGGTCAATTCCTGATGCGCACGGTGCAAAGGATTGCGGGTCTGGAATGCCACGATCCGGCGCCAGCCCACTTTGCGGAAATAGGCGCGCAACTCGTTCGGCGTGTCGCGGCGGGCTTTGAAATCGTAATGCACGGGCTGCTGGATGCCAGTGACCGGGCCACCCAGATAAACTTTGCCCGCTACATTGTGCAGGTAATTCACAGCCGGGTGCGCATCATCATCAGCGCCAAAGACCTTTTCCGCCTCACGCGCCTTGTCTGGTGTCCAGCGGTCGGTCACGGTCATGGTGCCGAGGATCACGCCTTCCTGATCGCGCAGGGCAATGTCCTGCCCCAGCTCGATCGATGCGGCAAAATCCTCATCAACATCCAAGGTGATCGGCATTGGCCAAAGTGTTCCATCGGCGAGGCGCATGTTTTCGACCACGTTGTCATAGTCCGCTTCGCTCAGGAAACCTTTGAGCGGATTGAACCCGCCGTTCATAAGCAGTTCCAGATCGCAAATCTGCCGGGGCTTAAGATCCCAGCTGGTCAGATCAGCGGCTTCTATCTTGAGTTTCTGCGCAGACTCGTAGGAAACATACAGTTCGGAGATAGGGGCCAGATTGCTTAACATCGTCATCGGAAAACTCTTATCGCAGTTCTGTTTGCATTTGTTTCAAGGGTGTTTGCAGGGCATGTGCCTCGGCCTGAGGGTGAAGTCCATAGACTTGCAAAAACTAAGGATGAAATGCGTGGTTTTTTCTCGAAATGGAACGGTTTTCTGTTTTTTGTTTCATGTTATTGAAAAAATCCCGCCGCTCAGGCTCATTAGGCGCATTCTCAGGCAATCTGTTCCAGCGGTGAGGTTTGCGACCCAAGGTCGGCTGCGTGCCTGACGGGCAGGGCAGGGACGGGTTCAGAGACACCGCGCAGGCTGAATTCCCGCAGATCGCGGGGATCACATTGTAACCCAGCCGCGTCCAAAACCTTGTCCGATACAAGGAGCTCAACCCCCAACGCTTTGGTTTCAGCCTCCAAACGGCTGGCAACATTTACAGCGTCTCCGATGATCGTGCGTGGCGCGTGTTTAGCCGCTCCGATTTCGCCCAGCACAAGATCACCAAGATGTAGACCCATACCAATGCGCACAGGTTGGCTGCCTTCTGCTTGGAGCTGCTGGTTGAAACGCTCCAATGCGTGTCCGATCCCAGCCGCCGCCCTCAGACCGGCACTTGCCGAACTTGCGGCGTTGGCTGTTTCGAACATCGCCAGCAACCCATCGCCCATGTATTTGTCGACAACTCCGCCTTGCGCCGTGATTGCTGGGACAATTGCGTCGAAGAAACGATTCAACAGAAACACGACATCATACGGCAATTGCCCCGTTGTGCGGGCAGTGAACCCACGCATGTCCAGAAACAGAACCGCCAGCTGCCGTTCTTGCCCTTGGCTCGCATGCGCACGATCACGCGCGCCGTCGGGGCGGAAAACACGAAACACCGTGAGCGGGTCGGACGGCCGCATCTGGCAGGCCAGGCGGGTTCCTTCTGGCGCGCTGATCGCTTTCAGACTGCGGGCTTCAACTTCGGTAGGCGGGTGCAACTGATCGGCACCATCTTCAACCACTACGCGACAGGTCGTGCAGCGCCCCTTGCCACCACACAGCGCGGTATGTGGGATGCCATTTGCGCGTGACATCTCCAAAAGGGTCATGCCTTTCTCCGACACAACTTCTGGACCGTTGACATAGCGCACCCGCACCGAATGCCGCCGCCGCCAAAGCTTGCGCCCGAGATAGACCAAGCCTGTTAGTGCAAGCGCGGCCCAGAATACCCACTGCGTATAGTCTGTGACGGAAAACAAAGACTGAAACTCTTCTTGCGAAGGCCAGTTATAGTATTCGACATACTGTTCTCGTAGATCGGGGTCGGCAAAATCGGCCCAGATACGCCGCCCCTCGGTCAGAAGGCCCGCGAAGGCGAAGCCCGGTACAAAGACGGCGAGACCGATCAGATATGGAACCATCGCGCGCCACCATGTGGTCAACCGTAACCACATATGTAGCCCTATACATCCGTGGACCCACACCAACAGAAGCAATAGACTTTGAAACCAGATCGCGGTGCTGGGCCACATCAGAATGATGATGTAACCCATTTCATCATTCACCCCGAAAATCTCATGCGCGTATCGGGTCTGAACCAGATGTGAGATAAGCTGCAGCGGGATCAACAATCCAAGAATAACCTGAAGCGCGACGCTGGAAGGCATTCTGAGCGTGCGGCGCTGCGCGAGTGAGACAAGCGCCAGTCCCATGTGCAGCAGCAATGCGCCATATATCACGACGCTGCCGATCTCATTACGGCTGACAGCTTTACGTCCGCCCTGCATCCCGTGCAGCAAATCAGTGTGAAACAGACCAAGGCCGATATTGATGAAATGAAAGAACGCAAAGACAAACAGCACGAGGCCGCTTGCGATTCTGAGCCGGCTCATCCATCCGCCGCGCCAAAGAACGTTTTCCAAAAGCTCACCTGTTCTTCGCGTTACTGCGGTTGATCCTGATACGGTGCCGGGTGCCGGTCAAGATAGGCGCGGTCACCTTTCGGGGAACCAGTCGCAGGGGGCGCCTGCGGTTTGTATTATCTGGTGTTCTGCGTTGAACAATACCAGATGGCTCAGTTCAGGGCGCGAGCGCGAACTATATAGCAGCCCATCCGCGCCGTATGTGCGGGCCTTGTCCGAAAATCGCCATGTTGGAGAGAGTATGCCGGTTGCCCGCATGTCTTGCCAGACGATCGAGGCAGAAGGTTGCCCTCGCAAATCCAATACTTGCGCCTTGGATATCTTCAAGCGATGGATCGTCCGTGGAGGGTCGCACTGCGAGACATAGCGCCGAATGGCGATCCCGGCCCCTTCAGCGCTAAGCGACGCATAAAGCGCGAATTGGCCAGAATGATGAAACCGTCCTTCGGGGGCACGGGCCGATGAGAGCGGGTCACCCGATTGGGTGCGGAACAGAATTCTCCAGACGAGGCCGGAGAAATCTGTGATCATCTTAGTCGTTCTCCGCCAAGAATCGTTCTGCATCCAGCGCGGCCATGCAGCCCATACCGGCGCTTGTCACAGCCTGACGGTATACGTGGTCGGTCAGGTCTCCGGCAGCGAAAACTCCCGGAACCGAAGTTTGCGTCGTGCCCGGCTTGGTCACGACGTAGCCACCCATGTGGGTTTCCAGCGTATCATTGACCAGCTCATTTGCCGGGGCGTGGCCGATAGCGACAAATACGCCTTTGCACGGAATCTCCGTGATTTCGCCGGTCTTTACATTCTTGACCTTGACGCCTTCCACACCCAGTGGGGCATCGGTTCCGATCACCTCATCCAGTTCGTGAAACCAAAGCGGCTCGATCTTTTCGTTCTTGAACAGCCGATCCTGAAGGATCTTTTCAGCTCGCAACTCATCGCGGCGGTGGATCAGAGTGACTTTGCTTGCGAAGTTGGTCAGGAACAGCGCTTCTTCGACGGCAGTATTTCCGCCGCCGATCACAACGATTTCCTGACCGCGATAGAAGAAGCCGTCACAGGTGGCACAGGCTGACACGCCAAACCCTTTGAATTTCTCTTCCGAGGGAATGCCTAACCACTTGGCTCGTGCGCCCGTTGCCAGAATCACCGCGTCGGCGGTGTAGATGGTGCCACTGTCGCCTTTGGCTGTGAAGGGACGCTGGCTTAGATCGAGATCGCTGATGATATCGCCGATCACTTCGCATCCCATTGCCTTGGCGTGATCCTGCATCCGAACCATCAGGTCTGGCCCCTGAACCTCGGTGTCACCCGGCCAGTTTTCCACCTCGGTTGTGGTGGTCAGTTGTCCACCGGGTTCGATACCCTGCACCAGGATCGGTTCCAACATGGCCCGGCTTGCATAAACGCCCGCGGTGTATCCTGCAGGTCCCGACCCGATGATCAGAACCTTGGTGTGTCGTGTTTCGGCCATGGTATCCTCACTCAAACTGCCTCGGCGGACGTGTTGTCCGGTGCGGATCGATATAGCGACCGCAGGGCAGGGCTTAAAGCCCCTTCATATTGCAGGTCCGTGATGTGCCTAATGATTGGCTTTGCGGCCAATTATGTATCTGAAATAACGAAAATTGCGTGGCTGTGAAATATTATTGCGCCTCCCGGGGCTGCTGATATAACAACTGAAAAACTCAGGAGCATTCGATGGTCACGACCCGGTTGGATGAAATCGACCGCAAAATTCTTGCGGAACTGCAGGCCGATGGCCGTATGACCAATGTTGAGCTTGCTAAGCGCGTAGGAATATCCGCTCCTCCTTGCCTGCGACGGGTGCGGACGCTGGAAGATTCGGGGTACATTCGGGGCTATCATGCCGAGGTGAACGCCCGCGAGCTTGGGTTTGAAGTGCAGGTCTTTGCCATGGTCGGACTTGAAAGTCAGGCCGAATCCGAACTTAGCGCTTTTGAAGACCGGTGTCGGGAATGGCCATTGGTTCGCGAATGCCACATGCTGAATGGCGAGGTTGATTTCATCCTGAAATGCGTCGCACCGGATCTCAGCAGTTTTCAGCAATTTCTGACAGGCGAGTTGCTGACCACGCCAAACGTGGCCAGCGTCAAGACTTCGCTTGTTATCCGAGGCGCAAAAGACGAGCCAGGCGTACCATTTGACGTACTGGAAGACCGGATGAACCGGACGGCCTGAACCTACCTCTTGTTTGATCCACAGGACAGGGTGGCAGCATCGCTGCCAGTGCAAGGGTTAAAACCCAACTCAGTAAAATCTGCATAATGCCCCACGCTTGCAGTACTAGTTAACCAGTTCACGCTGTCATAGCGTCAATTTCACCATCTCCGGCTCTTGGCAAGAGCAACGGCCCAAAATCATTCAACGATTCGATATGTGAGAATAGATTCAAATAGATCGAACGCAAAGAGTGACTGATCATTCGGACTGCGTTGATGCCCGGATGATAGGTCTCGAATTGCAGGCCATCGACCCGAATCACGGAATGTCGGGCCACACAGATATGAAACAGCTCGACCGGAGTCGGCGGCAGCGTTTCAATGATACCCATTCCATCCTGAAACTCACTGACGGGTGTCAGCATGGGCTGCCCGCCGTTCAAATGACGCATGTGCGTAGGCGTACCCAGCAGACGTGCGGCGGGGCCCGTGATGACGCCCGACATCGGTTTTTGCATCCCGAACGTGTCGGCCATGATCCGCGTCAGTGGCCGGGTTCGCCCGCGCGTATCCTCGCGTCCGGGAATCAGTGTGACAGACCCTTTCCAAAGCACGGTTTCCGATGATCCGTCCTGAGTGAGGACATCATCACCCGGCAGCAGATCTTCGATCGCCATCTGGCCTTGCGGCGTCTCGACCAACGATCCGCGCGTGAACGCACAAAATGCATCTTCAAACATCGGCAAAGCTGGCGCGATATGGCGCGTCTGTGAAATATCCCCGTTTTTCAACAGACTGCACACTTCATAACGTCGAAGCTGTGCTTTTTGTTTTGTCGCGGGACGAGGCGCATCGCGCAATAGCGCTGACGTCTCGACCGCGTTTCTGGCAGCGCGGGCCAGAGAATTTGGAATAGTCATGGTATTCCGTCCCCTCTAAATTCCGTCCGACGGCTTGAACCCCCGTGCAATATCGCCGGACGACCTTGTTCTTTGTCTGTAATCAGATGGGTAAACACAGGCCAGTCGCCGCGAATGCACAGCGCCGCATCAGAAAACACCAGTGTTTTGGTCAAGTTCTTGACCCCCCAGACAAACTCGTAAACCGCAGGCTGCAATTGCCTGCACACACACGCTCCGAACCCTGGTCGCAGTCCTGATTGCGACCCCACACACCGGACCGGAGCTTCATCCGGTATGCGTTTGCCCTCCGAGACCGGCAGCTGGTCTCTTGGGGTTGCTGTGTCAGCGTCGCGCCGCCAGACGGCGTGCAACTCTGACTGAGTGACTTGAAACCCGCTTCCAGGGCATTTCTGGTTCTTGATCCCTGACAGCCGCAAAAACGGCGCTGAGAAAGCGTGATTTCGATTTCATATCCATTGTCCTGCTTCGATAGGGCGGTCGCCCTGTTCCCGTTTATGAAGCCAATGTGACGCTGATTTGCGGCGCCTATAAGGCTGATCCGGGTTGAATTGAGGACAAATTGAAGGTTTCAGGTACCTCTTAGTTGCTTCCGCCCATGCCATGACGACCCCACTTGGGGTAACCGTCTGTGCATTGGCGAAAATTTGAGACGATTCTGACTCTGATAAACACAAGAAATGTGGCAGAAACTGGGCAAAGCTGCCTTAATCTGGGCCAGATTTACAACCTGATAGCGGAAATCAATCTGCCGTAGTCGGCCTCTTTGGCATGGGTCGAGCGCCGGTAGGAATAAAACCTGTCGGGGTCGGAATAGGTGCAGTGACGGACCCACTCGGCCTGGCCGATACCAGCTTCGCGCAGACGATGCAGGCCAAAGGCGGGCAGGTCGAAATGCATCCGGTCACCTTTGCCATTTGCAAAAAAACGCGCGTTCTCTGGCGTGTCAGCAAGGAAGTCGTCCAGAAACTCTGAGCCGACCTCGTAAGCGCGTTGTGAAATCGTGGGGCCGATTACGGCAATTGTGTTATCCCGGCTGGCTCCCAGCGCTTCCATCGCGTCCAGTGTTGATTCCAGCACACCATCCAACGCGCCGCGCCAACCTGCATGTGCGGCCCCGATCACATTTGCGTCAGGATCCGCGAACAGCACCGGCTGACAATCAGCGGTTAATATTGTAAGCGCCAAACCCGGCGTTGATGTGACAACCGCGTCAGCTTTGGGTTTGTCACCAATCATCGGACCATCGACTGCAATCACGGTCGGCGAATGCACTTGATGCACACCGATCATCGCCTCAGGTGCCACTTCCATCGCGTCGGCGACGCGCCGACGGTTCAAAGCTACGGCCTCAGTCAAATCTGTCGACCCGGTTCCGCAGTTGAGTCCTTCGAAGATACCAGAAGATGCGCCACCGCGGCGGCTGAAGAACCCGTGTCGTACGGGGGACAGCATGTCTGAGGTAATGATTTCCAGTGTCATGGTTCCAGTCCCGGTGGCGGCGTGGCGTTTGGCGGATAAAGGCCCAGTACTTTGAACAGGTTTCCCATTTCGTCGGGGTGCGTCAACCGTCGATGTGCAGAGACGAGCGCCTCAAGCTGTGACCCGCTGAGAGGGGCGGCAAGCGATTGCGCGCGCGCAGTGATCCCGAGCCGTTCAAGAAACACCCCCTGCGGGGTCAGTTTTGTATATGCGCAGCCCGAAGCATGAGACGCCTTCGCCAAGACCTCAAAGTCGACATGTGTGGTCAGATCCGCCTGACCGGGCTGATCCAGGGGATCGACACGTTCATGCGCTTGCAACGCCTGCAAAGTGTCGCCAAGCGAGCGCCAGTCACCATAATCGATGATCAGCGCGGCTCCGCCGTTACGAGCGATCTGCCCGGCAACAGAGTACATAATGGAACTGGCAGCAGCGCACAGTTCTACCAGATCTCCGTCCTGCGTATCCTCGACACGTCCGCTGAGCGCAGCTTGTGCCGATTGCGCACCAAGACCGAACGCAAGCGATGCACCATTTTTGCCAACTAACCTCTCGCGCCAACCTTCGCCTTCGCGCAGGAACTGGCGGATGGGCAGGGCATCAAAGAACTCGTTTGCCACCAGAAACAGAGGAAGGTCTTCAAGATCAGAAATTGCCTCGATCCACTGAAGTTCATACCCTTGCAGTGCCTTGGCTTGTACGTCGCGCAAAACAGGTGAAGCTTCGAGTAACGCGATCTCGGCCGCTTTGTGAAAGCCAGGAACACTTTGAGTGGCGCGCAGGATGTCTGCCATCAGGGTGCCACGACCAGGGCCAAGCTCGGCCAGAACAAACTTTTCGGGTTTGCCTTGTACCAGCCAGCATTGCGCCAGACACAGTCCTATTAGCTCTCCGAACATCTGACTGATTTCAGGCGCTGTAATGAAATCGCCCTGAGCGCCCAGCGGATCGCGGGTTATGTAGTATCCATGTTCCGGATGCATCAGACACTCGGTCATGTAGTCAGCGATGGTCATAGGGCCATCATTCTGGATGCGCAGGAGCAGACGATCCTTCAGGTTCATGATCTGCGTTGTGCCCGAAATGCGAACCAAAGGCCAAGTGCAATCATTGGTAGCGACAAGAGTTGCCCCATCGTCAATCCATATCCGCCAACATGCCACGCCAGCCCTAGCGGATTACCGGGCGATACAAATTGCGCATCGGGTTGACGGAAGAATTCGACAAAAAACCGCGATGCACCGTAGCCAGCCAGAAATACGCCCATAACCAGACCTGGTTTTTGAAACGCGCCGCGCCGGTAGGCCAGCCATATCAGAATCGCCCCGAGGATCAGACCCTCGAGTGCTGCCTCATACAGTTGCGACGGGTGGCGGGCGCACATCCCCGCAACAACGCCGGGACAATCCTGGGCCGCAGTTCCGGGAAAGATCACCGCCCATGGCAATTCACTGGGTCGACCCCAAAGCTCGGCATTAGTGAAATTCGCCAATCGTCCCAGCAACAACCCGGGCGGCACTGTGTAGGCAACCAGATCTCCCAGCGAAAGAATGGGTATAGCGTGGCGCCTGCCGAACAGATAAGTGGCGATCACCACGCCCAACAGGCCGCCATGGAAGGCCATGCCACCCTGCCAAACCATCAGAATTTCCAGTGGATACGCAAAATAATATGCGGGTTGATAGAAAAGGACGAACCCCAATCGACCACCAAGAATTACACCCAGTATGATCCAGGTGACCAAATCCTCAAGCTGATCGGGTTGCATCGGTGGTGTGTCATCAGCCCAAAGCACAGGCCGCCTAAGCGCCATCAGCGCCATGCGCCAAGCAATCAGGATGCCGACGATATAGGCCAGCGCATACCACCTGAGCGCAAACTCCATCCCGAACAGAGAGATCGAGAAAATTTCGGGTGACAGATCGGGGAAATTCAAAACAGCCTGCATGTGCGTCTCATTGCCCGGGGTTTGCGTGGCAAGTCAACCTTGAGCCCGGGCCAATCTTTACCCATATAGAGAGCAATCGCGAAATCGGAGAAAGCCCATGCAAACCCGTAACAAGATTCTGGACGATATGTCTCAACTGATGACCAATGCCATGGGTGTGGCGCAGGGGGCACGAGAAGAGGCCGAAAATGCGATGAAATCAATGATGGATCGCTGGCTGGCCGACCGGGATTTCGTAACCCGTGAAGAATTTGATGCTGTGCGTGCCATGGCGCAGAAAGCGCGCGAAGAGAACGGTGCACTTGAACAGCGAATTGCCGCGCTCGAGGCGAAGCTGGACAAATAACGTCCGCAGGAATTTAAGATTTTGGGTAAAAGCATCCGCCGCGCAATCCGAACTTGGATTGTGCGGTGTTGTGCATTTTGCCGCTCTGCAGAAATTTATCAAGACAAAGCTGCATCCAATGCCAATATTTTGATCGGCGTTGCCAACTGTCCACAACTTATTGCTGTTATCCCCAATAAATAGGGTTGCCAGAGCTGTGCTCACATCGCACCATATTTAGTACAGGCAGACTGGGGAAGCCCGGCTTGTAGAGCAGGCAACTAGCGCTGGGGCGCTGCCAGCCCCAAAATGCTAGAGATTAGTGAGGTGGCATTATGGCCCTTTCCGAGCAGTATCTCGAAGAAGACCTTCATCCGATCGACATTGTTGAACATCTTGCAGAACATCACGACTGGGATTTTGACCGGATCGGGGATGATCAGATTGCCATGGCTGTCGAAGGACAGTGGCGCACATATTCGATAACTTTGGCCTGGTCGAATTACGATGAAACGCTCCGCATGGTGTGTTCCTTTGAGATGGAGCCTCCGGCCGAGCGCGAAACCGAGCTTTATGAGCTACTGAACAAGATGAATGATCAGTGTTGGGCCGGGGCGTTTACCTACTGGGCCAATCAGAAATTGATGGTCTATCGCTATGGCTTGGTGCTGGCCGGTGGTCAGACGGCCAGCCCGGAACAGATCGATACCATGATCACCGCAGCGGTACTGAGCGCCGAGCGCTATTACCCCGCGATCCAACTGGTGACCTGGGGAAACCGAGACCCCGAAGAGGCGATGCAAGTCGCCATTGCAGAGGCCTACGGCCGCGCGTAAAGCTTTGCCCCGAACCATAGGGGAGGGGCAATCATGGATATCTCGCGAGTTGCGGAACAGGGGCTTGTGCTTCTGGGATGCGGCAAGATGGGCTCAGCGATGCTTGCAGGCTGGTTGGAACATGGCCTTCCTGCCGCATCGGTCTGGGTGATCGATCCATTTCCCTCGGATTGGCTGAAGGCGCAGGGCGTCAACATCAACACTCCTCTCCCCGAGGCACCCGCAGTTGTACTCGTAGCGGTCAAACCACAGATGATGGGCGAAGCCCTGCCAGCCATTCAAGCGCTGGGCAATGGTGACAGTCTTTTCATATCGGTCGCAGCGGGTACATCGCTGGCCACTTTCGAGAACGTCATTGGGGCAGATACGCCGATCATCCGTGCGATGCCAAATACGCCTGCGGCGGTTCGGCAGGGGATCACGGCGCTGATTGGGAATGCCAACACCTCGGACGCGGATATCCTAATGGCTGAAGACCTGCTTTCGGCCATTGGTGAGACGGTTCGATTGGATGATGAGACGCAGATGGATGCCGTCACCGGGGTCAGCGGTTCGGGCCCGGCCTATGTATTCCACCTAATCGAAACACTGGCGCAAGCTGGCGAAGCGCACGGCTTACCGCCGGAACTGGCGATGAAGCTAGCCAAATCAACCGTCGCTGGGGCAGGGGCGTTGGCGATGGCCGCTGACGAGCATCCGTCTCAATTGCGGGTCAACGTCACCTCTCCCAACGGCACCACTCAGGCCGCACTGGAGGTGTTGATGCATGAAGAAGAGGGTTTCCCAGACCTGCTACATCGTGCCGTCAAAGCTGCAACCGACCGATCTAAGGAGTTGTCTCGTGAGTGAGATTTCATTCGACGAATTTCTCAAAGTCGACATTCGTGTAGGTGAGGTGATACGCGCCGAGCCGTACCCGGAAGCCCGCAAGCCCGCGATCAAGCTGTGGGTCGATTTTGGCGATGAGATCGGTGAGCGCAAAACTTCGGCCCAGATCACCGCGCACTACGATCCGGCGACGCTGGTGGGCAAGCAGGTGATGGCCGTGGTCAACTTTCCCCCGCGCCAAATCGGTAAATTCATGTCCGAGGTTTTGGTGTTGGGTCTTCCCGACGAAAACGGTGAGATCGTGTTGATAGGCCCCGATGGCGCTGTGCCCATCGGTGGAAGGATGCATTGATGAAACTGCTGATTGCCCGACCGATGACTTCGGCTGTGCAAGTGCGCGCCCGTGCCGAATTCGATGTGGAATTCCGCAGTGAAACCACGCCTATGACGCATGAAGAAATGTTGCGGGCGCTGACTGAGTTTGACGTTGTGGTCCCAACGTTGGGCGATCAGTTTTCGGCAGAGATCTTTGCTAAGGTGCCAGAGCCTCGCTGTAAACTGCTGGCAAATTTCGGAGTTGGGTACAATCATATCGACGTGGACGCCGCGCACGCTGCCGGGGTAGCGGTAACCAACACGCCGGGTGCCGTCACCGATGCCACCGCCGATGTTGCCATGACACTTTTGCTCACGACGGCCCGCCGTTCAGGTGAGGGGGAAAGGTTGGTCAGGTCAGGCCAGTGGCAGGGGTGGCATCCTACACAGATGCTAGGCCAACATGTGACCGGCAAAAAGGTGGGCATCATCGGAATGGGCCGCATAGGTCAGGCCATTGCCCGGAGGTGTCATTTCGGATTCGACATGACCGTTGCCTATCAATCACGCAATCCAAAGCAGCTGGACCTCCAAGCAGAGTATATTCCGGATCTCAGTGCATTAGCTGCGGCAGTGGATTTTCTTGTCATAGCCGTCCCCGGAGGAGCTGAAACACGACACTTGGTCAACGCGCAGATTTTGGCCTCGATGAAGCCCTCGGGCATTGTGATAAACATTGCGCGCGGTGAAGTTGTGGATGAAGCCGCCTTAATCCAAGCGCTTCATGCCTGTCAGATTGCTGGCGCTGGGCTGGATGTCTACGAGTTCGAGCCCAAGGTGCCGCAGGCCTTGTGTGACATGGAAAATGTGACTCTGCTGCCCCACCTCGGCACCGCGACCGAAGAGGTACGCACCGATATGGGTCACATGGCGTTGGACAATGTCGCGGCGTTCGTGGCCGGGCGAACGTTACCCAACCCGGTTTAGGAACCCACCGCCTCGCGCCAGTGTTTGCGGCAGAGCGAGACATAAGTCTCGTTCCCGCCAATCTGGACCTGCGCCCCTTCGGTGATGGTGTTTCCGTTTTCATCCTGACGAATCACCATCGTCGCCTTGCGCCCGCATTCGCAGATGGTGCGTACTTCGCGCATCTCATCGGCCAGAGCCAACAATGCTGCCGACCCGGGGAATAGTTTACCCTGAAAATCCACCCGCAACCCGTAGGTCAACACTGGGACCTTCAGATCATCTACGGCGCGCGCAAGTTGCCAGACCTGCTCTTCCGAAAGAAACTGGGCTTCATCAATGAATACGCAGGCGATGCTCCCTTGTGTCAGGCGGTTTTCGATCATGGCAAACACATTGTCGTCGGGACGAAACCTGTCCGCTCGTTCCGAGATTCCGATTCTTGATGCGATCCGCCCCTCACCGGCGCGTCCGTCAATGGCGGCTGTCATCAGGTAGGTATCCATGCCGCGTTCGCGATAGTTATGCGAGGCCTGTAGCAACACGGTCGATTTGCCCGCGTTCATAGTCGAATAGTTGAAATAGAGCTTTGCCATGCCGTGGGTCTAATTCGCATGTGCTGCCTGGGCAAGACGTCTCATGGGGGTAAATCGACGCCACCATCGCTACAGCTGAGGTTGAGCAAATGCTCTTGGGGATGGATTACCTCGCCTTCGCGACAGTGGCGTCGTCGGCCTACAAGTGGCCTATACAATGCAAGGCTAAAATCCTGCCCCGCATACACTCTTTACCGGCTCGAACGGCCGCCACTCACTCACAAAATCCCTGCATATCTGAGGGATAGTCAATTATTGCCATTTCAATTATGAATCGAATATGGGAAATTTCCCTACCCTTTCCCCCAGCATGGACAGGCAGAGGGGGCAGGGCGCAGGTAACAAGGGTAGCAAAATGGCAGATATCGGGGCCTATCTGAAAAAGCATACCGAGGCATTGGTTAAGGATGTCGGAATCGAAGCCGCGTGCGAGATTACCGGGAAATCCAAAGCCACGCTGGGCAGGTACTATTCAGACAACGCAGAACATGCTGACCGGTTCATGCCGGTGGATGCTGTTGCCCGGTTGGAAAACGCGGCTGCCTATCCGCACGTGACTGCGGCATTGGCGGATTTGAAGAATATCACGCTTTCTTACGATGGACGAAACTCGGACAGCCCACGTACGGGCGGGGTAAATTCCGATGTCATTGCGCTGAGCCAGCGGTTTGCCATGCTGATGACGGAATATCAGTCGGCGATAGAAGATGGCATCATCACGGTGAACGAGGCGAAGCGACTGTTGAAAGAAACCAGTATGCTGCAGCAGGTGCTGATTGAGATGAAGCTACATCTGGAAGAAGAAAGCGTTAGCTGACTGTCCCGCACAGGGCAAATAGGTGAGCGCTATCTCGGTACGTCGTCCCCATTCGTGACCAATAATGGGGCCTGAGCCACTCGCGCGGCACAGATCCTTTCATTTCTGTCTTGGTTTCGGGTTACTTTTTACCCTTTCCCCCGCCTTTGCCGGGCTTGTCACCTCCCTTGCCACCGCCTTTTCCGGGCTTGTCACCCCCGTGGTGACCACCTTTGCCACCGCCTTTACCGGGTTTGTCACCTCCGCCGTGACCGCCTTTGCCGCCCCCTTTGCCAGGTTTGTCGCCGCCGCCGTGGCCACCTTTGCCTCCACCGTCGCCTGGACTGTTTCCGCCATCACCCGGATCACTACTGCCGCCAGAGTTTCCTCCGCTGTTGCCTGGGCTACCTCCACTGTTGTCCGAACTTCCGCTTCCGTTTGCGTCACCCGAGTTGGAGGATGGATCGCTGCTGCGATCTTCCCCGGCATTCGTGTTAGAGATCGATGCTGTGGGCAGATCGCTCAATAGCTGGGTCAGCCCGGGACATTGCGCCGAAGTGTTCTGCAGAATCGAAGCGAAATCGGAACGATTTTGCAGATGAGATACAAACCCTCGCGTCACGTGCGAACAGCCGCAGAGCGTGTCAAAATCGCCTTCATTGGCGGCAACACGCGCGGTGTTGACTGTACAGGTTTGCGGTTCTGCGATTGCCGCGCCGGTCGCCATGACCCCAATGAAAGGTGCGGCGACCAAGGCGGCCAGTCCAACGCGAGTATTATTTCCCATAACAGCGGGCTCCCATAACTACATCACTCGGATGCACAGGGCATCCGGGTTTCGATGTGTCGGTCAGAGATGAAGGAGCGGTTGAGCCCGTCTGAATAATTCTTGAGAAAGCGGTTTGGTCTTGCAGCGATTCCAGCAGCGCAGTTAAGGCGCGCGCTTATTGATGCCGTTTGACGATCACAGAACCCACCGAATACCCGGCCCCGAACGAGCAAATCAGGCCCACATCGCCCGCATCCAGATCGTCTGAGTGTTTCGAGAAGGCGATAATCGACCCGGCGGATGAGGTATTGGCGTAGTCCTGCAGAATGTTGGGTTGCTCACCCGGTTCAGGTTCGCGCCCTAGAACCTTCTTACCGATGAAGTCGTTCATCGTCTTGTTGGCCTGATGCAGCCAGAGGCGTTTTAGATCATCACTACTGATGCCCTCTGTCTCCATGTGGTCGCTGATATGTTTGCTGACCATGGGCAGGACCTCTTTGAACACCTTGCGACCATTCTGCATGAACTGCATGTCGCGGCGATCCACCAGACCATCGGGGCGCGAACGGCGGAGGAAGCCGTTGTTGTTGCGGATATTGTTGGAAAACGCAGTTGCGCACCGGGTCGAGACAATCTCGAAATGTGGGCCTTGGGCGTCTTCGATCCGCTCGATCAGAGTAGCGGTCGCGACATCGCCAAATATGAAATGGCAATCCCGGTCGCGCCACTCAAGATGACCCGAGCAGATCTCGGGGTTGACGACCAGCGCCGCCCGGACCGAGCCCGAGCGCACCATATCCGCCGCCGCCTGAATGCCGAATGTGGCCGAGGAACAGGCCACGTTCATGTCAAACCCGAATCCGCTGATCCCCAATGCCTGCTGAGTCTCGATCGCAATTGCAGGATAAGCACGTTCATGGTTCGAAGCGGCGCAGATCACCAAATCGACATCCTCGGCGCTGCGCCCCGCTTGTGCTAGCGCCTTAAGGCACGCATCCACCGCCATCTCGGTCATGATCCCAGGCTCGTCGTCGCTACGCTGGCGCAGCGCGGGATGCATGATCTCGGGGTTCAAAACACCGGTCTTGTCCATCACATACCGGTTTTCGATGCCTGATGCCTTCAGGATGAACTCTTCCGAGGAATGCTGCATCGGTTCTATGTCGCCCGCTGCAATCGCATCCGCGTTTTCGACGTTCATCCGGTCGGCATAGGCATTGAACGCTTCCACCAGTTCAGCGTTGGTGATGATGTTTTCTGGTGTATAGACACCGGTCCCGGTGATGGCAGGAGTGTACATGGCTGGCCCTGAGTTCATGATCTGCACAAAATGCAGTCCCTATTAGTATTGATCAAGATGTGTTGACCCAAGGGAATGTATCGCCTCTCGCTTCATAACTTGAATAGTTCAAAATTCGAAGTATATTTCGCCGCGACTCGCACGGAAAAGATTCATGTCAGACGATATCAGCATGCGGTTAGGACGCCTCAGCCCTGAGATTCAGGCGATGATGGGGGTCTACGCGCTTTATTGGAAACTGGAAGAGAGCTTTGACAGCATCGAAACAGACCTGAGCCATCAGGAATGCCACATGCTAATCAAGCTCGATGTGCCCAAACGTATGGGAGTGCTGGCCGCAGATATGTTGACAGTGCCGTCAACGATTACGGCGACCGCCGATGCACTTGAACTGGCGGGGCACCTGACCCGACAGCGTGATCCCGAAGACCGTCGCGCCTGGCTTTTGGTGCTGACCGAACAGGGCGAAGAGGCCCGCAATATGCTGGTGGCCGTGGCGGGTGAGCTTTTCCACAGCGCATCGGGTCTGAACACCGAAGAAACCGCCGAGTTCGCACGGCTGGCTCACAAAATCCGTGACAACATTCTGAAAACCGGAATTCCCGAGGGATTGACGAAATGAAACTCCTAACCTCTGTATGCCTCGCACTGTCCTTGTTGACTGCGCCTGCCATGGCGCAAGAGCCTGCCAAGCCTGTGAAACTGATGCAGGTAAGCGAAACCTCTCCCGGCTTTTCGCGCCAATTCTTTGGTCGGATCGCCGCTCGTCAGACCGTTGATCTGGCGTTTCAGGTCGCAGGGCAGATCGTTGAGATGCCTGTGACCGAAGGCTTTGTAATCCCAAAGGGTGAGTTGATTGCCCGCCTCGATCAGGAACCGTTCGAACTGCAGCGCGACCGGACGCGCTTGCAAAAAGATCAGGCGGATCGAACACTCGCCCGCCTGTCGCGTCTGCGTGGAACCGCAGCCAGCCAGGTTGCCGTCGATGATGCCGAAACAGCTGCGCAACTGGCTGCGATTGCGGTTCGAGATGCAGAATATGAGTTGGAACATGCGACGCTGACCGCTCCGTTCGACGCGCTGGTTTCAAGCCGTGCAGTTGAGGCGTTTACAACTGTTTCTGCGGGTACTCCGATCGTGCGGATTCACGATATGTCTGAACTGCGTATTGAGGTGGATGTGCCCGAAATCCTATTTCAGCGGTCCGGACAGCAGGACGACATCACGATTACTGCCAAGTTCCCTGTCAGCGATGAGATCTTTCCGCTGGAAATAAGGGAATTCGATGCTGAATCCTCAAGCGTGGGCCAGACCTTTCGCATCCAGTTCGGTTTGACACCGCCCGAGGGATTGCAGATTCTTCCCGGTTCCTCCGTGACCGTCACGGTGCAGGTGCAGGATGAACGCACCGGTATCATCATCCCGCCAACGGCTGTAGTTGCTGATGCCAGCGGCGCGCTGGGCGTTCTGGTCTTCTCGCCTGCTGGCGCCGACGAAGGCACCGTCCGCCGGGTTCCCGTGACTGTTGAACCTACGCAGAGCGGCGATGTCCGCGTGCTCACCGGCCTGATGGATGGAGACGAAATCGTCGTCGCCGGTGGGGGTGCATTGTCCGATGGTCAAACTGTCCGCCGCTTTGTCGGCTTCTCGAACTGAGGGCGGTTTCATGAGCATCGCACGCGCTTCGATCGACCGGCCTCTCTATACGTGGCTGTTCATCCTGATTGCCCTGTTCGGCGGCATTTGGGGTTTCACGTCGCTAGGTCGCCTTGAAGACCCGGCCTTCACCATCAAACAGGCGGTGATCGCCACGCAATATCCCGGTGCGACTGCCGAACAGGTGGCGCTGGAGGTGTCAGAACCGTTGGAATCTGCCATTCAGCAGATGGGCGAGGTGGATGTCATCACCTCGGTCAACCAGCCGGGACAGTCGCTGATCGAGGTTGAGATTAAATCCACCTATGACGGCAGTGAGTTGCCCGACATCTGGACCCGTCTGCGCGCCAAGGTGCGCGATGCAGCACGCGGTCTGCCTTCGGGCGTGGGTGCGCCTTATGTGAATGACGGGTTCGGGGATGTGTTCGGCCTGTTCTATGCCGTTACGGCAGAAGGGTTTTCTGACGCCGAGAAGCACGAACTGGCGACCTTCCTTCGCCGCGAATTGCTGACGGTAAGCGGTGTTGCAGATGTCGAGGTTCAGGGCTTGCCGGATGAGGCGATCTTTATTGAGCCGGACCTGTCGATCTCGGTCAATCAGAACGTTCCGCTGCAGGCGATCAACGAAGCTATCGCAAACGCGGACTCGGTCAACGCTTCGGGTTCGCTGAGATCCAATAGTGACCGCACCACGATCTTGACGGCCGAGGGCTCGGACAGCGTGTCGGCGATCGCCGGCCTGTCGGTTGGATCGCAGGGGCAGGTGATCAATCTGTTTGATATGTCAGATGTCTATCGCGGGCGGCAGAATGATCCCGATATCATGATCCGATTCAACGGCGCTGAAGCTTTCACGCTGGGTATCGCTGGGCTGGCCACTGAAAACATCGTCGAAGTCGGGCAGCGTGCAGATGCCAAACTGGCCGAACTGGATTCCGAAATCCCCTTTGGTGTCGAAATCCTGCCCATCTATCAGCAGCATGTTGTTGTCGATGAGGCCTCGAACGCCTTCCTGCTGAACCTCGCCATGTCAGTCAGCATCGTGGTCGCGGTTCTGGGCATTTTCATGGGCTGGCGCGCGGCCATCGTCGTGGGTTCCACACTGTTGCTGACCGTTGTGGGTACTTTGCTCTTCATGTCGATGTTCTCGATCGAGATGGAACGGATCTCGCTGGGCGCTCTGATCATCGCCATGGGGATGCTGGTCGACAACGCCATCGTGGTGGCCGAAGGAATGCAGATTTCGATGTTGCGGGGAAAATCCTCGCGCGATGCTGCGGAAGAGGTTGCGTCAAAAACGCAGATCCCACTTCTGGGCGCGACGGTGATCGGGATCATGGCTTTCGCCGGGATCGGGCTCAGTCCTGACGCGACCGGGGAATTCCTGTTCTCGTTATTTGCCGTGATCGGCATTTCACTACTGCTGAGCTGGGTTCTGGCCATCACGGTGACACCTTTGCTTGGGCACTATTTCTTCAAGCAGGGCAAAGAGGGTGAGGTGGATGCCTATGGCGGCATCCTGTTCCGCGTCTACGGTGCAATCCTGAACTGGGCGCTTCGGTTCCGATGGCTGGTAGTGGCCGGGTTGATCGGGGTCACAGTCGTCTGTTTTGCGGGCTTTGGACTGATGAAACAGCAATTCTTCCCAAACTCGAACACGCCGTTGTTCTTCGTGCACTACAAGCTGCCACAAGGCACGCCGATCGCCCGCACGGCGGAAGATATGGCCGTATTCGAGGACTGGCTGGCCGAACGTGATGACGTCGTCTCGGTTGCCACATTCGTCGGGCAGGGTGCCACGCGGTTCATGTTGACCTACGCTGCCGAGAAGCCAAACCCAAGCTATGGACATATGATCATCCGCACCGAGGCTTTGGACGACATTCCTGCCTTGCAAGCCGATCTTGAGGAGTTCGGTTCAGCCCAGTTCCCCGAAGGCGAGTTCCGCACCAAACGCCTGATTTTTGGTCCCGGTGGCGGCGATCCAATCCAGGCTCGGTTCTCGGGTAGTGATCCGGTTGTCCTGCGTCAACTGGCCGAAGAAGCGGTACAGCGCATGTCAGCCGCATCTCCGAATGCGCTACATGTGCATCACGACTGGCGTGAGCAGGAATTGGCCGTGCAGCCGATCTATGCCACGGAGCGCGCCCAAACAGCAGGCGTATCGCGCGAAGACATTGCAGCTACGTTGCAATTTTCGACCGATGGCATCACGGGCGGCGTTTTGCGCGAGCGTGACCGCCAGATCCCGATCATCTTGCGCCGCCCGGCGGATGGAGACTATTCGATCGTCGATCAGGTAGTTTACTCCGATCAGTCGGAACGGTTCGTTCCAATCGAGCAGATGGTGGACGGCTTCGACTACAAGGCGCTCAATACGCTGGTTCATCGCCGTGACCGGGTGTTGACCATAACTGTTGGAGCAGACATCCCCCCTGACATGACCGCCGCGCAGGTCCACTCCGAAGTACGCAGTGCCATTGAAGCGATGGAACTGCCGATCGGCTATCGTATGGAATGGGGGGGCGAGTTCGAGGATTCAGGCGACGCGCAGGCCAGCCTTGGGCGGCAGTTGCCGCTGAGCTTGCTGATTATGGTGTTGATTTCCGTATTGCTGTTCAATGCAATCCGGCAACCGGTCATTATCTGGCTACTGGTCCCGATGTCCGTAAATGGCGTGGTTATCGGTCTGCTTGGAACAGGTCTGCCCTTCACCTTCACAGCGCTATTGGGGCTGTTAAGTCTCTCAGGCATGCTGATCAAGAACGGCATTGTACTGGTCGAAGAAATCGATCTGGTCCGCGCTACTGGCAAAGCCCTGCGTCCTGCGATTGTTGAAGCCTCTGTCTCGCGTCTGCGCCCGGTAATGTTGGCGGCGATTACGACGATTCTGGGGATGGCACCGCTTCTGACGGATGCGTTCTTTGTGTCCATGGCAGTCACGATCATGGGCGGTCTGGCCTTTGCCACGATCCTGACCATGGTTGCCGCACCTGTCTTCTACATGTTGTTTTTCAACCGTGAGGAAAAGCGACGTCTGGCTGCTGGTTGATCAACCGCCCGCATCCTCCTTTGGATCATAATGGTAGTAAAAACAGGATAGCTTGTTGCCATCAGGATCACGCAGATAGGCCACATAGAATCCGGGCTCGTAATGGGGGCGGACACCAGGTTTGCCTTCATCTGCACCGCCGTTTTTCAAACCCGTGGCATGGAAACGCCGGACCTGATCGGCACTTCTGGCGGGAAAGGCGATCATCGTGCCATTGCCGGTACTGGCGGGGGCTCCATCAAAAGGTTTGCAGATCCAAAACCCGGTGCCGCTGTCGGGGTCGGAACCCCATCCGGCCCAGCCATCAATCCAACCGGGCAGGCGCGGCTGGCCAAGAACCGCGAAGATCGCATCATAAAAGCGGATGGCCCGAGGCAGGTCGTTGCTTCCGTATGTGGTGTAGAGGTCCATGAGCACTCCTTCCCCGCCCATCATGTGGGCGATGGGCAAGGAGGGGAAGAAAAAAGACCCCGGCCGAGGCCGGGGTCCATTCATTCATATCGTTGCCGGGGCTTAGCCCTGCAGCGATTTCACCTCAACATCGCCTTCGGCCTGCGCCTTGATCGCCAGCGCGGCGGCATAGCTTGCTGCGGCTGTGGTGTAATAGGGGATCTTGTCATACAGCGCGATCGACCGGATTGATCGGCTGTCTTCCACCGCCTGTGCGCCTTCGGTCGAGTTCATGACCAGCTGCACGCCGCCGTCCTTCATCAGGTCGGTCACATCCGGGCGGCCTTCGTACACTTTGTTGACCACGCCGCACGGCACACTTTCTTCAGTCAGCCAGGCTTGTGTGCCGCGGGTCGCAACAAGCTCAAAGCCTTGCTCAACCAGAACACGCGCTGCTTCGAGCATATCCGGCCCTTTGTCAGCATCCTTGATCGAGATAAACGCACGACCTGCGCTGGGCAGCACCATACCGGCCCCCATTTGTGCTTTCAGGAAAGCGCGCGGGAAGTCGCGATCCCAGCCCATGACCTCTCCGGTCGAACGCATTTCAGGGCCCAGGATGGTGTCAACGCCGGGGAAGCGGGCGAAAGGCAAAACGGCTTCTTTCACCGAGAACCACGGCATGTTCGGGTCGGCCAGCGTCATCTGGTCGGCGATTTTGGTGTCATCGACCGTTTTGTACGGAGGGCGTTTCGGGAAGTTCGCCAGTTTCTCACCGGCCATTACACGCGCAGCGATAGAGGCAATGGCGCTGTCAGTGGCTTTAGCCACAAAAGGCACGGTGCGGCTGGCACGAGGGTTGACCTCAATCAGGTAAATCTCGTCATCCTTGATGGCGAACTGCACGTTCATCAGGCCGACGACATTCAGCGCCTTGGCCAGCTTGAACGCCTGATCCTTAATCTGTTCGATGATCTCTTTCGACAGCGAATAAGGCGGCAGCGAACAGGCCGAGTCGCCCGAGTGCACGCCGGCCTCTTCGATGTGCTGCATGATGCCTGCAACATGCACGTCGTTACCGTCGCACAGCGCGTCCACGTCCAGTTCGACCGCACCGGCCAGATAGCTGTCCAGAAGAACCGGGCTGTCGCCCGAGACCACCACGGCCTCGTTGATGTAGCGCCGCAATTGATCCATGTCGCGCACGATTTCCATCGCGCGGCCGCCCAGAACATAGGAGGGGCGGATGACCAGCGGGAAGCCGATTTCTTCGGCAATCTCCAGCGCCTTTTCGTCGGTCGAGGCGATGCCGTTCTTGGGCTGCTTCAGGCGCAGTTCATTGACCAGCGCCTGGAAACGCTCACGATCTTCGGCGAGGTCGATCGCGTCGGGCGTGGTACCGAGGATCGGGATACCTTCAGCCTCCAACGCATTGGCCAGTTTCAGCGGGGTCTGCCCGCCAAACTGAACGATCACTCCATGCAGCGTGCCGGCTTCCTGTTCCTTCGTAAGGATTTCCATGACGTGTTCGAAGGTCAGCGGCTCGAAATACAAACGGTCCGAGGTGTCATAGTCGGTCGAGACCGTCTCGGGGTTGCAGTTGACCATGATCGTTTCATAGCCCGCCTCGGTCAGCGCGAAACAGGCGTGACAGCAGCAGTAGTCGAATTCGATGCCTTGACCGATCCGGTTCGGGCCACCGCCCAGGATGACGACCTTTTTGCGGTCGCTTGGACGCGCCTCGCATTCGACCTCACCCATCATCGGGGCTTCGTAGGTCGAGTACATATAGGGGGTCTGCGCCTCGAACTCAGCCGCACAGGTGTCGATGCGTTTGAAGACGGCGTTCACACCCAGATTGCGGCGGGCGCGGCGGACGTTGTCTTCGTCACGGCCGGTCAGATTGCCCAGACGCGCGTCGGTGAAGCCCAGCATTTTCAGTTTGCGGATACCGTCTTCGGTTACCGGCAAGCCGTCTTTACGCACGGTGCGCTCGGCCTCGATAATCTCGCGGATGCGGGACAGAAACCATGGGTCGAACTTGGTGACGCCGAAAATCTCATCGTCGGTCAGACCGTGACGCATAGCCTGCGCGATTGTGCGCAGACGATCGGGGGTCTGCTGGCTGATCGCCTTGATCACGGCGGCCTTGTCGTCGGCTCCTTCCCAGACTCCGACGTTCAGACCGGGGATTTCGATCTCATCAAAGCCTGTCAGACCCGACTCCATCGAGGCCAGAGCCTTTTGCATCGATTCGTGAATGGTGCGGCCGATGGACATGGCCTCACCCACCGACTTCATCGCGGTGGTCAGGTAGGGTTCGGAACCGGGGAATTTCTCAAAGGCAAATTTCGGGATCTTGGTGACAACATAGTCGATGGTCGGCTCGAACGAGGCCGGGGTGACCTTGGTGATGTCATTGTCTAGCTCGTCCAGCGTGTACCCAACGGCCAGTTTTGCGGCGATCTTGGCAATCGGGAAACCGGTCGCCTTCGAGGCCAGCGCAGAAGAGCGCGATACACGCGGATTCATCTCGATCACGACCATGCGGCCATCAACCGGGTTGATCGCCCATTGCACGTTCGAGCCGCCGGTTTCGACGCCGATTTCGCGCAGCACGGCAATCGAGTGATTGCGCATGATCTGGTATTCTTTGTCGGTCAGCGTCAGGGCAGGGGCCACAGTGATCGAGTCACCGGTATGCACGCCCATCGGGTCGACGTTTTCGATGGAACACACGATGATGGCGTTGTCAGCGGTGTCGCGCACCACCTCCATCTCGTATTCTTTCCACCCCAGAAGACTTTCATCGATCAGGATCTGACCGACGGGGGACGCATCCATACCCGAGCGGCAAATATGGATATAATCCTCGCGGTTATATGCGACACCGCCGCCGGTGCCGCCCAGCGTAAAGGCGGGGCGGATGATGGCGGGCAGACCAACTGTTTCGAGGGTTTCAAGCGCCAGTGCCACACCGGCGTCGAGATCTTTCTTGCCGTTCTCATCCTTGGGGGCCGTCACGATCTCGGCCTTGGGGTTTTCGATGCCCAACCTATCCATCGCCTCGCGGAACAGGGCGCGGTCTTCGGCCATTTCGATCGCGTCGCGCTTGGCGCCGATCATCTCGACGTTGAACTTATCCAGCACGCCCATCTCTTCCAGCGCCAGCGAGGTGTTCAGGCCGGTCTGTCCGCCCATAGTGGGCAGAAGGGCATCGGGGCGTTCTTTTTCGATGATCTTGGCGACAACCTCGGGCGTGATCGGCTCGATATAGGTCGCATCGGCTAGCCCCGGGTCGGTCATGATCGTTGCAGGGTTCGAGTTCACCAGAATGACCCGATAGCCTTCCTCGCGCAGCGCCTTACACGCCTGAGCGCCGGAATAGTCGAACTCGCAGGCCTGACCGATAACAATGGGGCCTGCCCCGATGATCATGATCGACTGGATGTCGGTTCTTCTCGGCATGGCTTGGCCCCTTCAATTGTCCGCGAGTCAGGGCACCGCCCCAGCGCCCAAATTGTCCTGCGTTATAGGGACCGCGCGAAAAGGTGCAAGAGGTATCGGAAACGGGTTTGAAATTGCCGCTTTCCCCTCTTTCCCTTGGCGCGCTATTCTCTATACCGCGCAGCACGGCAAATGAGGATGCAATTGCGTATTCGTTTCGATCAAGGACCTGCCGGTCGCGGAACCCGGTTTGAGCGTCCGTTCCGGATTATCCGCGCGGATAACGCGGCAGAGGTGCCCCAGGCTCTGGCGGCGCTGGATCAGGCGCGCGCGGATGGGGCCTGGCTGGCAGGATACGCAAGTTATGAACTGGGCTACGTGCTGGAACCCCGTCTGGCAGACCGGCTGCCAGAAGGACGACGCCTGCCACTACTGTGTTTCGGTGTGTTTGACGCACCGGATCGCGTTGGACTGCCAAAGGCGTCGGGCAGTGTCACTGCGTTTCAGCCCCGCTGGGACGAGGCGCGATATACGCAGGCCTTTCGTACAGTGCATGAGGCGATTGGTGCGGGTGACATTTATCAGGCAAATCTGACCTTCCCAATTGATCTCGATGTAACCGGAGACAGCGTCGCGCTTTATGCGGCGCTTGCGGCTGGTCAACCCGTCGGCCACGGCGCCTTGGTTGAGCAGGAGGGGCTGCCTGATCTGCTGAGCCGCTCGCCCGAACTGTTTTTCCGAACCGACGCCGAGGGCCGGATCGAAACGCGCCCGATGAAGGGAACTCAACCGCGCAGCGAGGACCCAGTCGAAGACGAGCGTCGACGCGCTTTCCTGTCTTCGGATGAAAAGAACCGGGCCGAAAATCTGATGATCGTCGATCTGCTGCGCAACGATATTAGCCGGGTCGCGCTGGCCGGATCGGTGAAAGTACCCGAGCTGTTCAAGGTTGAGACCTATGCGACTGTCCATCAGATGGTCTCGCTTGTGCAGGCGCAGTTACACCTTGGCGTAGGCCTTTCTGATGTTCTGACCGCCTTGTTCCCGTGCGGATCAATCACCGGAGCGCCAAAGATTCGCGCGATGGAGATCCTGTCCGAACTGGAACCTTGGCCTCGCGATGTTTACTGCGGAACCATCGGTTGGGCGGCCCCGGACGGTCGGTCGGAATTCAACGTGGCCATCCGGACCCTCATGGTTGAAGGCGGCAAGGCGACCCTTAACGTAGGCGGCGGGCTGGTCTGGGACAGCACCGCGCCATCGGAATATGAGGAGGCGCTATGGAAAGCCCGCTTCGCCCACCAACTGAGCCTGATTTCCGTCTGATCGAAACTTTGGCCTACAGGCCGGGGCAGGGGTTCGTCAGGCTTGATCGTCATTTGGCCCGCATGGCGCGCACAGCACAGAAGTTCGGCATTGATTTTGACCGAACCGCCGCTTGGACGATTTTGGATGCGAGTTTGGGTGAGATTGCATTGCGCTGCCGTTTGACCTTGGACGCGGATGGCAAATTTGAACTGACGTCCGGAGAATTGGCTGCCAATCCGTCGGTCTGGCGTGTGGATTTGGCCAAACAGAGACTATCATCATCGGATATCTGGCTGGGTTACAAAACGACCCGACGGGCCGTCTATGACATGGCGCGGGCGGGCTTGCCGCTAAGAGTTGATGAGCTTTTGTTTTTGAACGAACGGGATGAGCTTTGCGAGGGCACTATCACGAACCTGTTCCTGACCATGCCCGACGGCAGACGACTTACGCCCTCACTGCGATGCGGATTGCTTCCCGGGGTTTTGCGCGAGGAATTGTTGGATAATAAAGAAGTTACCGAATCCGTTCTGACCTTGACCGATCTAAAAAACGCGCAATCTATCCACTGTGGAAATTCCCTTCGGGGGCTGATCCGTGCGGAGCTTGTGGCACCTTGAGCAAAAATACCGAATGGGTGGAGACCCCTGTTACCAACTCACGCCTCAGGATTGAGTTTGTGCTCTTTTTTGTGGCGGTTCCCATAGCCATCGCGACATTGTTCCCGCCAAACTGGATGTTCCCCTCGCTTTTTGCGTTTACCGGACTGGGGATACTGCTGCTGCAGGATACGCCCGGTTTTTCCTGGGCGGAGCTTTGGTATGGCTGGCGAAACTGGTCGTGGACCGAAGTCTTTGCATTTACCCTGTTCATGGCTACCTTCTGTTCCGCCCTGGTGCTGTGGGCGCGACCGGATGCAGCCTTTGTTTTGCTGCTGCATCGGCCAGAGATGTTGATATTCATCTGTATCGGCTACCCGTTGCTGTCCGCTCTGCCACAAGAGCTGCTTTTCCGCTCTCTCTTTTTCCGACGCTATCACGCGATCCTACCTGAAGGGCGGGCCGCATACCTTTTGAACGCTGGCCTGTTTTCGCTTGCGCACCTCATGTACTGGAGCTGGGTCGTAGCCATCATGACTTTCTTCGGAGGCCTCCTGTTCACCTGGGCCTACCGCAAGCGCGGATCATTCTTTTATGCAGTTCTTCTGCACGCAATTGCTGGTAATATTATCTTTGCGGCAGGGCTGGGCGTCTATTTCTACTCGGGCAACGTGCAAAGGCCGTTTTGACGGCGCGACCCGCCTTGACTTTCCATGCCTGACGGGGTGTATCGGCGCGACGAATTCTGCGCCCGAAGGGATATGATCCATGCACGCCTATCGCAGCCAAACCTGCGCCGCTCTGACCGCCGCCAATGTCGGTGAAACCGTCCGCCTGTCCGGTTGGGTGCATCGTGTCCGAGATCACGGCGGCGTACTGTTCATCGACCTGCGCGACCATTTCGGTGTGACCCAGGTTTTGTGCGACGGCGATAGTGCGGCATTTGCTGAACTGGAAAAGGTACGGTCCGAGTGGTGCATCCGCATCGACGGCACTGTCAAAGCCCGCGACGCTGATCTCATTAACCCGAAATTGCCGACAGGCGAGATCGAGGTTTATGTGCGTGAGCTGGAGGTCCTTGGTGCTGCCGACGAATTGCCGTTGATGGTGTTCGGCGATCAGGAATACCCCGAGGAAACACGCCTGCGCTATCGCTACCTCGACCTAAGACGCGAGGCGATGCAGCAAAACATGACCCTTCGCTCGGACGTTGTCGCATCCATGCGCCGCCGGATGTGGGACCAGGGATTCCGTGAATATCAGACACCGATCATTACCGCATCGTCGCCCGAAGGCGCACGCGACTTTCTGGTCCCCTCGCGACTACATCCGGGCAAGTTCTACGCCCTACCGCAGGCCCCGCAGCAATTCAAACAGCTGATCATGGTGTCGGGCTTCGACAAGTATTTCCAGATTGCACCCTGCTTCCGCGATGAAGACCCGCGTGCAGACCGATCGCCCACCGATTTCTATCAACTCGACCTAGAGATGTCGTTCGTCGAGCAGCAGGATGTGTTCGACACCATCCAGCCCGTGCTGACCGGTGTGTTCGAAGAGTTCGGGGGCGGGCGCAAGGTCGATCAGGAGTGGCCGCAGATTTCCTACAAGGACTCAGCCCTGTGGTACGGCACCGACAAGCCTGACCTGCGGAACCCCATTAAGATGCAAGTGGTCTCTGACCACTTCCGGGGTTCTGGCTTCGCGATTTTCGCGAAGCTGTTGGAGCAGGAAGGCACCGAAATCCGCGCTATCCCAGCGCCGAGCGGTGGCAGCCGCAAATTCTGTGACCGTATGAACGCATTTGCCCAGAAAGAAGGTCTGCCCGGTATGGGTTACATTTTCTGGCGTGATCAGGGCGAGGGTATGGAGGCCGCAGGTCCACTGGCCAAGAACATCGGCCCCGAACGAACCGAGGCGATCCGTCAGCAATTGGGTCTGGGCGTCGGTGATGCCGCGTTCTTCCTGGGTGGTAAGCCAAAAGCCTTTGAGAAGGTGGCCGGTAAGGCCCGTGACGTGATCGGAGATGAACTGAATCTCACCGAGAAAGACCGCTTTGCCTTTGCCTGGATCGTCGATTTCCCGATCTACGAGCAGGACGAAGAAACCGGTGCGATTGATTTCGAACACAACCCCTTCTCGATGCCGCAGGGCGGGATGAAAGCTTTGCAGGGCAACCCTCTGGACGTACGCGGGTACCAATATGATCTGGCCTGTAACGGCTACGAATTGGTTTCGGGTGCCATCCGGAACCACAAACCCGAGATCATGCTGAAAGCCTTTGAACTGGCGGGCTATGGTGAAGACGAAGTGAAGTCCCGCTTTGGCGCACTGTTCAATGCCTTCCACTACGGCGCCCCGCCGCACGGCGGCTGTGCCGCAGGTATCGACCGGATCGTGATGCTGCTGGCGGATGAGGCCAACATCCGCGAGGTCATGATGTTCCCGATGAACCAGCGCGCCGAAGACCTGATGATGGATGCGCCATCCGATCCGACCTCGGATCAGTTGATGGAACTGGGTCTCAGGATCATCCCGCAAGACTAAATCTAGCCGCCCGCCCTGAGCGGGCGGTTTACGTTTGGGGCAGTGCAATACAATCGGTGTATTCGCCGCGCCACGCAAATCGGAGTTGCGTGGTGGTCTCAAAACAGGCTCAACTCAATCCAGTGGATTTGCGGCATCCCGACGATTGCGGATGCTCTTGGCCGTCTGTCGTGTCAGGCGGTAGACCCAGATGCAAAGGATCGATGCGGTAATAAAGTAAGCGGTCAGCATCTCAGATCGCCTCTTGCCGTTCGAGCCGATCCTGAACCAGACCCGCAATCCGTGCAGCCTGGGCGGTGACCGGTGTCCCCTGCGCACGAGATTGGGCAAGGTCCCGGGCTGCTTCGGCAAGCACAGTATCTTCGGCGTCTCGCGCAACGCTTTGCAGGAATTGTACCGCATAATCCAACGTGCGCTGATCAGTGGGGCCGGTAAGCACGTCGGCGATATGGGCCATGTCGTCCCGATAGGCCAGCGGATCGGGCTGAACGATATTATCCCTGACGGAATCCAGACCTCCTGGGCGGCGATCTTCGGGCAGAAGTTCAAGTATGGAGGTCTGGAAATAAGCGACCGAGGTCAGGGGTTTGGCCAGAAACCCATCTGCACCTGCGCGTCTGGCGATAACCTGCATGCTGTCATCGCCAGACAGCCCGAGAATGACACCGATGCGGGGTACAGCGTGGGTCATTTCGGCTATCAGGTCAGCGCCGGACCCGTCAGGAAGACCCATATCGACGATCAGGACCGAGGGACGATAGATTTGCAGATGGCGCCGCGCTGATTTCAGACAATCCGCACGACGGATACGCGCACCGCTATGCAAGCACATCAATCGTATTGCATCGCACGCATAGCGGCTGTCTTCGACCACAAGGATTGTTTGGCCCAGCAGCGGTCGCATCTTGGTGGCCAGCGCTGGAGAGGCGAAAGGTCCCGAATCGTCCATGGCAGAACTCCTGTTTAGCAGATGCCTCACGCTAGGAACTTCTGGCTAATACAGGGTTAACGACGATTTGGCGCACTTGTCCTTTGGGTATACTGCCCCCATAACCGCTGCAACGCAGAAGGAAGGAGAGTCCCATGATTGGTCGCCTGAACCACGTAGCCATTGCTGTTCCCGACCTAGAGGCCGCATCGGCCCAGTATCGCAATGCGCTTGGCGCCAAAGTCGGCGCTCCACAGGATGAGCCGGATCATGGGGTCACCGTGGTCTTTATTGAACTACCCAACACCAAGATCGAATTGCTGTATCCGCTGGGTGAGAACAGCCCGATCAACGGATTTCTGGAAAAGAACCCATCAGGCGGCATCCACCATGTCTGCTATGAGGTCGAGGATATCATCGCGGCCCGCGATCATCTGAAAGAGACCGGTGCGCGCGTTCTGGGATCGGGTGAACCCAAGATCGGAGCGCATGGCAAACCGGTGTTGTTCCTGCACCCGAAGGATTTCAACGGATGCCTCGTTGAGCTGGAGCAGGTCTGAAGTCGATGACCATTACCGCCGCCTTGGTTCTTTTCGCTGTAATTTGGTTTCTGACCTTGCTGATTGTTCTGCCTGTGCGCATCAAAACGCAGGGGGATCTGGGGGATATTGTTCCGGGTACTCATGCGGGTGCGCCGGAAGTCCATCACATGAAGAAGAAGCTGTGGATTACCACCGGGATATCGGTGGTGCTGTGGGCGATCATTGCAGGCATCATTATCTCCGGCGTAATCAGCGTGCGCGATTTCGATTGGCTGAACCAACTGGAACCGCGCGAGTAGCTCAGGTTCGGCTACCCGACAGACCGTGATAAATATGCGTGAAGGTCGCCGCTCCTAGGATCGGGATCAACAGGTTGACCAATGGAACAGAGAGCGGGACCGCCATAAGAATACCGGCGACCCAAATGGTTGTCGCGTGCTTCGCGCGCAGCTTTCGCGCCCCCTCGCGCCCCAGTCGGCGCATCGCAGCCAGGGTGAAATATTCTCTCCCCAAAAGAAACCCGTTCATACCCCAAAAGATAAACAACGCGAATGGCGTGAAGAGTGCATAGAGGATCAATGCCAACAGGTTGGCAACGATCAGTACTCCCAGAAAACTGAGCGTATCCCGTAGCGCATCGCCAAAGGGGATGCGCTGAGCCGGCGGCAAACCGGGGTAATGCTTATCCTCAACCGCCTGTGCGACCTCATCCAGAAACATCGAGGTGATGGCTGACGCAACGGGGACCATCAGAAACACCGACAGCACCATCATCAGCAGGAATGATGACACGCTGAGCAGGTCGTTCAACCATGTCACCTCACCCAGTATTGGCAAGGTGGCCTGATCGCCGACCAGCGCGTTGATCAGCCACAAAAATCCGGCATAGGCAGCCACCAACAACGCGAATGTCAGGCCAACACCCAACAGAAGTACCTTGCGGAATCTTGGGTCGCCGATCTGTCCCAGCGCCTGTAGAAACGACTGGATGATGATCATTCGGAAACCCATTGGGTTAGTGCCTCCACATTGGGGCGCGGTCGTTCGGGAGGGGTCGTACCTTCGGTTGCGATATGGATAAAGCCTGCAATCTTCTCGTTTTCGGCCAAGCCAAGCCCCTGTTCGCAAAACTCGCGATCATGCGATTGCCAGCCGGACAACCAATTGGCCCCCCAACCTGCGGCCAGCGCTGCGTTCAGCAGAGCCAGACATACCGCACCCGCTGAATAGGTCTGTTCAATTGCCGGTATCTTGTCAGAAGGTTTCTGCACCTCAATAACAGCAACCGCCAAATGGCCCATTTCGAATTGGCTGCGCGCCTTGGCGATATCTTCGGGCGATTTTCCCAAGGCGAGACCACAAGTTTCTGTAAGATCTGCAAGGCGTTGCATGGCCCCATGCTCGACAACAACAAAACGCCAGGGTTCCAGCTTTCCATGGTCCGGGCTGCGCGCTGCAGCAGTCAGCAGCGGCCTCAGCTCTTCCCGGGTCGGGGCCGGGGATACGAGCGTTTTGGCCGGACGAGACCGGCGCGCGTGCAGAAAATCCAGCGCAGCTTGGTTCTTCAGGGTCATATGTTAACTTCCTTCACATGGCAGTCTGTATGTCGGAGGCATACTGTTCTCTTTCAAGGGCAAACTGCTCATCAAAAGGCGACAAATTCAATCTGAATTGCTGCTTGTGATCAGACGCAAGATCCAAAAGGAACCACTAGTCTTTGGTGCTCTCGGACTCACGTATCTGATAAACGCCCTCGGGCAAATCCAGCGCAGCGGCCAGATCGCGTACCTGCTCTGGTGACAGGGTAATCTTCTGAATCTGATCGGTCCGCGGGTCCAACTGCTCGAGCGTGACGCATTCAGCGAAGTTGTTGATGACGACATCCTCTTGCAAAGGCTTTGCGCCTTCGTCCACCAGCGTAATCACCGTCGAGTCGAATTCGTGTTCAATTGAAAACATGTGTGCAGAGTGCAGGGCATAAGATCGCAATGCAACCCGTTGCAAGCTGTAATCGGCTGTGGCCCGGCCTTAAATGCCGCGCTATGCTTGTCTGCCGACAGAGTGACCGAAAGGAATGTGAATGCGCCGTCTTGCCCTGTTGCTGGTGATGCTGTTGGCGGCTTGCGATATGTCGCCTGTTATCGCGATCCCGGCCGATCAATGGCAGCCATCGTCATCCGAACAAAAGGACAGGGCGCGCGTATTCGAGCAGGTCAGCCGGGCTGTCGGAACGACCGCAAGCCGGGAATGCCGCCGCCAATCGAGGACTGCCAATTGTGATTTCGTGATTTTGGTTGATCTCTCGTCAAATGCCCCAGCGAACGCGTTTCAGACCTTGGACAAGGATGGGCGGCCGCTGGTCGTTTTTACACAGCCGATGATCGATGCAACGCAGAACGCGGACGAGATGGCCTTTGTCATGAGCCATGAGGCCGCCCACCATATTTTGGGTCACATCGCCCGGCAGGCGCAGAACGCCAAAGAGAGCGCGCGGATATTCGGTGAACTCGCGCGCAATCAGGGCGCGGACGATGCAGGTATTGAGCGCGCACAGGCGCTGGGCGCTGAGGTCGGGGTGCAGAACTACACGCGTGAGTTCGAATTGGAAGCGGATCGTCTGGGGACACAGATCACTTACTCGGCGGGGTATAACCCGCTGGCCGGGATGGCTTTCTTCCAACGCATTCCTGATCCGGGTGATCGTTTCCTTGCCACGCACCCTCCCAATGCCCAGCGGGTCGAAGTTGTGTTGCAAACGGCGCGGGAACTGGGATTACGGTAATGGTCAACTTAACCCGATTGGGTGTCGTTCTCAGTGATCGCGGGTCGAAATATGCTGTAACCGGCGCGGGGGTCACCAGTCGTGCTGATGTCGATGCGGTGCTGGCGGAACTGAAATCCGACAAGGCATATGCGAAGGCAACTCACAACACGTGGGCGGCCATCTTGCCAAACGGTGCGCTCAAGGCCGATGACGGAGAGTCTGGCGCGGCGATGGTCATATTGCGGATGATGGAGCGGGCGGAGCTGACGGATCACGTAATCATCGTGACACGCTGGTACGGTGGCAAGAAGCTGGGCGGGGACCGCTTTCGCCGCGTGCAGGACGCCACGCGGGCCTATCTGGACCAGCTGGCAACCGGGCATTGACCTGAGTCAAGGGCACTGTGCGGGGCATGCGTTACCCTTTCCATAGAGTGAATGGAAAAGGAAACCGCATGTCTGATCGTGAAACGCTGCGACGTCACGCCGACCTTGTAGATCGGATGGCCACGACGCTGGGCGTAGATTTGCAAGAAGTTGCCATCGAAGGGGCCTTACAGTTCGACGAAATCTCGGACGCGGTATTGCGGTGCACGGAATGCCCGAATCCGGGCCATTGCAAGGCGTTTCTGGCCAAGAACCTGACAGCGCCCGACACACCTGAATACTGCCGCAATCACGAGTTGCTGAACAGGCTCAAGCCGTAACGCCAAAAGGGGGGTACCGTGCCACGACTTGGACGGATCATGACCCATTTTCGCCTTGTATTGCGAATGGCACAGGCGACGGGAGCCGACCTTGCCACCGCACATCGCGACGGGCACCTGAGCCAACAGGAATGGGCAGATATGGTTCAGCTCTGCCGCGGGTGCGAATGGGCGCGGGCATGCCCAGACTGGTTGAACGAGAACGAAACGGCGGAAAGCGCGCCCTGCACCTGCCCAAACCGGCACAGGTTCGCCACCTTGAGGGTCAGCAAGCAAAGGTGATCAAATGGATCGAACATCACTGGGCGAGATCGAAAAACACTTTTGGCTGACACGCTCGGTCGCGCGATCCTTAGGGATTTCTCTGACCGAAGCAATGGCCGAAGGGAAACTGACACCTGCCGACTACGCTCAGATGGTGACCCGATGCCGGGGCGCAATATGCGACGAACGTTGTCAGATATGGCTTGCCGCACAACAAGGAATGGCTGAGAAAGCACCTGATTTTTGTGTCAATGCTCAGGTTTTGAACGACTTGACCTGACTTTCAGAGCTTATTGTGCGTTCCGTCGCACAACGGAGGATTGGCGCAGTGCTTACAGCCACAAAAAAACACCTTTTTGCTGGCCTCAGCCGTATATTTTACGGGTTCGAACGACGTATCTTTGTGCGAACCGTCGCAAAATGGTTGCCGCTTGGACTTGCCACAGGCGCACCAGAAATAGGTTTTTCCTTCGGTCACTTCGACCGGATAGGGCGATTTCTGGGCGATGATCGGGGCGTCTGACATGTGGCTACTCCGTCTTTGGCTGATGTCGAAGTCAAAGTTTAGGGCTCTTTGTCAAAAAAGGTAGACTGCGAATGAAAACCCGCCTTCCAGCGTGGTTTCGCCTTTATTCACGAATGCGTTATCGATTCGGTTGCCATATGAAATTCTTGGTCCTATTCTGATACCGGCCCCGAAAAACTGGGCAATATCAGAAAAGTAATAGAGGATTGATGGACATGAAACTGAAATTTGCTGCTATCTGCGCCACGGCCGTTGTATTGACTGCGTGCTCGCAGCAAGAGGAACCGACCCCGGTTTACATCCAGCCCGACTATGACAAGTTTGGTACACCCAGTTGCTCTGCAGGCTATGAACTGGCCACAACCGAAGCAGGCCAGACCGTATGTAACCCGGTCACCCAATAAGTATTAAGCAGGCGGTTCTGATCGCAGGGCCGCCTGCACACCTCTAAAAAGAACACCGCCCTCGAGGCGGTTTTTTCTTGCCTTTCTGCTGTGGGTCGCGGACGTCTTCTTGCAGGACGACTGATCGGAAACCCCATGCGCAAGTTCTTTGACCACCTAAAGGATCGTACCCGCTGGAGCTGGCAGGGCCTGGCTGCAACCTGGCGGCAAGAGTATTCGTTTCGTGGGTGGGTTTGGGCCAACCTGATTTCTGCTTTATTGGCGCTTGCACTCCCCCTAGGTACGGCAGAACGGGCGCTGATCCTTGCTCTGGGCATTCTGGTCTTGGTGGCCGAGCTATTTAATACGGCCATCGAGCGTGCCGTCGATCACACCTCGACCGAGCACCACGCGTTGGCGGGGCAAGCCAAGGATGCAGCAAGTGCAGCGGTGGCGTTGTCTGCAGTCGCTGCCGGAGTGGCGTGGATCGTGATTTTGATCGGCTTGCTCTAGGGACAGACGCCTTTCGTTACGCCGAGGGGTGCAAACGCCCCCACAAGTCGTATTCTCCGGCTTCATCTACCTCGACCGTGACGATATCCCCGGGTTTCAGGCCTTCGAAGCCTTCGTCGATAAACAAGTTACCATCGATTTCTGGAGCATCGGCCTTGGTGCGGCAGGTCGCGGCCTCTTCATCCACCTCGTCTACGATGACATCGAGTTTTTGGCCAACCTTTGCTGCCAGCTTGGCCTCAGAAATGGCCTGAGCTTTCTCCATGAAACGCTCCCATCGCTCTTGCTTGACCTCGGCCGGGACATGATCCGGCAGGTCGTTCGAGCGGGCGCCATCGACATTTTCGTACTGGAAACAGCCGACACGATCCAACTGCGCTTCGTCCATCCAGTCCAGGAGCGTCTGGAACTCTGCCTCGGTTTCGCCGGGGTAGCCGACGATGAACGTGGACCGCAAAGTGATATCCGGACAAATAGCGCGCCAGTTGGCAATCTCGTCCAGAGTTTTTGCCCCTGCGGCAGGGCGGGCCATGCGTTTCAGAACATCGGGATGCGCATGTTGGAATGGAATGTCGAGATACGGCAGCACATTGCTACCCGCATCTGCCATCAGCGGGATCAAATCGCGCACATGGGGGTAGGGATAGACGTAATGAAGCCTGACCCACGCATCGAATTGGCCGAGTTCCCGTGCCAGATCGGTGATATGGCTGCGCACCTCCCGATCTTTCCATGGGTTCACGTCATACTTACGATCCAGCCCATAGGCCGAGGTATCCTGTGAGATCACAAGCAGTTCGCGCACACCGCTGTCGACAAGTTTCTCAGCCTCGCGCAGCACTGCATGGGCCGGGCGGCTTGCGAGTTTACCGCGCATGTCGGGGATGATGCAAAACTTGCACTTATGATTACAGCCCTCGGAAATCTTGAGATAGCTATAGTGGCGCGGGGTAAGTTTGACGCCCGATGCGGGCAGCAGATCGACATAAGGGTTTGGGTCGGGTGGTACGGCTGCATGTACTGCGTCCAGCACCTGTTCGTACTGATGCGGTCCTGTAACCGCCAGAATGCGCGGATGGTGTTCCCGGATATAGTCAGGCTCAGCCCCCAAACAGCCGGTCACAATGACCTTGCCGTTTTCAACCAATGCCTCGCCAATTGCGTCCAGCGACTCGGCCTTGGCGCTGTCCAGAAACCCGCAGGTATTCACAATAACGGCATCAGCACCCGTGTAGTCCGGCGAAATACCGTACCCCTCGGCCCGCAACCGGGTCAGGATACGTTCGCTGTCAACCAGCGCTTTTGGACAACCCAGCGACACCATTCCAAGGGTCGGTTGGCCACGGCGGGGTGTCTCGGCGATCCGGGCCTCTGGGGCTAGATCGGGGCGAAGGTTCGGTGGGTTCGTGCTCATGGCCGGGCATATAGAGGGGAAAGCTTCCCCTTGCAAATCCCGCCCGCTCGGGGCTGACTTGAAACAGAGCAGAAAGGCCGGAAAGGCAGACCCATGAAGTGGCTCATTCGTTTTCTATTTCTCATCGTTGCAGCCTTCGGGCTGGTCATTGGTGCCTTGCTGCTGATGCCAGGCGAAAAACTGGCGACAATACTTGCTGAACAAGTCAAGGCGCAAACAGGCCGCGATCTCGCGTTGACCGGTGACGTCAAACTGTCATTTTGGCCGGTATTGGGGATGGAAACCGGCCCTGTGACATTTGGCAATGCGCCTTGGGCCGGGCCGGAACCGATGCTTAGCGCCCAAAGCCTCGCGGTTGGGGTCGATGCCTCGGCGTTATTGTCTGGGAATATCCGGATCAAACGGGTGTTGGCCGATAGCCCGGTTCTACGCCTTGAACGCGCCGATGGGCGCGGAAACTGGGAGCTGCATCAGCCAGGTAACTCCTCGCAAACGGGCGCTACGGCGCAAGCCGTTGAAAGCCGACCCATCACGCTCGAGCGGTTGGAACTGACCAATGCGCGCCTAATCTATCTTGAGAATGGCGCGGTTAGTATGGATTTTGCCGATGTCGATCTTTCGGCCCGCTGGCCTGACGTAACGGCCCCAATGGAAATGCAAGCCAGTATGTCCGTCCCCGGAGGCAGCGTCGCAGTGGACCTTACCATCCCCGACTTGCCCGCATTTTCCAGCGGCGCTGTCACGCCGTTGCAGCTGAGCCTAACCGCGCCTGGCGGAGATATTCAGTTCTCGGGCCGGGTGAATCTGGCCGGCGAAATGGATGGCAAGACGACGGTCACGGCCAAGGACACTCAAAAGATGCTGGCCGCGTTTGGTCAGGGAGGAGTCACCGTTCCGGAGGGACTAGGACAGGTCGCGAGCGTATCCGGGCAGATGACCTATACCCGGGACGGGCGGATTTCATTGCGCAACATGATCGCGGTTCTGGATCAAAACCGGCTTGAGGGCGAAGCTGACATCCAGATTTCAAATCCGCCCCAGATGACTGCGCGTCTGAACGCAGGCGATCTCGACTTATCGAAAGTAAGCGGAGGCAACGCTTCTAACGGCACCTCAGATACGGAAGGGTGGTCAAAAGCCCCAATTGATGCGTCGTTTCTGGCGCTGGCAAATGGCAAGATCCGTTTGCAAGCCACCTCGATTGCGGTTCCGGGTATGACCTTTGGGAAAAGTGATCTGACACTCAGCCTTGATCGGTCGCGGGCTGTATTGCAGATGCACCCGGCCTCGCTGTTCTCGGGGCAATTGAACGGCCAGGTGGTCGCCAATAATCGCAACGGTCTGTCGGTTGGTGGAAATCTGAAAGCCGCCAATATCGATATCAACGAAGCGCTCGAAACGCTGGGGGATATCAAACGGCTTTCGGGCACCGGTTCAGGCAATCTTGAATTTCTGGGCGTCGGACAGAGCGAAGATCAGATCATGCGATCGCTCAGCGGTAAAGGAGATATCGAGGTCGGGCGGGGCGTTATCTCGGGGCTGGATCTTGACCGCCTTATGGGGCGGGGAAAGGGATCGGGTGGTACGACCGTATTCAACAGCCTTACGGCCAGCTTTACGATGAAGAATGGCGACTTGACCAACAAGGACCTGTTGATGCAGCTGGATAATTTCCGGGCGGACGGTACGGGCCGCATTGGCTTAGGAGCTCGCGATATCGATTATCTGTTCACACCAGTCGCCCTGCGCGCCAACTCAGGGCAGGGGATATCGGTGCCTGTTCGGATCAAAGGCCCGTGGAGCGACCCGTCGATCAAGCCGGACCTTACCAAAGTCATAGAGGCAGCAGCCGAAGGCAAAGTTAAAGAACTGGAAGACGACGCAAAGAAGAAGGTTTTTGAAAAGGTTGGTAAAGAACTGGATACCACGGTGACGGATTCCGATCACATCGAAGACGCGCTGAAGAACAAGCTTGAGGATGAGGCCAAGAAAGGCCTGCTCAAGCTGTTTGGCGGGGATTGATCTAAACGCGATAACAAAGGGCGCCGAAATGGGCGCCCTTCATAGTGTCATTTAGATTGTCTGATCGTATTCGCCCACGCCGGGTTCAGTTCGAATGACGGCGTCGATATCTGCGAAGATCGCGCGCATTTCATCCTCGCTTTCGCTACTTTCGCAGACGACGACCAGATTGGGTGTATTGGATGACGCGCGAACGAGGCCCCAACTGCCATTGTCCAGAATGACCCGGGCTCCATTGACGGTCACGACCTCTTTGATAGCCCGCCCTGCGAAGCGTTCGCAGGTGTCGGCTTTGGCAACCAATTTGCCGACCAGGCGCTGCAGGATATCGTATTTCTCCGTATCCGCTGCGTACGGAGACATGGTGGGCGTCGACCATGTCCTTGGTAGTGCTTTCCGAAGGTCTGACATGCTTTTGTCCGGGTTGCGGTCCATCAGTTTGCAAATTTCCACCGCCACGCGCATTCCGCAGTCGTATCCGCGCCCGACCGGTTCCGCCAAGAAATAGTGTCCCGATTTCTCAAACCCAGCCAGCGCACCGATTTCCTTGACCCGGCGCTTCATATGGCTATGGCCGGTTTTCCAGTAGTCGGCTTTGACCCCAAGCGCTTGCAACTCGGGATCGCTGGCGAACAGCCCAGTGGATTTCACATCGGCTACAAAGGTCGAACCTGGATGCAGCTTGGCCAGATCACGGGCCATGATGACGCCGACCTTATCGGCAAATATCTCTTCGCCTTCGTCATCCACAACACCGCAACGATCGCCATCCCCATCAAATCCTAGCGCCAGGTCCGCGCCGCTGGATTTGACCGTGTCGGCCATGTCATGCAGCATTTCCATGGCTTCCGGGTTCGGGTTGTAATTTGGGAATGTGTAATCCAGCCGTGTGTGGCTGGGCACAACCTCAACCCCGATCCTTTCGAAAATCTCGGGCGCGAAGGCGGCGGCGGTGCCGTTTCCGGTGGCGCAGACCACTTTCAGCGGACGTGACATTCTGAAGTCACCGACCAGATCGTCGATATAGGCTTCTTTCACACCGTCGACGAATTCATATGACCCGCCCGGGCGCGCGACGCCTTCCCCATTCAAGACGATGTCGCGCAGTTCCGACATTTCGTCAGGGCCGTGGGTCAGTGGGCGGTCAAAGCCCATTTTGACGCCGGTCCAACCGTTCGGGTTATGGCTTGCCGTGACCATCGCAACCGCCGGTACGTCCAGATGGAATTGCGCGAAATACGCCATCGGGCTGAGCGCTGGGCCGATATCTTTCACCTGAATACCCGCCTGCATAAGTCCAACGATCAGAGCGTTTTTGATCGACAGGGAATAATCGCGATAGTCATTTCCCACTGCAATCACGGGTTCGATCCCGCGTTTGAGCATCTGTGTGCCCAGACCCAAACCCAGGGCCGTCATGCCTGGCAGATTGATCTCATCGGGGTATTTCCAACGCGCGTCATATTCGCGAAAGCCCGTGGGCTTGATCATCGGATCGCGTAGAAAGCTCCAGGTGTTTGGGGTCACCTCAGGCAAAGGCTTGGTCATCACAAATCTCAATCGTTAAATCTGAATTGGGTTTTCTTTGGCCAGCGCATCAAATCGCATCAATGTGTCAACCAGATGGCCCATTTGATCCAGAGGGATCATGTTCGGCCCATCTGAGGGGGCGGTGTCGGGATCCTGATGGGTTTCTATGAAAACGGCTCCGACGCCCAGAGATACAGCGGCTCGCGCCATCACCGGCGCAAACTCACGCTGTCCACCCGAGGAACCACCTTGGCCGCCGGGCTGTTGCACCGAGTGTGTCGCATCCATGACGACCGGATATCCGGTTTGCGCCATCTGCGGCAGCGATCGCAGGTCCGCGACCAGCGTATTGTAGCCAAACGAAGTTCCACGCTCGGTCAGCAGGATGTTCTGATTGCCGGTGCTTTCGATCTTAGTGACGATATTCGGCATTTCCCACGGGGCAAGAAACTGCCCTTTTTTTACGTTGACCGCTTTGCCGGTATTGCCCGCCGCCAGCAGCATGTCCGTCTGACGACACAGAAACGCAGGGATTTGCAGAATATCGACGGCCTCAGCCGCAATCGCGCATTGCGCTTCGGTATGGACATCGGTCAGTACCGGTATGCCCATGGTTTTGCGGATATCTTCCAGCACCTGCAGCCCGGACTCAATGCCCATGCCGCGCTTGCCGGACAGCGAGGTCCGGTTGGCTTTGTCATACGAGGCCTTGAACACATATTGCGCACCTACGGCGTCGCATGCCTCTTTCATGGTGCCGGCGATCATTTGGGCGTGATCGGCGGTTTCAAGCTGGCAAGGGCCGGCAATGATGGTCAGCGGAAGGTCGTTGCCAACCGTCAGGTCGGCTATTTTTACATGTTTCATGAGTCTTACGAGGATACCTGTTCACGAAGGACCGACGCGGTAAGCGAGATCATCAGGTAGATACCAGCAAATAACAGGAATGCCAAAATCGTATTTTCGAACTTGCGCGGATAGCTGGGTTCCTGGCTGGCGACCGGGTTCACCGAGACGGTCAGATACCGCACTTTCCGATTGGCCTCGGTCCGCGTGGCTTCCATTTGCTGCATTGCCGTTTGCAGCATCATGTCACGCGCCGCCAGATCGGCCTGAGCCATCTGGATTCGCACGCTCAAACGCGCCAGCGAATTTTCGCCCGCCGACACGTCCAGCATTTCGGCATTCAACTCATCAAGGACCGCTTGCAGCCGCGCGATATCCGCCCGTGTACCATCCACCTTGGCCTGGTTGGGGCGCGTATTATCGAGAAGCGCGGCCAATTGTAGTTCTTTGTCCTGCAGCTCGAATTCGAACTGATCGATCCTTCCTCGCAGGCTGGCGATCACACTTTGCGGGTCCAGTATCGCACCTTGTAGCTGCAGTTCGATCAGGTCTTCCTGAGCCTGTCTGCGTGCCTCTTGCGCAGCCTCAAAACTCGCCAAGGCATCGCGCATCTGGTCTTCGCGTTTCAATTCAGTCAGACCATTGATGGTCTCTTCCGCGTAAGAGATAAGCCGTCTGGACAAATCGACCGCTATCTCGGGGCTCGGCGCTGCGACCTCCATTCGGATGACGCCGTCACTAGGATCATATCCGATTGTGATCATACGTTTATAAAGCTTGTAGGTTTCTTCAAGCGTCGCATCAGCCGGCAATCGTTGGATCGGGTCTATCCAATCCTGCCGAAAAAACTCAGTAAATCCGACATCACGTTCAAGCCGTTCCAATGCATCCTTGGATTCCAGAAATTCCTGAGTGGACACGGAATCCTGCGCCGTCGCAAACTGCGTGCCCGCCAGAAATCCACCGAATGAGGCACCGCCGCCATCCGCTTGCAGGATCGAAAACACCGAGTCGCTGGCATACATCGGTGTCGCCACGCGATAGAAATAGTAGCCCACGATGAATGTTGGAATGAATACGAACACCGTCAATCGTGCGAATAACCCGGCAAGCTTGCGGCGGCGGCGGCGGGCGATGTCTTTCTGGATCTGCCCGATTTCATATTCACGACGTTCGGCCGGGCTGAGTTCGGGTCCTGGCAGGTTCTTCTGCGAGTCCCTGGTCGTTTGCGGCAGGTGAATCTTTATATTGTCTTGCGCGGCGTCATCACCAGTTGGCTTACCTTGGTCAGGAGCTGCCAGATCAAGCAGGTTTGTGCGCTGAAACGGATCAATTCCTTTCTTTCGTAACAGCCGGACCGCATCGTAGTCTGACGTCGCCGCCAGCCCGTTCTTGTGCGCCAAACGCCGCGCGACGCGCAATTGCCGCCCTGTCAGACCTTCGCGTTTGATCGCATCCAACTCGTTGCCCGGTTGCTGAGTGTCGTCAGCCGAGTTTGTGCCTTGGGTCGCCTTTCGGATGCGCGAAATGGCGTCCGAGCGTGCCTCGGCAGTGCCAGAACCGCGTGCCGTGCGGTCGGGATTGTATTTCCTAGCCTTGGGTTTGGTAGTCATAGAGCTGCTTTGCCTCTTCCAAGGTTTCAAACATGTAAAGCTGGCCGTCTACCAATACCGCAGCCTGCCGCGCGAATTTTTCAAGAAGCGAAGGGTTGTGCGATACGATCACCAAGGTTGTCGTGCGCAGCTTCTCTTTCAGAATGTCGCCCGCTTTCTTGTTGAACTCGACATCGGTTGTCGAGGGCATCCCCTCATCGATCAGATACATATCGAAATCCAGGGCCAGCATCAGTGCAAATGTAAACCGGGCCCGCATTCCGGACGAATAGGTTCCGAGCGGCTGGTCGAAATACTCACCCAAGTTGCACAGCCATTTGCAATAGGCTTCGACATAGTCGGGATCCATGCCGTAGATCTTCGCGATATAGCGTGCGTTCTCCAGCGCGGACAGGCGCTTGGCCACACCTCCTGCAAAGCCCATGGGGAAGGATACGCGGCAGTCGCGCCGAATCACGCCTTCGTCGGGCTTTTCCAGCCCTGCCATCATGTTGATCAACGTGGTCTTGCCGGTTCCGTTCGGGGCCAGCACGCCAAGAGATGTTCCAAGCTCAACCCGGAACGAGACCCGATCCAGAATCACCTTGCGGCGGGTTCCGGTCCAGAAAGACTTGCTGACATTTTCGAATTCCAGCATGTGCGGCCTGCAGATCGCTCGGGGTTTTGACGGTTTGAGGATCGGTGTGCTACCGATCCATGTTGGCCACATTATGTCGAAATATGAAACAAATGATCAATGCGCATCCGCGTTCATGACATTGATGTGTTGCAAGGACGGTTTCATTGGCTCGAGGGTAGATGATGCCTATCTTCATCGATGAACATTGCAAAAGCCTGTTGATCCGATGAATTCGCTGATTGAGGACATCAAAGCCTGCCGTGTGTGTGCGGACAGGTTCGCGCAGACCACGACTGCGCACCAGCCGCGCCCGGTGGTCTGGTTTCGCCCCGGTGCGCGCATTTTGATCGCAGGTCAGGCACCGGGCGCGCGCGTCCATGCTTCAGGGAAGCCTTTCACCGACCCTTCGGGTGACCGGCTGCGGGATTGGCTGGGACTGGATGAGAACGCATTTTATGACCGTTCGCGCGTATCCATCGTGCCGATGGCGTTTTGCTTCCCCGGATACGATGAGCGCAAGGCCGACCTGCCTCCGCCGCCGATATGCGGGCGCACCTGGCATGACAAGGTGATGGCTGCGTTGGGAGAAGTACCGTTGACGATCCTCGTCGGGGGTCATGCCCATAAATATCATCTTGGCGTGAACACACCGGTCACCGAGACTGTTAGTCTTTGGCGAGACCATGCGCCGCGCGTCTTTGCCTTGCCTCACCCGTCCTGGCGCAATACGGCTTGGCTGAAGAAAAACCCCTGGTTCGAGGCCGAGCTGTTGCCGGTGCTACAGAAACGGGTGCACGAGGTTCTGAATGACTAAAGCCACAGCTTTGGATGCTGCACATGCCGCCATGCAGGCGGCCCCGGAAGACGACAACGCTCGACTACGCTTTTTTGAAAGACTGGCCGATAGCGAGCTTTTCCTGATGCTCACCGAAGAAGCGAAGGATGAAAGCATTTCGCCCGAGCTGTTCGATGTGGCGGATGGTCGTTTTGTTCTGGTGTTTGATCTCGAGGAACGAATGGCGGCATTTGCGGGTCGACCGGTCCCCTATGTCGCTCTGTCGGGTCGTGTTCTTTCAGGGATGTTGTCGGGGCAGGGGGTCGGGCTGGGTCTGAACCTTGATGTTGCACCGTCGTCGATGTTGATCCCCGCTGAAGCGCTCGGTTGGTTGTCTGACACGCTGCAGCATGGTCCTAAGGAGGTGCAGCAGCGACTTGCCGAATTCCATCCGCCCTCCGGTTTGCCTGATGTTCTGTTGACCGCGCTTGATGCAAAGCTGGCGACGGCTGCAGGTCTGGCTGCGGCGGCGTTTCTGGTTGGGACAAAGACTGAAGATGGGGGGCAGGGCCATTTATTGGGTTTTGTTTCAGCGGTCGAAGGTGCGCAGCCAGCGCTTGCACGCGCCGTATCCGAGGCATTGACCTTTTCGGGGATCGAGGCCGGAGCGCTGGATGTTGGCTTTTTTGAAGTGCAGGATCCGGCTACTTCTGCCTTGGCAAAGGTTGGGCTGCGGTTCGATTTGCCCCAGCCTCAAGCGCCCAAAATGGAAAGGGCCGCGCCGGGCAGTGATCCCGAGCGGCCCCCAATATTGAAGTAGCGCAGGGCGTTAGTCTGCCGCTTCCAGTTTATCCTGCGTGCGCGTCTCAAAATCGCTGGCGTCATGGCGTTCGTGCAACTGCGTATGCGGCTCTCCAAACGCACGATTGACCATCCGGCCGCGCTGAACGGCGGGGCGAGCATCGATGGTTTTGGCCCAACGCATCACGTTTTCATAGCTTTCGACATCCAGGAATTCTGCCGCATCATATAGACGGCCCAGAACAAGCTGCCCGTACCACGGCCAGATCGCCATGTCGGCGATGGTATAGTCCTGACCTGCAATATAAGGCTTATCGGCAAGTTCCAGTTCCAGCACATGCAACTGGCGTTTGGCCTCCATCGCGAAACGGTCGATCGGATATTGCCATTTCTCAGGCGCATAAGCGTAGAAGTGGCCAAAGCCACCGCCCAGATATGGCGCGCTGCCCATTTGCCAGAACAGCCAGTTCATCACTTCTGTCCGCTCGGCACCGCTGGCGGGCAGAAACTCACCGAATTTCTCAGCGAGATGCAGCAAGATGGAGGCGCTCTCGAAAACGCGCACAGGTGTTTCACCTGAATGATCCCACAGCGCCGGTATCTTAGAGTTAGGATTGGCCCCGACAAAGCCCGAGCTGAACTGATCACCTTCACCGATGTTGATCAGCCACGCATTGTATTCGGCCCCGGAATGGCCCAATGCCAAAAGCTCCTCCAGCATGACCGTAACCTTGACGCCGTTCGGGGTGGCGAGCGAATACAGTTGAAGCGGGTGCTTCCCGACCGGAAGATCCTTTTCGTGGGTCGCACCGGCTATGGGCCGGTTTATATTGGCAAAGCGTCCTCCGCTTTCGCTGTCCCAAGTCCAGACCTTTGGGGGTGTGTAAGTGGATTGTTCGCTCATCTTTTGCCTTTCTGCATCATTTGGCCAAAACGCGCCGCCTTCACAGCTAATATTGCAAAACTCAAAGTCCAACCCCGGATGTGGCGAGATACTTGTAACATTGCACCTCGTTCACCTCACAAAACCCCTCTGGTTTTCACAGCGGCGCGAGGGGGTCTTCGCGCCGGGCCAAAATTACCTATTGTTTGACCAGACCCGCAGTTCGGGTGACCAGAAACCGTAAGGACATGAGGACCAATCACATGAAACGCTTTGCGCTGACCCTTGCCGCGACGATGGCTTTTGCCGTGCCCGCGTTCGCCGGAGAACAATATGTTGATGGCACCGGATTTGCAGTATCGGGATACGACGTTGTTGCTTACCGCAGCCTGGATCAGGTTCCTGTAGGCCAGTCGCAACCCGAGGCCGTTCGCGGTCGGGCCGACATCACCGCAGACTATAATGGTGTAACCTGGGCGTTTGCGACCGAAGAAAACCGTGACAAGTTTTTGGAGAACCCGGCCTTTTACGCTCCGCAATATGATGGCCATTGTGCATACGGCGTGTCGAAAGGCGGCAAGGTTCCGGGCAACCCAAATCTGTGGCGTATTGTCGATGACAAGCTCTATCTGAACATCACTGATGTTGTTGTTGGTTTCTGGGAAGAGGATGTTCCGGCCAACATCGACCTGGCGGAAGGCAACTGGCCCGGAATCGAAGGGGATGCCGCTTCGACCAGCGTGATCCCGAAATTCACATCAGAAGGCCCAATTTCCAACTGATTCCGATTAATGAAAGAAAGCCCGGCCACTAAGGCCGGGCTTTTTTCGCTGGCGGGTTCTCTCACCCCGCCAACTCGAACATATCCCGCATGTGTTGATCCGCTTCGAACCGTATTGTTACACTCTTGGCACCGGGAAATTTTCTCTCGCGTATCGGGTCAGGAATGACAATCTCACCGGAGCCCGAGCCTTTGGACCGAAAGGTCAGAATCTCTGTTTCTGACTTGCGGTAGCCGGAAAGGACCGAGGTTGGCAATGCAACGCGGTTAGACCCTTCGCAGACTGACGATGCGACGAAGTAGGTAAGATCGCGCCCGAAGCATCCGATTGCATCAGGAACATGGTCCGAAGATTCGCGGGCGCTTTTGGCGGCGTCCGGTTCACCCAGTTCCGATAAATCCTTCAGCGCGCGTTCAGGTTTTAACAGATCGTGACAAGCTTTGATTTCATCTGCGGCCAGTTCGATTACGCGTTTCTTCAAACGAGGACGACGCGGTGTAGAAGAATCTAAACCGTTTTTGCGTGTCATCCCTTCTTTACGCAAAAAATCATAGGCTGATTTAGCATCCGAAAAACCGGAATAATCACCGTCGGTATGATCAGGATGATCGTGGAACGCGATTTTGCGCCAGGCTTCACGAATCTCGTTTGCGTTTGCATTTGGGGGCAGACCAAGAATCTGCAACGCTTCGGCCCGAGCCTGTACCTTGCTCACTGGCTTCATACTCAAAACACTCATAAAAACTACAACGGGGTCAGATTGCCATTGATCACATTTTTGTCAAATTTTTTCGGGAATTAGACTGAGGTAGGGCAACAGTTGACGGGTGCATATCGAGATTGTCGCCTGCGCAGCGGTTGTCGCAAATGAGCATGGCAGACGACTGCCATGCCCGGCGATACAGGGCGAACGCAAAAACTGTGGGATCAGGCGACGTTCTGCAATTCGGTCTGGGGTGTAATGCCCAGGGCAAAGCAGACATCCCGAGTAAGCTCAGGTCGGTTGAGCGTATAGAAATGCAGTTTGTCCACGCCGCCTTCTATCAGGTCCGAGCAGAGTTCGGTGCATAGCGCCGTCGCCAGAAGATCTTCGCGATCGTCCCGGATTGCTTTGTCAAATGCGTTCTCGATCCAGTCGGGAATGTGGGCGCCACAGCGTTTTGCAAAGTTACGCGCACCCTTCCAGTTCTCGATAGGAAGAATGCCCGGTACGATAGGCTTGTCGATCCCCGCTTTTTCGCAGGCATCGCGAAACCGGAAGAAGGTTTCAGCCTCGAAGAAGAATTGGGTCAACGCCTCGTCCGCGCCCGCATCCAGCTTGGCCTTTAACCAATCCACATCAGCGCGGGCATTGCTTGCTTCGGGATGTTTGTCCGGATAGGCGCCGACACGGATGCTGAACATCTCGGTCTCGGCCAGTGCAGAAATCAGTTCTACTGAGTTGGTGAAACCATCAGGGTGGGGGGCGAACTGGTCTTGACCTTTAGGGGGGTCGCCACGCAGGGCAACGATATCCTGAACGCCTGCGCGCGCGAATGTGTCTGCGATCTCAAGCGTCTCCTGACGCGAAGCATCGACACAGGTCAGATGCGCAGCAACAGGCAGCCCCGAGGATTTGTGCAAGGTTGCAACTGCATCACGCGTCAGCTCACGTGTTGTACCACCAGCACCATAGGTCACCGATACAAACCGTGGGTTCAGCGGCGCCAAGGTCTGAACCGTATCCCAAAGGCGAAACGAGGCCTCCAGAGTCTGCGGCGGGAAGAACTCGAATGAAATCTCAGGCTTGGTCATGTTGGCCTCGTAGCTGTCATTTATGCCCTTGTGCCATCAGATGCATTGTGAGACAAACTCATATTGTTCAACAACAACATGAGTTGCGTGAGTAATGCATATCGAATTTCGCCACTTACGGACGATCAAAGCTATCCACGAATGCGGTGGGCTTGCGCGTGCAGCTGATCAGCTAAACATCACGCAATCCGCACTAAGTCACCAGATCAAGGGGTTGGAAGATCAGGCCGGGGTCGAGCTGTTTTTACGTCGATCCAAGCCGATGAAGTTGTCGGCAGCTGGTTTGCGGCTGCTGCGTCTCGCTGAACAAATTCTGCCTCAGGTCGAGGCGATGCAGGATGAGTTTTCATCGCTGCGCGACGGTCGCACCGGTCGGATGCACATTGCGATCGAATGTCACGCTTGTTTCGAGTGGCTGTTTCCGGTGCTTGAAGCTTTCCGTAAATCCTGGTCAGACGTTGATGTGGATATCCGCCCGGGCCTTGCATTCGACGCGTTGCCCGCCTTGCAGAAAGAAGAGGTTGATCTGGTGGTGTCCTCTGACCCCGAAGATCTGCCGGGTGTCGAATTTGTCGAACTCTTTGACTACCAGGCCGTATTTGTCGCGGCGTCTTCGCATCCATTGGCTGAAAAGCCCTATATCGAAGCTGAAGATTTCCGAGGTCAGACACTGATTACCTACCCGGTCGAACGAACCCGGTTGGATGTTTTCAGTCAGTTGCTGATCCCGGCCCGGGTCGAGCCGGCCTCGGTCCGGCAGGTCGAACTGACCGCAGTAATATTGTTGTTGGTCGCCTCGAACCGGGGCATCTCAGTTCTGCCCGATTGGGTGGTGCGCGAAGTGAAGTACAACTCTGATTATGTCACACGTCCGCTGACCAAGCAGGGCGTTACCCGCGGATTATACGCTGCAGTGCGTTGCGACGACCTTGAAAAGCCCTTTGTACAAGAGTTGGTAGAACTCGCACGAGCCGAAGCACACAAGCTGCAGGCACAGTAGCCTGCAGCATGCATGGAATTAACTTGTTAAACCAAGCCAGAAAACTCTTCAACGACACGGCTTCAATTTTACTAGCAAGCTCCGTAGCACCGTCGAAAGACCTCCTTGTCAAGCGCGGTTACCACAACGCATACTCCGCTGGGTACAGGGCCAATAAAGCAAATCTTTAAACAAGCTTTCGCTACCGTCCCATCGGGAATCCAGCCCGGCACTTTGAAGCATTCCTCAATGTCCACAATTGGAATTTTCAGACAAACTTTTCCATCTTCGACGGTTACCGAAATGCAGACTTCACCTACAACGAGCGGAGAAGCACCAAGCACTGCGTCCTTTGATGAACGCGCTGCTATGTTTTGTTCATCAAAATTGGCGCGCCCAGTTTCGATAAGTTGGTCAATTTCTCTTTGGGGAAACTCGTGATACGTAGCCATATGAGATCTCCTTAGAATTGCATCACAGTGATTTGTGCGAGTTCAATGTGCGGGCTGGCAGACGGACCAGAGCGATTCGACCTCCAGCGCGGATCAACAATTGCCTAACGACGAATGGCTGTCAGTGTCCAATTTCACATTGAACATCATTCCTCTTGGCAAGGGCGCGTTGCCCCAGTATACGCGCGGCTTGACCGGACAGGAGCCTTTGGAAAATGGTTGGCAGTGCAAATCTCAACATCATGATCAAGGCCGCGCGCAAGGCGGGGCGTTCTCTGGTCAAGGATTTTCGTGAAGTCGAGAACCTGCAGGTGTCGATGAAAGGTGCGGGCGACTTTGTGTCGAAGGCCGATATCGCGGCCGAAGCCATCCTGAAAGAGGAATTGCTGGGTGCCCGTCCGACCTATGGTTGGCTGGCTGAAGAGGGCGGCGCGATTGACGGCGAAGATCCGACTCGTCGCTGGATCGTCGACCCGCTGGATGGGACCACCAACTTCCTGCACGGGCTGCCGCACTGGGCCGTTTCAATCGCGTTGGAACATAAGGGCAAGATCGTTTCGGGTGTGATCTATGACCCTGCCAAGGATGAGATGTTCTTTGCCGAAAAAGGCGAAGGTGCGTGGATGAACGACATGCGCATCCGTGTGTCGGGCCGCCATCGCATGATCGAGTCGATCTTCGCGACAGGTCTGCCATTCGGTGGCCGTTCGGACCTGCCTGCGACCTTGCAGGACCTGGCCCGTCTGATGCCTGCCTGTGCAGGTGTTCGTCGCTGGGGTGCTGCCGCGCTGGACATGGCCTATGTGGCCGCCGGTCGTTACGAAGGCTTTTGGGAGCGTCGCCTAAACGCCTGGGATCTGGCCGCAGGCATTATCATCGTGAAAGAGGCGGGCGGCTTTGTTCAGGCGCTGAACCCCGAAGGCAGCGTGCTTGAGGATGGCGAAGTGATCTGCGCCAACGAACCGATCTTTGACAATTTCGCAAAGGTAATCCGGGGCTGATATTCAACCCCGGTCATTTGATCATGGTACGCGCGTCCGGTCCGGGCGCGCGTTTTGGTTTAGAAGTCGACCTCGATCGCGATCCCTTGCTGGACCGCCAGATCAACTGCGGCGCTGGCCACCGCAAGATCTTGCAGCCCAACGCCAGTACCGTCGAACACGGTCACCTCAGCCTCGGACACGCGCCCGGAATGGGTACCGTTGATGACCTCTCCGATCTGCCGGATATCGCCTTCGGCTTTCATTCCGGCAGCCACGGCATGCTGGCTTTCACCCAATGTCACGGCCTGCGCGACCTCGTCGGTAAAGACGCTTGCCCGCGCGATCAGGTCTGTGGCGACCTCTTGCTTGCCGACGGTATCGGTGCCCATGCAGGCGATGTGTGTGCCGTCGGAGACGTGCTCGGACATCAGTGTTGGCGCGAAGGAGGAGGTGATGGTGACAATCACGTCCGCCTGCACCATGCCGGGCAGATCCACAGCCTCAAAAGGCAGCCCCGATTCAGCCGCGGCCTTTTCGAGATTTGGCAGCATTTCTGGATGCAAGTTCCAGCCTATGACTTTCTCAAAGTCCCGCTGTTCCAATGCCGCGCGCAATTGGAATGTCGCCTGATGCCCGGCGCCAACCATTCCGATCACCTTGGCATCCTTGCGTGCCAAATGGTTGATCGAAACCGACGAGGCTGCAGCCGTGCGCAGTGCGGTCAGCAGGTTGCCCCCAACGATGGCCCGAACGCGACCCGTATCTGGATCAAACAAAAACACGGTGGATTGGTGATTGATCAGCCCGTGCGTTTCCAGATTGTTTGGCCAATACCCGCCTGCTTTCAGGCCAAGGCTCATGCCTGTGCGATCAAACCCGCCCTTGAACCCATAGAGCGCATCCGCATGACCTATGGCCTCGCGCACGACCGGGAAGTTGTAGGCGTCCCCAGCCGCCATCGCGGCAAACACCTGCTCAACCGCAGTATAGCTTTCCTGTCGGCCTAACAGAGCGCCGATTTCCTTTTCAGGAACGATGATCATCGCGTTTGTCTTTCTTTTTGATGGCATTAGTAAGGGCGGTGCTAAACGTCCGCCCTTGCATTCATCTGTAATTCAATAGGCCTTGCCACGGGCAGAGACCGGCCAAAGCGCTTCAACCTTGCCGCCGCGCACACCGACGTACCAGTCATGAACGTTGCAGGTCGGGTCACAGTGGCCGGGCACCAGCCGCAGCTTGTCGTTAACCTTCAACACCCCATCCGGGTCACCAATCACGCCGTGTTCGTCCGAACACTTTAGGTATTCCACATCGTCCCGCCCAAAGATGAAGGGCAGGCCGCTATCGACGGATTGCGCCTTCAGGCCCGCATCGCAGATTGCCTTGTCCGCTTTGGCGTGGCTCATCACGCTGGTCAGAATGAACAAGGCGTTTTCCCATTCACCCTGATCGATCCGTTGACCGTCCTTGTCCAGAATCCGACCGTAATCAGCATCCATGAAGGCATAAGAGCCACACTGCAGCTCGTTATAAACGCCCGAGTTGCTTTCGAAGTAATAAGACCCCGTACCGCCGCCCGAAACCAGCTCGCAGTCGATCCCTTCAGCCTTCAATCCGTCGACGGCATCCTTGACCATGGCGATTGCGGTATCCAGTTTTTCTTTGCGTGCCTCATACGTATCCAGATGCTGCATCGCGCCTTGATAGGCCTGAATGCCGGTAAATTTCAGGTTAGGGGCGGCCTCAACCGCCTTGGCGATTTCGATCACGGCGGGGGTCGTGGTGACACCACAGCGGCCCGCGCCGCAGTCGATCTCGACAAAAACTTCCAATTCAGTGCCATGCTTAGCGGCAGCAGCAGAAAGGTCAGCGACGTTGTCCACATCGTCGACGCAAACGATTGTGCGTACACCAAGCTTCGGCAGGCGCGCCAGACGGTCAATCTTGGCCGGGTCCCGCACTTGATTCGAGACCAGAATGTCTTTGATGCCTCCGCGCGCAAACACCTCGGCCTCGGAAACCTTTTGGCAGCAGACGCCGACTGCGCCGCCCAATTGTTCCTGCAGCTTCGCGACGTCTACGGATTTGTGCATCTTGCCATGCACCCGGTGCCGCATCCCATGTGCCTTGGCATAGTCGCCCATCTTCTTGATGTTACGCTCGAGCGCGTCCAGATCAAGGATCAGGCAAGGAGTCTGGATTTCGGATTCATCCATGCCGATCGCGGCAGGAATGTCATAGCCAACTTCGAATTGATCACTGTTCATCGGTTTGTTCATCCTGTTTCTCCTTGCCCTTTCAGCCAGGGCAGCTTGTCCAGATCCACGTTGCCGCCGGTGATGATGACGCCGACGCGCTTGCCCCGAAAGGTGTCGGGGTTCTTGAGAATGGTGGCCAGCGGAACGGCCGAAGACGGCTCCATCACCACGCGCAAGTATTTCCAGGTGAGTTTCATTGCGTCGATGATCTGCTGCTCGGACGCGGTGAAGATGTCGGTCACATTGTTCGACACAAAGTGCCAAGTGTTTTCCTTGAGCGGGACCAACAGCCCGTCCGCCACCGTTTTGGGGGCATCGTCCGCAATGATATGACCCGCTTTGAAGGAACGGTACGCATCGTCCGCCTGCTCAGGCTCAGCCGCATAGATCGCGGTTCCTGGTGCAAGGTTCGAGACCGTCAGACAGGTGCCTGAGACCATCCCGCCACCGCCGATTGGCGCGATCACTGCATCCAGGCCATCGGTCTGCTCAAGCAATTCAGCCGAACATGTGGCCTGACCAGTGATAACCCGAGGGTCGTTGTACGGGTGCACGAACTCTCCGCCTGTTCGGGCCTGCACCTCGGCAAACGTTGCCTCGCGGGAAGAGGTGGATGGCTCACATTCAGTGATCGTACCACCAAAGCGTCGTACCGCGTCTTTCTTGGCCTGCGGCGCGGTGCGCGGCATCACCACATTGCATGGAATGCCCCGGCGACCAGCCGCATATGACAGCGACAGGGCGTGGTTCCCGCTTGAGTGGGTGCAAACACCCTTGGTCGCCATTTCATCGCTTAGGCCGAAGACCGCATTACTGGCACCGCGCACTTTGAATGCACCTGCTTCTTGAAAGTTCTCGCACTTGAAGAACAGCTGCGCGCCGGTCAGTTCATTCAGATAGTCCGAGGTCATTACCGGTGTGCGCCGGATGTGCGGCCTGATCCTTTCGTGCGCAGCCTGCACGTCAGCATAGGTCAGTTCGGCGACGGGGATTTGATCCAACATGACTGCCCTCCCTAAGCTGCGGCTTTTGCGTGGCTGGTTGAGCTGGCGCGATAGAATTCCTGCGCCGCAGCAACCCCGCTGCCAAGCTTCACCGGGTAGTTCAGATCGGCCATGGCCATCTCGACCGTGGCCAGCCCCGACAGGACCATAACATCGGTCAGGCTGCCTAAGTGGCCAATACGGAACGCTTTGCCATTCAACTCACCCAGACCAATGCCGAAGGATACCTCATAGGTGTTGAAGGCATGGTCAGTCAGTTCGTTGCTGTCGAAACCTTCGGGCACAAAAATGGCGCTGACGGTATCCGAGTAGAGGTCAGGAGATTGTGCGACCAACTTCAGGCCCCAGGCCGCAGTCGCGCGGCGCACACCTTCGGCCAGACGGGTGTGGCGGGCATAGACATTGTCCAACCCTTCCTCGAACAGCATCTTCAGGCTTTCGCGCATGCCGTAGATCAGCTGCAAAGGCGGAGTATAGGGAAAGCCGCCAGACGCATTTGCCGACATCATATCACGGAAATCAAAGAAGGTGCGGGGCAGTTGGGCGGTATCCATTGCTGCCAGAGCCTTGGGGCTGACGCACAGGATCGCCATGCCGGTGGCCAGCATGAACCCCTTTTGCGACCCCGAGACCGCAATATCCACGCCCCACCGGTCAAACTCGAACGGCATTGAGGCCAAAGAGCTCACGCAATCCACATACATCATGGCCGGGTGATGCGCCGCATCGATCGCACCGCGTACAGCGCTGATATCGGAACGCACACCTGTCGCGGTTTCGTTATGCGTCACCAATACGGCCTTGATTTCATGCGCTTTATCCGCGGACAGGATCGCCTCGAACCTGTCTGCAGGCGCGCCTGTTCCCCATGGACATTCAACAATCTGAACGTCCAACCCGTGTCTTTCGCACAGATCGATCCAGCGATGGCTGAAGACGCCGTAGCGGGCGACAAGAACCTTGTCACCGGGGCTGAGCGTATTTGTAATAGCTGCCTCCCAACCGCCCGTTCCGCTGGCTGGAAAAGTGACGATCTGGCCTTCGGTGGTGCCAAAGACCTGTTTTGTATCCTCCAGTACCGGGGCGAAGGTTTCAACGAAGTCCGGGGCGCGGTGGTCTTGCGTCTGAACCTGCATGGCAAGGCGCAAACGATCAGGAATGTTGGTTGGGCCTGGGATAAAGACCGGGTTTTGATGCGACATAACTCAATCCTCTGCTTTGGACCCAAGTGTCGCTTGAACGGTTGTGTGTTGCAATTTTCTTGAAAAATATTTTCATTTTACCCGTTAAATTGATAAGGTGCTGAAACGGATAGGAATTCAGTTTATCAAAATGATCTCGGAGAATTCCGGGCCAAAAAAAATGGTTCGAGTTTCCGGGGGGAATCCGAAGGTCAGGTGAGAAATGGAAACGCAAAAGCGGCCGCGCGGCAGACCCAAATCGCTGTTTAAAGAAAGTTCGGCCGGGACCATGCAATCATTGGATCGGGCGCTGGGCGTACTGACCACCGTTGCCCGGCTAGAGCGCGTCGCGCTGAGCGATCTTGCCCGCGAGGTCGATGTACCGACGGCCACCACGCATCGCATTCTTGTGACGCTGCAAAAACACGGGTTCGTATCCTTTGATGAGGAACGGCAGGAATGGCTGGTCGGGATCGAAGCCTATCGGACCGGTGCGTCTTTCCTGCGGCGCAACAGCGTTCTGGAAATCGGCAGGCCGATCCTGCGGCGTCTGATGCAAGACAGTGGTGAGACCGCAAATCTCGCCGTACCCGATGGTGCAGAGGTGGTCTTTGTCGGGCAGGTCGAAACTCAGAACCCCATCCGGGCCTTCTTTCCACCCGGTGCGCGGACGCCCATGTATGCGTCCGGTACAGGAAAGGCTATTCTCGCTGCGTTGAGCGAAGAGAGTTTAGGCAAAGTTCTGGGCCGGATTGATCCGGTTGCATTCACTGAAAATACGCAGTTGCCCGCTTCGGGCCTGTATGCAGATCTGGCTGAAACTCGTACCCGAGGTTGGTCTTACGATCACGAAGAAAGGTATGAAGGTATGTCTTGCATTGGTGCGGCCATCTTCAATGACAGGGCTGAGCCTTGCGCCGGTATCTCGGTATCCGGACCGACCGTAAGGTTCAGCCGCGAACGCGCGCCCGAGTTGGGCGATCTGGTCATGCGCGCGGCGCAAGAGATCACCCACCTGAGCGGCGGTAGGCTACCCAAGAGCTGACGCTTGATTATTTGCGCGGCACTTTGGGGATGCGCGATTGCGAGAGTTTGTACTTGTGTTCCGGATGCGGTGGATGGCCGTGGGTGCGGTTCCAGAACCCAGTCCCTCCGCGCCTGAGCCATAGGGGGATGCACAGGATCAAACCAACAAAGAACCCTCCGGTATGCGCCCAATAGGCAACGCCACCTTCATCGGGATTGCTGGAGAGGCTGCCAAGGAATTGCAGGCCCAGCCAGACACCCAGCATGATAAAGGCCGGGATAGTGAAGATCCGGATATAGACGATCAGAATCAGCAGGATATCTACGCGCGCTTTTGGGAAAAGCAGAAGATAGCCGCCCATGACACCAGCAATCGCTCCAGACGCGCCAATTGTTGGCACCACCGAATCCGGTGCCGAAATGACGTGAATCAGCCCCGCTCCGATTCCCGCCAGCAGATAGAACACGAGAAACAGCACATGCCCCATTTCGTCTTCGAGGTTATCGCCGAATATCCACAGAAACAGCATGTTTCCCGCCAGATGCATCCAGCCCCCATGCAGGAACATTGACGTCACGAGTGTCTCGAACCCATAGCCGTCAGTTATCCGGGCAGGAATGACCGCGTAGTCAATATAAAGCTGATTGATCAGCCGCGCATTCTCCATGACACCCACATAGCTGAGGAAGATCAGTATGTTCGCAGCCATAAGGGCATAAACAACAAACGGAGTACGCCCCGAAGGGTTATGGTCTCGGATCGGAAACATGGCGCGACGCTGGGCTTTTCGCCGCCCAGCGTCAAGGTCCGGTTATGCCGCACCTCCCAGAAGGGCGGCGTTGCCTCCGGCGGCGGTGGTGTCGACACAGACATGGCGTTCCCCCAGCACCCGCGCACGGTCGGGCTGCCCGGGGATCAGCGGGATGATCGGGCCATCGCGCCGGGCCAGGTGCTGTTCGATCTGGCGGGCAGTGTCATCGTCGCCCCACCACAGAACGCCCGAGAAACCGGTCAGGTTTTCAAGCCGGTGCAAATCCAGCATGCCCGTCATACGTATCGCTGTGCCGCCCAACGCTTTGACCGCATCCGCCTGTGCTTCGGCTGCCTCAGTCCCCGGACCCATGCACAAAAGCGGGGGGCGGGCATATTCGGTCAGGCGGTTCGATTCACCGGTGGGGCCAGGCAGCGATTGGGTGCCGGGCGTTGCAGGTTGCCCTTCGGGCGCACCTGGTTCAGCCGAACTGTCCCAGCGTCCCGAAGCATTCTGCCGATCAGGTGCGCAGAACCGTGCCATATAGTTCGGACCGCCCGCCTTGGGGCCGGTGCCGGACAGTCCTTCGCCACCGAAGGGTTGCGAGCCGACGATTGCGCCGATCTGGTTGCGGTTGACGTAGATATTACCGGCATGGATCGCCTCGGTCACATGCTGCACCCGGTCGTCGATCCGAGTGTGCAGGCCGAAGGTCAGGCCGTAGCCCGTGGCATTGATATCCGCGATGACCTTGTCGATATCTTGCGCCTTGAACCGGACGACGTGCAGAACCGGACCGAACACCTCGCGCTCCAGCGCCGAGATGCCAGGTATCTCGATCAGGGTCGGTGCGATAAATGTACCTTCAGGAGGCGTTGTCATCTCCTTCAGTACCCGTCCTTCTGAGCGGGCCTGGGCCACGTGGTCCGCGATGATTTGCCGGGCTTGCGCGTCAATGACCGGGCCGCAATCAGTTGAAATCAGCCAAGGATCGCCCACATGCAAAGCGTCCATCGCCCCTTGCAACATGGTCAGAACGTCATCGGCAATATCCTCTTGCAGATAGAGGCAGCGCAGGGCCGAGCATCGCTGGCCTGCCGATTGGAACGCGCTTTCGATAATCGACTGCACGGCTTGTTCCGGCAACGCGGTGCTGTCTACGATCATCGCGTTCAGGCCGCCGGTCTCGGCGATCAATGACGTACCCGGCCGCATGTGCTGCGCCATTGCTGATCGGATTTTCAGCGCGGTCGCGGTGGAACCGGTAAAGGCCACACCAGACACGCGTTCGTCCGACGTTAGCGCCGCACCCACCTTCGGCCCGCCCGGAAGAAGTTGCAGCGCATCGCGCGGAACGCCTGCTTCATGCATCAGTTGAATGGCACGATGGGCGATCAATGGCGTTTGCGGGGCAGGGGCTGCCAGCACAGCGTTGCCGGTGGCCAACGCAGCCGATATCTGCCCGGTGAAGATCGCCAGAGGGAAGTTCCACGGGCTAATGCAGGTGAATATACCGGCGGGTTTGGCGGCAGGAATATTGGCGGCGTAGTAGCGCAGGAAATCAACCGCTTCGCGCAGCTCGGCTACCGCATCGGGCACGGATTTTCCGGCTTCGCGGGCGAGCAGGGCAAACAGCTCTCCAAAATGCGCTTCGTAGAGATCGGCTGCTCTATTTAGAATTTCAGCGCGCTTCTCTGCTGAAGCCTGCCATGGGCAAGCGCTGGCCAACGCCAGTTCCACGTCTTCGGGGCTGGCCGCAGCAACCGAACCGGGACGATCCAGTGGTTGCGCGGGATTGATCACGGGAGTGTCTGCCAAAGGCTGTGCATCATCCGACAGCAAAGGTCGGGCGTACCAATGATGGGCGCGGAAGGCGTCGCGTGCGATGTCGATCTGGTCCAGCGTTGGCGTATGGTGCAGATCAAAACCTTTCGAGTTTGGACGTTCCGGTGCGAACAACTCAGGCCCGGTTGGCAGCGGTTTGCCAGGCGTTTGAACGGCTACGAACGGATCTGCGGCAACGGTTTCTGGGGCGACTTCCTCATCAACGATCTGATTGACGAACGAGGAATTTGCCCCGTTTTCCAGAAGGCGACGTACCAGATAGGCCAACAGATCCCGATGCGCGCCGACCGGAGCATAGATACGGCAGCGCGAGGTCCGCTTGTTGCGCACGATCTGATGCAGGGTCTCACCCATCCCGTGCAGGCGCTGGAATTCGAATGGCTGGCCGTCCGCCATATGTAGGATGGCGCTGACCGTATGGGCGTTATGCGTGGCAAATTGCGGATAGATACGGTCGGTCATTCCCAGCAGTTTGCGGGCGTTGGCGATATAGGACACATCCGTCGCCGCCTTATCGGTGAAGACCGGAAAACCATCGACGCCCTCGACTTGCGCGCGCTTGATCTCGGTATCCCAATAAGCGCCCTTGACCAGCCGCACCATCAGCTTGCGGTCGTGCCGCTGGGCCATCTCGTAGAGCGTATCCAGCACCAACCCGGCGCGTGGGCCGTAGGCTTGCACGACGATGCCAAACCCGTCCCAACCGGCCAGTGCAGGCTCTGCCATAACTTCTTCGATCACCTGTAGCGAGAGCGACAGGCGATCGGCCTCTTCCGCGTCAACGTTCAGCCCCATGCCCGCCGCCTTGGCCAGCAAAGCCAGCGCGCGCAGCCGGGGCACCAGTTCGTCCATCACCCGTTGTTCCTGTGCCAGCTCATAACGGGGGTGCAGGGCCGACAGCTTGACCGAGATGCCCGGATTTTCGCGAATGTCTTTATGGGTGCAGGCCTCGGCAATAGCGGCGATCGCGCGCGAGTAAGACAGGTGATAGCGGGCAGCATCGGCCTCGGTCCGTGCCGCCTCGCCCAGCATGTCGTACGAGTAGGTATAGCCCTTATCTTCCATACCTTTGGCGCGCTTCATGGCGGATTGAATGGTTTCGCCTAAAACGAACTGACGTCCCATTTCTTTCATTGCACGACCAACGGCGGTGCGGATCACCGGTTCACCCAGCCGCTTGATGGCCCCGCGCAGCGCGCCGACGGGCGAGGATTTGTCTTCGTCGAGGACCCGGCCTGTCAGCATCAACGCCCATGTCGACGCGTTCACCAGTGACGAGGATGATTGTCCCAGATGCTTTCCCCAGTCTGACGGAGCGATCTTGTCTTCGATCAGCGCGTCAATGGTATCCGCATCTGGCACACGCAACAGCGCCTCGGCCAAACACATAAGTGCAACGCCTTCATCTGTGGACAGGCCGTATTCAGCCAGAAACACTTCCATCATGCCAGGCGACGTGCTTGAGCGGATGTCGCGCACCAGCTGGGCTGCAGCCTCGCAAATGGCCGTTCGGTCGGCCTCTGACAGCTTGGCCTGAGAGATCAGCGCGTCCAGTACAGTGGACTGGTCGGCATAAGTTTGGGTGTCGATTTTGGTGCGTAGGCTGTGTGACATGTGTACTCCGGGGCTTTTGCCTAATATAACCGCCTATAGTCAGGAGAATGGACCGAATTTTCTCAAATTCTGGTCGAATTGACTGAAATATAGGAGCCTGATCATGCAAAACGACTTGTCCAACCTTGATCGCTTTGACCGTGCGATCCTTACGGCATTAGCTGAAGATGGCCGCATCTCAGTGACGGACCTTGCACGCAGGATCGGCTTGTCAAAATCGCCGACACAGGCGCGGCTCAAGCGGCTTGAGGCTGACGGGATCATCACAGGCTATCGCGCCATGTTGGACCCGATCCGTCTGGGCCTTGACCATGTGGCCTTTGTCGAGGTGCGTCTCACAGATACTCGTGAAAAGGCACTGGCCGAGTTCAATGCAGCGGTGCGCAGAGTTGCTGAGATTGAACAGGCTCATATGATCGCGTCCAACTTTGATTATCTGCTTAAAATCCGCACCCGATCGATGACGGAATACCGCACGGTGCTAGCCGAGAAAATCTCATCCCTGCCGCATGTTGCCAACACCTCCACCTTCGTTGCGATGGAGGCGGTGAAAGAAACCGGGTTGCTGGCTCCGCTATAAAGCAGTTGACCTAAACGACTGATGGATCAGGTTAGAGAGGATGAAAAACGTACTTATCGTTGCCATACTCGCTGGTTCTGCCGCTCAGGCTTCTGCAGATTGCCCGGTTGCGCCGGATCATATCTCTGGCGTCGACGCCCTGATTACGCAAGCCCAAACCGCGTCGTCTGAGCGCGAGGCGCGGGGCATTTCGGGACGGATGTGGCAACTCTGGACCGATGCGCCGGACGCCCGATCTCAAACCCTGTTGGATCGCGGGATGTCTCTGCGCGAGTCTTGGGATTTGACCGGTGCGCTGGCCGAGTTTGACGCTCTGGTCGCTTATTGCCCGGATTATGCCGAGGGGTACAATCAACGGGCATTCGTCAACTATTTGCAGCAGGATTACGGTGCGGCCCTGATCGATCTGGATCGGGCCATTGAGCTGTCCCCGAACCATGTAGCGGCGCTTAGCGGGCGGGCATTATCGCTATTGGGTCTCAAGCGGCTGGACGAAGCGCGAACGGCGCTGAACCATGCACTCGAACTGAACCCGTGGCTTTCAGAGCGTGCCTTGCTTGCGCCGGGCGGGCTGCTTGATCCACCGGGTGAGGATATTTGAATTGAGACGAAAAAGCGCCCCGGAACCGAAGTTCAGGAGCGCTTTTGATGCAAGGGCTTGATTAGCCGACCAGCCCGTTGTCGGTGCGTTTGATCGCAATCACCGACGAACGCGGCGTACCGCCATCGGGCCAATTGCTGCCCGGATGCTGGATGCCAACAAACATGGTGCGCAGGTCGGTCGACCAGGCCAGACCGGTGACTTCACAGCCATTCGGGCCGGTCATGAAGCGCACAATCTCCCCGGTCACGGGATCGCCAACTAGCATCTGGTTATTGCCGTTTCCTGCGAATTCTTCCTCGTTGTCATCATTCCCGTCTGTCTGAATCCAGACCAGACCAGTCGAATCGATGGCCATGCCGTCGGGTGAGTTGAACAGGTTGCCTTCGTTCACATTTGCCGATCCGCCACGGTTATCCGAATGAACAGTTGGGTTTCCGGCCATGACATAGAGATCCCAATCAAAGCCAGTGGCCGCGTGATCTTCATCCGCTGGACGCCAGCGCACGATCTGGCCGTATTTGTTGGCCTCGCGCGGGTTAGGGCCGTTGACTGCAGTGTCATCACCCCCAGCATTTGGCTTAACACCCCGGTTCTTGTTGTTGGTCAGGCAGCAATAGGCCTCAATCGCGACAGGGCTTGAGGCCACCCATTCCGGACGGTCCATGGTGGTGCCACCCGCAGCCGATGCCGCCATACGGGTGAAGATCAGAATTTCGGCCGCGTCCATACCGGTCGTTTCTGGCGTCAGCGGCAACCATTCACCGCTCATGTCGTCATTGAACTTGGCGACATATAACGTGCCATCATTCAGCAGGCTCTGAGTATCGACACCGGGCGCATAGGCCGCGTTCGAGACAAACCTGTACAGATACTCGCCACGTTCATCGTCGCCCATATAGACCACCACGCGACCGTCTGCAGCCAGCGTGACCTCGGCATTTTCATGCTTGAAACGGCCCAGGCCTGTGTGTTTGACCGGAGTGCTGTCGGGATTCGTCGGGTCGATTTCCACGATCCAGCCTGCGCGGTGCGGCTCGTTGGGGTTTTTCGAGGTGTCAAAACGCGGATCGAACAGCTCGTAACCGTTCCAGCTTTCGGCCTTGATGCCATAGCGTTTCATGCCGTCCGCGACCTTCTGATCGTAGCTGGCATTCTCGTCAGAGGAACCAAAGTAGCCGTTGAAATTTTCTTCGCAGGTCAGGTAGGTGCCCCACGGTGTCTTGCCGGAACCACAGTTGTTCATGGTGCCCAGCGACGCGGTTCCTGTCGGATCGGCCTCGGTCTTCAGTAGGTCATGACCAGCGGCGGGGCCGACGATCTTCATTGGAGTGTTGTGGTGGATCCGGCGGTTGAAGGGGCTGTCCTTAACGACCGCCCAGCCCGCAGGGCCTTCCTTGATCTCCATTACGGTCACGCCCTGGATGTTTTGCAACTTTAGAACGTCATCGGCACTGGTTGGAACACCTTCCTGCGCGGCAGGCAGGTTGATCTTGCGGTTCGGGTACTCGTGGTTGATCGCAATCAGCTCGTGACCCCGGAACGAGAATGTCTCCATCCCATCCGTATTCTCGCCAAAAACCTTGTCGGAGTTTTCAACCTTACCGCCATCGGTCAAATCGTATCCATCGGCCTCGGAAAACAGCGGATCGCCCCAGCGCATTAGCATCTTCCACTCATAACCTTCCGGCACGTGGACTGTCCCATCGGTCTGGGCGGGAATCGGCGTGAAGGCAAAGCGTTGCGCATCGACCGCCTGTGCTGAAGTTGAGCCCAACAAACCAGCGCCCATCACCGCAGCGCCCGACCCAAGAGCTACAACTCCTGACAGGAAACCCCGTCGCGAGATAGCGCTTTCAACCACGCGGTCGAAGTCGTGTTCATCCGGGCGGGGGAAGTGCAACTCATCCCAATCGTCGGCGGAAAGGGTGGTAAGATCGACGTCTGTCATGGATAGCTCCTGGCTGTCTGAATAGGGTTTTGGTGAACAGCGTATATTCACGTAACATGACAGTTTGTTTTCAAACCACAGGTTGAGTTATTCTCCATTTCGAAAACATCAGTTCAAAACAGGCAGTTTTCAATTGCTCCGCTCAATTTGGGTTGGCTGAGAACACTTGATATCCGCCCTCGTTGGCGAAAATAAGGTTGATATCCCAGCCCGCAGTCTTGAAACTGTCTTCGATACGACGCCAAAACGGTCGATCCAGAACAATGATGTAATCAATCTTACGTTCCCGCCCCAACACATCAAATGCTCGCCATCGTTCTTTACCATTCGAGGGGGCAGTGAATTCCTCGTGAAATTTGATCGCGGAAGGCGACTTCAAGCCGACAAGATCAACGAACCGAATGTTTTGATTCGAGACTGTTGAGGCGATCTTCCAGGGTATAAAGCCTGCGTCGTGAACACCTACTACAGAATTCGACGGTAAATTCTCAGTCATCCATTCCGCTGTAATAAGACGCTCTTCGCTACCCGATTTCCATTGTATGGTGTAGACTGGCCAACTGCTTGTCGCAAAAGCGTATACCGACAGGAGGGCACCGATCACAAAGACCGGGGCCGAAGAAACTTGACGCGCCGTCAGGACCGCTGTCCAAGATGCAATTGCAATTGGTAGCAACGGATACAGGTAGCGGAAATCGTTGTGATACAGAGCACCCGGTAGTTTCAGAGCTGATGAGAGCACAAAAATTCCGAAAAAAGCTAAGGCAACCCAGCCTCCCCTAAGGAATGGTGCGAAGACCAAGCCCGAGAAAACCACAAGCAGATTGGTCTCGACCACGGCGCGCAGAGCGACCATCAGTCGACTAGAGAAAACTTCACCTTTCTCTGCAAAAAAAGCCTCTTTCGCGCCGGCGGTATCAGGCCAAACACTGCCTAGAATCAGAACGCTCACAAGTGCCAAGATTATGTAGGCGGATGCGGAAATGAAAAAAATCTTGACGCAGTACGCGTAGTTGATCGGCTTCACGACGATGATAGAAATGAACAAGAGAGCAGAAAGAACGTAAAACTCCGGTCTGATAAAAGGCATTATGCCAATCAATATCGATAGCGCGACGTGGCGATTGGTTTGGCGTAGAAAAAAGGCCCAAGTGATGGCTGCCATTGCCATACCAGTCTCTAGGCCATTCATAAGGTGGAGCCACGCGAATCCTAATAAGAGACCCGCAATCGACCCAGATGCTGCAACAATCCGAGAGCCTGACACGGAACACAGTAACAACCATAACCCAATCATATATGCGCCGGCGCTTAGAACGCTCAAGGCCAAGCTGGCCTCTGGTGTAGTGGTGAATTGCGATAAAAAGGCCAGCACGAGAAAATGAACCAAGCTACTTGCGCCGGTCGGACCATCATTGCCGTAAAGATCTGAGCGCCCCGAAAGAAACAGATCCACGTTTCCGATTGTTATATAGGCATCATCCAAAGGCATCCATACGGGCGACTGCTGCGAGAGTGTCAACACGATCAGGCAAGTGAACACTAAGGCTGGGATAAGCACACATAGTGTTTCTCTCCAGTGTGAGTTAGATGCCGGAATCAAGTTACTTCCCTTGCGTTTGGTGGTGACCCAGATCTGTTTTCCATCGCTAATTAACGACCATTGAATTGCCACGACTTCCCTTTTTGCCGCCCATCTGAAAATTTCTTGAAGATCGTGTCATTGATGTCGTGCGCCGTATCTGAGGCTGAAAACACAACTTCGCGCTTGACGATGGTTGGTACATAAAATAATCAGCGCAAGCACTGAGCGGGTATAGCTTAATGGTAAAGCCCCTGCCTTCCAAGCAGGCTATGTCGGTTCGATTCCGTCTACCCGCTCCAACTCAGCCCCTCCATCTCTAACATTCCGGTCGAATGCGTCAAAAGGCCCGGATCGTGCCCCGAATTGCGCCCAAAGCTTGACCCCATTGTCCCACGCCGCCATGAAACGTTGATTGACGCCTGATAAAGGCTGCGACCAGAATACAAGGGCCAGATATGGCAAGAACACGCTCCGCCAATCCAGCAAATGCACAAGCGCCCGGCGCCTACGATGAACGGGCTAGGTCTAAAAAAATTGGCGTGCTGCGGTCATTGTGGCCGTTTATGAAGCCCTATCGACTGCTGATGATCGGCGCGACACTGGCGTTGATCCTGACGGCCAGCATGACGCTGACATTGCCCTTGGCTGTGCGGCGTGTGGTCGACAATTTCCGCATCGAAGATGGTGATTTGCTTGAATGGTACTTTCTGGCCGCCCTCGGTATAGCCGGGATTCTCGCCGTGGGTACGGGTATTCGCTATGCTTTGGTGACCCGGTTGGGTGAACGTGTGGTGGCCGATATCCGAAAGGCGGTTTTTGACCGCGTGATCGGGATGAGCCCCGAGTTTTACGAGCGCATCATGACCGGCGAAGTTCTGAGCCGGATCACCACCGACACAACGCTGATCCAATCGGTGCTGGGGTCGTCTGTGTCCATCGCGCTCCGCAACCTTCTGATGTTCGTCGGTGGACTGGTGCTGATGCTGCTGACGTCGGCCAAGCTGACCGGAATGGTATTGTTGCTTATCCCGCTGGTGGTTGTGCCAATATTGGTACTGGGCCGCAGGTTACGGGTGATCAGCCGGGAAAATCAGGACTGGATTGCGGCGTCCTCTGGAAATGCCGGCGAGGCGTTGGGTGCGGTGCAAACCGTGCAGGCTTTTACTCATGAGGACGCCAGCAGGACGCAGTTTGGAGAGATGACAGAAACTTCGTACGAAGTTTCTCTGCGTCGGATTCAGACCCGTGCGATTCTGACCGTCATTGTGATCTTTCTCGTCTTCTCTGGCATCGTTGGTGTGCTGTGGATGGGTGCGAATGACGTGCGCAACGGGATCATGACCGAGGGCGTGCTGATCCAGTTTGTGATCTATTCGATCATCATGGCGGGTTCAGTTGCGGCGTTGTCCGAAATCTGGAGCGAGTTGCAGCGCGCTGCAGGTGCGACCGAGCGTTTGGTCGAGCTTCTGAACGCTGAAGATACAGTCAACGATCCGTCGCAGGCCAAGGCATTGCCTGTGCCCGTACGCGGAGAGATACGTTTCGACGATGTGACATTCCACTATCCCGCGCGCCCGGACGTTGTCGCGCTGGATCATTTGTCACTGCAGATTAAACCTGGGGAGACAGTGGCCTTTGTCGGCCCGTCTGGTGCGGGCAAGACAACAGTCATCCAGATGATTCAGCGGTTCTATGATCCCGATGCGGGACAGGTCAGTCTTGATGGGCTCGACCTGCGCGAGTTGAACCGTGACGACTTCCGTCAGCACATCGCGCTGGTCCCGCAAGACCCCGTGATCTTTGCCGCTTCGGCGCGCGAGAATATCCGCTTTGGCCGTCTGGACGCCTCAGATGCCGAAGTCGAGTCCGCCGCCCGAGCCGCCGCCGCGCATGAGTTCATCTCGGCTTTGCCCGAAGGGTATGACAGCTTTGTGGGCGAACGGGGCGTAATGCTGTCGGGTGGTCAGAAGCAACGTATCGCCATCGCACGTGCCATCCTGCGCGACGCACCGGTGCTGCTGCTGGACGAGGCGACCTCGGCTTTGGACGCAGAAAGCGAACGTGCGGTGCAGGGTGCGGTTGATAACATGAGGGCAGGGCGCACCACTCTGATCGTGGCGCACCGTCTGGCGACCGTTAAGAAGGCAGACCGGATTGTCGTGCTGGAAGCCGGGCGCATTGTGGCGCAGGGTACCCATAACGATCTGGTGGCGCAGGACGGTTTGTATGCCCGCCTCGCACGCTTGCAGTTCACCGACGGGGTGGCTGCAGAATAAAGTGACGCTCCGGCACATCTCGTTTCGCCGTAGCGTCATTCTACATATTCCCGGACCTGATCGCTAAGCCCTTGCTTGCGCATGGTGTGTTTTGCTTCCATCTTGGAGGTGACAAACAAGCCTGTGCGCGACACGGGAGACAGATCAGGGGAGGAGCCACATGGCCTTTGTGGGATTGGAAGACAAGGCGCGCATCGAGCAGGAGATGGCGTGGGAAGATCGGGACGTACCCGTCACCTTCCATCAACTGTTGTCGCGGACGGCGGGCAAGTTCCCGAACCATAAAGCGATCAGCTTTCAGTTGTTGTCCGGCCCGAGCGACAAGGCCGAGACGCTGACATGGTCCGAACTGCTGGGCAAAGTCAATCAGGCCGCCAACCTATTCCGTTCCCTTGGCATCGGAGAAAACGATGTGGTGGCCTATGTGCTGCCCAACTGCAACGAGACGCTGGTCACCATGATGGGCGGTGCGGTGGCCGGGATCGTGAACCCGATCAACCCGTTGCTGGAGCCAGAGCAGATCGCGGCGATCCTGCGTGAGACCAAGGCCAAGGTTGTCGTCACCCTGAAATCCTTTCCCAAAACCGATGTGGCCCAAAAGGTTGAAGAGGCTGTGCGTCACGCTCCGGGTGTCAACACGATCCTTGAGATCGACCTGAATCGCTATCTGACGCCGCCCAAATCCTGGCTTGTACCGTTCTTGCGCCCAAAGATGGGTGATAAAGAAAAGCTGGCCCATGCGGACTACAAGAACTTCCTTGATGAGCTGAACAAGCAGCCTAAAACGCTGAACTTTGAGGATAGCCAGGAAGATCGGGTGGCGTGCTACTTCCACACGGGCGGCACCACGGGCATGCCGAAAGTGGCGCAGCACAAATACTCGGGCCTTATCTACAATGGCTGGTTGGGCAACACGCTGCTCTTTGACGAGAACGACGTCATCATGTGCCCACTGCCGATGTTCCATGTCTTTGCGGTGCATGTCATCGTGATGGCGGCGGTGTCGTCTGGTGCACATGTGGTATTCCCGACGCCTGCCGGGTATCGCGGTGATGGCGTATTCGACAATTTCTGGAAACTGATCGAACGCTGGAAGGTGTCGTTCATCATCACAGTGCCGACAGCGATTTCAGCCAAAATGCAGCGACCTGTGGATGCGGATATATCCAGCGTTAAAACAGCATTTTCGGGATCAGCTCCGTTGCCGGTCGAACTGTTCCGTCGGTTTGAAGAAGCGACCGGCGTTACTATCGTCGAGGGCTACGGCCTGACCGAGGCCACTTGTCTGGTGTCATGCAACCCCGTGGATGGGGAAAAGAAGATCGGCTCGATCGGCATCCCGTTCCCCTATACGGACGTCAAAATCCTGCAGGACGGGCCGGATGGACCAACCGAGTGCGGCGTAGATCAGATCGGTGAAATTTGCATCTCGAACCCCGGCGTATACGCGGGAAATACTTATACCGAGACCGACAAGAATACGAACCTCTATCATTTCGATAAATACCTGCGCACGGGCGATCTGGGACGGTTTGATGAGGACGGCTATCTGTGGATCACCGGTCGCGCGAAGGACCTGATCATTCGCGGCGGACACAATATCGATCCTGCAGAAATCGAAGAGGCCTTGCTGGGCCATGATGCCGTCGCCTTTGCAGGGGCCATCGGTCAGCCTGATGCGCATTCGGGTGAGGTGCCTTGCGCCTTTGTTGAACTGGTCGAGGGGGCCTCGGTCACTGAACAGGAGCTGATGGACTATTGCAAGGTCCACGTCCATGAACGTGCGGCACAGCCCAAGCATATGACCATTCTGGATGAATTGCCGAAAACCGCCGTTGGCAAGGTTTTCAAACCCGAACTGCGCAAGCAGGCCATCACTCGCATCTACAACGGTGCTTTGGACGCCGCAGGCATTGAAGCGCGGGTTGTTTCGGTAATCGATGACAAGAAGCGAGGTCTTGTCGCGCAGCTTGACGCGAATGGGTCTTCCGAAGACGATGTCTCAAAAGTGCTGGGTTCGTTTACCCGGCCATGGGAGTGGTCTGAATAATTCGGAGGAACAATGGACTATGAACGTCTGATCGACGAGGAGACCTGGGGTTTCATCCGGCGCACAGCCGAGAGCTATCCGGATGATACAGTAGAGATGTCCATTGCTGACCAACGCCGGGTCTATGACGCGATGTGTCAGGACTTCCGCCAGCCGCGCCCACCTGGCATCGAGGTGCGCGACAGGTCCGCCGATGGCGTAGCTGTTCGCATTTATAGCGCCGGTGACCCCACCCGGACCGTCGTCTACATACATGGTGGTGGGTTCGTCGTCGGGGGCTTGGATAGCCACGATGATGTTTGTGCGGAACTCTGCGCCCAGACGGGCTATCGGATCGTTTCGGTCGACTATCGGTTGTGCCCTGAGCATGTGCACCCGGCGCAGTTTCAGGATAGCTGGACCGCCACGAACTGGGTGGTTCAGGAATACGGAGAGCCGATCGTGCTGGCCGGTGACAGCGCGGGTGGCAATCTGGCAGCAGCCGTTTCGCACCATGGTCGGGGGCGGTTGGAAAATGTGCTGGGGCAGGTCCTCATATATCCCGGCTTAGGCGGAGATATGTCGCAGGGGTCGTATATCGAACATGCCAATGCCCCGCTGCTGACATTGGACGATATCCGGTTTTATGAGACTGTTCGGTATCAAGGTACCACGCCCCAGAACGATCCTACCTATGCACCGTTGCATGACGTCGATTTCTCGGGGCTACCGCCGACGGTGGTGGTGACCGCCGATTGCGATCCGCTGCGCGATGACGGGCAAGCTTACTGTGACCGGATCACAGCCGCAGGTGGGCAAGCACATTGCATCAACGAGGCCGGTTTGGTCCATGGGTACCTACGCGCCAGAACATCTGTAAGGCGCGCAGCGGACAGCTTTGAACGCATTTCCGTAGCCATTGAGGCATTGGGGCAGGGGATTTGGTCTTACGACTGAACCGCGTCAGGTCAGGAACGGCTTGGCTTTCATCGTATCCGCCACCGGTGCGCCCATGCGCTGAAGTATGGTTGGTGCAAGCTGTAGCTGGTCGATCACGGTATCCGGTTCAGGGCCTTTGGCCTCGCCAAAATAGTAAAGCGCCGTTTCCTGCTGCAACGGGCTGCGACCACCGTGATGGCCGCGTTCGTCTTGGCCATGATCAGCCGTCACGATGACGTCATAGCCCAACTGCTGCCAGCGCGGGATGAACGGGGCCAGCATTTCGTCCATGACAAAACAGGCATGATCCATCTCTGTGCAATCGTGGAAGAAACGATGCCCCATGCTGTCCAGTGTGCAAGTGTGCAGGATGCCATAATCCAGCCCGAAGCGCAGACACATGTTGGTGAGCGAGGCAAACAGATCGACATCGCTTGGCGTCATCTGGTTGGCGTTGCCATATCCCGTCATTGAATGAAAGCGACCATGGTTGATTGTCAGGTTGTCGGGCTCGTCATATTCAACATCGCGGACGTAGTCGAACGGGTGGCGATTGAAGAATTGAGACCAATAGCTGTGGGTGACCGCGCCGGTTACACCGCCTGCCTCACGCACCTGACTGAACACATCCTTATGGCTTAGTCGGAAGACGTTGCCGTTGCCTGTACAGCCATGCTCTTGCGGTGTGACCCCGGTGTGGATTGACGCATAGCAACTGGCAGAGGTCGAAGGCAGTACAGAGCGGAGTTTCCAAACCCGGGCAGCACCGCTGTCGACCCACCCTTCAAGATTGCCAAACAGTCGACGAAAGTTGCGCCAGGGGACGCCGTCGAGGATGATCAATAGCAGTTTGCGGTCCATGTTCCGGCCCTTGTTTCTGAGTATTCGTTCCGGCGAACCTATGAGATTCGTCCGGCTACGGCTGCGCATTTGCGCCCCAAATAGCAAAATCCCGACGTCTGCTTGTGTTCACAGCGCCGGGAATTTGAATGGTCTTCGGTGTTTCTATGAGAAGGGCGCGGATCAGTTCCCCGCGCTCTCCATTTTGCGGTGAGCGACAACCTCTTCCAGCCAACCAAGATGCATCTCAGGCACCGAGCTAAGCAGCAAGTCTGTATAGTCGTCGAACGGAGGGCTTAGCACCTGACTCTTGGGACCGTAGCGAACCACCCGACCCTGATACATCACCGCGATACTATCGCTGATCGCACGGACTGTCGCCAGATCGTGGGTGATGAACAGGTATGCCACATCCTCGATCTTTTGCAGATCCAGCAGCAGCTTGAGGATACCGTCCGCGACCAGCGGGTCGAGCGCCGAGGTGACCTCATCACAGATGATCATCTTTGGCTTGGCCGCCAGTGATCGCGCGATACAGACACGCTGTTTCTGACCACCCGACAGTTCCGCCGGATAACGATCGATGAACTTCTCGCCCAGTTCGATCTCATCCAGCAGCTCAACGATCCGCTTGCGTTTCTCGGCGCCGCGCATGTTGAAGTAGAACTCGAGTGGGCGGCCGATAATCGTACCGACGGTCTGACGCGGGTTCATTGCCACGTCGGCCATCTGGTAGATCATTTGCAGCTCACGCAGGTCTTCACGCGTACGGCCTTTCAGATCAGAGCTGAGCTTGCGGCCCGCAAAGGTAATCTCACCATCGCGGGGCGGAAGAAGCCCGGTGATGACCCGCGCCAGCGTAGACTTACCCGACCCGGATTCACCCACAACCGCCAGTGTCTGCCCCGGATGAAGCTCGACGTTGACATTATGCAGCACGTCGAAATTCAAGCCTTTGTAGCGCGCGGTGATACCATCGACGCTCAGCACGGGTTCAGGAGTTGGTTTTTTCTCTTCGTGCTCGATTGAGCGGACCGAAACCAGCGCCTGTGTGTACTCTTCTTGCGGGCGGTTGATGATCTGGTCGGTATTTCCGTATTCGACCGTATCGCCCATCCGCAGCACCATGATGTCATCACTGACCTGGGCCACAACTGCCAGATCATGGGTGATATACAAGGCGGCAACGCCCGAGTCGCGAATGGCGTCTTTGATGGCCATCAGCACATCGATTTGGGTAGTCACGTCCAGTGCCGTGGTAGGTTCGTCAAAAACCACCAGATCAGGCTCAGGGCAAAGCGCCAGCGCCGTCATACAGCGCTGCAGCTGTCCGCCCGAAACCTGGTGCGGGTAACGATCACCGATATTGTCAGGGTCGGGCAGACCCAGCTTGGCAAAAAGCTCACGCGCGCGGGATTCAGCCTCTTTGCGCGAAAACTTCTTCTGCTCAACTGCGGCCTCGACCACTTGATCCATGATCTTCTTTGCGGGGTTGAACGATGCGGCGGCGGATTGGGAAACATATGTTACCTCACCACCGCGCAGTTTGCGGATGTCCCCATGAGATGTCTTGAGGATATCACGCCCGTTTACCCAAACCTCGCCCCCGGTGATTTTTACACCGCCACGGCCATATGCCATTGAGGCCAGACCGATGGTAGATTTGCCAGCCCCGGATTCGCCGATCAGACCCAGCACTTTGCCTGGAGCGAGGTCAAAGCTGACCCCGTGCACGATCTCGATGTCATGGGGCTTTTCACCCGGCGGATAGACGGTCGCGCCGATTTTGAGGTCGCGGACCTTGAGAAGGACATCACTCATCCCCGGCCTCCTTTCAACGATGTGGTACGATTCAGGACCCAGTCAGCCACCAGGTTGACCGAGATGGCCAGCGTCGCAATGGCCACAGCGGGATAAAGCGCTGCGCCGATGCCATAGACGATGCCATCCTTGTTTTCCTTCACGATACCGCCCCAGTCAGCCAGCGGTGGCTGGACGCCCAGTCCCAGGAACGACAGGGTCGAGATGAACAGAACCATGAAGATGAACCGTAGCCCGAATTCGGCCACAAGCGGCGACAGCGCATTGGGCAGGATTTCCCGGAAGATGATCCAGGCGCGCCCTTCGCCGCGCAGCTTGGCGGCTTCAACATAGTCCATCACGTTGATGTCCACCGCTACAGATCGCGATAGGCGATACGGGCGGGTGGCATCCAGTAAGCCCATAACAAGGATTAGGATCGGGACGGTCACCGGAACGATGGCCAGAATGACCAGTGCCAGGATCAGAGTCGGGATTGACATGATCAGATCCACCGTACGGCTGAGCGCCTGATCAGCCCATCCGCCCAGTACAGCAGCCAGCAAGCCCAGCGACGTACCGGTCAGAAAGCTGAGCAGCGTCGCCGCTGCCGCGATGAAGATTGTCGTGCGCCCGCCATAGATCATGCGGGTCAGCAGATCGCGACCGATATTGTCAGTGCCTAGCAGATGTTCGGGGCTGCTCGGCTCCCAGACGTCGCCGACGACTTCTGCCATTCCATAGGGTGCAATCAACGGGGCGGCGATCGCCACGAAGAAATAAGCGAAGGTGAAGATAAGGCCAATCAGAGCCGAAAGAGGAATGTTCTTTATCATTTCGGATGCCTCAGTCTTGGGTTGGCAAGGATCGACACGATATCTGCAACCATGTTCAGACCGATATAAACGGCCGCAAACACCACGCCGCAGGCCAGAACAACCGGCACATCACGTTTGGTCACGGCATCCACAAGGTATTGCCCCATACCGGGATAGACGAACACAACCTCGACCACGACAACACCCACGACCAAATAGGCCAGGTTCAGCATGACGACGTTCACGATCGGTGAAATCGCGTTAGGAAAGGCATGGCGGGCAATAACCTGAAATGTGCTGAGGCCTTTCAATTCAGCGGTTTCGATATAGGCCGATTGCATGAGGTTCAGAATGGCCGCGCGCGTCATGCGCATCATCTGTGCCAGCACGACCAGCGTCAGAACAAAGGCAGGTAGCGCGATTGCATTCAACTTTTGTCCAAACGACATAGAATCATTGATCATCGCAAGCGACGAGAACCACCCCAATTTCACTGAGATATAGTAGATCACCACATAACCGATCAGAAACTCGGGGATCGAAACCGTCGTCAGGGTGATGGCTGAAATCAGTTTGTCGGGCCAGCGATTGCGGAACCGCACGGCAAGCAGCCCCAGAAAGATTGCAAGCGGTACGGAAACTATTGCTGCCACGCAAGCCAGGAACAGAGTGTTCCCAAGGCGTTTTCCAATACTCTCGGAGATATCAAGTTTGTTGGTCAGGGATTGACCCAGGTCACCCTGAAGTATGCCGCCCAACCACTCGAAATAGCGTGTAAGGGCAGGCCGGTTCAGGCCCATTTCTTCGCGTAGGTTTGCCAAGGCCTCTGGAGTTGCGGACTGCCCCAGGACGGCTTGCGCGGCGTCTCCGGGTAGGGCTTCGGTTAGGCCGAAAATCAGGGCCGAAGCGCCGAGCAGCAAAAGGAGTCCCAGCGCCAGGCGCTGGGAAACCAATTTGATGATGGGATGCATTATCCGTAGCCCGTTTTAGACGAACCACATTTTGCGGGATATGTTGCCGTTCATCATCTCTTGCGTTGGGTCAGATTCCCAGCCATCCAACTGGTTGCTGACGCCTTCGACAAAGTCGTTGAACATCGGGCAGATCAGGCCGCCTTCGTTGCGGACCATTTGACCCATCTGGCTATAGATGGCTTTGCGTTTCTCAGGGTCGAGTTCCGCCTTTGCTGCAAACAATAAGTCGTCAAACGCCTGAACCTTAAACCTCGTGTCATTCCAGTCTGCGGTCGACAGATACGCAGTCGAGTACATCTGGTCCTGAACCGGACGGCCGCCCCAGTAAGACGCACAGAAGGGTTGAACGTTCCAAACCTCGGACCAGTAGCCATCATTGGGCTCACGCTTGATTTCAAGCGGAATTCCAGCCTGTGCAGCAGTCTGCTGGAACAGAGCAGCAGCATCTACAGCACCTGGGAACGCACCATCGGCAACGCGCAAAATAATCGGAGAGCCATCATGTCCAGATTTCTTATAGTGCTCTGCAGCCTTTTCAACACTGAATTCGCGCTGTTCGATGGTTTCATCAAACAATGGATAGGCTGAATTGATCGGCATATCATTCCCGATCGAGCCATAGCCGCGCAGAACTTTGTCAACCAATTCCGCTCGGTTGATGGCGTACTTCAGTGCGGTGCGCAGTTCATTGTTATCAAACGGAGCCGTGTCGCAATGCATGATGAAGACATAGTGACCGCGACCAGCGGTTGAATGCACCGTCAGGTTAGGCGCACGGCCCAACAGGTCGGCAACTTTGGGTTCAACGCGGTTGACGGCGTGGACCTGTCCGGACTGCAGTGCAGCGGTCCGTGCCGTCGCATCGTTGATCACAACAACTTCTACGCTGTCAAAATTGCCGAAATCGCTGTTCCAGTGGTTTTCGTTCTTGGTGAACAAGTGGCGGACGCCGGGTTCGTCCACTTCTAGTTTGTACGGGCCGGTGCCGATACCTGCCGCAGGATTATCCATGCCGCCATCGGGCTGAATGATGAGGTGATAGTCGGCCATCAGATACGGCAGGTCAGCGTTCGGCTCGGTCAGTGTGACCTGGAAATTGTCTCCATCGGCCTTCATCGACTCGATGCCTTTCATGATGCCCAAGGCACCTGATTTGGAATCTTCGTTCGAGTGGCGCTGCATAGTTTTCAGCACGTCTTCGCTGGTCATGGTCTTGCCGTTGTGGAACTCGACCCCTTGACGCAGCTTGAACGTCCATACTTTCGCGTCTGCACTTCCTTCGACGCTTTCAGCCAGGCGCGGTTCGATGGTTCCGTCGGGCGCCACTTCGACCAGTTGGTCTCCGAACTGCTTGCCGTTCTGGAACGGGACTGAGCTTGCGTAGGTTGCCGGATCAAGTGAGTTGGTTGATTCACCACCCTGCAAACCGAATTTCAGATCGCCGCCCTTTTTCGGACCAGCGGCACGTGCCGCATCGGCAAACATAGTGCTTGCCATTGCGGCCGAGACACCCAGTGCCGCTGCTTTGCCCATGAATTCACGGCGGGTCAGCTTTCCAGCTGTGACCTGCTTTGACATGTGAGTGAGTTGTTCGTTCATCCAGATTTCTCCCAGTTGATAGGATGTTCAGCCCGTTGGCGGGCTTTTTATTGACGCATGAGTCAACTTAGGTGCAATTCAGGGCAGCGGGCAAGTGCAAATCTCTTGAAATAATGGGGAGGTTCCGCCTTTGATCGCGCCAGATGATCTTGTTATGAGCCTTTGGAAATCCAAAACCCCTTATTACTAACTACTTACTCTGACCTGAACAAATTATCCGATAGTTGCCTGGTCAGTTTAGCATGAACTTTCGTTCCACAGATCAAACGCCATTCCGGCCTTTAAGTGATTCTATCTGGTGGTTTTTTCGGATGGGCGGAGTCAGGGTCCCGGATCAGTTTTTTATTGCAACAATCAGATCCATTACGTTTGTGCCTGTGGGTCCCGTGACCAACAGCGCCCCCGCCTTGTCGAGGAAACTGCCGCTATCTGCATTGTCCAGATACGCTTGCGCCTTATCAGACCAAGTGTCACCGGTAACGATGGCGCCTGCTGCATCTGTTGGCCCGTCGGTGCCATCTGTTCCTCCGACGATGACGGTCAAATCAGATTGCCCTGCGATTTCGCGCGCAAGTGCCAGAGCAAGGGCCTGATTACGCCCACCGCGCCCTGGCGCATCAGGTAGGACCACGGTTGGTTCGCCGCCAAATACCATGGCGCCCTTGGGCATATTTCGCAGCCGATCTCCTAATTTAGCTGCAACCGAGAGATAGTCATCGTGCATCGCTTCTTCGTTGTCGAGGACCTTGATGCCTGAGTTCTCAGCCGCAAATGCTGCGGCGTCGCGCGCGTGTGCATTTGATGCGATTATAGCGGTGTGGGCAGAAAACTCCGGTTCGTCGGGCAATGACCCGATACCGGAGCCAATAACACCCAGATCATCGCCCGGGACGTCCGAGATCGCCAGAACGGTCACGCTTTTCCCCGAGAATGCCGACAACAAACCGCCGCCCTTGATCCGGGACAGCTTGCGCCGTTCCGTGTTCATTGCGCCGATGTCGAGGCCTTCACTCAGCAGTCTTTGGTTGAGGGCCTCAAGATCATCCAATGTCGCACCGGCCAAGAGGTCCTCGGCAAGCGAAGAAGCCCCTCCCGAAACTAGCAGAAGCAGCTTGCTGTTGGGTTTCATCGCTTCAACCGTTTCGCGCAATGCCTGCCCACCCTTCAGACTGCGGGCATCGGGAACCGGGTGTGCAGCTTCAATCACCACAATATGCCTAGGCAGGTCGTGGCCATGGCCATCCTTGGTAACCACCAGAGTGGGCACTGGGCCAAACCGTTCGACGGCGGCACGGGCCATGGCGCCTGCGGCTTTTCCAACGGCCAATATCTGATCTGGGGCTTCGATCGCCTGAGTGGCCTCCAGCGTTGCGCGATATCCATCAACCGCCGCCACACCTGCGCGCCAAATGTCCTGTGCCTGTTGCGAACTCTGCATCAGCTTTCCATCCAAATTGTGACTGGTCCGTCATTGACCAACTCTACCGCCATGTCAGCTCCGAACGCACCTGTCTCAACCGGAATGCCCCGCGATGAAAGGTTGTGTACAAACGCCTCGTAGAGGTGTTCGCCCTCAGCCGCCGGGGCGGCCCCGGAAAACCCAGGCCTGTTTCCACGCGATGTGTCAGCTGCCAAGGTGAACTGGCTGACCACCAGGGCCGAGCCCTCAATGTCCAATATCGACCGGTTCATCTTTCCCGCGTCGTCCTTGAAGATACGGAGCTTTGCGATCTTTTCAGCCAATTGATCAGCTTGTGTCTCTCCATCCCCCTGCATCGCACAAACCAGAATCATCAATCCGGGGCCCGATCGCCCGATGACTGCTCCATCGACTTTGACCGAGGCACTGGAAATTCTTTGAAGTAAGGCGCGCATCTGCAGGTCCTGTAGTTTATTGCTATTCGTGCCAATCGATCACTTCATCCAGCGCGGCACGTTCCGTTCTGAACGCGTTCGCCGGGTGATCCATATCCGCATATCCGAACGAAATCGCGCACAGAATCAAGCGATCTTCTGATATCCCGAAATAACGGTGAAGAAATGTGCCATGGGCCGCTACCGCTGCCTGCGGGATACAAGCCACACCCAGGGCCTGCGCCGCCAGTGAAAATGCGGTCACGAAGCCACCACAATCCATCGCGCCGTAAGGGCCCAGTTCAGCAGGGCTGGACAGTATGGCGCAATGTGCGGCGCCGAACAGAGCATAGTTTTCCATCATCTGTTGCGCCGAAGCCCTGCGATCACCTTTTTCGATACCAACCGCTTTGTAGAGGGCCCAGCCACAGGCGCGACGGCGCTCTTGATAAACACCGGAATAGCCGGTTGGAAAGGGTAAGTCCGGAGCAGGCGCAACGTGCGAAGCTTCGTGTTGCAACGCGTCCCGAAACTGGTCTGTCTCGGCCCCGCTGGTGATCACGATCTGCCAGGGTTGCGCGTTGCACCAGCTTGGAACACGCGCAGCACTGGCGACGATCTGTTCAATCTGTTCGCGCGGCACCAGGTCCGTGCGAAAGGCACGGCAAGAAAAACGATCGGCCAAGAGCGCGTTCAGAGCGTCAAGGTGCAATTCAACATCTCCTTTCAGGCATGCCGAGGAGTAGGTTCCAAGAGCGTGCTCTGCTTATCAGCTTTATTGCTGTCCAGTTGCCACCAGATACCCGACGCCGGCCGCAACGAGAAGGCCCAGAACCACGGCGATCGTAATCTTGATTGCGGACCAGGGACGCTCACCCTGAACGCGGCCGGTCCGGCCATTGACCACAAAACGATAGGTCTGGCCGCGGTATTTGTAGGCCGCCATCCAAACCGGCAAAAGGATGTGTTTGAATGTGACATCTCGCACTTCGGTGTCGACAGCGTGAATGCGCTGACGATCGCCTCCGATATCAAACCGCACGTCACGCTCGATCACCCGTGCCATATGTGCGCGGGCCTCTTGATAACCTTCTCGCAGTTCGACCGTGTAAGCCTCGGCGCGGAAACCGGCCAGATATTCCGGCTGGTATGGCTCAAGCGCAGGCAGGTCCCATGGCTCCAGCGCATCGGTATAGGATTTGGGCAGCGATTGTGATGCCAACACCAGAACATCGTCAAAGAACCGTGCAACCCGTCCGGATTTTGGCGTCCAGCGCACTTTGGGAACCTGTTGCTGCACGCGCTTTCCATCGCGCATCACAGTGCGAGTTTCGTAATACACTACACCGCGTTCCCCACGATAACTCGACTTGGTATCAGCGTCGAAGGTCCAATACGGGACATAAATGCCCTGCATCTTGCGTCCCTTTCGGGCGTATTCCTTCAACCCGTTAGGTGCAAACCACAGTCGGCCCAGCCAATCCCCCATTGCCTTGTGGGCCGAGCGTTCATCCAGTGCAAAGGGCAACACTCCGCGGGGTTTGATATGGCGGCTAACGCCTGTATCGGTCACTACCGGAGTGGCACAGAACGGGCACTCCGCAGCATGGGTGTTCGGATCAAACTCAACCTGAGCCGCGCAGTTCGGACAGGTCAGAACACGGGTTTCTTCAATCTCGCTGTTAGGCAAGCGATCCGCGATGGCGGCGTCGAAATCCAGTTCTCGCAGACTCGCACCACCCCATGGGCCAGCACCGATCGTTCTGGTGTTGCCACAATGATCGCAGGTCAGCGTTCCGTCACCGGGATTGAACCGATAATCCGCCCCGCATTGGTCGCAGGGGAAACGGTGTTCGTCTTTCGCCATGACAGAACCTCGAAATCAGGTTACCAGATGTCAGATCACGCGCCAGGAGGCGGCGGAGGCAGGATCGTGAACAGCTGTGCCAGTTCCTGCACGTCGCCTGCCTTCTTCCAACCGTCCTGACCGGCAGTCCAGACGTGGGTATCACGCGTGATTTCACCATCGGTTGCCATACGACCCATCTTGGCCTTGGAGAACGGCCCGCTGGTCTGGCCATCCACCGCGATATGCCACACGTGCTCGACGGGTGGCGGGGGTGGCGGTGCCGAAGGCGCTGAGGCTTGCGGGGCAGCGGGGGCGGAACCGCCCCAAGGGCCGCTCGGCTGACCCGCTGCCATGTTCGACATCTGCTGCGCCATCGCCATGCCCATTCCCATGCCAAGACCCGCTCCCATGCCGCCACCCTGGCCAGGGTTGTTGGCTGCCGCAGTCATCGCTTCGGCTGCGGAATACTGCGTGAACTTGCCCAGATCGCCCGCCAACCCCATCGATGTGCGTTTGTCCAGCGCGGCCTCGACCGCTGGTGGCAGCGAGATGTTCTCGATGTAGAACTCGGGCATGCTCAAACCATATCCGTCCAGCACCGGCGATACCTCGGCTGCGATCAACTTGCCCAGATCGGCGGTGTTCGCCGCCATATCGAGAACCGGGATCCCCGAGCCTGCGATGACGCGGCTGAATTCCTGCACGATGATGTTTCTGATCTGAAAGCTGATCTCGTCCATGGTGAATTCACCATCGGTGCCTACGATCTCTACTAGGAATTTCGCCGGGTCCTTGACCCGCACTGTATAGGTGCCGAAGGCCCGGATGCGTGTTGGTCCAAACTCGGGATCGCGCAGCATGATCGGGTTTTTCGTGCCCCATTTCAGGTCATTGAAACGGGTCGTGTTGACGAAATAGATCTCGGACTTGAACGGAGACTGAAAGCCGTGATCCCAATGCTGCAGCGTCGTCATGATCGGCATGTTGTTTGTCTCAAGCATGTAGAGACCTGGGGTGAAAACATCTGCCAACTGCCCCTCATGCACAAAGACCGCCGCTTGACCTTCGCGCACGGTCAGCTTGGCGCCGTATTTGATCTCGTGTCCTTCACGCTCGAACCGCCAGACCATGGTGTCGCGCGTATCGTCGACCCAGTGGATGACATCTATGAATTCACCGGTCAGAAAATCAAAAATTCCCATTGGATTTCTCCTGTCTTCGGGGTCAGAGCGACTGCCCCATCAATTCGCGTGCAATGATACGGACCACTGGCCGCGCTTCGTCAGCTGTCATGCCTGGCTTGAGGCGCGGGTCGTATAGAATGGTTAGTAGTTTTTCATCATGGCTTGTGAGCAGGGCGAACTCGTCGTCATCGTTGAAGATTGATGGCCGGGCAGACGGGCTGTCATTCGGCAGCCCCAATCCCTGAGCGATCTCTTCGTGGACGCAACTCAGGCGCACCAGATCGGGATGTTCCGCCCGGATCAGGGCAACAGCCCGGGTATATGTCTGTGGCGCGCTGTTCGACGCCGAAGCGAATACAAAGCAATAGAAAGAGCGTGGCAGTTTGTCGAAGAGGTCAAGTTGTGCCTGCCCTATGCCCGGGATCAGTTGTCGCAGCCGGGCTTGCACATAAGCGGTATCATCTTCACCCGCCACGAAGACGTGGAAATTTGCATTCCGGGTGGTGGTTGAGACCGGGTGTCCAGTGAGCCGCGACAAGCGGTTGGCGTAGGCGTCAATTCGGGTGGCCTCTTGCTGGCGGACTTCAGGTGCAACCGATGGACCAAACTCGGGCTTTATGCGAACCGGCGACGACCAGCGACTAAGCTGTCGGCTGGTGCGACTGCTGCCGCTGGCAACGGCTTGCCCCGGATATTCATTATAAAACGCTATGGTCTCAAAGTTCCGAGCCAGATCATCGGCATCATAGGGCGTATCAGGGCCACCGCCATCGGTTCTCAGCAACCCGCGCGTCAGCAGGTTATTTTGTACGCTTTCATAGTATCGCGCGAGATCAAGGCTCGCTGGTGAGGGCGCTTGATATGCATTGCTCAAGCCTTGCGGCTGGGCAGGTTGAGGTTCAGGAGCGATCGTCGTCGTCAATGCCTCATCGCAGCCAGCAAATGCCAGCAGCGACAAGCCCAATACTGCAATCTTAGCGCGATGAAATGGCCGCACGCCCGCTGTTTCCATTATCCGGGAACAGCCGTTCCGGCATTGTCGCCGATCCCGTCCTGTCGCGCCTTGGCCGAGGCGAGCGTGTCGCGCAATTCGGCCTCCATCTTCTTCAGTTCTTCCTCGGCTGCGGCGCGTTTGGCCTTGCCTTCGTCTGCAATGGCGAGGCTTTCGTTGATGGTGCCGATCAGGTCTGCATTGGCTTGTTTGACGGCTTCGATATCGAAGACGCCACGCTCCATCTCTTCGCGGATCATTTTGTTGGATTCGCGCAAGTTGGCGGCGTTCGAGGTCAGTAATTCATTGGTCAGATCGTTGGCATCACGTACGGCAGCGGCGGCCTCGGCACTGCGCTGTATGGTGACAGCTTGTGCCAGCTGGGTTTCCCAGAGCGGTACTGTGTTGACGAGGGTCGAGTTGATCTTGGTCACCAGCGACTTGTCATTTTCCTGCACCAGACGGATGGAGGGCAGCGATTGCATCGTCACCTGACGGGTAAGCTTCAGGTCGTGGACCCGGCGTTCCAGATCATCGCGCGCGGCACGCAAGTCGCGCAATTCCTGCGCTTTCATCACCTGTTGGTCTTCGGGCGCGGCCTGAACCTCGGCCTCTTTTTCAGGAATGTCGTGGCTGTCCAGCTCGGTCAGCTTCTCCTCTCCCGCTGCGATGTACAGTGCGAGTTCGTCGTAGAACTCCAGCGTTTTTTCGTACAGCAGATCCAAAGACTTGATATCTTTCAGCAGTGTATGCTCATGCCCCAGAAGATCATCAGTGATCCGGTCGATCTGGCTTTGAACGTCTTCATACTGCGCTGTGAACTTGGCAAAGGGCGCGGCGCGGCCCAGTAGTTTTTCCCACCAGCTACGCTCGCGACGCACATCCAGTTCGCTGACTGAAAATCCGCGGATCGTTGTTACGATGTTGCGAAGGCTGTCACCCGCCGGGCCCACATCCTTGTTGCGGACATCGGCCAGCATCGCCTGACTGATCTCTTGCAATTCTGCCTGTGCTGAAGACCCAAAGGACACGATCGAGTTTGTGTCGCCCATGTCGATCTCGCCCATCCGCTTGCGGATCTCGGCACCAACCGGTTCGTCGGCCTCTTCCAACGGGACAATCTCGGCCTGCGGCTCGGGGAGGGCTACGGCGGTGACTTCCTGCACCAGCGTTTCAGCCTCGACTGCCTTGTTTTTAATCTCATCGGACATGGGGTAATCCTCGCTTACATAAAAGCCGGTCAGTCCAACCGGACGCCTTCGCGCTGCAGCCGGTCGCGCAGCACATCAATTTCAACCGTCAGATCACTGCGGTCATCCAATAGCATCTTTCGCGTCCGCGCCGCGAAATTCTGTTCAAGATCGTCCAGCAAAGCCGAATAGTCCGCCAACGCCTGCGCATCACGCGTCCGTGCATAGACGTCCGAAAACTTCACCGTCGCATCGCGCGCGCCCTGCAAATAAACCGTCAGGTATTTTCGGGCACCAGCCAGATCGCGCGGGTCTTCCTCGACCGTGCGAAACAGATCGCGGGCTGTATCCTGAAAGCGTTCGACCCGCGCTTCGATCCGGCGGTCACCTGCGCGTTTTATTGCATCTGTCATTTGGGTCAGATGGGTTTCGGCGTCCTCGACCACGCGTGCGACACGGTCCTGCTGGAAGGTGTCGACACCCTCCATTCCTTTGTCCTTCATTGGGTCGAGGCCGAAGGAAACCGAATGTAGAACCGTTGCAGCGGCGCCAAACAGGATGGGGGCCAGCAGGCTTACCTGTGATGCTGTTTCGGCGTCCAGAAATTCGGTCCGGTATGAGGCTAGCGCCGCCCCCAAACCGGTCAGAACGCTGGAAAACATCTTGCGGGGAAACGCAGGTCTGCGTGCGGTGCGGCGGGCGTTGTAAGCGGATTCGGCCCTTAAACCTTCGCGCAGCAGAAACGCGGCAGCGGTCAGTAGCCCTGCCGCAACCAGGCCGATGGTCATTCCGATCGCGCCATCGTTCAGAGACAGAAACACCAGTGGTATCGCCGGGACAAACAGGATGTTCGCGCGTGCACCTGCCGGTTCGACACGGGCACCATCGAATTGGCCACGCGATGGCTGATCCTGCGAGGAAACATCGCCTTCTGGGCTGAATTTGCCGCCGTACCGTTTGGCCATTTCGCTACAGGCCCCCCAACAGACCGGTGCAGACGCCGAACAACAGCACCAACAGGGCCGCATAGGCCAATTTTTGTACTCCGGTCCCGGACATAGCGCCCCCCAACTGTGACCATCAGGGAAAATTTAGGCGATACGAGGGCTTGGCGCTAGGGGGAAGGTTGAATAACCCGCGTCACTTGCGAGGTTTCTTGCCGATTGCTGGTCTTTTGCGCTGCGGTCGAGCAGGGCGTTTGGCCGGGGGTATTCCGCTATCCTCAGCATCCAGCCCCAGTTGGTCGCGCATGACACGGCGGCGGATTTCTTCAACCTCGCCGGGTTTCAGGTTGCCCAGTTGGAATGGGCCGTAAGAAACCCGCAAAAGCCTGTTCACCACATAACCGATATCTTCGATAGCGCGGCGGATTTCGCGATTCTTGCCTTCGCGCAGGCCGATGGTCAGCCAAGCGTTCGCGCCCTGTTGACGGTCCAGTGTCACGGTCATGGGTTGAAACCGCTCACCATCGATTACCAGGCCTTTGCGCAGCGGTTCGAAATCCTCGTCTTTGGGGCGTCCATTTACCCGCACCCGGTATTTGCGTAGCCATCCAGTTGAGGGCAGTTCCAGCTTGCGCTTGATGCCGCCATCATTAGTCAGCAGCAGCAATCCTTCCGAGTTCAGATCGAGTCGCCCGACGCTCATGACCCGGGGCATATCCTCGGGCAGGTCGTCAAAAATCGTCTTGCGGCCTTTTTCGTCACGCGCCGTCGTCACCAGTCCCGGTGGCTTGTGATAGAGCCACAGGCGTGATGGCTCGGGCTCGGATACTGGTTTACCATCGACGGTAATCCTGTCCTTGGCAGTTACGTTCAGCGCAGGGCTGTTGATCGCCTTGCCATTCACGGTCACACGTCCGGCTTCGATCATGCGTTCAGCTTCGCGGCGCGAGGCGACACCGGCGCGGGCCAGCACTTTGGCGATCCGGTCGCCGGGAGGAGGGGTATTGGTCATCCTCCGGCCATAACCCATCCCGGCGGCTTGCGAAAGACGGGTTTCTGAGGCAGTCAGAGGCATGAAGTTCAGATCCCACATGAAACAGGCGCTGGAACAGGCACAGGCGGCAGCAGACCGAGGTGAAGTGCCGGTCGGCGCGGTGATCGTCGCGCCCGACGGGCAGGTGGTGGCCGCAGATGGGAACCGCACCCGCGAGTTGAATGACCCCACTGCCCATGCTGAGATTCTGGCTCTGCGCGCCGCATGTGCCGCGGCCGGGTCCGAGCGTTTACCCGATCATGACCTTTACGTAACCCTTGAGCCTTGTGCCATGTGCGCCGCAGCGCTGGCCGCAGCCCGCATCCGGCGCATCTACTACGGCGCTTCCGATCCGAAATCTGGCGGTGTCGCGCATGGCGCGCGCGTGTTTTCACACCCACAGGCCCACCATCGACCCGAGGTCTATGACGGCATTGCCGCCGAAGAGGCTGCCGCGCTGCTGAAACGCTTCTTCGCGGCGCAGCGCGGTTAAGTTTTTACGACCATTTCACGTGGGATATCAGCCAGGGGCTTGCCCCCATCTGACGTCACCACAAAGCTTTCGGTAATCGCCAGTCCCCAGTCTGGGGTCCAGAGGCCGGGCATTAGGTGAAAGGTCATATTCTCTTGCAATTCCGTCGTGTCACCGGGTCGCAGGCTCATGGTGCGCTCGCCCCAGTCGGGCGGATAGCTGAGCCCGATGGGATAGCCGGTGCGGTTGGCTTTGACATACCCCGCGCGGGCGAAACTGTCATAGACACAAGCCGCGACCTCTTCGCAGGTGATGCCAGGGCGTGCGGCGGTCATTGTGTCGTCGATAGCGGTTAGAACGGCGGCTTCGGCCCGGCGGATATCATCCGGGGGATCACCCAGAAACAGGCTGCGACTGGCGGGGCAGTGATAGCGTCGATAGCAGCCGGAGATTTCGAAATAGGTCGCCTCATCCCGCGCCAGAGGTCGGTCGTTCCAAGTAATGTGCGAGGCAGAAGCCTCACGACCGGAGGGTGCAATCGGCACGATAGCAGGGTAATCTCCGGCTAGGCCGGGCAGTCCGGCGATGCCTGCCGCCTGCACTTCGGCGACAAGTTGGTTTTTGGGCATTCCTTCCTGATATGCGTCACGCAGAACACCGTGCATATGTGCGGTCAGCTGACCCGCCTTGCGCATCATTGCGATCTCGGCATCGCTTTTTACGGCGCGCTTCCAATTCACAAGCCCTGTGGCGTCAATCAATGTGCCGAAGGCATGTTCGAGGATACGGTGGCTGGCGGCTGAGTAGTAATAGTTATCCATCTCTACGCCGATACCAGCGGTCCAGCCGCGATCCCGCAACGCAAGGACGAGCGCGTCGACCGGATGGTGGTCCGGGTGTTGCACATGCTCTTCGGGCCAGTCCAGCAGGTCCCTCGGGTCCAGCCAGGTGGTCTGCGCGGCCCCCGCTTTGTCCTGCGTTCTGCCCCACCAAAGGGGCGATCCGCTGGCGGGCAGGATGACCATCTGCGGTACGTAAAAGCTCCAACCGTCATAACCGGTGAGCCACGCCATGTTCGATGGGTCCGTGATCAACAAGGTCTCGATACCCTGTTGATCCATCGCAGAACGGGTCTTGTGAATGCGGTCAGCGTATTCCTGCGCGCTGAAATCCGACGCGGGCATCAGAGAGAAATCGCCTGCATGACCTCGGGCTCGATTACATCGACACCGGGTAACCCGTCAGCCAATTCCTGAGCCGATTGCGCGAGAATCGGAAAGGTCTTGTAATGGCACGGGATCACTGTCTTGAAATTGAAATACCGCTTGGCAGCATAGGCAGTGCCCTTCATGTCCATGGTAAAGTGGCCGCCTGCCGAAAGGATGCCGATATCGGGTTTGTAATAATCACCCATCCACTCCATGTCGGCCATAATGTCGGTATCGCCAGAGAAATAGAGCATACGGTCCTCTGACGCGATCATATAGCCGACCTCGGTTCCACCCGTACGCAGACCATCAGGCGTCGAGAAGGTCGAGCTGTGCGAGGCAGGCACCATCGTTAATTTGACACCGTTTAGGTCAACAGTGCCACCTTTGTTGAATCCGACCGTTTCAATACCTTCAGCCTCGGCCCAGTAGCCCATCAGGTCGTATTGCCCGACGACGGGCACGTTTAGATGTTTGGCCAGCGGCAGCACATCGACGACATGATCGAAATGAGTATGAGTCAGCAGGATATGCGTCGCGCCCGCAACGGCTGCGTCGTGCTGATCTTCGGGCAAAGACGGGTTGCCCGTCAGCCAGGGATCGATCAACAGAACTTGTCCTGCTGTTTCGATTCGAAAGCTGCCATGTCCCAGCCAAATGATATCCATAGAGAATCCTCCCATTTTCCGCTTGGAGTTAGCCTAGCATCGGCTATGTAAAAATCTATGGATTGGACGCAGTATGTTGATGGATATTGTGAGCGGCTCTCACCCGCGTATTGGGCCGAGCCGATAAACGCGATTACCAACGCGGCCTTTCTTATTGCTGCATTTGTGATGTGGCAAAGGGCGCGCGGGCAGGGCGTACCGTTGGCGATGGCTTTGGTTGTCATATTGGCGATGATCGGAATTGGCAGCTATCTGTTCCATACCCATGCGCAGGTTTGGGCGGCGATCTTGGATGTGACGCCAATTCTGCTGTACATCCTCGTCTACATCTACGCGGTGAATCGCGATGTCTGGCGGCTGAGCAACAGATACGCGCTGGGTTTGACCGCGATGTTCTTTCCGTACGTGGCGCTGACGATCCCGCTATTCCAGTTGGTGCCTGGGCTTGGTGGCTCGGCGGCATACGCCCCAGTTCCTCTATTGATTCTGATTTATGCGGTCCTGTTGCGCCGGAAAGCCCCGGACACTGCGCGTGGGCTGACAATAGGAGCAACTGTCCTGATCACCTCGATCACCTTTCGATCACTGGACACTCCAATTTGCGGGTATCTGCCAACGGGGACGCATTTTATGTGGCACATTCTGAATGCAGTTATGCTGGGCTGGATGATTGAGGTTTATCTGCGGGCGATCCGAAATCCACCTGCCGGAGCTGCGGTGGCTGCAGGATCAGGACATTGATCAGAACCACCGAAGCATCATCCTGATTGGTTAATCCCTGAACGCAGCAGCCAAAGCCTCGGGCAGATCAAATTCAGCCAATACGCGCGCGCGGCCTTCGGCTGACATCTTGAAAGCCGTTTTTTCAACAATGCGCTGGATTTTTTCGGCGGAGTGCTTGGCGGCAAAAGGTTCAAAGTACCATTTCAGAAAAACGAAACAGATCACGTCCTCAAGCGCCTGTACTTCGGCATTGCGCTTGATCCCCTGTTTGCGCAGCATTTGCCCGACGGCTTCTATATCGTCCGCACCATATTCAGCCTGTTCCATGAATCCTTGCACAACGTCAGCGTGATATACGCCTTGCGCCTTCCTCCAGGCCAGATACCCTGCACGTCCTTCGGGGTATTCAGTGCGCTTTAGCTTCCAGCGTTCGACATGCTGACCACGTGCTGCGATATGTAAAGCATCCGACGCATCGGGAAATAGCCGATCCAGCTCTGCGCTCATGCGTTGGCCATAAAGCAGTTCGACCGGCTGACCGTCCTCTATATTAGGGTCTTGCACATTTGCTGCGTCAATTGCGTCCAGAACGGTTTGCTTGCGTGTGCTCATTCTCTGCTCCGTTAGCTCGCCTGAACGGCACCTGACGGGTGGTTCGGCGTTTGGTCCAAGACCATGCTAACGAGTTGTTGGAGTGGGTGCAGCAGTCAATTGTAAAAAGCGCCGGATCGGGAGGGGGCGTACCGATCCGGCGCGCAGGTCAGGGTTATTTGCCTGCCTGGGTGTGGTCCCTCGTCACGGGCTCCGAAACAGGCGCGGGGAAGCTAAGGTTTCGGGTCAGATTGTTCATATCGATACCCAAAGCCAAGGCTGGCGAGGTCAGAACCAGAGCGGACAAGATGAAGGCGGGAAGAAGGGTTTTCATGAGGTGTCTCCGATTTCTCGTTGCGTCACGATATTGAGGTGAACTGTTCGGTTCATTTTTTCAATGGCAAAACTGAACTAATCGGTTTACTTATTTGCATATCAGCCATTCAAATATGCATGGCAGCTGGCGATATTGGGTTTGAATCCGCGTCTGCCGCCTGTCGCTCTTGCGAGTGTTGCGGCAGGCAGGTAAACGCCCCCTAACGTAGATGAGGGTTTCCGATGTCGATTGACCAAAGCACCGCCGCCAAGGTGGCCAAACTGGCCCGGATCAAGGTCGAGGATGATGCGCTGCCTGCGCTGGCGTCCGAGTTCAACAATATCCTCGGGTTTATCGAGCAACTGAACGAAGTGGATGTCGAAGGCGTCGAGCCGATGGTCTCGGTTGAGCCGATGCGCCTGAAGCGTCGTCAGGACGTGGTCACCGATGGAAACCAGCAGGACAAAGTCCTATCCAACGCCCCCGATGCGCGCGAAGGGTTCTTCGCTGTTCCAAAAGTTGTGGAGTAAGTCATGAGCGAACTGAACAAATTGGGCCTGGCCGAGGCCCGCGACGCGCTGCGTGCCAAAGATGTCACATCCGTTGAACTGACCGAGGCTTGCCTCAAGGCGATTGACGACGCCGACGCGCTCAACGCCTTTGTCCACAAAACGCCCGAGATCGCGCTGGAGCGCGCCAAGGCGGCGGATGAGCGGATCAAAGGCGGTGACGCGCCTTCGATGTGCGGTCTGCCGATCGGCATCAAGGACCTGTTTTGCACTAAGGGCGTGCCCTCGCAAGCGGCCTCGAAAATTCTCGAGGGGTTCAAGCCCGAATACGAATCCACCGTGTCGCAACAATTGGCTGATGCCGGTGCCGTGATGCTGGGCAAGCTGAACATGGACGAATTCGCCATGGGTTCGTCCAATGAAACCTCTGTCTACGGCAACGCCGTCAGCCCGTGGCGGCGCGGCAATGACGATGCACAGCTGACACCCGGCGGCTCCTCCGGTGGCTCAGCCTCGGCTGTCTCGGCTGACCTGTGTCTGGCCGCGACCGGTACCGATACCGGCGGTTCGATCCGCCAGCCTGCTGCTTTTGTCGGCATCACCGGCATCAAGCCAACCTATGGTCGTTGCTCGCGTTGGGGTATCGTGGCCTTTGCGTCTTCGTTGGATCAGGCTGGACCGATGACCAAGAACGTCCGTGACGCAGCGATCATGCTGGAAACCATGTGCGGTCATGACCCCAAGGATTCCACCAGCGCCGAACTGGCCGTGCCAAATTTCGAGGCGATGCTGACCGGCGATATCAAAGGCAAGAAAATCGGTATCCCCAAGGAATACCGCATGGACGGCATGCCTGCCGAGATTGAAAAGCTTTGGGCCGATGGCACCGCTATGCTGAAAGACGCAGGCGCCGAAATCGTCGATATCTCGCTGCCGCATACTAAATACGCGCTGCCTGCCTATTACGTGATTGCTCCTGCCGAGGCGTCGTCGAACCTCGCCCGCTATGACGGTGTCCGTTATGGCCGCCGTGCACAGCTGGCTCAGGGCGATGGCATCACCGAGATGTACGAAAAGACCCGCGCCGAAGGCTTCGGTCATGAGGTCCAGCGCCGGGTGATGATCGGCACCTACGTGCTGTCTGCAGGCTTCTATGACGCCTACTACAACCGCGCCCGCAAGGTCCGCACCCTGATCAAGAAGGACTTCGAAGATGTCTTTGCCGCAGGCGTTGATGCGATCCTGACCCCGGCAACGCCGTCGGCCTCGTTCGGTCTGGGCGAGATGACCGAGGCTGATCCTGTTCAGATGTACCTGAACGATGTGTTCACCGTGACAGTGAACCTCGCTGGCCTGCCCGGTATTTCGGTTCCTGCTGGTCTGGACAAACAGGGCCTTCCGTTGGGTCTGCAGCTGATCGGCCGTCCGTGGGAGGAAGGCGATCTGCTCAACACCGCCTACGCGCTAGAGAGCGCGGCTGGGTTTGTGGCCAAGCCCGGAAAATGGTGGTAATCCTCAATCCTGACACGGCAATAAAGAACCGGAGCAGCCAAATGCGCAAATTGCTTCTGATCCCGGCCCTTGGGTTGATCGCGGCATGTGATACCGTTACCCCTGTTTCGGGTACCGGTTTCAATACGCCGGAATATCAGGCGCAGCGCGAGGCCGAACTGGCCGGCCAGGGTCTGGCCGGTAATCCGCTTGCGCCACCCGAGGCGGTTTCAGAGCAGCCGCTCTCGGCGCAGGGGGCTGTTGGTGCCGTACCAACAGGCGACGCCTCTGACATCGCCAACCAGACGGCCATTGCCTTGGCGAATACGTCGGGTCAAGAGACGCGCGTCGCGCCTCTGACTGCAACAAACAACCCAAGTATCTCTGATGAACAGGATTTTGAGGCTGTCTCAAACCGTCGCAGTATCGATGCCGACGCCGCTCGTATCGAACAGAATCGGCAGTCTTACGAGGTCGTCGCCCCTACTGCCGTGCCCGAGCGTGGCTCTGACGGGCAACCCAATATCGTGCAATACGCCCTAAGCACTTCGAACCCCATCGGTACCCAGTTGTACAGCCGAGCCGGATTTAACCTGCAGGCCAAGGCACAGCGCAACTGCGCTCAGTTCGCCTCTCCTGATCAGGCGCAGATTGAGTTTCTGTCGAATGGAGGCCCCCAGCGTGACCGCAAAGGGCTGGATCCGGATGGCGACGGTTACGCCTGCGGCTGGGACCCCAGCCCGTTCCGCAGTGCCGTCAAAAACTAAGCTCTCCCCCATCTGGCACCCATCGCCCAATTTCGGCCCCCGTCGGGATGGGCTGTCGCCCAAGCTGATTGTGCTGCACTACACCGCAATGGAGAGCGCTGCTGCCGCGCTTGAACGTCTCAGCGATCCGGGTCCCGAGGTCTCCGCCCACTACCTGATAGGTCGTGACGGTGCGCTCTGGCAGCTTGTCCGAGAGGAAGATCGCGCTTGGCACGCCGGGGCAGGGGAGTGGCAAGGGCAAGCCGACATAAACTCCCGCTCGATCGGGATCGAGCTGGACAATGGCGGAGATCACCCGTTTGCCGAACCCCAAATGCGTGTATTGGAACAGCTTTTGCCCGAACTCATGCAGCGTTGGACCATCGCGCCAGAGGGTGTGATCGGGCATTCCGACATGGCACCGGGCCGCAAGTCCGACCCCGGCCCCCGGTTCGACTGGCAAAGGCTGGAACACCAGCGCCTTGCCGCTCGGCGTGGTACTGCCCTCGAACCGAACGTCAACTTCCGCGAGCTGGCGCAGAACCGGGGCTACACAGCGACAAGCGACGAGAAGACGCTCCTAAAATCCACACGCCTGCGCTATCGCCCCTGGGCCTCAGGCCCCTTGCACCCCGATGATCTCATAGCCCTCTGTCCGCTCCCAAAATCGACCTGATCCGCCCTTCATCTGGCCAAAAATATCTCGGGGATGAATTGGCCGTAGGCCAAGAAGGGGCTGGCCCCTTCACCACCCCAACCCCTCTTGACGCCATCACGCACAGAGCCTACCCAACCCACGCGCGGAGGGCCGGATGGCCGCTGGGGTCGTTAGGCCCGAGAGGAAAGTCCGGACTCCACAAGGCAACGGTGCCGGGTAACGCCCGGGCGGGGAAACCCGACGGAAAGCGCCACAGAAATCAGACCGCCACACATGTGTGGCAAGGGTGAAACGGTGGGGTAAGAGCCCACCGCGCCGCTGGCAACAGTGGCGGCACGGCAAGCCCCACCGGGAGCAATGCCGAATAGGGTCCCCGCGCGGGCCGGTCGGTGCAAACCGATACCGCCGCTAGGCACGCCTTGGCCGAGAGGGACCGGGTTGGCAGCTCGAGCCGCGCAGCAATGCACGGCCTAGAGGAATGGTCATCGAAGGGGGCAACCCTGGAACAGGATCCGGCTTACAGGCCCTCCGCGCATCTCCTGTTAACCGCCCGGAGGTGTGTAGGTGCCGCCAAGTGCTGCAGCTTTTTCGGCGACGGCAACAAATTCCTGCGCCGACCATGCGCGAACGGTCTCGATCCTCGAAACCGCACCCGTGCCCGCGACGGCCATGCCAATTGCCACAGCATCACTGCCTTCAGGCAGTTCGCTGATAACGACGACATCATTGCCTCCGGTGGTTATATAAAATGAGATCAGTCTGCCGCCTGCTTTCTCAAGCAAGGCCTTGACGGGACCGGTGCGATCTTCCGGTTTTGCCAACATTCCTTTGACCCCATCTTGCGAATAAGACGCATAGGTAATGAAAACAGGCATATTTCTCTCCCTTGGTTGCAGTTTATTCGGAGCGCTAAAAGCGGCCGACTCCTTGGCCGTGTCGCGTGCAGGATTGCGCGCAAACCGGAAAAGACCCGGCCAAATAGACAGCCGGGCGTTGCTATAGTTGTGAGCGGTGTTGTCCGCCGGAATTTACATCCGGCCCGGTATTACCTAAGTCCGCAAAACGGGCTTCGAAGGTTCCGGCGACACTATCACAGAATCGTGAGCGCTCCAAATCGACTGCTCTTGAAGCCGTGTCAGGAATTGTTCCCCTAACGCGGCGAATCCGGTTGACTTGGGCGCATGAGCGGTTAAAAGCGCACGCTCATAAGGATTCAACCGAAAGGCCCCTGCCTTTTCGGACGCAGGAGATAACCATGGCGAAGCCGACGACAATCAAGATCCGTCTGAACTCGACCGCGGGCACGGGCCACTTCTACGTGACCAAGAAGAACGCGCGCACCATGACCGAGAAAATGACCATTCGTAAATACGATCCGGTCGCTCGGAAACATGTCGAGTACAAAGAAGGCAAGATCAAGTAATCTGCCCTCTGACATACTTTTTGAAGAAGGACTCTGCCATGCAGGGTCCTTTTTTGTATTGTTTTGGGGTATCTCTTGGTCGGCCTAAACCAAGCAGGGGCGTTGCAGGGGCGCATCAGAGGTTTGGGTGTTCTGAATCTCAGCGGCTTGCTTTTTCTAATCCCCTGCCGCTACGCTTCAGCAACCCTTTCCAAAATGTTGACCGCCATGAAAAAAATCTTGTTGCCCGCTCTTGCTGTTCTGACATTGTCAGCCTGCGAAGACCCCTTTAACCGCGAAGGTGTTGGTTTCACCGGGATTGATGGTGAACCGCGCACAGTGTCGGATGTAAAAGGCGCCGTAGCCTTTTTGCCGCCAGAAACCAACATCCCGGCGGAACTGGCCAAGCTGCCAACGGTCCAGGTTACATCGGACAAAGCCGAGCTTGAAAAGATCGCGGGTGTCGCAATCGATAATGGCGGTCGCTCAGATGCGAATTCAGTTCAGCTCACTGGCAGTGATACCAATCTGTACCTGAGCAATGTCAGTGTAAACGGTCAGTTGTTCGGCGTCCTGCGTACGGAAAACAACTCCACCAAAGTTGATACATCGGTGGGCTCGGCCTTTGGCGCTCAAACGGAACGCTTTACCGGATGTTTGCCCGCGGGTGATGTATACCGCAAAGGTTCGTCCGAGCGCAGTTCGGGTTTTGCAGTGCCACTGAACTGCCGTTAATTTAGCTTACACAATCTAAGTAAAAGCCCCCGCCATTGGCGGGGGCTTTCTAGTTTCAGTGTTTCTGCAAGTCTTACGAGGCACTGAACAAGGGCCCGAACCCAGCACCGGTCATTCAATCCATGTGACACACCGGGCGATGATCACGCGAGTTCAGAGGCCCCCGCCATCCGTTGGCATCCAAGCAAGCGCTATGCGTGTTCTCTATTCCGCCTCACCGCCAAAGAATAATCAGTGGTGAAACTCTGCCCAGATCAGCAGAACTGTTTAACCTCAACTGATAGGAAGCAACGTTCATTGCTCTACCAATGCCTGCCCATTCTCGTCAAAGAAATGAAGTTTGTCGGTGGGAAAATGCAGGCCGATCTTTGCCCCAGGCTTTAGAGCGGTGTCCCCATTTAGGCGCACGGTAACCTTCTCTTCGGCGCCGCAATCCACGATCAGGAAGGTATCTGCCCCCAGATACTCAATCACCTCGATGATGCCATCACATTGCCCATCGCCCGATGATACAACATCGATGTGTTCGGGGCGAATGCCGAGTTTGCTTGCTACCCCCGAGCGCGCGAAGTCGCCGCCTCTGCCATGTTCCAAAGTGTAGCCATCGTTCTGAGTCGTGCACGGCAATATGTTCATTTTGGGGCTGCCAATGAACTGTGCGACAAACAGGTTGGCAGGGCGTTCGTAAAGCTCGCGGGGTGTGCCGACTTGCGCGATCTTGCCGTACTCAAGCACGACGATGCGGTCGGCCAATGTCATCGCTTCAACCTGATCGTGCGTCACGTAGATCATTGTGCGCTTTAGGTTCTGATGAAGTTTCGCGATTTCGTAACGCATTTCGACACGAAGCGCTGCATCAAGATTCGAGAGCGGTTCATCGAACAGAAACGCCGTCGGGTCGCGCACGATAGAACGACCAATCGCAACGCGCTGCCGCTGTCCACCGGACAGGTCCTTGGGGCGACGTTCCAGAAAAGGTCCCAGCTTGAGAACCTCGGCGGCTTTATTGACCTGCTCTGCTATCTCGGCCTTCGGAACACCCGCGACCTTAAGTGAGAACCCCATGTTTTCGGCGACCGTCAGGTGGGGATAAAGCGCATAGGACTGGAACACCATCGTCAGACCCCGCTTGGAGGGCGGGTGATCCGTAACATCATTGTCGTTTATTAATAGCGATCCGCGCGAGATATCTTCAAGCCCACCGATCATGCGAAGCAGGGTGGATTTTCCACAGCCCGATGGACCGACGAAGACGATGAATTCACCTTCATCAATCATTAGGTCAACGCCTTTGATGACCTGGGCCGAGCCAAACCACTTTTCGACGGATTTTAGTTCGATGCTGCCCATTAGTTCCTCCCTGCCCAATGCAGCCAAACCGCGGCCGTCCAGGTGAATGAATTCCCTCCGGCAGGGCTGCCGGTCAGAGGATCGTAGTATTCAGCGAAGCCGTTTGTTGCGATCAGCTGCGACGTTTTCTGGCGCAGTGCCTCGGCTTCTTCGAGGTGCCCCATATCCGCCAATCCAAACCCGATCAGCATATTCATGAACCCCCAAGTGGGACCCCTCCAGTACCTGCGTTGGTCGAAGTTGGGCATCGCGGGGTCATAGCTGGGAACTGGAAAGGGTACTTTTGCAAGCGTCGCCCGCAGGCGCTCCAGCATGTGCTGTGAGTCAAGTCCCCCAAACCAGCAAAGATACGACGCGTTAGAGATGCTTCCGGCCCAATCACCAGTCAGCGCATCACGCGAGTCGAACGAGCTCAGCGTTTCGTTCCACAAAGATCGCGCGCCCGCTTCGAGCCTTTGAATGTCGCTACTTAGTCCATCCGCAGCAATTCCAAGCCTTTCGCTGATCTCCTGCAGATCGCGTGCGGCGCGCAGCGCGATAAATGTCATCGTCGGATCTGCGACTCGGAAGGGATTCAGGCTCAGCAACTTCTGTTGATCCCAGTCGGCCTGGCAGCCGATCTGAACCAATTTGATATAGCGGTCATAGTCGTATTTGGTCGGTCGGTCTGCACTGTTGACGTGGCTTGTGTCACGACGCTGGTAGTCTCCGACACCTGTGGGATCTACGCCCTCCATTGCTTTGTCCCAGTCCGGTGCATTGTCGCGACCAGCTTCCCACGGATGCGTGGTGCAGACCGCGCCGTGTTCGTCGAGTCGCCATCTCATGATCCAGCGATGCCACGCCAGCAGAGATGGGAAAAGCGCGCGAACGCGGTCCGCGCCTGCATCGCCATCTTTTTCCCAGATCTTCCGCGCCACAGTTGCAGCCACCGGGGGCTGAATGATGCCAGAGGACGGGATCGGCCCGTGGCCACCCCAGACATCCGGGCCGGGGTAATATCCGTCATCCTGTTTGTGGAACAGGATATGCGGCACCATTCCATCGTCCCACTGGCCCGAGAACAGTGTTTCAAGTTCCACCCAGGCTCGATCAATGTCGAACTCGGCAAAGCCAAGCGCCGCAATCGCGCTGTCCCAATTCCATTGATAGGGGTAAAGCCCTTCGGTCGGGATGGTGTAGCCGCCGCGATCATTGGCAACCAGAATGTTGCGCGCCTCGCGGTCGGGGTTTGTATGTTGGTTCATCTCAGTCATCCTTTGACGGACCCCGCAGTCAGGCCCTTAGTCATGAAACGTTCAAGTCCCAGGAACAGCGCCATGATCGGAACGGTGGCGATCACCGCACCCGCCATCAGGTGTTGTCGGGGAATCTCCGAGGAGTTAAGCATCGTGACGCCTCGGGTCAGGGTAAATTTCGAAGGGTCGTCCAGCAGCATGAAGGCCAGCAGGAACTCGTTCCAAGCGATCATAAAGACGTAGAGCGAGACCGACGCCAGCGCAGGCAGGCTAAGCGGCAGCGTAATCTTCCAAATCACTGCCAGCCGCGACAGCCCATCCATGAGACCGGCCTCTTCCACCTCAGTCGGCAAGCCACGGAAATATCCTTGCAGCATGTACAGCGCGACTGGGATCGTCGTGACCGGGTAGATCATGACGATGCCAAGGATCGAGTTGCGCAAGCCGGTCAGCGAGAACGCGATATAGATCGGCAGCGCCAGGACGATCATCGGCACCATGTAGATCAGCAGGATCGAGCGTGAGAACGCCTTTTGCCCCGAGAAACGGAACCGCGCCACCGCATAGGCTCCGGGGACGCTGAACAGCAGGGTGATAAAGACCGTCAGGACCGAGACGTAGAGCGAGGTCCAAAGATAGGTGCCGAAGTTGAAATCGCGAAACAGTTCGGTATAGCTGCGAAACAGCGCGGTGCCTTGTGATAGATCTACCGAGAAATCCAGCGGGTTCTGCAACAGGGCCTGTTGCGACTTCAGGCTGGTCATCACCATCACATAGAACGGGATGATCACGATCGCCGTGAAGAAGATATAGCCAAAGCCCGTGCAGAACCGGATCACGGCCTCTTCGTACTCGTGGCGGGTGAGCTCGCCGAACGGTGTCTCTTTCAGGATTGCGGCAACGGATAGGTGCATCACGACTGCCATCGCTACCACGGTGACCAGTATTGCCTGCAGGGATGTGTCAGAGCCGATCAGGACAGGCCCGACTCCGGTCTGGCAAGACAGGCCTAACAAGGCGGAAACACCCAGTCGGGCCGGTGCGCGTTGCGCCGGGAAGCGGACATACACCAGACCGGCAACAGCCCCCCATATCAAGCAGAGCAAGACCTGTGGCCGGAACGCAGCCCCGGTCGAGAATGACATGGTGATGGCGACTGTTGTGGCGATCACCACCAGCCAGAGCGCGCCTAGAATCGGGGCGGTTATATACCCTTTGCGCATCACAAACCCTCCTCACGGCTGATGAAGCGGAAGAAGACGAAGCTGAAGGCGATCAGGCACATCAGGATCACAACGGCCACCGCTGCGCCTGCGCCGATGTTCGAAACCGCAAAGGCCTGTTCGTAGACATTTACGGTCAGAGTACGGGTGCCGGCATTGCCGCCGGTCAGCAGGAAGATGTCGTCGAACTTGTTGAACGTCCAAATGAAGCGCAGCAGGAATAGTACCGACAGGATGCCCAGCAGTTGCGGGATGCTCAGTAGCCAGAATTTCTGGAATGGTGAGGCTCCATCCATATCTGCTGCTTCATACATGCTGGAGTCGATTGATTGCATCCGCGCCAGAATGAACAGGAACGACAGCGGGAAATAGCGCCAGATTTCGAACACTGTCACCATGATAAGCGCCAAAGGGCGTTCCCCGAAGAAGTTGATCGGTTCACTGCTTAGTCCCATCTGCACCAACAATGCGTTGGCAGAACCCGAGAACGGGTCGAACAAGGTGACCCATGTGAAGGCCACAGCGATGACCGGCGCCACATAGGGGAACAGATAGAGGCCGCGTATGAACCCTTGTCCCTTGAAGCTTTTATTCAGTAACAAGGCTGCAAACAGGCCCATCACCAAAGCCCCAATGGTGCCGACCACGGTGTAGAACAACGTAACCCACAGCACGCCCCAAAACTCGTCTCCATCAAAGACACGGGCGTAGTTTTCCAGACTGAATTCAAGGTTGGTCAGGACGCTGGGTCCGCTCCCGGTCACGCCGGGCTCTGATCCTTCGAGCAGCTCTTCGAAAGCGTCCGGATCTCCGTTCAAAGTGACCGGAATACGGATGCGTTCGCGTTGACCGCCTTCCAGTGTGCCGAAATCGCAGAACAGGTTTTGCCCGTCCAGAACACAGGGACTTGCAACTTCGCGCGCCGTCACGCCGTCCGGTAGAACATCTGTCAGGGTGACGCCGACAACGGCGATGTCCTGACTTGAGTTGCGGACGCGGTATTCAATCCGCAGATCGTCTCCTGATCCGCGCAGGCTTTCACGCACCACAGGTGCAGGCGGACGAAGGTCAGACAGGGTGAAGGGCTTGAAGCTGATCCAGAAGATCGCCAGCAAGGGCAGGATCACCACAAGCGATACACTGATCACTGTCGGAGCCAGCAGCGTCCAGGCCAGACGCGCCTCGCGTTTGGCTAGCGCCCCGGTTCCGGTCGGTGGGGTGGCCGAAGACATGGGATACCTCGAAGGGTTGGGTGCAGCGGCGTAATCGCCGCTGCATGTGTCACAAGGTTACTGAACCTTCGCGAGCTCGTCGTTCATTGCGGCCACTGCAGCGGCGGCATCGATTTCATCGTCGATATATTGGCGCACGACCCGGTTAATTGCCTGGCTGTTGATCATTTTGGACGCCAAAGCCAGCTGGCCTTCAGCAACGCCCCAGCGCTGCGCCACGTCCAGACCGCCGACGATCTCATCGATCATCGCCTGATCATACAGCTCGCCCAACGGGGCTTTGCGGTCCACGCCTACAGGCAGCTCTGCCCATGCTTCCGAGAACGCGGTCGGGTTGTCAGCATTACCGCGACGGACCGGGAACTTGCCCTCGGGTGCGATGGCCAGTGTTTGAGTATAGCCGTCGTCCATGGCGAATTTCACGAACTCCATCGCCGCGTCGGTGTCGGCGTCGTTGGTGATGCCAAAGTAACGAACGTCACCCCAAGCCGCGCCATCCGGGTTCGATGGGCCCGAGAAGTTAGTGACGATACCGGTCTTCGAGGCCAGATCGCGCGAGGTCGGATCATCGTTGATCGTCGGCGGGGCGCTGTCGCGCAGACCGGCCAGTTCGTCAAGGATGAAGGGCGACCAGATGATCATCGCTGCTTTGCCATCAAAATACAGCTCGCGCGATTGTTTCCAGAATAGCTCACCCGGGGGCGAGGCTTTCGAGATCGCCTTGTAGAAATCCAATACCTCTATGGTCTTGGCTTCATCCAGCGGTTGGAAGCCGTCCGCGCCAACAGGGGTCACGCCATTGGCGAGGAACACATGCTCCAAAACCTGACTCATGAAGTTTTCATCAACTTTGGTTGCAGCAACGAAACCGTACATCTCGGGCGGGTTGTGCAACTGCTCCAGCGCAGCGACGACGTTGGCGAATGAGTTCGGGGCCTCAAGGCCAGCTTCATCAAACAGGTCTTTGCGGTAGACAACCATTTGAGTCCATCCATCGACCGGTACCGACGCGGTTTCGTCGTTGAACGCCGCCATACCAAGCGCGCCGGGGGCGAAGGTGTCGGCGCCCAGTTCTTCGATCACTTCGGTGGCGGCTTCGGTGTCCAAAATGCCCGCTTCAGCCCATGGCAGGGCATATTGCAGCGGATGATAGACCACATCTGGCAGGTCTCCGGCGGCAAATGCTGCTGTGGCGCGTGTACCCAGATCACTTTCGGTGACCGGGATAACCTCGACCGTGGTGCCGGTTTCAGCCTTGAACTGGTCAGCCATTTCCTGTTGCTTGGCCAGCCGCTCGGGCTGTTCTTCGGTGGTCCAGAAGCGGATCGTATCCGCCTGAGCGGACATCGCCGCCAATACTAGCGCAAGCGATGTTCCAAGCATCATTCGCGATGCTAAAGGTGCAAGTTTCATAGTCGGTTTCCTCCCCGGTTATGATCTTTTGAAAGTTGAATTTTTCGGGCCAGTTCCTCGGCTGTAACGCTTGGTGGCCCGTCGGAATTGCGTTCGATCAGAACGGCCTCACTAATCTCACGCAGATCTGTCGGTGCTTCACCGCGAGTCTGACTGATCAGCATCGTCGCAAGGCGTTCTCCGGCCCGCTTAGAATCGACGCTGAACGTGGTTAGACCAGGGCTGACATATTGGCATTCAGGGATGCCGTCATATCCCAAAATTGATACATCTTGCCCGACCTCGAGGCCCAGTTCTGCACAGACCGAGTAACACCCCAACGCAGCAAGATCTGTTGCAAACACTATTGCAGTAGGTGGGTGATTCAGCGTCAAAAGCGCGCGTGCCTCAACCGCACCCTCCTCGCGCGTACGAGCACCTTCCCGGAACAACTCGGGATCGGCAGGCAAGCTCGCGATCTTGAGACCTTCGAGATAACCGTCACGGCGCAGATGGCTGTAGTTGAATTTCGGATCGCTACCGACATAGCCGATACGCGTATGGCCAAAATCGACGAGTCGACCGACCGCATCACGGGTTGCAGATTCACCCGAAATGTCGAACCAGGATGTCTCATCCTGCCAGTCCGCCTGCCCATACCCCGTGCGGCCATACATGATGAAGGGAACCTTCAACTCTTGCAGGTATTTCACCCTCGCATCGTCGACCTCGGTCCGGGGCAGAATGAATCCATCGGCTTTGCGCTCTTCGACAAGCCGCCCCAATACATCAAGCATATCTTTTTCGGACTTCGCCGTAGAAATCGTCATCGTCCAGTCGGATGCGCTCGCCGCTTCGCATGCTCCGGCCAGAAAGTCCTGAAGAAATGGATTATGCCGGTCTGGTTCTTCGCTGTTGATGACCATGGCGATGGCGCGCACCCGCCCGGTTCGTATCGCCTGCGCATGGCTGAGTGGGCGATAGCCCATCTTTCGCGCCGTGGTTTCAACGCGCTTTCTCGTGGATTCCGAGATGTCGGTATATCCATTCAGGGCGCGGGACACCGTGCTCTTAGAAAGCCCAAGATGATCGGCCAATTGATCCAGTTTTACCCTGCCGGGGCCAGAATGACTCCGGGGGCGAGACTGCGGTTGCTGGAGACTTGGATTCGTCATCATTCTTCTATTTGTTTTCTCCGAAACCGGTTTCGGCAATCAAAATTATGAAATTCTTTGATTGGATCGACCAAGTACACGAACGTTCCAATGGCGAAAGGCGCTGATGAACGCATATGCAAACTTGCAAACGCGGCTTTCAGAGTGGTGCAAAATTAGGGTTGCGCCAACATGGTTGACTGCCGACTGCTACAGTAACTGCAGGCTGATCATTGTTCGCGGAGCTTTGATGGGAATCGGTGAATTGAGCATGAGGACTATGCGTAAATACGGGCGACTATCCGGCTATGAGGGCGTGTAAAATTTGTGGAGGCAAAATAAACTAGTCAGAACATCATGCGAATTCACCAAGGCTTGGTATGGGCTTTTGAAGAGCAACATAAAAAAAGCCCCGCTTAGCGGAGTGCTAAGCGGGGCTTTCTGTATTCTGTTGGAAGCAGTTTTATTCTCTGTTGCCCAGTAGTTGCAGCAGGAACATGAACATGTTGATGAAGTCCAGATACAGGTTCAATGCACCCATGATTGCCGCTTTGCCAAGCCATTCCTGATCGCCAGCATGAGCCATCTGCAGATAGGTGGTTTTGATCTTCTGCGTGTCATAGGCGGTCAGGCCGGCAAAGATCAGCACACCCAGGATCGACACTGCGAACATGATCGCAGGCGACTGCAGGAAGATGTTGATAACCATCGCGACGATCAGGCCGATAACGCCCATCATCAGGAAAGTACCCATGCCGGACAGGTCTTTCTTGGTCACATAACCGTACAGCGAAAGACCTGCAAACGCGATCGAAGTCACCAGGAATACCTGCGCGATCGAGATGCCGGTGAATGCTACGAAAATCCAGCTCAGCGACAGGCCCATCACGGCTGCAAATGCATAAAAGAACAGCTGTGCGCCGGACGCCGAGAGGCGGTTGATGGCGGCGCCAAAGCCAAACACCATCGCCAAAGGTGCAAACATCACGATCCAGCCCAGGATATTGGGGCTCAGCGTGACCGGATCACGGAAGATCGACAGCAGTTGCGGGCTCGAGCCCACGGCCCATGCCACGGCAAATGTGATCAGCATGCCTACGGACATCGTGCCGTAGACTTTGTTCATATGGGCGCGCAGGCCCTCGTCTATCTCGGCAGCGCGCGCGCCGGACGCCGTCCGGATCGTGTCGAATTGTGCCATATAGGGGTCTCCCTTCAATATTCTGTTCGCAGCCCACGGATGCGAGCCGGTTTCCCGGTAAATATCGGAGAGTGTGGCCCTCGTTTCAAGGGTTTTAAGCCTGAAACTCAGCAAAACTGTCGGCAATTTTTGCAACTGTCGCCAAAAAACCGGCGGCTTGGTCGCCAAATCCCTCAAGCCGCCGGTATTTTCGAATTAATACAGATGTTTGTGCCAGCAGTCGGGCGCGTCCCAGAACGGGCGCTCTGCTTCGTTACGCGCGTCTTTGCGTGAAACGCCGATGTCATTCAGTGCATCATCATCAAGCTGGGCGAGTTCGCGACGCTGACGAGCGAGGTTAAACAGGTCAAGTATCCGAGCACCAATCGCCTTACGCTTGATGCGACGAGGGGTTGAGATGGCTATATGGGTCATGATCATTGCCCTTTCCTGATTGTTTGATGAAACTTAGCGATTCAATCAATTTCCTTGATCTATATGGAGCAGTCTGACATATTTTGGAAATGAATGTTTATGACGAGTCTCATAAGGAATCTTGAACATGCGAAATTTGGACATCACTACATTGCGGTCTTTCGTAGCTGTTGCTGATCATGGTGGCGTGACGCGTGCCGCTGGATTTCTTCACCTCACGCAATCTGCGGTCTCTATGCAGCTCAAGCGGCTGGAAGAGCTTTTGGGCCTGGAATTACTGGATCGATCCGGCCGAACCATCGCGCTAACGGCGTCCGGAGAGCAGTTGCTGGCTTATGCGCGGCGGATGATTGCGTTGAATGATGAGGTAATCGGGCGGCTGACGGATCAGGCGTTTGAGGGCGAGGTCGTGCTAGGCGTACCGCATGACGTCGTTCATCCGTTCATCCCGCGGGTGTTGAAGCGTTTCAATGCCAGCTTTCCCCGGGTCAGCGTGAACTTGGTAACGTCCAACACGCGGCACTTGAAAGAAGAGTTCGCACGCGGAAGCTTCGATCTGATTGTGACTACGGAATCGGGTGCGGGCGAAGGTGCCGAAACCCTGCACCATATGCCTTTGCGTTGGGTTGGCGCGTTGAACGGATCTGCCTGGCGCCAAAAGCCTTTGCGGCTGGGGTTTTGCCGGAATTGCATTTTTCGCCCAGTCGCGACAGCGGCGCTGGATGATGCGGGAATCGAATGGGATATGAGCATCGACAGCGATTCCGACCGCACCGTTGAAGCCACCGTCAGCGCTGATCTGGCTGTGGGAGTTTTGCTGGAAGGCACCCAGCCCAGCCATCAGGAACTGATTGACCATGCCGGGGTTCTGCCGGATTTGCCTGTGCAGTTCATCAACCTCTATGGTGCCGAGCGGGTACGTGAGGAATACGTATCAGAGCTTGCGAACCTACTGCGCCAAAATTTCAATCATCCAACGGCGCAGCCGCTTAAAGTGGCGAGTTGATGCGGATCACCACCTTGCCAGTGGATTTGCGATCGCGCAGCAGTTCCAAACCTTTTGCTGCATCCTGCAAGGGCAGGACGTGGCTGATATGAGGCTTTATCCGGCCCTCAGAATGCCAGCGGAACAAGGTGCTGAAGCTGTCGCGCACGATCTCGGGTCTGAAATTCAGATAGCCGCCGATATATACGCCGATCACGGTCAGGTTCTTGACCAATAGATGGTTGGCCGGGATCTGGGGCACCTCACCTCCCGCAAATCCGATCGGTAACAAGCGGCCTTCCGGGTTGGTCGCGCGGAAGGCGGCCTTGAAGACATCTCCACCAATCGCATCGTAGACCACGTCAGCACCACCCAGAGCGAGAACGCGGTCGCGCAGGTCTTCGCTTGCGTCAAGCAAATGGTCTGCACCAGCTTTTTGTGCCACGGCCAATTTGTCATGCCCGCGGGCTTGGGCGATGACTGTCGCCCCCATCAGTTTTCCGATTTCAACTGCGGTCAATCCCACGCCACCGGCAGCACCGGTGACCAGTAGGGTCTCGCCCGATTGCAGTCGCGCCCGGTGCGCAAGAGCAATATGGCTGGTGCCATAGGCAATTTGGATCGCGGCCGCGTCTTCGAAACTCATGGAATCTGGAAGGGGAATTGCCCGGTCCGCATCAAAAACGCCTGATTCGGCCAGGCCGCCTTGACCTGAATAGACTGCAACACGATCGCCCAACTTCAAATGCGTAGCATTGTTTCCAATTTCGGTGACAATCCCTGCAATCTCCATGCCCAGCGTAAACGGTGCTTCGGGGGTGTCTTGATACGTTCCTTTCTGCATCAGAAGGTCTGCAAAGTTCAGGCCGCAGGCGCGGATTGCGATACGAACTTGGTTCTCTTGCAGCGGTGCTTCGCGTGTTTCGCATAGCTGAGCGGGTGCCCCTTTGGTCTCGATACGAAATGCCTGCATCATTGGTCTCCGCTCTTTTGTCGCCATAGGCCGTTTGGCTTGACCGTTTGTCAATTCCATTCGCAATCTTCACAGCGTTAAACTGAATAGGGTGGATCAACTGTTTCCCATTTAGAAACTATCAATCTCTATGTTGGCCGTACAACCACAAACCACTGTTCGAATTCTCTGATTCAACCAGCTTGAAAAAATAACGGATTGCGGCAATATTGAACTATGGTGCTGTTCGGGGGGCACGATCCGAATTAGGGAGTTCTTAAGCAGCGACCCGCTAACTAAGCGGCGATGGCTGCTGTCGCGGTTTCCCGGACAGGTGTTTGTGTAAAGGAGACTACCAATGACCCATCACGTCGATGTCCATGTGGGCAAACGCGTCCGGCATCGCCGCTGGCTGATTGGCATGACTCAGCAGCAGTTGGCGCAGCAAGTTGGTATCAAGTTTCAACAAATCCAAAAATACGAAACAGGGGCCAACCGGATAAGCGCATCGCGTTTGTGGGACATTGCCGAAGCGTTGGATGTTCCCGTCAGCTTTTTCTTCGAGGGTCTTGAAGAGGCTCAGAAGTCGGATGCAGACAAGAAATCGGTTCCTGCGGATTTGATGGGTGACAAAGAAGCGCTTGATCTTGTTCGCTCGTATTATGCGATCCCGGAAAACCAGCGTCGCCGCCTGTTTGAACTGGCACGCGTGCTGAGCGACGTCGCCTGATACAAGCGCTTGACTTCGCGGGGTGTGGGGCGCACGGGTAAGCAATGCAAAACACCCTACGAAGCGATCTAGAGATTGCCGAAGAAATGGCCGACGCTGCGCGGGCGGCCATTCTTCCGTTTTTCCGCCAATCTAACCTGAAGACAGACAACAAACTCGATGCCGGTTTTGATCCGGTGACAGCCGCTGATCGCGAAGCAGAAAAAGCAATGCGTAGGGTGCTGGCTGATCACCGGCCTGAGGACGGTATCCTGGGGGAAGAGTTCGGTCATTCCGAGGGAACAAGCGGACGAGTTTGGGTGCTGGACCCAATTGATGGCACGCGCGGTTTCATAAGTGGTACGCCCACATGGGGTGTTCTGATCGCCCTAAGCGATGAGACTGGACCGAAGCTTGGTGTGATCGATCAGCCCTATATCGGCGAACGTTTTATCGGAGATAAAGAGCACGCCTTTGTCAAAGGCCCTTTGGGACGCACCGAACTTGGGACGCGTGACACTCGATCTCTGGACCAGGCGATCATCTTCACCACCTTCCCGGAGGTTGGCAGCGCGGTCGAGGCCGCCGCCTTCAAGGCGGTTTCTCAGAAAACGAAGCTGACACGCTATGGGATGGATTGTTATGCCTACGCGTTGCTCGCTGCAGGTCAAACCGATCTAGTGGTCGAGGCTGGATTGAATTCCTACGATATCCAGGCACCAATCGCGGTGATCGAGGCCGCGGGTGGAATTGTGACGGATTGGCAGGGCAATCCCGCTCATAATGGTGGGCGTGCGCTCGCTGCAGCCAATACTGAGATTCATGCGGCAGCGCTAGAAATTCTGAAGCAATACTAAACGGGTTGCCGACCCTTCTTTGCGACTTTAAACTGATCACGGCTGGTTCTTACGCCCGTTTTCCACCAGCCCATCACTCCATGCATGAGACGGGCAGTATGCGGGAGTGCGAAAATGACAGAATTTCTGATCCGAAACGCCGATATGATCCTGACTATGGATGATGATCGGCAAGAGCTTGCAGGCGCTGATCTGCTGGTTCGGGATGGTAAGATTGCCCAGATTGGCCAGCGCCTTGCGAGCGATGGCGAAATACATGATGCCACTGGGTGTGTTGTGACCCCCGGTCTGGTGAACACCCATCACCATCTCTACCAAACGCTCACCCGCGCGGTTCCCGGCGGGCAGGACGCTTTGCTGTTTGGTTGGTTGCGAACGCTCTATCCCATCTGGTCCCGCTTTGGTCCTGACGAGATGTTTACATCTGCCCAGATCGGATTGGCCGAGATGGCACTGTCCGGCTGCTCGCTTAGCTCTGACCACCTTTACCTATATCCCAATGGCGCGCGGCTTGAACACACGATCCATGCAGCGTCAGAGCTGGGGCTGCGTTTTCATCCCACGCGTGGGGCTATGAGCATTGGCGAAAGTGATGGTGGACTGCCTCCTGATGCTTTGGTCGAATCCGAGCAGGCTATTCTGGAGGATATGATCCGTGTCGTAGACGCCTATCACGACCCATCTGAGGGTTCGATGTGTCGCGTTGGTTTGGCGCCATGTTCGCCGTTCTCGGTTAGCCGAGACTTGATGCGTGATGCCGCGCTGTTGGCGCGCGACAAAGGTGTGATGCTGCACACCCATCTGGCGGAGAACGATGAGGATATTGCCTATTCTCAAGATCAGTTCGGATGTAGACCCGGCCAATACGCCGAAGAATTAGGCTGGACCGGTTCGGATGTCTGGCACGCTCATTGTGTCAAGCTGGATGGCGCCGAGATTGACCTGTTTGCACGTAGCCGAACCGGCGTTGCGCACTGTCCATGTTCCAATTGTCGTCTTGGTTCAGGTATCGCGCCAGTCCGAAAAATGCGTGATCAAGGCGTGCCAGTCGGGTTGGGCGTGGATGGATCAGCCAGCAACGACAGCGGCAATCTGATGGCCGAGGCGCGCCAGTCCATGCTGCTGCAACGAGTCGCAAACGGCGCTGACGCCATGTCGGCCCGTGAGGCGCTTGAGATCGCCACCCGAGGCGGGGCGGATGTGTTGAATCGGCCCGATTGCGGCCGGCTTATGCCCGGTAAACGAGCTGATATTGCCATTTGGGACGTGCAAGGAATTGAAAGTGCAGGCAGTTGGGACCCCGCTGCGCTCCTTCTGGCCGGACCAACGCGTGTCAAACACCTCTTTGTCGAGGGACGCCAGATTGTTCGTAACAGTCAGATCGCCACGATCGACCTGCCAAGGGTCATAGAAACCCAGAATCGTCTGGCACGCGCGCTGGCAGAATAGCGGATCCGCTCTTCATCTGGCTAAAAATACCTCCGCCGGAGGCATGGGCCGTAGGCCCATTCCTATCAACCAGAAACGGCTCGTCCGGCGATCCAGGTATCGGTTACGGCACGGTCATCACCCATCATGATGGTCGGGAACACCGCTTCCCAAAGATCATCAGCATGAGCTTCGCGCTGGGCGATAGCGGGCGTCGATGCGAGGTTCAGCACCGCCAGATCGGCCTCCATGCCCACGGCGATGTTTCCAATACGGTCATCCATCCGCAGGGTACGAGCCGATCCCACCGTTCCAAGCCAAAGCAATTGCGACGGGTGCAAGGGATGGCCCCGCAATTGACCAATCTCATAGGCCGCAGCCATTGTGCGCAGCATTGAAAAACTTGAGCCGCCTCCGGTGTCGGTGGCCAAGCCCACGCGGTGCCCTGAGTGGATCAGACCATTCATGTCAAACAGGCCAGAGCCGATAAACGTGTTTGATGTGGGGCAGTGGATCAGAGCTGCATCTACCTCGCGCAGACGATCCCGCTCTCGGTTTTCCAGATGGATCGCGTGCCCATAAAGGCCATTTCCGCTCAGCAAACCAAACTGCTCGTACGTATCCAGATAGTCGCGCGTGTCGGGGAACAGGGATCCGACCCATTCGATCTCATCGGTCTGTTCGCTCAGATGGGTTTGCATCAGGCAGTCGGGATGCTCGGCCCAAAGCGCGCCCATCGCCTCCAGCTGTTCTGGCGTCGATGTCGGCGAAAATCGTGGAGTGATGGCGTAAGATATGCGATCAACCCCATGCCACTTTTCAAGCAGAGCTTTGGACTGGTCGTACCCGGTTTGTGCAGTATCTCGCAGCCCCTCAGGCGCATTGCGATCCATGCAGGTTTTACCCGCGACAACCCGCTGCCCACGCGCCTGCGCGGCGGTAAAGAAGGCATCAACACTCTCTGGATGAATGGTGCAAAAGCTGCACATGGTTGTGGTGCCATGGGCTGCGGTTAGGTCTAGATATCTGTTTGCAATTTCAGCGGCATAGGCGGGGTCGTCAAACTTCATCTCTTCAGGGAACGTGTAGCTGTTCAGCCAATCGATCAGCCGCTTTCCCCAACTCGCGATCATTGCCGTCTGCGGATAGTGGACATGAGAATCCACAAATCCCGCCATGATCAGCTGATCGCCATAATCCTTAATGTTGGCTTCGGGATGCGCGTCAGACAGGTCGGACGCCTGGCCCAGTGCCGCGATGCGGCCATCTTCGATCAGGACGGCTTGGTGAATTTTGGTCGCATCGGTGGGCTCACCTTCGAACGGTGATCCGTTGAAGCTAAGCACACGTCCCTTCAGAAGCGTCTTTTGCGCCATTTGTTCTGTTCTCCGCCTGTTTTGGACCGCCAACCAGCATAGGGGCGCGAAAGATGCGGGTAAATTGGACCATTGTCATTGTTTTCCGGTAGCTGCTTCTTCTATCTAGGGGCAATCGACAAGAAAGAGGGGCAGCGCATGACGACAGGCAACGACGAAGCCAGACCCGATCAGCCCCGTGACGAAGACGCCTATGCGCTGGACCCGCGAACCGTTGCGGCCATCCTTTATGCGGTTGATGTCGAAGATCGTGCCAAGCTGGTTGAGCTGATGGAGCCGCTACACGCGGCCGATATCGCTGACCTTCTGGAACAGATCAATCCTTACGACCGTGCGCGCCTGATCCGGCTGTATGACAAAGAGTTCGACGGCGATATCCTGTCGGAGCTCGACGAGTCAGTTCGGGAAGAAGTAATCAATGTCCTGAAACCGGACGTTCTGGCCGAAGCCGTTCGGGATATGGAAAGTGATGACGTTGTTGACCTTCTGGAAGACCTTGAAGAGCCGCAGCAAGAAACCATCCTGGGCGCGCTTGAAGACTCCGAACGCGTCGCGGCAGAGCAAGCCCTATCTTATCCAGAAAACTCTGCTGGCCGCCTTATGCAGCGCGAGGTGGTCATGGCGCCCGATCACTGGACCGTGGGGCAGGCCATCGATTTCATGCGTGCCAACGACGATTTGCCGGAACAGTTCTATCACGTCATACTTGTTGACCCGCGATTGAAACCGGTTGCTCAGGTCACGCTGGGCAAGTTGATGGCAACCCGGCGCGAGGTGCCGCTGCAGGACATTGCCGAAGATGAATTCCACACCATCCCCGTCGAACAGGATGAAGAGGACGTGGCCTATGCGTTCAATCAGTATCACCTGATTTCGGCTCCCGTCGTGGATGGCGACGGTCGTTTGGTCGGTGTCATCACCATCGACGATGCGATGGTGGTCCTGGACGAAGAATACGAAGAGGATATGCTGCGTCTTGCGGGCGTCTCGGACGAAAGCTCTCTGTCCGATAGTGTAGCGGCAACCAGTAGGCGCCGCTTGCCTTGGCTTGGTGTCAATCTGGTTACGGCGATTTGCGGATCGCTGGTGATTTCTCAGTTTGAGGCCGCGATTGATCAACTGGTGGCGCTCGCGATCCTGATGCCGATCGTCGCCTCGATGGGGGGCAATGCCGGGACCCAATCACTTACCGTTGCAGTGCGGGCGTTGGCAACACGCGACTTGACCGGCTCGAACGTAGGGCGCGTGATCCGGCGAGAACTGCTGGTGGGAATGCTCAACGGGCTGTGTTTCGCTATCGTGTTGGGAACCGTCGGGATGATGTGGTTCGACTCCCCGCTGCTGGGTGTCGTGATCGGATCTGCGCTGGTCGTGAACATGATCATCGCGGGCTTTGCTGGTACGGTAGTACCGGTCGTGCTGGACCGTCTGGGTGTTGACCCGGCGCTGGCGTCAGGAACCTTTGTGACCACGACAACGGATGTCATGGGGTTCTTCATCTTTCTGGGGCTTGCCAGCGTGGTGCTACTTTGACCGAGACAACCGATCTGACCGAAATCAAGGCCGCAGCGCGCAAGGCGGCATTCGCGCGACGCAAGGTAGCGTTTGATATGCGCATCCCGGGCGCGGCCGGGCGCTTGTCCGAGGTTTTGGCGGGTCATCGCGGTGTTCCCATGTCCGGCTACATGCCGATCCGCACCGAAATCGACCCGCTGCCTGCAATGGCCGAGGCTTCTGCATATGGCCCAGTGGGCGTGCCTGTCATTCAGGCCGCAGGGCAGGCCTTGCGCTTCTCTCGATGGACGCCTGAGGGCATGCTGAAAGATGGACCCTTCGGCGCGAAAGTGCCCGAGATCGATGACTATTTCGACCCGGAGATCCTGATCGTGCCACTGGTTGCGTTTGATGCGAAGGGTGGCCGCTTGGGGTATGGCGGCGGCTTCTATGATCGCACGCTTGAAGGGTTGCGCGCCAAGCGCCCGACGCTGGCCATAGGATTTGCCTTTGATGCGCAGGAAGCCGAACATCTGCCGCTGGAGCCGACTGATCAACCACTCGATATGGTGATTACTGAAAGCCGGGTGCTAACTTTCTGAGTTATCCCTCGCTATGCGCGATCGTGATTTCCTTTACAATGGCAGGCTTCAGGCTGAGTGATTGTTTGCTTCTGCCTTGTTATTGCCACTTCCAGCCCCTAGGACCGCAATCATGAGGATTTTGTTTCTTGGTGACGTCATGGGGCGCTCGGGTCGCGCCGCCATCCAGCAGCATCTGCCACGCCTGCGTGACGAATGGCGGCTGGATTTTGTCGTTGTCAACGGCGAGAACTCCTCGAACGGAATGGGGCTGAGCGGGGACCACGCCAAGCTGCTTTTGGACGCGGGGGCCGATTGTATCACCTTGGGCGATCATGCTTTCGACCAGAAAGACATGCTGCAGTTTATTGAGAAAGAACCTCGCATCGTGCGTCCGTTGAATTATGCCAAAGGGGCACCGGGGCGGGGGCATCGACTGTTCACCGCGCCGGGCGGTCGCAAGGTTCTGGTGGTGCAGGTGTTAGGGCAGGTCTTCATGAAACGCCCCTTTGACGATCCCTTTTCGGCCATTGAACCGATCCTGAAATCGCACCCACGCGGCGGCCAGGCGCAGGCGATCATCGTCGACATGCATTGCGAGGCAACGTCCGAGAAAATGGCGATGGGCCATTATTGCGACAAACGCGCAAGCCTTGTGGTTGGGACGCATACGCATGTGCCTACCGCGGATGCGCAGGTATTGCCAGGCGGTACAGGATACCTGACCGATGCCGGGATGTGCGGCGACTATGACTCGGTCATCGGAATGGACAAGCAGGAACCGATGCGCCGGTTCATAACCGGGATGCCCAAGGCGCGGTTTACGCCTGCGACCGGTGAGGCGACCTTGAGCGGAGTTTTTGTCGAAACCGATGACCGCGATGGAAGCGCAAAATCCGTGCAGATGATTCGTGTTGGCGGGCGGTTGCAGCAGTCTACACCCTGAAAAGCACGTCAGACTTGCCCCGCCGCACGCAATACGTGAAACTACCTATTAGGCGCGTATGCCAGATCAGGGTTCGGACAGAATACCAAGAATGCAATTCCTTCAACTGACAGAGATGGGCAGCGCAATTCTGGCGCTGATGATCGTAGCGGGCATGTTCATCATGTTTCTGCGCGAGGTCTATCCGACCGAAGTTGTCGCCATCGGCGGGGCGGCCCTGATGCTGGCAACCGGTATCCTGCCCTATCAAAGTGCGCTTGCAGTCCTTTCGAATCCCGCGCCGTGGACCATCGGCGCGATGTTCATCATCATGGGTGCCTTGGTGCGCACCGGAGCGCTTGATGCCTTCACCTCGCTCGCGCAGAAGCAGGCGCAGGTGAACCCTCGGTTTGCCATCGGGTTATTGATGGCGTTTGTCGTCGTCGCTTCGGCGGTGGTGTCGAACACACCGGTTGTCGTTGTAATGATCCCGGTCTTTATCCAGATCGCCCGCACGCTGAACGTTTCGGCGTCCAAATTGTTGATCCCGCTCAGCTATGCGGCGATCCTTGGGGGTACGCTGACGCTGATTGGCACCTCGACTAACCTGTTGGTCGATGGTGTGGCCCGCGCACAGGGTATGACGGCGTTTTCAATCTTCGAGGTTACCCCGCTGGGCATAGCGCTGGTGATCTACGGTATGGTGTACCTGCGCTTCATTGCGCCACGACTGCTACCCGAGCGTGACAGCATGGCCGAGATGCTCAGCGACCGCTCCAAGATGAAGTTTTTTACCGAGGCGGTCATTCCACCCGACAGCAATCTGATCGACCGCGAAGTGACCGGCGTTCAGCTGTTCAAGCGCCCCGGAGTGCGTTTGATCGACGTGATCCGGGGGGATGACTCGCTGCGGCGGAACCTCAAGGGGGTGACGCTTAAAGTGGGCGACAGGGTAGTTTTGCGCACCGAGATGACCGAATTGCTGAGTCTTCAAAGCAACAAGGAACTCAAGCGCGTTGATCAGGTCTCAGCTGTTGAGACCAAGACGGTTGAGGTTCTGATCACGCCGGGCTGCCGCATGGTCGGTCGAACGCTTGGTGCGATGCGGTTACGTCGCCGATATGGTGTCTACGTCCTGGCGGTTCATCGCAGGAACCAAAATATCGGGCGTCAGTTGGATGCTTTGACCGTGCGTGTCGGGGATACACTGCTGTTAGAGGGCTCGCCTGCGGATATCCAGAAGCTGGCCGCCGATATGGATATGGTCGATGTTACGCAACCTTCGGCACGAGCGTTTCGCCGCAGCCATGCGCCCATAGCCATCGGTGCGCTGGTCGGGATCGTCGCCCTGGCGGGGTTGGGCGTGGCACCGATTTTGCTGTTGTCGATCATCGCCGTTGCTGTGGTTTTGCTGACCCGATGTATCGACGCGGATGAGGCGTTCTCATTTGTCGAAGGCCGATTGCTGGCCCTAATCTTCTCCATGCTCGCAATTGGGGCTGCGCTCGATAAATCGGGCGCGGTTACACTGATTGTCGAAGCGGTCGCACCGGCGCTTGGCATGTTGCCACCTTTCTTGATCATATGGGCCGTATATCTGTTGACCTCGGTGCTAACCGAATTGGTTTCGAACAACGCCGTGGCGGTGGTGGTCACTCCGATCGCGATCTCTCTGGCTCAGGCTGTAGGAATTGATCCGCGCCCGCTGGTGGTCGCGGTGATGGTGGCGGCATCGGCATCCTTTGCGACGCCGATTGGCTATCAGACCAACATGATGGTGTATGGCCCGGGTGGGTACAGATTCACCGATTTTCTGAAAGTTGGTGTGCCGCTGAACCTGACTGTGGGTCTGCTGGCGTCACTTCTTATTCCGTTCATCTGGCCGCTCTGACACTGGCACGGATTCGCCGACCTGGTGTTTCGGGCCTTGTAAATGTCGATATCGTCACAATCTTTTTTGCCTAAGATGAATGTGAAAGGATGGGATCATGCCTTTTCCAAAACTCGGGCAGGCCATTGTGGCCGGAGCAATCGTATTGGCCTTGCTGGGCAGCCAAAGCTCGGCAGGAACAGTCACTGGCACGGCAACCTACCGTGAACGGATCGCCCTGCCACCGGATGCGACGCTATTTGTCGAACTGCAGGATATCTCTCGGGCCGATGCGGTAGCGGTCACGCTGGCGGCGCAACGCTATGCGTTGAACGGAGTGCCCTCGGAATTTGAACTGACTTTTGATGACGCGTTGATCCGCGAGGGGATGACCTATGCCGTACGCGGGTCGATCTATCGCGGGGGTGAGCTGTTGTTTACGACGGATACGGTCCATCCCGTGCTGACCAACGGCGAAGGCAATTCGGCAGATCTTGTGCTGGTGCAGACCGGTGCTCAGAGTCCCGCGACCCTGGAAGGGACCGAGTGGACAGCCATCGGTATCGGTGGAACCGTGCTAGATACAAAACGGCCGCCCCAGCTTTCCTTCGCCCAAGGTGGTGCGTTCGGTGGCACGGGCGGTTGCAACCGGTTTTCCGGGCAAGCCGAGATCACCGGCAACAGCCTTGAGTTTCCAGACAATATGGCCGCGACTTTAATGGCGTGCCCGCCAGAACTGGACGAGGTCGAGGATCAGTTCTTTGCTGCCCTGCAAAACGTGACGAACTATGCCGTTGCCGGCGACAGCATGGTTTTGCTCGATGCTGCAGGTGAGCCGATACTGAAATTCGTGCGCACCCAGTAATCAGGCCACTGCGCGGGACCTTCCTGCGTTGCGACCCGAGAAGATGCAACCGCCCAGAAACGTGCCCTCTAGCGCGTTGTACCCGTGATAGCCGCCGCCGCCAAAGCCCGCGACCTCTCCGGCTGCAAACAAGCCGGGGACGATTTGTCCATTGGCGCCAATCATCTGACTGTCCAGATTGGTCTGCAGCCCGCCCAGTGTCTTGCGGGTCAGTACGTGCAGCTTGACCGCGATTAGCGGGCCGTTTGATGGATCGAGGAACTTGTGCGGTTTGGCCGTCCGGATCAGCTTGTCGCCCCGATAATTGCGTGCCGCAAGGATGGCCATCATCTGGGCGTCTTTGGAAAACGGATTGTCGACCTGAGAATCCCGTGCCTCGATCTGGGTGCGCAGATGCGTCTCGTCTATCAGACCCCCGCCTAATTGGTTCATGCCGCTGACCAATTCAGTCAGCGTGTTGGCGACGACGAAATCCTCGCCCTTTTCCTTGAACGCCTCGACCGGCCCAGTCGCCTTGGTGCCAGACAGGATGCGCTGACGGATCACCTCTTTCCAGCGGCCCGAAGTGAAATCCGGGTTCTGCTCGGACCCCGAAAGTGCAAATTCCTTTTTGATGATCTTCTGGGTCAGAACGAACCAGCTGTATTCATATCCGGTTTTCAGGATCTCTTTCAGCGTTCCCAGCGTATCGAACCCCGGCAGGCAAGGGGGTTGCAGGCGATTGCCGCGCGCATCGAACCACATCGAACTTGGGCCGGGTAGAATACGTATACCGTGCGCGGGCCAGATCGGATCCCAATTGCGCACACCTTCAGTGTAATGCCACATTCTGTCGCCGTTGATGACATGTCCGCCAGCTTTCTCGCTGATCGGGATCATGCGGCCATCGACATGAAACGGAACGCCAGCCACCATATCTTTGGGCGGTTCACCCAGCCGGTCGCGGGGCCAGTTCTGTCTCACCATCTCGAAATTCCCACCGATCCCACCAGAGGTGACAATAACCGAAGGGGCATAGACTTCGAATTCGCCTACTTCGTCCCGGTTGGTCTTGCCACCTCTTTGAATGCCGTCATCGGCCAGGACTTCCCCTGACACGCCTTTGGCAGAACCATTTTGCATAATGATGTGGCTGACTTGGTGACGGAACTTCAGTTGGATCAAGCCGGCGTCGACATGCGCGCGGACGCGGCGGATAAAATGCTCAAGTACACCTGGGCCGGTTCCCCAAGTGATGTGAAAGCGCGGGACCGAGTTGCCATGTCCGTCCGCATAAGAACCGCCGCGTTCGGCCCAGCCCACGACGGGAAACCAGCGCAGCCCCATTTCATGCAGCCACGGACGCATTTCACCTGCGGCGAACTCGACATAGGCTTCAGCCCATTTGCGGGGCCAGTTGTCTTCATCGCGGTCAAACTGCGCGCTGCCCATCCAGTCGCGCAGGGCCAGATCGTGGCTGTCGCGGATGCCCATGCGGCGCTGCTCGGGGGTGTCGATCATGAACAGGCCGCCGAGGCTCCAAAACGCCTGTCCACCCAGAAAATGCTCGGGCTCCTGATCCAGCACGATCACCCGCTTGCCCCGGTCGCCCAATTCGGCCGCCGCCGAGAGGCCCGCAAGGCCGCCTCCGATCACGATCGCGTCTGCGGTGTTATTGGTCATCGGATGTCCTTTCAGCGGCTGCGGAACCAAAGGATGAAGGGGGTTACGACCACATACATCGTGATACCATAAACGGCGGCGGGAACGGCAAGTGGGCTGAAGCCGGTCGTGGTGCCGGTGATCAAAGCTGCCAGCGTAATTCCCATCGCCGAATTCTGAATGCCAGTCTCGACCGAGATCGTTTTCGCCTCACTCCATGTCAGATTGGCGATGCGCGCCAGCCCCAGACCGATCAGCAACAGCGCAACGTTCAACGCGATCAGAGCTGCCCCAATCGAGCTGAGGTTTTGGATGAAGAACTGCCAGTTTCCGGCCAGTGCCGCCGCGACGATCAGCACGAACAGTATCGATGCGAGCGTCGAAAGTGGGCCGTCGACCCGAATGGCGAACCCCCTTGCAAAGTGACGTATGGCGACACCAATGGCGACTGGTAGGGTCGTGATCAGGAACAGCGCGGTGGCTAATGCGCTGATCGAAACCTTGGGTGCGGCCTCGCCCATGAAATGATCTATGGACCATGCGGCCAGAATGGGGACGGTCACGATGGACAGCAGGCTGATCACCGCTGTCAGGCTGACCGACAGGGCCACATCACCTTTGGCAAATTTTGCGAGGATGTTGCTGGTGACCCCACCGGGGCAAAAGCTTAAAAGCATGACACCCACGGCGATTTCAGCGGGCAGTCCGAACAGAGTGACCGTCGCGAAGGCAGCCAATGGTATCAGCACAACTTGACTGATGGCGCCAATGGCGAAGGGGTACCCCCGCGCCAAAACCCGGCGGAAATCGGCGGCTTCTAGCCCGATCCCCAGTGACAACATGATAATGGCCAGCGAAATGGGCAGGCCAACGTTGATAAGCAGGTCCAAGAACAACTCCTCCCAAAGTCATTCGGGCCAGCCTATGCGAGGGGTCGTAGATCAGGCAACAACGCCGTTGGGTCACCCGTAGCGTTGAGCAAACCGGCGCAGGATTTCACCCGGCTCCGTAACGTCTGCGGCATGGCACATATCGATCAAGCTTTGCGCATCCTCTGGCGGAAAATAGCCGTGGTCCTTGTAGATGTTGATCCGCTGCTCAAAATCTTTGGCGTCCGCTTCGGGGTGGAATTGGGTGGCATAGACATTCTGCCCCCAGCGGATCATCTGAAACGGGCAGGGGTCAGACGCTACCAGATGAACGCAGCCATCCGGCAGTAACTGTACGGCTTCCTTATGTCCCACAAACGCTTCGAATTTCGGCTTTAGGCCTGCGGTCAAGGGGTCTTGAGCGCCATCTTCTGTCAGACGGCAGTCGGACGGTCCGACCGGTTCGCCAAATTGCCGTTTGCTGACATCTCCGCCCAAATGTACGGCGAGAATACCCAAGCCATAGCAGCAGCCCATGAACGGGTGATCTTTCGCAGTGATCTGGGGCATCAGTCTCATGATCGCGCCTTCGATCTTTGCATCCAGCGCGGATTTGGTGGTCGGATCGTCACTGACGCAGCCGGGACCCCCACCCACGATGACACCAGCGTAATCGACGACATCCAGCCCTTCGGGCAGGTCTTCGCAATCCAGCCGGATGCGATGAGTTTGCGCAGGGCTCAGCCCGGTTTTGTCCAGTATCGAGGCATATTCGGCATCCGATGCATCGGTTTCCGGGCGCAGTTGCAGGATCAGAAAGCGTTTCATAGGCAGCCTTTAGCCATCAAAGCGGCCAGAACACAAGGATCGCGGGGATCGAGACCGCGATGATCAGGATTTCCAGCGGCAGTCCCATGCGCCAGTAATCACCAAAACGGTATCCTCCGGGACCAAGCACCAGCGTATTGTTCTTGTGCCCAATGGGCGTCAGAAACGCGGCAGACGCCGCAACGGCCACCGTCATCAGAAACGGATCGGGCGACACCTCAAGCGTGCGCGCCATCTGAATGCCAACCGGGGCGGCGACAATGGCGGTGGCTGTGTTGTTCAACACATCGGACAGGGTCATCGTCACGACCATCAGTACGGTCAGGATTGCCCAGGCGGGCAGGCCGTTGGTCAGCTGAATCAAGGCGTTGGCGATCAACTCGGTTCCGCCCGAGGTTTCAAGCGCGCTGCCCAATGGAATCATTGACCCCAGCAATACAACCACCGGCCATTCGATGTGGTTGTAGATATCCGCAATCGGCATGATCTTAGTCAGCACATAGGCTACGACCACGAACCCCAGTGCGATCGGCAGATAGATCAGCCCGATACTGGCCGCCAACACTGCAGCCGCAAACAGGCCGATGGCAAGCCAGGCTTTCTCATTCGCGGTTACATTCAAGCCGCGCTCGGCCAAGGGCAGGCAGCCGAGCCACTCGGTGACATCGGGTGCTCGGTCGCGCGGGCACAGCAGCAATAAGATGTCGCCGGGCTCGACCTCGGTTTTGCGAACCTGACTGGTGATCCGGCGCCCTTGGCGTGAAATGCCCATCAGGACTGTACTCTGTCGCCAGGCCAGTCCTAACGCCTGCGCAGTTCGCCCCGTGATGCGCGCGCTTTCGGGGACAACGACTTCAACCACTTCCAGCCCTTCGCCTTCGGCAGTCAAAACCTCCTGCCGACGGGCGTCCGAGAAATCCAGATTGAGCGCGGCGCGGAACTCATCCAGCGCTTCGGGGCGTGCTTCCAGAACAAGCGCATCGCCTTCATGCAGGGTTGCGTGGGTTGATCGACCATAGCGTCGCTTTCCGTTCCGGATCAGGCCGATGATAGCGACGTCAGATTTCTCGGCAGCCTCGTAGAGCTCACTGACCCGTTTCCCGATATGGGGCGATTCAGGCGGGATCGTCAGTTCGGCGATGTATTCGGCCAAAACTTCCGAGGTTTCCACCTGCGCGCCGCGATTGGGGATGAGGCGCCAGCCGATCAGCGCGACGAACGCCAGCCCCGCAATTGCAGCCAACCCGCCCACTGGTGCGAAATCGAACATATGAAACGGTTCGCCCAGCGTTTCAGCCCTGATCGAGGCGATGATGATATTTGGCGGCGTACCGATCAGCGTGGCCATCCCTCCCAGGATCGTCGCAAAGCTGAGCGGCATCAGGCTAAGGCCGACCGGGCGCCCCGCTTTGCGCGCGGTCTGGATATCGACCGGCATCAGCAGCGCCAGCGCCGCGACGTTGTTCATGAAGGCTGACAGGATCGCCCCGATGCCGCCCATTAGCGCGATATGCGCGCCCAATCCGCGCGATGCATCGACCAGCGTGCGCGTGATCATGAACACTGCACCCGAGCGCACCAGACCGGCAGAAACCACCAGCACCAACGCCACGATGATCGTGGCCGGGTGCCCGAACCCGGCAAAGGCATTGTCAACGGGCACCACACCCAGCGTGACCGCGATCATCAAGGCGGTGAATGCTACAAGGTCATAGCGGAACCGCCCCCAGAGCAGCATTCCGAAAACGGCGATGAAAAGGGAAAAAAGAATGATCTGATCTGTCGTCATAACGCCACCATAGTCACGGGCGAAGACAGGGCAAGCCGCTCTCTTGATCCTTTGCCCCGCAAACGTCTATATGAGCGCCAAACACGCAATCACGATGACGAGGACGCACCATGGCAGGCCACTCCAAATGGGCCAATATCCAACACCGCAAGGGACGTCAGGACGCCGCGCGGTCCAAACTGTTTTCCAAGCTGTCGAAAGAGATCACGGTCGCCGCCAAGATGGGCGACCCCGATCCCGACAAGAACCCGCGCCTGCGTCTGGCGGTGAAAGAGGCCAAGTCGAATTCGGTGCCCAAGGACGTGATCGACCGTGCGATCAAGAAGTCCGTAGCAGGCGAGGGCGATGAATACGAAGAAATCCGGTATGAGGGCTATGGTCCCAACGGTGTGGCCGTGATTGTTGAAACGATGACCGATAATCGGAACCGTACCGCCTCGACTGTTCGTTCGACCTTTTCGAAGAATGGTGGAAACTTGGGTGAAACCGGCTCGGTCGGGTTCATGTTCGACCGCAAGGGCGAAGTTGTGTATCAGGCAGACGCAGGCGATGCGGATACGATTTTCGAAGCCGCGATCGAGGCCGGGGCAGAGGATGTCGAAAGCTCGGATGACGGTCACATCATCTGGTGTGCAGATACGGACCTGAACGATGTGTCGAACGCGCTAGAAGAGGCGCTGGGCGAATCCGAATCCACCAAGCTGGTCTGGAAGCCGACAACGACGACCGAGTTGGGTCTGGAAGACATGCAAAAGCTGATGAAGTTGGTGGATGCATTGGAAGACGACGACGACGTTCAGCGCGTGACCACTAACTTCGAAGCGACCGACGAGGTTATGGCGCAGCTCTGATGTACCGGACAAACGCCAGATGAAACAAACCCGGCCCAGCGGCCGGGTTTTTCTGTTGCAGTTGCGCGTCTTACACAAGCCTTGGTCCTGAAGCCTCTTGCGATTAAACTCAGATCATTGAGGCTGAAGGACCTGAAAGGCAACCGTAGGCACATCATGCAGAGCATCGCAAATGGCGAGTAAATCGACTGATCCGGCCCGACGAAATGTCCCGGTTCTGGCTAGCCAAAGTATCCTTTCCCAGGTGGCGTGGACTTTGGGCAGCCCGTCTATCGTATTGCCATTCCTTGCGGTCTCGCTGGAGTTACCGATGTTCCTTGCCGGTGCATTGGTGTCGATCCGCATGGTTGGCAGCATGATCTCGGACGTGTTTTTCGCCCGCTCCATTGCTGCGCAGGCGCGGAAGAAACGCGGGATTGCCCTGACCGAGATCGGAATTGGCGGTTGCCTTCTGATGGCCCTTTTGATCGCGGCTACCGGCAGTGTCTCATTGACGGCCATTGCCTTTGTGATCGCCTTTTTCATGATTGGGCTTATTGAAGAAAGCCAATCCCTGATGCTGTCTGACCTGTTGGGCGATCATCTGAAATCGAAATCCCGGATGGTTATCCGTTATCTCCAATTGGGCGCGGGAGGTCTTTGTGCCATCGGCTTGGTGTTGCTGATACACGAGATCACGAAAGAGTACCCGCCATTCTCGCGGCATTCCGCGGTGATTGCGGCCTCGGTCGTGTTTTTCTTGTTTTCAGCATTATGCATTCTCGGCATGGCCGAGATCGCCCCCGATGAATCCGGTAATGGAAAACCTAAAGGTGCAGGACGTCAATCGCTGCAGAACATCATCTCCGGAATCGTAAGTATGTTCGAACAGCCATGGTTCCGGCGCTATATGGCTCTGCGGCTTCCTTTGGTTGTCGTATCGCTGTCGGTTCCGTTTTTTGCGCTCATCGCTGCCGAGGCACATCACAACTCGGCCAAGGGTTTGACGGCCATGATCATCTCATCCGCGTCCGGCTATCTGGTCTCGGCGCCCTTGTGGCAACTGGTGAACATGAAATCACACCGTACCGTGATGGTCGCGGGCAACTTGTTGGTCGCAGTGACAGGGATCGTTTTGTTGGCGTTCCACTATGCCGGTATCGATCACGAAGTTCACTTGCACGCGATTGCCCTGTTTGTCGTCTCGGTGGCGACAACTGGAATTTCCAGTGCGCGCCAGCTGTATTTTTTAGATGTTGCGCCCAAGGAACAACGTATTCAGGGCGCAGCAGCCATCAAATCCATCTGCAGACTCGCTGCCGTTGCACTGTCTGCAATTTTGGCTGCGGTTGCACATATGCACGAGGTTGCCGCTGCCATCGTGTTTATCGTGCTGGCCAGCATCTGGGCGGCATTTAGCTGTTACCGCATCGCGAAACCGCAAAAGGCTTCAGAGTCGCAGGCCTAATGTGCCGCCGGTGCGATCAGTTGCTGCGTTGCCGCGCGGCGTACCGCTTGGGTCAAGGGTGCAAGGGCGGGGGCAAGGACGCGCCCGATCTGCCAGGTCAGTTCGATATCGAGCGGCGCATCGGGGATTACTTCGCAGATCTGCCCATTTGCGATCGCTCTTCTTACAAGGCTTTCGGGGTTCATACCCCATCCTAATCCGGCGATTGCCGCGTCAACAAAGGCATTTGTGGACGGCAGAAAGTGAGACGGTGGCGAAAGACGGCTGCCTGTCTGGGCATATATCCAGGATTTCTGCAGATTATCCTTGCGGTTAAAGGTCAAGCAGGGGGCCTGTGCCAGGGATTTGGCGGAAACCCCATCAGAAAACCACCGTTGCATGAAGCCAGGGCTCGCGGTCGGCAAATAGCGCAAAGTGCCCAACGCAATGGCATCGCATCCGGTAATGTTCTGACCACCCACCGTTATCGCCGCACTTACGTCGCCACGCCGCAGCCAGTCAGCCGAATGGTCCTGATCGTCAATTACAAGGTCGAACAGTATGTCTTCGGCGCGCGCCATCGCGTCGATAAACCATGTGGCCAGACTGTCAGCCGGTAGCGCGACGCGAACCCGTACCGGACCTTCACGCTGATCCAAAGTCAGCTCTCGCGCCAGCTTTGCCTCCAACAGACCGATATCTTCGGCATGACGGGCGATCCGCAGACCCGCCGGAGTGCCGATGCATGGGGTGCCGCGATGAATAAGGGCCGCACCAACACGATCCTCCAACGCCTTGATCCTCTGCGAAATAGCCGACGGGGTGACGGATAGCTCTGCGGCTGCGGCCTCAAAGCTGCCGTGTCGCAAGATCGCCGCCAATGCTGAGAGCTGATGAGGGTCGAGGAGCATTAGAGTTACTTAATCTGGGTAATCATCATTAATTTGATAGATTCACACTGGCCATGTAGTCAACGAGCATCGACAGGAGGCTGCATGTTCCCATCAATGATTGCCGGGTTTGCCCTGAGTTTTAGCCTTATATTGGCGATAGGCGCTCAGAACGCCTTTGTTCTGCGCCAAGGCCTGCGGCGCGAGCACGTCTTTGCACTGTGTCTGACCTGCGCAGTGTCTGACGCGATACTGATCGGGGCGGGTGTTGCAGGGTTCGGCACCCTGGCTCAGGCCGCGCCGTGGTTTGAAACGGTGATGCGCTATGGTGGGGCAGTGTTTCTGATTTGGTACGCCCTACGAAGTTTTTGGTCTGCCTGGCAAGGTGGGGCGGTGATGGATACCGCAACAGGGCAGCGCACCAGCCTGCGTGCGGCCATGCTGACCGTGCTGGCCTTCACTTGGCTCAACCCCCATGTATATCTGGATACGGTCGTATTGATCGGGTCGATATCGGCCCAATATTCAGATCGCATGGGGTTTGCGATAGGGGCGATGACTTCGAGTTTCGTTTTCTTCTTTTCGCTCGGCTACGGTGCCAGAGTGCTTTCACCGATTTTTGCCCGCCCGCGCGCATGGCAGATTCTTGATTTTATCATCGGAATCGTGATGCTTATGATCGCGTTGAAACTTGTTATCATGTGAAGGGTTGTCCCGGATCAGAATTCGGTGTTCAACCGTTTGTATGACCTCACCTAATGATCAGCACCGCCCGCTTGTTGGCATGTTTTGGATGCTTGCGGCCGGGCTGTCCTTTGTGGGCATGAATGCGCTGGTGAAGGTGCTGGGAACCAGCATGAACCCCATTCAAGCGGCATTCTTGCGCTATGTCCTGGGTCTGGTGTTTCTTTTGCCCGCAATCCGGGCGATCCTCGGAACTCCATTGACCCCGCGCAATCTTACGCTGTTTGGACTACGCGGAATGGTCCACGCCATCGCCGTCATGCTTTGGTTTTTTGCGATGACGCGCATCCCCCTCGCCGAGGTGACCGCGATGAATTACATGACACCTATCTACGTCACGGTGGGTGCGGCACTGTTCTTGGGTGAAAAGCTAGCTTTTCGTCGTATCGCCGCGATTGGTGTTGCTGTGATTGGAGTAGTGATCATCCTGCGCCCGGGCTTTCGCGAGATATTGCCCGGTCACATAGCGATGCTGGGGGCTGCACTAGCGCTTGGTGGTTCCTATCTGCTTGCCAAAGTCATGGTCCGTGATATCCGTCCCTCAGCCGTTGTTGCCCATCTTTCGATATGGGTCACCATCGCGCTTATCCCTTTCGCCGTTGCGGTTTGGGAGCCGCCCAGCCTGCGCGATCTTGGTATACTTTTCATCGTCGCCAGCTTTGCGACTGCGGGGCACTATTTCATGACGCTTGCATTGCAGGCTGCCCCGGTGGCCGTGACCCAGCCGGTGACGTTCCTGCAGCTGATCTGGGCCACTTTGCTCGGCGCTTTGGCCTTCCATGAACGCATCGACATCTGGGTAATTGCAGGAGGCACTCTGATCCTGGCTGCCGTCAGCTTCATCACCTGGCGTGAAGCCGTGCTGAGCCGTGGCGGCACACCGCCGCAAGGTTCTGAGACCCCACCGGCGAAACCAAGAACCGTTATTGATTGACGAGTCAATAAAAACCGCTTAGCCTTCCTTGCACTCAGGTATGGCGAAGAGGCGAAGATGCCAAAACTCGGAATGGAGCCGATCCGGCGGGACGCGATCGTCAAGGCGACGATCGCCGAGCTTGGCGCGCAAAAATCCCTTGATGTCACCGTTAGCCAGATCGCCAAACGCGCAGGTATGTCCAGTGCATTGGCGCATCATTACTTTGGGGGCAAAGAACAGATATTCCTAGCCGCGATGCGGCGTATCCTGACGGATTTTGGATCTGAAGCGCGCGCGCAACTCAGCACGGCAGATCCGGAAGAGCGCGCACAGGCCATCATTCGTGCCTGTTTCGCGCCATCATGTTTCACACCGGATGTTATCGCAGCTTGGATGACTTTTTATGTTTTGGCTCAAACCAACGATGATGCGCTGAGGCTCTGGCAAATCTATCAGGCACGCATCCGCTCGAACCTGATCCATGCGTTGCGCCCACATATGAGTGACCCGAGCGAGGCTGCCGAAGGTATGATCGCGCTGATCGATGGGTTGTACATCCACTCTGCACTGAATTCCCCACAAGAGCCGCAGCGGGCAGTCACCCATGCGCTGCGGGTACTGAGAGTTTTCCTAGAGGCCGAAAAATGACAAAGCCGAATATTCTGATCCTGATGGTGGATCAGCTCAACGGGACCCTCTTCCCCGACGGTCCTGCAGAATGGTTGCATGCGCCGAACCTGAAGAAGCTGGCGGCAAGATCAACGCGTTTCGCAAATGCCTACACTGCTTCGCCGCTCTGTGCTCCGGGACGTGCGAGCTTTATGTCGGGTCAACTGCCATCGCGCACTGGCGTCTATGACAACGCCGCCGAGTTCAACAGCGATATCCCGACCTATGCCCACCACCTTCGTCGTGCGGGATATTACACCTGCTTGTCCGGCAAGATGCACTTTGTCGGCCCAGACCAGTTGCACGGGTTCGAAGATCGTCTGACCACTGATATCTACCCGGCAGATTTCGGTTGGACGCCGGATTATCGTAAACCCGGTGAGCGCATCGACTGGTGGTATCACAATATGGGCTCGGTCACTGGGGCAGGCATTGCCGAGATTTCCAACCAGATGGAATATGATGACGAGGTCGCTTATAACGCCAAGGCCAAGCTATATGACCTTGCACGCGGCAAGGATGATCGCCCCTGGTGTGTGACCGTCAGCTTCACGCACCCACACGATCCTTACGTGGCGCGACGCAAGTACTGGGATCTGTATGAAGACTGTGAGCATCTTGAGCCACAGATCGCGGATCTGGGATATGACAATCAGGACCCGCATTCCAAACGTATTTTCGATGCCAATGACTGGCGCAGCTTCGACATAACGACCGAGGATATTCGCAAATCCCGTCGCGCCTATTTCGCCAATATCTCATATCTGGATGACAAGATCGGTGAGATACTGGAGGTTCTGGAAACGACGCGTCAAGAGGCGATCATACTGTTCGTGTCCGACCACGGCGACATGCTGGGTGAGCGCGGGTTGTGGTTCAAGATGACTTTCTTCGAAGGCTCTTCCCGCGTGCCGCTCATGATTTCGGCCCCCGATCTTCCAGTTGGTCGCATCGATACACCAGTTTCGACGATCGACGTGACACCGACGCTTGGTACGTTGGCGGGCGTCGATATGGCGGAAATCTCACCTTGGACGGATGGTGAGGACCTTGTTCCGTTGGCAAAGGGTACAGACCGAACCGCGCCGGTTGCAATGGAATATGCCGCCGAGGCCTCATACGCTCCTTTAGTCTCTCTGCGCTATGGCAAGTGGAAATACAATCGCTGTACATTGGACCCCGATCAACTGTTCGATCTCGAGGCTGATCCGCATGAGATGGAAAATCTCGCTGGTCTGCCCGAACATGCAGGCACCCTGCAAACACTGCGTGCTAAATCCGAGGCGCGATGGGATCTGGATCGCTTTGACGCCGATGTGAGGGCCAGCCAAGCCCGGCGCTGGGTGGTTTATGAGGCACTGCGGCAGGGTGGCTATTTTCCTTGGGATTATCAGCCTCTTCAGAAAGCGTCTGAACGGTACATGCGCAATCACATGGACCTGAACGATGTCGAGGATAGCCAGCGTTATCCGCGTGGCGAGTAATCCTTTACATTTTTGAAATTGCACCCGTCGGAAATGCGGAGATTTTTCGTCGAAAAATCTTGCCCCGAAGGTGAACGGAGACACGAATATGGAAGCAGATTTTGTCATTGTTGGCGCCGGTTCTGCTGGTTGCGCGATGGCTTACCGTCTGAGTGAGGCCGGAGCCTCGGTTCTGGTGATCGAGCATGGCGGCACTGACGCCGGACCCTTCATCCAGATGCCTGCCGCCCTAAGCTATCCGATGAATATGTCGCGATATGACTGGGGCTACAAATCCGAGCCCGAACCGCATCTGAACAATCGTCAACTTGCTTGCCCCAGAGGCAAGGTGATCGGAGGGTCTTCTTCGATCAATGGCATGGTCTATGTGCGCGGTCACGCGCGAGATTTTGACACCTGGGCCGAGATGGGCGCAGATGGATGGTCTTACGCAGATGTGCTGCCGTACTACAAACGCATGGAAACCTGGCATGATGGTGGCCATGGCGGTGATCACACCTGGAGAGGCACGGATGGACCTCTGCACGTGTCGCGAGGGCCTCGTGAAAATCCGCTGTTTAAGGCGTTCGTCGATGCAGGTCAGCAGGCTGGATATGAGGTCACTGGCGACTATAACGGTGAGAAACAAGAAGGTTTTGGGCCGATGGAGCAGACCGTCTGGAAAGGACGGCGCTGGTCGGCGGCGAATGCGTACCTTAGGCCAGCGCTCAAGCGGCAAAACTGCGAAATCATCCGGGGTCTTGCGGCGCGCGTGATTATTGAATCCGGGCGCGCATCCGGGGTCGAATTGATCCGGGGTGGCAAACGGGAAGTGATCACAGCGCGGCGCGAGGTTGTATTGGCGGCTTCGTCCATCAATTCGCCTAAGTTGCTGATGCTTTCGGGGGTTGGACCCGCGGCGCACCTGGCTGAGCACGGTATCAAAGTGGTCGCCGACCGCCCTGGCGTCGGCGCCAATCTGCAGGATCACCTAGAACTTTATATCCAACAGGCCTCGATCCAGCCGATCACGCTATACAAGCATTGGAACCTGATCAGTAAGGGGATGATCGGGGCGCAATGGTTGTTTACCAAAACCGGCCTTGGCGCATCGAACCAGTTTGAAAGCGCCGCCTTTGTGCGTTCGAAACCGGGTGTGGAATATCCTGACATACAATATCATTTTCTGCCGATGGCGGTTCGCTATGACGGGCAGGCGGCAGCCGAAGGGCACGGATTCCAGGCGCATGTGGGGCCAATGCGGTCGCCCTCGCGCGGCGCTGTGACTCTGCGATCCGCCAAAGCCGAAGACGCGCCGGTGATCCGGTTCAACTACATGAGCCATGATTCGGATTGGGAAGACTTCAGAACCTGCATTCGCTTGACCCGAGAGATCTTTGGACAGCAGGCGTTCAAACCCTTTGCCGGTAAAGAGATCCAACCGGGGGCGGAGGTTCAGTCGGACGATGAGCTAGATGCCTTTATCGCCGAGCATGCCGAAAGCGCCTATCACCCTTGCGGGACTTGCCGCATGGGCCGCGCGGATGACAAGGATGCCGTTGTCGACCCGCAAGGGCGTGTGATTGGGGTGGATGGATTGCGCGTCGCCGATAGCTCGATTTTCCCGCAAATCACCAATGGCAATCTGAACGCGCCGTCGATCATGGTGGGTGAAAAGATGTCGGACCATTTGCTGCATAAAGACCCTCTGCCCAAAGCGAACGACCAACCCTGGATAAGTCCGAGATGGGCAACGGCACAGCGCTGACACATCCAAAACCCACGGCGTGCATTTATCCTGAAAGCTGGTTGATTGCGCTCGGAATTTGATCGGCGTCAAAGCGGAGTGCGACAGTCATGTTTAGCCTTGGGATGTAACGCTGAAACAAGGAGCCAACTGGATGTCTCATACCCCGCATGAACTGGCTGAAGAGTTCCCCGACAAGCTCGAAGTGATGAGTCAGCTCAAGCAAACGGATGCGCATTTTGCCCGACTTGCGGATGAGTATCATGAGGTCAACCGCACCGTGCATCGGGCTGAAACCAACGTCGAACCGATGGAGGAATTGGCCGAGGTTGATTTGCGCAAGAAACGCGCGGCGCTCAAAGACGAGATCTGGGCGATCTTGTCAAAAAGCTGAGGATTAGGCGGGGGCTCTGCCCCCGGACTCGCAGGATATATATGGCCAGGCGAAGATCAGGTGACCTCATAAGGCAGGGTGCCGCGGCTATGGGCGTCGATGGTCAGGCGGCGCTCTAACGGTGGGACCGATCTTTGGTGGCAGGTCTGGCGCTCGCAGATGCGGCAGGATATGCCGATGGGCTCGTAAGCGCTCGCGTTGTTTATGTCGAGATTATCGGCGTAGACCAATGCTTCGGCATGACGAACCTCACATCCCAAGGCGATGGCATAGCGGCGGACAGGAGCACCGAACGAGCCTCCGGATTTTGAAACATCACGAGCCAATGAGATATAGCGGACGCCATCCGGTGTCTCGGCTAGCTGTTGCAGGAAATGACCCGGGGTCTCGAATGCCCGGTGGACATTCCAGAGTGGGCAGGCACCGCCGAAACGGGCAAATTGCAAGCGCGTAGCTGAATGGCGTTTGGTGATCGTTCCGGCCTGATCGACACGGACAAAAAAGAACGGAATCCCCTTTGCGCCGGGGCGTTGTAGCGTAGACAGGCGGTGCGCCACCTGTTCAATCGACGCCCCGAACCGGTTGCTGAGCAGCTCCAAATCATGCCGATAGTCTTGCGCTGCGGACAGGAAAGCGCCGTAAGGCATCAGCGAAGCCCCGGCAAAATAGTTGGCGAGGCCAATCTTGGCGATGGCGCGGGCCTCATCGCTTTGGAAACGGGCGAAATCTAGCGTTGCTTCAAGCAGCTTATCCTGACTGATCAACGCCACCTGCAGCAGCAGTTGGAAGACCTGCGTTTGTGGTGCGGCGCGCGAGGAAAGGCGCAGGGTTTTGTCACCAGCATTGTAGCTGCGTAAGGTTTCTGTGTCGGCGAAAGTGACGTGAATGCCGCGTTCTGACAGGCTGTTCAGGGCTACTTGCCGAATATCGCTGGTTTCATCGGCACGGCTGGCGAAGCGTTCGGCGGCGCGGTCAACGGCGTCAATATAATTGTCGCAGTAGTGAAAGAAATCGCGCACCTCTTCCCATGGGCTGGCCTGAATACGGGCATCCTCGCGGCCCAATGCCTCGTCGAGCGAGGCGAGGCGTTCATGGGTCTGACGATAGGCGCGGTGTAACTCGATGAACGCGCGTGCAAGCGCGGGCGCGTTTGAAGCGGTGAGCCTGAGATCAGCCAGAGGGGGTACTGTTTCGGCAAACACCGGATCGGCCAGTGCTTCGCGCATGTCCGAAACCAATCGTTCGCTATCCCCTGTGCTGAGTTCGGTCACATCCATACCAAACTCTTGCGCCAGTGCCAGAACAACGGTCGTCGAGATCGGCCGGTTGTTATTCTCCATCTGGTTCAAATAGGGCAGTGAAACGCCCAGTTTTGCGGCGAAGTCCTTCTGCGTGAGGGTCAGGCGTGTGCGCATTTCGCGCAGCTTGGCGCCAGCGTATAGTTTCTGAGTGGCCATGGCGGTTCTTTGCAGCTTTACTGAATCTGCAGGCTAACTTTGCAAACCCTGTCGCGCAAGCCGTCTACAGACCCAATTGCCGTTCGCGCCAGATAACAACGCTGATCGCGCAGATTGCCAGTGCGGCGGTTGCCAGCATCAGCCAAAGCAGAGGCATCGCGCCCGTCTCATGCGTCAGCAATGCGCCTGCCAATGCGCTGAGTGCCGCGCCGCCGCCCAACATGATCGCACCGCTCAAACCAGAGGCTGTAGCCGCAAGATGCGGGCGGACCGAAAGCGATCCGGCGGTTGCATTTGGGATCGCCATGCCGTTGCCCAACCCGACGAAGGTCATCAGGCCGAAGAAGCTGAGAGCCGTTCCCAAATCCACTAGGAACAACAAAGCTGATAGGGCCACGCCAATTGCATTCAGCCAGCATCCCCAGCGCACCATTCGGTTGACACCGAAGCGAACCGAGAATCGACCGCTGATGAAGTTACCGAAGAAATAGCCAATCGCAGGCGCACCAAAGTAGATGCCGACCTCGGCGGCTGTCATGCCGAACACTTCGGTCCCGATAAAGGGTGCGCCCCCGAGATAGGCAAAGAACGCACCTGAAGAGAACGCTGAGGACAGGGAATAGCCCCAGAAGCGGGGCGATTTCAGCAGTTCAGGGTATTCGCGAAATTGCTGCATCAGTGTTTTGCCGCTTGCGGCGGCGGTTTCGCCAAAATCTTGGTAGGTCAGCGCCAGCGCTAGTGCCGCAAGGGCAAAGGGTAGCCAGAAATTGGCTTTCCAGCCAAAAGTTTCTTCGAGAAGTCCGCCGACCGCAGGGCCGATCATCGGGACGACCGCCATTCCCATGGTGACATATCCGAGCATCGAAGCAGCTTGGTCCTGTTCGTACATGTCCCGCACAGCCGCACGACTTAAGACAATACCAACGACAATGACGGCCTGAAACATTCTGAAGGCCAGAAAGGTCTCGACATTTGGGGCGTATATACACCCCAGCGTTGCCAGCAGAAAAAGGGCGAGTCCCCACAGCAGTACAGGCCGACGTCCGGCCTTATCGGCAATGGGTCCTATTAAGATTTGCAGTGCCGCGTTGACCAGAAGATAAAGCGCGATCGAAAGCTGCATCACCTTGTAATCAGTCTGAAAATACGTCGCCATAAAGGGAAGGCTGGGCAGATACAGATTCATGCTCAGAGCCGACAATCCTGACAACAAAACGAGTGTTGCAAGCGTGGGGGGCGTGCGGCTGACAGAGGGTGAACTGAACTGCATGGTTTACCTTTAGACCCTGATCGCGCGAAATGCCATCGGCAGTTTGGCTTGTTGTGTTAATTAACAAATTTGCAGTTATCTCAAATAGTGTTGCCAAATATTTGCAAATTTGCCGAAAACTTCTTTGGCCGCCGATCCCAACTCGTTATGGTCGCGCAAATTCTCTTGGGAGACTACCGACATGAAAGACATCCTTTCCGAGCTCGAAGGCCGTCGCAACAACGCGCGATTGGGTGGTGGGCAAAAACGCATCGACTCGCAACACGCCCGCGGAAAGCTGACGGCACGCGAACGGATCGAGTTGCTGGTAGACGAAGGCAGCTTTGAAGAGTTTGACATGTTTGTCAGCCATCGCTGCACTGATTTCGGCATGGAGAAACAAAAGCCTGCTGGTGATGGGGTGGTCACAGGCTGGGGTACGATCAATGGTCGAATGGTCTACGTCTTCAGCCAGGACTTCACTGTATTCGGCGGCTCGCTGTCGGAAACCCATGCGCAGAAGATTTGCAAGATCATGGATATGGCAGTTCAAAACGGAGCGCCTGTGATCGGGATTAACGACTCGGGCGGGGCGCGGATTCAGGAAGGCGTCGCTTCATTGGCCGGATATGCCGAGGTGTTCCAGCGTAATATCATGGCCTCGGGCGTCGTTCCGCAGATCAGCGTGATTATGGGGCCGTGTGCAGGTGGTGCGGTTTACAGTCCTGCGATGACCGACTTCATATTCATGGTCAAAGACACCTCGTACATGTTCGTAACCGGCCCAGACGTTGTGAAGACCGTCACCAATGAGGTCGTGACGGCGGAGGAACTGGGAGGGGCTTCGACCCACACCAAAAAGTCGTCGGTCGCTGATGGCGCGTTTGAAAACGATGTGGAGGCGCTGGCCGAGGTGCGCCGTCTTGTCGACTTCCTTCCGCTCAACAATCGCGAGAAACCGCCGGTTCGTCCGTTTTTTGACAGCCCTGACAGGGTCGAGACATCGCTGGATACGCTGATCCCGGACAATCCGAACACGCCGTACGACATGAAGGAACTGATCACCAAAGTGGCGGATGAGGGTGATTTTTACGAGATTCAGGAAGACTACGCTAAGAACATCATCACCGGTTTTATCCGGCTTGAAGGGCAGACCGTGGGCGTCGTGGCCAACCAACCCATGGTATTGGCAGGATGTTTGGACATCGATAGTTCCCGAAAAGCGGCCCGGTTCGTGCGGTTCTGTGATTGCTTTGAAATCCCGATCCTGACGCTGGTAGATGTGCCGGGCTTTCTGCCGGGGACGTCGCAGGAATATGGCGGCGTGATCAAACATGGTGCGAAGCTGTTGTTTGCCTATGGTGAGGCAACGGTTCCGAAGGTTACGGTGATCACGCGTAAAGCTTATGGTGGTGCGTATGATGTGATGGCGTCGAAACACCTGCGCGGCGATTTCAACTATGCCTGGCCCACGGCTGAGATCGCGGTGATGGGTGCAAAGGGCGCGACCGAAATCATCCACCGCGCCGATCTCGGCGATTCCGATAAGATCGCGCAACACACTCAGGACTATGAGGACCGGTTCGCAAATCCCTTCGTTGCGGCCGAGCGCGGCTTTATCGACGAGGTGATCATGCCACAATCGACCCGCCGCCGTGTATCACGTGCATTTGCGAGCCTGCGCGGCAAGCAACTGAAGAACCCTTGGAAAAAGCACGACAATATCCCGCTGTAAATGCCCGCCGAGGAGGCCCGAGCCGTAAATGCCCCGATTGACCGGACATAAGACCGCGCAGGTTGCAACAGCTCTGCACGCTCCCTCGGAGGAAGGAAACCGCCGCTGGCGGATCCGGGGATGCGCCGGGGTTTTTACGTTGCTGGTCGGAGTAGGTTCGGCGCTGGCCTCAAACCTGCTGCCCGTGCCATCGGGTCAACCGGTCGAGCTTAGCGATGTGCTTCTGGACACCAATCCGGGTGAGCTTTGGGTGCGGTTTCGGTTCATTGCACCCAAGATCGGATCGACTGCAGGTCGTATCACATATGATGTCGCCGTAGTCGACATGGAGCATTTGTGTGAAACACTGGCGGTGCCTTATGTGGCCCAGCACGAATTGCAGCCTGCCCGGATTGTGATTTCGTTTTCGGACAGACCGGTAGCGTTCGGCACCTCCGAACCTGACGCAACGCAGTTCTTCGAAGCCTACCGGCTGGATCAATCCCGGTGTATCTGGGAGGGGCTCTGACCATGAACCAACAATGTCACGGTCTCAGAGTGTCCCGATACAGTGATGCAGCTCTGGAGGTTCGCATGATCACTTCAATCCCGCAGGCATGTCCGATGGCCTGCCATATCTGGAACTTGTCCGTTGAGGTTTCGCAATGCTGAAACATCGCGGTTTCCCCGGACGTTTGCCCGGAACAGACTTCCAGTTCACCATTCGGCGGGCCAATCCCAAGGGCGTTACGCCGCTGACCCAGCGAGAACGCTTTCGCGATCGCAAACCCGCCGACAAGCGCGCAGATGTCGCGTTTATCGAGGCGTTATGGGCGCATTTTGGTGATCAGCCCTTTGAGCGAGGCAATCTGGACGCGGGCCGTCTAAGTTGGCTGTTCGGGCGTGAGGTTGTCGCCGCCGAAGACCCGTTTGATCCTGCAAGCTATGATGCTCTGCTGGTGATCAATCTGGACGCCGCGCGCCAATCTTTCCCTGACGTGTTCGACGGAGCGCGCTGATTGTGACCGGGGCTGCCGCACATAACACTCAGATGATCAGTGACACTGGAACCCTGCCCGCTAATGGGCAGGGTAGGCTGTTTTCATCAGAAGTTGAGTTGCGCGGCCAACTGGACACGATTGCCGTCGAATGTGTCGCCGGAAATTGTGTCGTTCCGCTCTCCATAGATGTATTCGGCGCTGAGCGTCAGGTTGTCTGTCGCCTTGTAAAAGGCATTGACGTGGATCGTCTCAAGCTCGGTGAACGACAAAGTACCGGTCGATGTAGGCAGGTCGTAGTCTTCCTTGCCATAGGCGATGCCGACGTTCCATTTGGAACTCAGGTCCTGACGGAATTCGATGGTGTAGCCATCAACATCGTTGGCCTGACCCCCGACGACTGCATCGCCCAATCCGATCAGGTAGGGGCCAAGTGCCTCACCGTTGACATAGTTGACCTGGAACAACCCACCTTCCCACGGTCGGATCGAGCCCGACAAAGAGAAACCGGTCTGATTGACCTCGACGTCGCCGGATTGCGCCTTGCCGTAGAGCGCCGAGGCACGAGCGATGTATTTGCCATCGTTGTATTCGACCGAGCCAGTCAGCACGGGATCATCCGAATCCGAGCCGCCGACGTTTTCTTCAACGGAAACGGCGAAGGTGGTATTCGATCCGATATTGTTGGTGTAGCGCACCTGCGGAACGCGCGCGAAAGCGATCCCGACCGGCCCGTTAAATTCCACCGAGGTCGGGTAGGTGTCCAGAGGTTGGAAATTGGTCCAGTATTGTCCGATCAGCCATTGTTCCCCAATTCGGATATTGGCATGACGAATTCGGAATTCGGCGGTTCCGTCCGAGCCGAAGGCATCGACTTCGATCTGGCCCTGAATGTCACCGATTCCCGAAGGTGTGCTGGTGCGCAGGCCGATACGAGACTGACGGACTGTGGCGCCAAACGTACCATCTGTCTCGGCCGAGGGTTCACCAATCACGTTTACGAACGCGGTGTCGCCCTGATCGTATTCGAAGTCATAGAAGAAGTCGGCTTTGACATAACCGTAGACGTCCAGAGTGGTGTTGCCGATCTGCAGATCCCCAGTGCCAGACCCGGGATTGGAGGATTCCAGCGCTTCGACCCGGGCGCGCAGTGCATCCAGTTCAGCCTGAGTTTGTGCATCTTGCGCCAAGGCTTGCATACCGGTCACGGAAAGCGCGCTGGCAGCAAGCAGGCTAGCAGTTTTACCCTTTGTTATCATATGGATAGTTCCTTGTGTGCGAGTGTGCAGGGGCACCGTTCCACGCAACTGAATTCTTGGGAAATCACCAAGTTGAGAGAAGATGCTCTCAATTTTTCAAGCAAAAGTGTCGGTAGACATGTGACGTTTCACACTGCGGTGAAACCGGAATCTAAGTTACTGTCACCGGAAGGATTTTTGCGTGAGTTTGTAGTGATGTTGCGTGAGGTGCCTCGCGCACTGCCTCGCTACAAGTCTTCGATTTGTAACAGGAACGTGACGGATTTCAGACGTAGTCGTCGCTGTCCGGGCGATTACGACGTCGGCGCAAATCTGCGTGGTGCCGCGCTGGATGGGCAGGTTTCAGCCGGAATCTCAGATGGAAACAATAACTGGTTGGCGGCCAGAATTGTGCTGTGCACAGTGATTGGGCCGTGCGGCTCTACTTTGCCTGCGTCGCACAAGCACCTACTATTCCGTACCCCTTCCTTCCGCGGGCAGGCTTGTGTTCCCCACAGAGTTCTGTCCGCGGTTTTCTTTTTGTCAGGTTTGGACAAAAAACGGCAAAAACCTGCGCAATTCGCAAGTTTGTGGTCCGTGTTATTGCATAACAAGGCGCGAAATCGGCATCTGCTCTCAAAGACTGCAAAAAATCTAGAAGGGCAGAAACCATGCGAATCAAACGAATTTCTCTTGCGTTGGCAACCTGCGCGGGTTTGGCGGCCTGCGGTGGCTCGACCGGTGAACAGGCGATCCTTGGCGGCGGTGCGGGGGCTCTGGGGGCGGCGGTCCTCAGTGCAGATCCGCTGCTTGGGGCGGCAGTCGGGGCTGCGGGCAACGTGCTTTACTGCAAGACCCAGAACAACTGTAACTAAAGCTGAATTTAACGGGGCTGGAAAAGTCCCGTCCGTCATTGCGCATCACGCCGTCGTGGGGTCAACGCCCCGCGGCGGCGTTTTGCGTTTCCAGAACATCAAGCCAAAGGACGTTCCATGTTCAACAAGATCCTGATCGCAAACCGGGGCGAGATTGCCTGCCGGGTCATCAAGACTGCCCGCAAGATGGGCATTGGCACGGTTGCCATCTATTCAGATGCTGACAAGAACGCCCTGCATGTTTCAATGGCGGATGAGGCCGTGCATATCGGCCCGCCGCCCGCCAACCAGTCATACATCGTCATCGACAAGGTGATGGATGCCATCCGTAAAAGCGGCGCGCAGGCGGTCCACCCCGGTTATGGCTTTCTGTCCGAGAACTCCAAATTCGCCGAGGCGCTGGATGCCGAAGGCGTCGCCTTTGTCGGCCCCCCGGTCGGTGCGATCGAAAGCATGGGCGACAAGATCACCTCGAAGAAGATCGCGCAGGAGGCCGGGGTTTCGACGGTGCCCGGTTACATGGGCCTGATCGAAGACGCCGATGAGGCAGTGAAGATTTCGAACGACATTGGCTATCCGGTGATGATCAAGGCCAGCGCTGGCGGCGGTGGCAAGGGCATGCGGATTGCGTGGAATGACGAAGAGGCGCGGGAAGGTTTCCAGTCATCCAAGAACGAGGCCGCGAACTCCTTCGGCGACGACCGGATTTTCATCGAGAAATTTGTGACTCAGCCGCGCCACATCGAGATTCAGGTGCTCTGTGACAGTCACGGCAATGGCATCTATCTCGGGGAACGCGAATGCTCGATCCAGCGCCGGAACCAGAAGGTTGTGGAAGAGGCGCCATCGCCGTTCCTTGACCCTGAAACCCGCAAGGCGATGGGCGAACAGGCGGTCGCGCTTGCCAAAGCGGTAGACTATGCCAGTGCCGGTACGGTGGAATTCATCGTGGATGGGGAAAAGAACTTTTATTTCCTCGAAATGAACACGCGCCTGCAAGTGGAACACCCGGTGACCGAACTGATCACCGGTGTTGATCTGGTGGAGCAGATGATCCGTGTGGCGGCTGGTGAAAAACTGTCGATTACGCAGGATGACGTCACCCTGACAGGCTGGGCGATTGAAAACCGTCTTTATGCAGAGGACCCGTATCGTGGCTTCTTGCCCTCGATTGGCCGCCTTACCCGTTATCGCCCGCCGCAGGAGGTCGCAGCCGGCCCGCTGCTTGTGAATGACAAATGGCAAGGTGCTGCGCCTAAAGGGGATAGCGCTGTGCGTAACGATACCGGCGTCTATGAGGGCGGCGAGATCAGCATGTATTACGACCCGATGATCGCCAAGCTGTGTACCTGGGCACCGACCCGCGAACAGGCGATTGAGGCGATGCGCGTGGCGCTGGACAGTTTCGAAGTCGAAGGCATCGGTCACAACTTGCCATTCCTGTCAGCGGTCATGGATCACCCGAAATTTGTAAGTGGTGACATGACGACCGCTTTCATCGCCGAGGAGTATCCGGACGGGTTCGAAGGCGTCGACCTTCCCGAAGAGGATTTGCGCCGTATCGCAGCCTCGTGCGCTGCCATGCACCGGGTTGCCGAAATCCGTCGCACCCGCGTATCGGGCCGGATGGACAACCATGAACGGAAGGTCGGCAAACGTTGGAATGTCGCTCTGCAAGGGCAGGATTTCAGCGTCAAGGTTAAGGCTGACAAACAGGGCGCGACTGTCAAATTCAAAGACGGGTCAGCTCTGCGTGTGTCCTCTGACTGGACGCCGGGTGACCAACTTGCGGTGTTGGACGTGGATGGCAGCCCGTTGGTCCTGAAGGTTGGAAAGATATCGGGCGGGTTCCGTATCCGAAACCGAGGGGCTGACCTCAAGGTACATGTGCGCACCCCGCGTCAGGCCGAACTGGCCCGCCTGATGCCCGAGAAGCTGCCGCCTGATACATCGAAAATGCTGCTCTGCCCAATGCCGGGCTTGATCGTGAAGATTGATGTGGAAGTAGGTCAGGAGGTGCAGGAAGGTCAGGCACTTTGTACCGTTGAGGCGATGAAGATGGAGAACATCCTGCGCGCCGAGAAAAAGGGCGTTGTCTCCAAGATCAACGCGGGCCCCGGCGACAGTCTGGCCGTTGATGATGTGATCATCGAGTTCGAGTGATGATGCGGACACCTGCGACATATCTCTCAAGGTTCCCAGCGGCTTCCGCCGGGATCTTGAGTCATGTCGCAGGTGCTCAGCCGCCCTCACGTCGTTCGCGGATTTCGCGTTCGCGCAAAGGCGTCTTGTCAATGGATCGGCCAATCTCACGCACGCTCCATGGGCTGGGTTTGCGCAGTTTGACGACACCATCCTTGTCGACAAATACCATCTGGAAACCACGCGGTCGCAGTTTTGATCGGATCGATGATCGCGCCGCCGGATCAGTATCGGTCAAGACGATCACGTCGCGATCCCGCATTGCGTCCTCGCCTTCCAGTAACATGTCAATCTGTTGCTGGAATCTTGGGTCTGCCGGGGTATCGGCAAAAACGACGATCGGGCGATGCGTCCAGAGAAAATCGCTCAGATCGCTGTCAGCTACTGGACGAACAAAGCTGTCATCCGCAGGGGCAGTCGCGTCGGCGGCCAAGGCGGCCAACGGGAATAGTGCCGAGAAAACAAAGGCAAGCGTGCGTGTCATGAGGCCTCCTGTTGTGATGAATATAGCCTCTGCTGGGGCGAATGCGACTGACGAAATGCGTGTGATCACCAAAAATTTGCTTCGTGGACGCCGCACCCACCCATGCGTATTTATCAATTTGCCTACAAAATGCGCCGTTCCCGCGGCCTTCGTGTGGGGAGAGTAGGCCGATGGAAGTGATCCTGCATTGCGGTGCACATCGATGTGCAAGCACCAGTTTCCAGAACTATCTGAGCCGGAACGTGCAGGTCCTTGCAGATCAAGGTCTGGCGTATTGGGGGCCGGAGCGAACACGCTCCAATGGCCTCAACAGCTTGAATAAATTGACGCCTGAGGTCTGTGATGGATTACGCCGCGAGCTGGACGTATGTCAGAAAGACGGCGCGACGCAGCTATTGGTCAGCCAAGAGAATTTCGTGGGCTCAATGGAGCGCAATATTGCCTTTGCCTCGCTCTATCCAGGTATGCAGGAACGTGGGCAGCTTTTGGCAAGGGCATTTGATGGAAGAGTCACCAAAATTGCTTTGAATATCCGCGCGTTGGATATGTATTGGTCTTCCGTGGCCGCCTATAAGTTCAAACGTGGCAGCGCCCCAATAGAGCCCACAAAGTGGACCCGCATCGCGCAAAGCAAGCGGAGCTGGCGAGACGTCATCACCGATATTAGCCACGCCTTCCCGGGCGTCCCATTGCTCGTTTTGCCGTTTGAGGAATTTGCGGGTCATCAACAGGCGCAGCTTCAGGCGCTGACGGGTCGCACCGCGCCCGAATTCAGCGATGGCCTTGCGTTGAATGCTGCGCCCAAACCTACGCCCCATGGTCTGACCGCTGAACAGGCGATGCAGCTTTGGGCTGATTATGCCGATGATCTGGAATGGCTTGCCTCGGGCGCCGATGGGCGGGCTGAACTGATCTGCCGGACAGATAGCAATGCACGCGGGGTCGCCCCCGCCGAAACCAGAATTGAACAGAGGAAATCGACATGACCGACACCAACGACTGGCAGGTGCTGGCTGAAAAAGAGCTGCGCGGCCGACCTTTGGGCGATCTGACCAAAGAGACGCTGGAAGGCATCGACGTCAAACCGCTTTATACTCAGGAAGACACGGCTGATCTGCCGCATATGGGCTCGCTTCCGGGCTTCGGGCCGTTTACGCGCGGCGTCAAAGCGACGATGTATGCAGGGCGTCCTTGGACGATCCGTCAATATGCAGGCTTCTCGACGGCTGAAGAATCGAATGCATTTTACCGCCGCAATCTGGCAGCCGGCCAGCAAGGTGTCTCGGTCGCCTTCGATCTGGCAACTCACCGGGGGTATGACAGTGACCATCCCCGTGTGGTGGGCGATGTCGGCAAGGCCGGTGTGGCCATCGACAGCGTTGAGGATATGAAAATCCTGTTCGACGGTATCCCGCTGGACAAGGTTTCAGTCTCAATGACGATGAACGGGGCAGTGATCCCGGTTCTGGCCAGCTTCATCGTTGCAGGTGAAGAGCAGGGGCATGACAAGGCCGTGCTCTCGGGCACCATTCAGAACGACATTCTGAAAGAGTTTATGGTGCGTAACACCTATATCTACCCGCCCGAGCCTTCGATGAAGATCATCTCGGACATCATCGATTACACTTCGAATGAGATGCCCAAGTTCAACTCGATCTCGATCTCGGGCTATCACATGCAAGAGGCCGGGGCGAACCTGGTGCAGGAACTGGCTTATACGCTGGCCGATGGGCGCGAATATGTGCGCGCTGCGACGGAATCAGGCATGGACGTGGATAAGTTCGCGGGTCGTCTGTCGTTCTTCTTCGCCATCGGCATGAATTTCTTCATGGAGATCGCGAAACTGCGCGCCGCGCGCACCCTTTGGCATCGGGTAATGACCGAGTTCGGGGCGAAATCCGAACGGTCGAAAATGCTGCGAACTCATTGCCAGACCTCGGGCGTGTCGCTGCAGGAACAGGACCCCTATAACAACGTGGTCCGCACTGCCTATGAGGCCATGAGCGCGGTTCTGGGCGGCACACAGTCACTGCATACCAACGCACTGGACGAGGCGATCGCGCTGCCAACCGATTTCTCAGCACGTATCGCGCGAAACACGCAGCTGGTGTTGCAAGAGGAAACCGGTGTGACCGATGTGGTCGATCCGCTGGCGGGCTCTTACTACGTCGAAAGCCTGACCAACGAGCTGGTCGAAAAAGCCTGGGCTCTTATGGAAGAGGTCGAGGAAATGGGCGGTATGACCAAGGCCGTTGCCAGTGGCATGCCCAAGCTTCGGATCGAGGAAAGCGCTGCGCGCCGTCAGGCCATGATCGACCGGGGCGAAGAGGTCATCGTTGGTGTCAACAAGTATCGCAAAGAGCAAGAAGACCCGATCGATATTCTGGACGTCGATAACGTGGCTGTGCGCGAAGCTCAGGTCGCGCGGCTGGAGCGTATCCGTGCAACGCGCGACGAGGCGGCTTGCCAACAGGCGCTGGACGCCCTGACAACAACCGCCCGCGAGGGAGGCAACCTGCTGGCCGCCGCCGTCGAGGCCGCCCGAGCCCGCGCATCCGTAGGAGAGATCAGCATGGCAATGGAGAAAGAGTTCGGTCGCCACCGTGCCGAAGTGAAGACCCTGGCCGGTGTTTACGGTGCGGCCTACGAGGGTGACGAAGGTTTTGCCGCGATTCAGAATTCCATAGAAGAATTCGCCAAGGCCGAGGGGCGTCGCCCGCGTCTGCTGGTGGTCAAGATGGGGCAAGACGGCCACGATCGAGGGGCCAAGGTGATCGCCACTGCCTTTGCCGATATCGGGTTTGATGTGGATGTCGGCCCTCTGTTCCAGACGCCTGCAGAAGCCGCACAGGACGCGGTGGACAATGATGTGCATGTGATTGGGATCTCTTCGCAGGCTGCGGGGCATAAGACATTGGCGCCTCAGTTGGTTGAGGAACTGAAAAAGGCGGGGGCTGAGGACATCATAGTCATCTGCGGTGGGGTCATTCCGCAACAGGATTACCAGTTCCTTTACGATCACGGTGTGAAGGCGATCTTTGGTCCGGGAACGAACATCCCTGAAGCGGCACAAGACATCTTGCGTTTGATCGGCGAAGCCAAAACCTGACGCCGGCGCCAAGATTTTTCGTACGAAAAATCTTGTGATTTCGCCCCTTTGCGGAAAACATGCGACCAGACCCAAATGGTCTGGTCGTTTGTCATCAGGAGGCGTCTTCATGTTACTGGATCATCTGGCTGTTGCGGGCGAAACGCTTGAAGAAGCTTCTGACCATATCGAACAGGCGCTGGGCGTACGGCTTCAGGACGGCGGCAAGCATGAAAAATTCGGGACGTATAATCGACTTTTGGGCTTGCGGGATGGGCTCTATCTGGAGGCGATTGCGATCGACCCCGAAGCCTCCAAACCGCAAAGGACGCGCTGGTTCGATCTGGACCGGTTCACCGGATCACCCCGCCTGACCAACTGGATTTGCCGGGTTCCGGATATCGAAGCGTCACTGACCGTTTTCCCTGACGGCGTCGGACAACCTATCGATCTGAACCGAGGCGCGCTGCGCTGGCGTATGGCAGTCCCCCCAAATGGACGTCTGCCATTTGACAACCTCTTTCCGGCGCTTATTGAGTGGCAGGGTGATCTGCATCCGGCGCAAATGCTTCAGGACAGTGGCTGCCGGTTACGCCGCCTTATAGTGTGCCATCCGGATGCAATCGACTTAGCCAAGGGTTTGGGGGCGTTGGAGTATGTCGCGTTTGACAGCGGCCCGGCTGCATTGCGCGCTGAAATCGAAACACCGCACGGGTTGCGCGTGCTGGAATGAACATCCGGCAGGCCAGAGCCCACGATGCATCCGCGATTGCGGCGATAGCAAACGTGATTATCCGTGATACGCTGGTCACTTTCACCACCGATGAACGCAGCGTAGAAAGCGTGGTGGCAGAGATCGAAACCAGAGGTCCCGCCTTCTTGGTCGCCGAGCGCAGTGGTGCCGTCGAGGGGTTTGCGACCTATGGCACCTTCCGCTCGGGACCAGGATATGCGCAGTGCCGCGAACATTCGATACAGTTGGCACCCGAAGCCAGAGGCCAGCATGTTGGCCGTTCGTTGATGGAGGCTCTTGAAGCCAACGCGCGGGAGGATAACGTGCATGTCTTGGTGGCGGGCATTTCATCGGCCAACCCCGCAGCCATCGCCTTCCATAAGGCAATTGGCTTCAAGCAGGTGGGACGCATGCCTGAAGTGGGGTTCAAATGGGGGCAGCGGCTGGATCTTGTCCTGATGCAAAAAATACTCGACCCGCAGTCATCTGTCGCACCTGACAGTCGTGACAAGGCACGCTAGGGTGCGCCCATGTCGATCTGGTCCAGAATAGCCGACGCGCTGAATGCGCTTGCCCAGGGCGAAAGCCTGACTGCGGTGTTTGAGAAACTGCGCACGCCGCCAGAACGTTCGGTGGCCTTTGCGATTGCTGTCGTGGCGCTTGGCGCCAAGATGGCCAAGGCCGACGGTCAGGTGACGCGGGATGAGGTGACGGCTTTCCGTGAAGTGTTCCAGATCGCGCCCGAAGATGAAGACGGGGCGGCCAAGGTCTTTGACATGGCACGGACAGACGTTGCTGGATATCAGGACTATGCCCGCCGGATTGCCCGCATGTTCGCCGAAGATAGCACCACCCTGTGCGATTTGATGGAAGGGCTGTTTCACATTGCCATGGCGGACGGGTTCTACCATCCGAACGAAAACGAGTTTTTGGAAGAAGTCAGCCGCATTTTCGGCCAGACCGACGCTCAGTTCATGGCCCTGCGCGCGCGTTTCGTACCGGATGCGCCGAAAGACCCCTATACGGTTCTGGGCGTTCCCCGTGACGCCCCTCTGACCGAAATTCGCAAGGTTTGGCGGCAACTGGTGAGAGAAACTCATCCCGATGCGATGCTGGCACGCGGCGTTCCGGAAGAGGCGGTGCGGCTGGCCGAGAAAAAGATGATCGATATCAACCGCGCCTGGGATGAAATCAACGGCGCCCGGGTCTGATCCGTGCGGTTGGCGACCTACAATATCGAATGGTTCGCCAACCTGTTTGATCGCAATGACAGCCTGATTGTCGATGACAGCTGGTCAGGGCGTCACGATGTGACCAAGGCCCGGCAGGTTGAGGCGATCGCAAAGGTGCTGACGGCGATTGATGCCGATGCGATGCTGATCGTCGAAGCCCCCAACACAGGCAAGTCTCAGAATACCGTCCGTGCCTTGCAGCGATTTGCCGAGGCGTTCGGTCTGCGTACAAGCCATGCAATCATGGGATTTCCCAATGATACACATCAGGAATTGGCCCTGCTTTATGATCCCGAAATTCTTACAGCCAAACACGACGCAAGGGAGGCTGAGAACGCGCCGCGTTTCAATGCCGAGTTCCGGATCGACCTGGATGTGGATGCGACCGAGGATCTTGTTCGGTTTTCAAAGCCTCCGATGGAATTGGCGATCCAAACAACCTCAGGGCAGGAGTTTCGACTGATCGGGGCGCATCTGAAGTCCAAAGCGCCCCATGGCGCTGCGTCGCGGGATGAGATGATACGAATTTCGATTGCCAATCGCCGTAAGCAGTTGGCGCAGGCGGTATGGCTGGGTCGACGGGTCCGACATCATTTGACGGAGCGAGAGCCGGTGATTTTGCTGGGCGATCTCAATGACGGACCCGGACTGGACGAGTTCGAACACCTCTTCGGTCGATCGTCGGTCGAGATATTGTTGCAGGCGGGGCTCTATGATCCTCATGCAGCAAGGGCATTGGAACTGCGCCCCGGTTCCGTCCCAGCAACTGCACGATTTGCGCGGCCTAATGAGGGACGATATCTTGAGGCGTTGTTGGACTACATCATGATTAGCGAGGATTTGCGCGCCCACCACCCGAACTGGCGCATCTGGCATCCGTTTCGCGATGCCGCCTGCTGGGGCAACCCCGAGCTGAGGGATGCCTTGCTAACCGCATCCGACCACTTCCCGGTGACGTTGGATATCGACCTCTGACCTTTCAACACTCGGCACGCTCGCTTATATTCAAGCTATGCTACGTCTCATGCTGATCAGCGCTGTTTGTACCGCCTTGGCCCTGCCTGCCCAAGCACAGGACGATTCAGGTAAGTCGCTGATGGAGCGGGGTGCCGAGTTGTTTCTGGAAGGCTTGCGGCAAGAGATCGAGCCCACGATCGAAGACCTGCGTGGATTTGCGGACCAATTTGGTCCGGCTTTGCAGTCTTTCATGCGGGAAATGGGTCCGGCGCTGGCTGATTTGGCTGCTCAGGTGCAGGATTGGAGCGCGTATGAAGCGCCCGAGATGTTACCAAACGGCGACATTATCATCCGCAAGAAGCCCAAAGATCAGCCCGAAGAAGTTGTGCCGGAAGAAGAGACTTCTAACGGTTATACCGATATCTGATTATCCCCGAATGATCACTTTGGGTTCTGATTTCAGCGCGCCGGCCAACGAGTTAAAACGGGCCTCGGCGACTTCGTTGAACAATGCGCCTGCCGATTTGGGCAGACGCAGTTCGAGCTTTTGTTTTTTGGGATAGTAACGCATCTTGCCCATGGCTGCGTCGTGCTGCATCCAAAGCATCGCTCCGAACCGTAGTGCTTTGCCCAGGATTTCGGCCTGTTCCTGGCCGCGTTCGTCGAGCAGTTCGTAAAGCTCGGTAAAGCGGCTCCCTTCGCGTTTGTTGCGATATCGGTGTTGCAAAGCGAGCCCGATAAAGATCCGCTCGGAGTGTTTGATCCCGCTCATGTTGGCGCGGGTGACATATTCGAAACAGGCCTCGGCCCGGTAATCTGGATGCGCACGCCAACTAACGTCATGCAGCAGACAAGCTGCCTTGATCAGGCGCAGCATCGGTTCCGGCGCCGAACGGAACAAGGGCATGACAAAATCGAACAGGTGTTTGCCGAAACCGGGCAAGCGCGCGTCTTTCGCTTCGGCAAACCGGCAGGCTTCGATCAAAGGATCCCGGTCGCGCAGGCGTTGCGGCATCTGTTCATACAGCAATCCTTCGCGGATGCCGTAGCTTGAAATCGCGATGTCCTTTGGTTTAAACGTGCGGATCAGGCGTGAAAGCACATCCATTGCATAGGGGATCAATGCCATACGCGAGCCCGACACACCGGCCAATGCGCGCAATTCATCAGGATCATTCTGTTCGATGAACTTGATGGTCTCGCGTACCTGACTTTGTGTCATGCGGTATTCGTGCAGCACGTTCAGCGGATAGCCTCGGCGCAGCATGTCCAGACGTGCGAAGGCGCGCCAGCTGCCGCCGACCAGAAACAGCCGATCACGTTGAGGGCCCATCCGGTCGCGCATCTCTTCCAGCGTCTTCTTGATATGCTCCTTACGCGCCCGGCGACCGCCTTTGATATCGCGCAGCTTGAGCGGCCCCAGGGGCGAAGTCATGCGACGTCCGACCTTGCCGCCTCCGATCTCAGCGAGTTCGACTGACGAGCCACCGATGTCGCAGATCAGCCCATAAGCTCCGGGCCAACCCAGCAGCACGCCCTGAGCTGAGAGCCGTGCTTCTTCCTCGCCATCGACAACGTTGATGATCAGGCCGGTTTCGGCTTTTGCCTGCGCGCAGAAATCCGGTCCATCGCTGGCCTCGCGCACCGCAGCGGTGGCGACCGCGTGCAGGGCGGGCAGGCCGAGGTCTCTGGCAAGATGCTGAAACCTGTGCAAGGCAGCCAGCGCCCGTTTGCGACCTTCAGGGTTCAGTCGGCCGGTCTCTGACAGGCCGGCGCCCAGTTCGCACATCACCTTTTCATTGTAGAAATAGGCCGGTGAGCGCGCCGCGCCGTCAAAAATCACCATCCGGACCGAGTTCGATCCGATATCGACAACCCCGACCCGGGAAAGTGCACGGGCGCCCGGATCTTCGAACAGCGGCCTTCCGAACAGCCCGTGATCCGGGAAATCAGTCTCGGCAATCTTGGTCATGGTGTCCCCAGGTCTTTTGCGCGACAGGATGCGAGATCACCCTTGTCCGGTCAATTGCAGGCATCCGATTGTTCGGCCTCTGTGTTCAATAGACGCACCGCCAGCGCACGGGTGATGTCGCGTTTTTCAGTCAGCGCAATTTCGTCAAGCTGCTCGACCACGCGGGCGGCGGTTTCAAAGCTTCGATTCATGTGCTTGACCAGATATGCTATGACATCCGGCCCCGGATTGAGCTGCCGGTCGGTGAATAGCTTCGCCAGCACTGCGCCCAGCAGCGCATCGTCCGGCCCTTCAAGCGACACATGATGCGCACCTTCGGCCCGGCTTTGCAGATCGGCCAGCGGCAGATGCCACAGCTTCGGCGTCGTGCGCCCGGTCATCAGCAAGGCGTGGCCCTCAGCCAGAACCAGATTGTGCAAATGGAACAGAGTTTTCTGCTGCTCGGCGTCCGCAGCGATTACCGGCACATCCTCGACCGCCACCGGACCGCGCGCCAGGTCCGGCACGTCGTCATATCGAAGTGCGGCGGCTTGTACGATTCGACCGCCGGTCTCGCCGGCCCAGACATGCGCCAGATGGGTCTTGCCCGATCCTGCAGGGCCGCTCAGCACCAGTTTGTTGCCAGGCCATGAGGTGGCAGAGATCATCGCAACAGCCAGCGCATTAGCAGGCGAGACGAAAAAGTCTTCGCGGCCCAAGGCAGTCTTGGACGGCAGATCAAAGCTGAGCTGCATGGCCATTTATTCGTCTTCCTGATTGAGCCCTTCAAGCCCGGTATATAGGCGGCTGTGCAGATATTGCTCGGTCGCAAACCGTGCCAGCACGCCCAAGGCAGCCGCTACAGGTACTGCGATCAGCATACCGACAAAGCCGAACAGCGCGCCGAAGACCGACAAGGCCAGCAGCAGCCAGACCGGGTGCAGGCCCACTGAACTACCGACGAGTTTGGGCGTCAGGAAGTTGCCCTCGGTCACCTGTCCGATAGCAAATATACCGGCGACCAAACCGATATGTGCCCAGTCCCCCCAGAACTGAAACAGGGCCAGGCCTATGGCTAGGGTGCCTCCGATCAGGGCGCCCAAATAGGGGATGAAGGTTACCAGTCCTGCAATGAAGCCGACGATCAGGCCGAATTGCAGACCGACCAGCATCAATGCGACAGCATAGTAGGTGCCGAGGATCAGGCAGACGGTACCCATTCCACGCACGAATGAGGCAAGAACGGCGTCGATTTCACCAGCAAGTCGTTTGATCGTGGGGGCGTGATCACGGGGCAAGAGCTCTCCGATCCGGGTGATCATGCGATCCCAATCCATCAGCAGATAAACCGCGACAACCGGTACGATAACCAACAGGACGACGACATTTATCGCTGAACCCAATGAGGCCAGAACGGTTTGCAGCACATCGCCGGTTTTTGATTTCAGCGTCTCGCCAAATGACACCAGCATCTGGTGGGTATTTGATTCGCGATCGAGCAAAGCCGGGAATTGTTTCTCAATAAAGGCGCGCAGTTCTTTAAAAAGGCTTGGCAAAACATCAATCAGATCCAGTAGCTGTGTGATCAACGCGGGCACAACCATAAGAATCATCAAAACAAAACCAAACACGCCGACAACGGTAATGATCCCGGTCGCAGCCATGCGCGAAAGGCCGAGTGTTTCCAGGCGGTCCGCAACGGGATCAAGGAAATATGCAATCGCACCACCGATCACAAAGGGCAGCAAGACATCGCCCAACAGGTACAAAAGCAGCACGAAAACAGCGGCGGCAATGCCCCAGTATCTAAGCTGATCCTTCACCGGCAAGGCCATGGCGCAATCCCTCGTTTGCACAGCATTGCCGTGTTCTTGGCCCATGACGCCCGGCGATGCAAGCGGTTCATGGCGCGCGATTTTTATACCCTAGTCTGTCAGAGTACCCAGTTCCGGTGTCTCACCTGTGGCCATTTCATCAGGCCAGTTGGTGCGCCAGATTTCCGCCGACCAGTGTCCGCAATGTACCTTCGGGCGATCAAAGCCGGACAGGGCAGGCAGCAGTGGCGCAACCACCACATCGTGGCGCGGAACGGCGAAATAAGGGAAGGAATAGCGTTCACGCCCGGATCGATTAACCACGCGATGCGGGGTCGATTTCAACTGCCCGCCCGACCACAGTTCCAGCATGTCGCCGATATTGACCACGAAGCCGCCGGGCGGGCAGTCCGGTGTGATCCAGCCGCCGGTGCGGGTCTGCACCTCAAGCCCTCCGACCGGATCGGGAGCGATTATTGTCAGCGCGTCGGTGTCCTTATGCGGATGAATTCCATAGCCACGCTCATCCGGGGATTGTGGCGGATAGTGTAGCAGGGTCATGTTGGTCATCGGGTCGCGGAAGGCGTCGCGTAGTGTGTTGGGCGGGATTTTTAACCCCACTTCCAATGCACCCAGCAAAAGATCTGTCACGCCATCAAGCTGTAGCCAGTAATCCAGTATTACCGCGCGGGCCTGGGGCACTTCTCGGGGCCAGATATTCGGGCCGTAAAGTGCGCATTCAACCCGGATCGGCGCATCTTCGGCTGCTTCGAAATGCAGCTTGTACCCTTCGTACTTATCCGCCGCGCCCGAGCCGTCATTGGGCGTGAAGAACCCCATCGGAATGTACCCACGATAGTTTTCGCGGGTGATGGCCTGATCCCATTTTCGGGCCTCGTCGATATCAAAGATCGCACTGACACAATCGCGCACCTGCTCAATTTGCTCGGGTGCGATGCCTGTCCCTGTGATCGACAGAAACCCGATACTGGTGCAGGCATCCATGATCTGCGCGACCGTTGACTGATACTGTGGACCAGAAGGATCGGCCAGCGGGCTGATATCTATGGTTGGAATATGCTCCATCAGTTAATTCTCACGCCTTGCCGTTCCAGTTCCTGATGCACTGGGGCAAGGTTCATGCTGTCGAGCTCCTGATTGCTTTTCAGCGACAAGGCCGCCGCAATCCCCGCACCTTGCCCCATGACCGCGCAGCAGGACATGTTGCGCGTTGCGGCATGGGCGACCCGATCCGCACCATGAGACCGGCCCGCTACCAGCAGGCCCTTGATCCCTTTGGGCAACATCGAGCGATAGGGGATCTGCATATACCGCCCGGTAGTGGGCAGGATCAGTATGCCGTAACCATCAATGAATTCTGGGTAGATGCCGATAGAGTCTTCGAACCGGCCCTGATGGCGGGCATCGGTTTCGGTCATGTTGTAGACTGCATCGATCTTGCGCGTATCTCGAATACCGATAGTCATGCCGAAATTGCGCAAACGTGCGTTTTCGCAGCCCGGCATGAAGCGACGGAGGGCATCAATGGCGAGCATCGCCTGACGGCGGCCTTCGATCTCGCCAAATGTCAGGCTGTCGGGGTCGGTCCCGTCAATCTGATCCATATGAATCAGGTTCATATAAGTCAGCTCTCCGGTATCGTGCATCGCTCCCCACGTGCCTGCAATCGTGTTCAGATGCGCCGGGATCAGGCCCTCATCAATCGCCTGCTGGAAGGGTTTCTTGACGAAGGGTGAGAACATGTCGTCCTCTTTGCCAGAGGTCTCGATATTCCATTCGCCACCGCCGCCCCAGTCCTTGTAGGTCTGCGGATCGGCTTTGATGCCTTCCATAAACGCCCGTTTGTCGACACCGGCCAGATGGAACATGACCGAGGCTGCCATCATGTCCTCACGCGGCGTCTTGTGCGTCGGGGCGCCCGCGCGATGCGCTACATCTGCATCCCCTGTGGCGTCGATGACAACCTTGGCCAAGATCGCCTCACGCCCCGCTTTGGATTCGGTAATCACCCCAGTGATGCGATCCCCTTCCATGATTGGGGCAACGAATTGACGGTGCAGCATCGGGTGAACGCCGGCCTCTTCGACCAGCTTGTCGGCCACCAGCTTGAAACCCTCGCTGTCCAGTTCGTAGCTGAGCGATTGGCTTTCAGGCACTGCTGCACCCATCTCTTTGGCGCGGGTTTCGAATTCCATGCCGATGCCTCCGGCCTCGACAGTTTGTTCGTGGCGATACCAGGCAAAGCCTTCGACACCGACTGCCGTAATATTCCCACCCATGCAACCGAATCTGTCCATCAAGGAAACTTCGGCCCCAGCGCGTGCGGCAGCCAGCGCTGCTGACAATCCAGCGGGACCCGAGCCGACAACCAATACGTCGGTCTGGTGAACAACGGGGATCTGGCGGGCGGGTTCGGTGATTGTTTGCATTGCTGCCTCGCGGTTGAACGTTTGCGCCAACATTGAAAACCCCGGCGTTGCGGTCAATCAAAAAACCGACTGCGCATGGGTCGCAAAACACCGATGTGCGATTGCCCCCGGCTAGGCTTTGGAATAATCACCTTGCAGCGAAATTCTCACCCGTAAGGTTACGTTATGCGCCTCAGCCGTTACTTTCTGCCCGTTCTCAAGGAAAACCCCTCGGAGGCTCAGATCGTCAGCCACCGGCTGATGCTGCGTGCCGGGATGATCAAACAGGCCGCCGCCGGGATCTATTCCTGGTTGCCATTGGGCTTCAAAGTTCTGCGCAAGCTGGAGAACATTGTGCATGAAGAGCAGGCGCGGGCTGGGCACATCGCGATCCAGATGCCGATTCTGCAATCAGCCGACCTGTGGCGCGAATCCGGTCGTTATGACGACTATGGCCAGGAAATGCTGCGCATGCAGGACCGCCACGGTCGCGATATGCTGTACACGCCAACCGCCGAGGAACTGGTGACCGACATCTTCCGCGGCCACGTGAGCAGCTACAAAGACCTTCCGCTGACGCTCTATCAGATTCAGTGGAAGTTCCGCGATGAAATCCGCCCACGTTTCGGCGTGATGCGGGGGCGCGAGTTCTACATGAAGGACGGATACAATTTCGATCTGACCAAAGAAGACGCGCTGCACGCCTATAACCGCCACTTGGTCAGCTATCTGCGTACTTATGAGCGGATGGGTCTGCAAGCCATCCCGATGCGCGCTGATTCTGGACCTATCGGCGGTGACTACACGCATGAGTTCCTCGTACTGGCCGATACTGGCGAATCCGAGGTCTTTTATGACAGCGCGGTCACCGATCTGACCTTCGGCGATCGTGAGATCGACTATGATAACCGCGAACAGTGTCAGGCGATCCTCGAAGAGTTCACTTCTAAATACGCCCGCACGGACGAAACCCACGACGAAGCCCTGTTTGACCAAATCCCCGAAAATCGCCGCCGCGTGGCGCGTGGTATCGAAGTGGGGCAGATCTTTTATTTTGGCACCCAGTATTCCGAAGCTCTTGGAGCGACTGTGCAAGGCCCCGATGGCAAGCCGGTTCCGGTGCATATGGGCAGCCACGGCATCGGCGTTAGCCGCCTGATCGGTGCGATCATCGAAGCCAGCCATGACGATAAGGGCATCATTTGGCCCGAAGGCGTGACTCCATTCCATTGCGGCATTGTGAACTTGAAGCAAGGTGATGAAGAGGCGGACGCGGCGTGCGATAAAATCTACAGCGCGTTGACTGCGCTGGGGCTTGAGCCGCTTTATGATGATCGGAATGAACGGGCAGGGGGCAAGTTTGCCACCATGGACCTGATCGGTCTGCCGTGGCGCATCACAGTGGGCCCGCGTGGTCTGAAGAACGGTGTGGTCGAACTCACCAGCCGCCGTACCGGCGAAAGTGAGGAACTCAGCCCCGAAGAGGCCGTCACCAAGATCGCAGAAATCTATGAGGGCATCGCCTGAACAAGGCGGTGCAACCTTCGGCGGTTTAGCTCAGGAAGCTGAGGTCGGACGTGCGGTCAGGAAATCGCCGTCCGCTTCGCTGCCGCGTGCGACCACGATCGGGCGACCAAAGCGGCGTACAAGTTCCGCCAGTTCGAAGCCCAGAAACCGCAATCCACAGACGCGTTCGTCAGTGGTGCGATCCGTGATACACAGCCGCCCCTGCCGGAAAGCAAGGCGATAGCCTTTGTCCCGCAGTATGTCGGCCAACCCGGCCCAGCTTGCTGCGCTTGTGAAAACTGGCCTGATCGCTGCCCGCAACAATGCGGCGCTTTCGCAATCCAGTTCTGTTGCTGCTGAACGGGCAGTAATCGGGCCCGTACCTTCCATATGTTCTTGAATACCCATGAGCGTGCCTCCGCCCTTAAACTCTTAAAATGTGTCCCCCACACAAATAGGGTGACAAAGTTTCTCACACTAATCAATTTGTGAAACAATATTTCGCACCTGAATGTTGCGATTGTGACTCAGTCGGGTGCTGATATCTCACATTGACTTCATAACTGAAACAATAAGCCCTTGTCTGTGAAGGGGTTCACAACCATTGGTATAATTTGCGGCCAGTGATTTCTCGCGCTGCCGCTGATGAGTTGGCGCTTGGGGCAAATGATTCGTTTCAAACTGTTCTTTTCGCCCCTTTATCGGGCGCAGTAACGCCGAACCGGTGTCCGCACGATAACTGGCTTGACCATCCGGCGAAATGTCGAAAGGGTCGCGAAAAATCTGAACCCGAGGCAGGAATGGCCAAATCTCCCCCGCCCTTTGCCCCTTTCGAATGGAAAATCGCCTGGCGATACCTCCGTGCCCGTAGGGCCGAAGGGGGCGTTAGCGTGATGACCTGGATCTCGCTGATCGGGATTACGCTCGCTGTGTTCGCTTTGATCGCGACGCTGGCTGTTCGGTCCGGATTCCGGTCAGAATTCGTGGGCACTATTCTTGGGGCCAACGCACATGTCACGGTTTATTCCGCCGGAGAAATCGATGCGCAGGGGCGGCTAGACCGTACCATCACGGATTTCGATGGAATGGCCGAGCGGATCGCGCAGGTGCCGGGGGTCGAACGGGCAGCACCGCTTGTCAAAGGTCAGGTGCTGATCACCAACGCGGACCGCAGTTCAGGCGTGCAGGTCTTTGGCATTCGTCCCGACGATCTGGCCGAGTTGCCAGGTATTGCAGAAAGCGAAGAGGCCTATGGTGACCTGTCCCGGTTCCCGGACGGCATCGCCATCGGCTCGGGCGTGGCGCGGGCCATCGGGGCGACGGTGGGGGATCGGGTCAAACTGACCTCGCCCAACGGTGTAAAAACCGCATTTGGCACATCTCCCCGCGTGAACGCTTATGAGGTGGTCTATGTCTTTTCTGCCGGGCGCTATGACATCGACCGAACGCGCGTCTACATGCCGTTTGCCGAGGCGCAAAGCTTCTTCAACCGTGAAGGCGTGGCGGACGAGATCGAAGTGATGGTTGAGCGCCCCGAAGAGTTGACCCCGATCCTGATTCCGATCCTTGAGGCCGCAGGTGAGCGCAGCCAGATCTGGACTTGGCAGGATGCCTCTGGAGGATTCCTGCGGGCGCTGGAGGTCGAAGACAATGTGATGTTCATCATCCTGTCGATCCTCGTGCTGATTGCAGCAATGAACATCGTCTCGGGGTTGATCATGCTGGTGAAGAACAAAGGGCGCGACATCGGTATCTTACGCACCATCGGGCTCAGCGAAGGATCAGTGCTGCGGGTGTTCTTCATTTGCGGGGCCTTTACGGGAATCATCGGAACAGCGATGGGCGTCGTACTGGGCTGCCTCTTCGCTATCTATATCGATCCGATTTTTTCCTTCGTGAACTACGTCATGGGTGGCGGCGTCTGGGACCCGTCCATTCGCGGCATCTACGCATTGCCCGCCGAATTGCACCTGTCTGACGTCATGAAAGCGATAGGGCTGTCACTTGGCCTGTCTTTCCTTGTCACCTATTTCCCGGCTCGTCGCGCAGCGCGGCTGAACCCGGTTGAGGCGCTGCGCTATGAGTGATGTGACTTTAAGGCTCAGCGGTCTGACCAAGACCTATCTGCAAGGCACCCCAGGAGAGGTGCAGGTTCTGCGCGGTGCCGATCTGGAGCTGCGCGCGGGTGAGGCTGTGGCACTGGTTGCACCATCCGGGGCGGGCAAGTCGACCCTACTGCATATCGCAGGCCTGCTGGATACCCCAGATACAGGCGAAGTCGAAGTCGCAGGGCAGGGCGCGACGGGCAAAGGGGATCGCATGCGCACAGCGATCCGTCGGCGCGATGTTGGCTTCGTCTATCAGTTCCACCATCTGTTGCCTGAGTTTACGGCGCTGGAGAACATCGTGTTGCCGCAACTGGCAAACGGTGCTTCCGAGAAAGCAGCGCAAGCCCGTGCGATGCAGTTGCTTGATCGCGTTGGCGTCGCTCCGCGCGCAGATCACCGGCCAGCAGCCTTGTCGGGCGGAGAGCAACAGCGCGTGGCCTTCTGCCGGGCGCTCGCAAATCAGCCACGTGTGCTGCTGGCGGATGAACCGACCGGCAATCTGGACCCCGAAACCTCGGATCAGGTGTTTGCGGCCCTTATGGCGCTGGTCCGGGATGAAGGGCTTTCGGCGCTGATCGCGACGCATAACCTTGATCTGGCGGCGCGGATGGACCGGATGTTGCGGCTGGAGGGCGGCGTGCTCAGGCCAGCTGAGTGATTGCGACCCCGATTGCCATCACCGTAATGCCTCCGGCCCGCATTAATGTCAGCGGCGTAACCTGCGCGCCGAACAAGCCAAAATGGTCAATTGCGGCTGTGCTGATCAACTGGCCGAGTAAGACGAAAAACACCGCATTGCCCACGCCAAAATGTGGGGCCACATGGGTGATTGATAGCACATAGAAGGCGATTAATACGCCACCCAGCAGCAGATGTTTGGGGGCTTGGGTGAGTTTGGCAAAGGCATCGGATCCACCGAGTACCAACAGCGCCAGCGCTGAAGCGACAAAGGCGATCGCGAACAGGATGACGGCGGCCGCATTGGGTGAGCCGATCAACTTGCCTAATGCGGCGTTCAGCGCGGCGAGGATGGGAACGCCGATTCCGGCGGCCAGCATGATGGCTGCGTATTGTGTCATTGCCTTTTGTCCCTGCGCCTATTTCGTTGATCTGGATCATTGCGCCAGCGCGACCTCCCGGCAAGTCTCGAATTGCAAGGCAGGAGGGAGAAAAGTGATGATCCGATCAATACTTGGCGCAGGCGCGCTGACTGTACTTACCATGATACCACAGGCCTCTTCAGCTCAGGACGTGGAGACCGGGGCCGAGCTGTATCAGCACTATTGCGCTACCTGTCATGGGCTGGATGCAACAGGGCATGGGCCAATGGCCGGGGTGCTGGTGATCCAGCCAACAAACCTGAGAACGCTGGCCGATGCAAATGGTGTATTTCCGACAGCGCGCGTCGTGGCGCGGATTGACGGGCGCGAACCGTTGGTCAGCCATGGCAGCCCGATGCCGGTTTATGGCCCCTATTTCGAAGGCAACGACACCGCGATCAAAACGCCGGAAGGGCAGCCAATCCTGACCAGCAAGCCAATCGTGGATCTAGTGGCTTACCTGAAGACCCTGCAAGTAAACTAACAAGCTCAGCGACAGATGCCATTAATCTCTGCGCCCGCCCAGGGTATCAGGACGGAGCTTTCACGCCTGTTACCGGGCAATTTCGAGACTTCGAATTGGGCGCTTAGCATATCGTGCAGACGCTTGGTTCGAGGTGCGTCGGGGTCGAGCGCCCGGCAGCAAACATATTCCTCGACGATGGCGCCCTGCTGTTCGTAGCCATAGGCCAGAAAATCGGGCGAAGTATCAAGGTCGAACAGGTAAGGATCGTCCTTCCGGCCATGCTCTGCCGCAGCGCGGAACGGGTGATAACCAGTTGTCTTGCGATTTTGCCACTGCCAGACATGGGTTAATTCATGCGCAAGCAACATTGCCCCGATCAGGTTCACCTGATCGGGGTACTGGCTCATGTAGTCGTCCAGATACCAGTCCTTCGTGAAGTATACATGGTTGAACAATGCAACGCCCGCGGGTTTGCCGGTCACGGTTTCCTCTTTGACAGGTGGTAAGATCCGTTCGCGGCAGGCAACCCGAGGGCGGGCTTTGCGGGTAAATGTAACCGCTGCGACGGGGGCACCCTCTACCAATCGCACACGATCCAGATTCAATGTGTCTCCGTGGATTTTACTGACAAATGCGCGCTCGTGATCGGTTAGAGGTCGACCACAGGCTACACATAGAAACAGCAATGAAATCAACAGGGGGCGGATCATGGCATTAAGCCTAATGCGGCAGCTCGGCGCTGCAAGTCGTTTTCAAAGGCTCATCGCTAGAACCCGGCTGATTTCCGTCAGCGATCGCCCGGATTGTCCCATCCATGTATTGAACGCGGCCTGCACCGCGGCCATTGCTTTTTTGGAGGTTGCAGGTTTGTCGATAACGCCCTCAGCGATCAGACGAGCTGTTACATCTTGGGACAGAATAAAGCTGTCCCGACCGGCAAATCGCATAGCATACTGCGCCGAAGCACCGCCAAGCCGCGATCCGCGCTTGGCGAGCATCTGTAGCAAGCCGACATAATCCTGTGATGGCCACCCGCCCAGAATTTGCCCGACGCCACCTTCCGCGCGGAGTTCCAGCAGAAACGCGGCATTGTCGCGCACTGTGGCAATCTTAGTTCCGTTGCGGACAATGCGGGTGTCCTGCAGCAGTGCGTCGAATTTCTCGTCATCCATGAATGCGCAGCGTCCAATGTCGAAGCCGTCAAATGCCGTTTCGAATCCGTCCCACTTCGATTCGATCACTTTCCAGTTAAACCCTGCCTGGAACACGGTTTTCGTAATAATCGATAACCAGCGATCATCTGACATCGCCACCAATTCGGCGATTGGTTTAGGCTTGCTTAGCTTGCTTTCCAGTTCGGCGGGGCCGCCGTGGCGATCAGCCGATATCTGGTAGATCTTTTCAAAGTGACGCATCTCCCAGACCCTCCCTTATCCAGATGCTGCCTTATTAAGAAGATTTGACAAGGCAAATCAGATCTTGAGATGAAGCGCGTGTTTTATATTGACTAGTCAATCAATATCTTTGACGGTTCCGAACTGACGGTGTTAAGTGTGTGTATTGCCGAGTGGAGCAGCAGGGACGGGTCGTGGTTTAACGCTAGATGAAGCGCGTCGGACCCGGAACAACTGTTCCCTTTCCTTTTTCGGCTAAACTTGTGCATGTTGCGAAATGTGCTGTGACCACAAATGATCCTGGGCGGGCTCGATATCGCCATGGGGCAAACGTAAAAAACAGGGAGTTGTTGTTATGAAAAAGCTAAGCGTAAGCTTTTTGGCTATCGCAGTGGCCGGGGCGGCCCATGCCGCAGATATGGGCGCGGTCGATGAACCGATCAAGCTGGCGATCAACGAATGGACCGGTCAACATGTGACCACCCATGTGGCAGGTGAGATGCTGAAGGCCGCCGGTTATAACGTAGAATACGTGACCGCCGGGATGATGAATCAGTTCCAGGCGTTGGCCGATGGGGACATTGACGCGACATTGGAAATCTGGTCGTCCAACGTGTCCGACGAATATGCCAAGAAGATCGACGAAGGCACCGTTGTTGAAATCGGCGATCTGGGGCTTGATGCCAAGGAAGGCATTGCCTACCCGGCACATGTGGCGGAGCTGTGCCCGGGCCTGCCTGCGTGGGAAGCGTTGAAAGAGTGTGCGCAAGTTTTTGCTACGGCTGAAACTCTGCCCGGTGGCCGTCTGGTCGATTACCCAGCGGATTGGGGTACGCCCGGCGCGGATCGTATGACCGGTCTTGAATTGCCGTTCAAAGCGGTCCCCGCGGGTTCCGAGGGCGCTTTGATCGCCGAATTGCGCGCCTCGACCGAGCGCAAGTCGCCGTTGCTGATCACCTTCTGGCAGCCACATTGGGCGATGTCGGCATATGACGTACAGTTTGTCGAACTGCCTGCAGGCGAAGAGGCGTGCTTTAACGATCCGTCTTGGGGCCCGAACCCCAACGCAGTGAATGATTGCGATTTCTCGCCGTCACGTATCTTCAAGGCCGGTTGGAGCGGCATGGCAGACAAGTGGCCCGCTGCCTATGAAATCCTGACTAACTATCAGCTTTCGGTCGAAGACCAGCAGCCAATGATGGGGGCGATCGACGTAGATGGTGGCGCGGTCGAAGAAGTCGTCGCGGCATGGATGGCCGAGAATGAAGACAAATGGCGCCCCGTCGTTGACGCGGCAACGCAGTGAGTCCGCTTAAGTGACTGAAGCGAATACGCCAGCCATCGCCTGCCAGAATCTCTGGCAGGTGTTTGGCCAAGGTGCCGACAAAGCTCTGACCGACGCGCTGTCTCGGTCAGGGAGTGACGCTGACAAAGCCGCCGCCGATTTGCGCGAACAGGGGTTTATCCCCGCTGTTCAGGATGCCAATTTCGAGGTCAAAGAAGGCGAGCTTTTTGTCATCATGGGCCTGTCCGGCTCGGGCAAATCGACGCTGATTCGTTGCATTTCGCAACTTCTGCCCGGTACGGGCGGCGAGATCCGTGTGGATGGCGAGAATGTCATCGGTGCATCGAAGAAAACCCTGACTGAACTAAGGCGCAAGAAGCTGGGCATGGTTTTCCAGCATTTTGGCCTGTTCCCTCATATGACCGTGGCTGAAAACGTGGCTTATCCGCTACGTGTGCAAGGCGTCGGCAAAAAGGAACGTTTGGCGCGTGCGCAGGAAGTAATCTCGCTGGTCGGCTTGGAAGGCCGCGAAGATAGCTTTCCCCGGCAGCTTTCGGGTGGTCAACGCCAACGCGTGGGGATCGCGCGCAGCCTTGCGGTGAATCCCGATATCTGGTTTCTGGACGAGCCGTTCTCGGCCCTTGATCCTTTGATCCGCCGCCAGCTGCAGGATGAATTCCTACGCATCCAGGCGACGTTGAAAAAATCCATTGTCTTTATCACTCACGACATTCAAGAGGCGCTGAAACTGGCCGACCGCATCGCCATTATGCGCGACGGCAAGATCGTTCAGATCGGCACGCCGACGGATATCGTGCTGCGTCCGGTAGACGACTACGTGCGCGAATTTTCTAAGGACGTGGCCAAAGGCCAGCATGCTAAGGTTGCTTCGGTCATGCGTGATGATGCTGAGCGTGGGCCGGATGATCCGGGCCTGACCACATCCATGACGCTCGACGCGGCGCTCGCACATTGCATGGAGCTGTATGAACCCGTGCCCGTCCGCGATGCAGACGGCAATATTGTAGGTACGGTTCATCCGTCCGATCTCGCCGCAGCTTTGCAGGTGGATGAAGCATGACCGCTGTGACGGATATCCCCGCGCGGCAGGCCCGCCTGACGGCTGGGACGCAGGCCGCGCTGATTACCCTTGTCGTTGGCGCGGTTTGCCTTGCGCTGGAAGGCGTCGCCCCATGGCTGGTCACATGGCCCAAAGAATGGGAACTGCCTGCAACGCAATGGGTTGGTGCGTTTCTCGACTGGTTTCTGAATGGCATTAAACCGGCGATGCGGTTGTTTTCGGACCTGATGACTTATCCGATGAATGCTGCAAACTACGTGCTTGGCAGCACGCCCTGGCCGATCTTGATTGGGGTCGTCACTGCGCTGGGTTGGTATCTGGGCGGTCTGCCGATGGCGGCGCTGGGGTTCTTTGGCCTCAGCTTCGTTCTGGCTTCAGGCTATTGGGCCGAGAGCATGAATACGCTGGCCCTTGTCGCCGTATCTGTCCCCGTGGCGCTGATTATGGGCGGGGCTATCGGTATTCTTGCCAATGAAGTGCCACGTGTGAAGGCCTTTGTTCAGGCAGTACTGGACATCATGCAAACGGTGCCGACCTTTGCCTATCTGACGCCGCTGCTGCTTCTGTTTGGCTTCGGTCCGGTGGTCGGCCTGATCGCTTCGGCCATCTACGCCGCGCCACCTATGGCTCGCAACGTTATGCTGGGGCTGGAACGGGTAGAGCCCGAAATCAAAGAAGCTGCGATCATGTCCGGCGGGACGCGCTGGCAGCAACTCTTTCAGGTCGAAATTCCTGCTGCCACGACTCAGATCATGGTTGGTGTGAACCAATGCCTGATGGCCGCCCTGTCGATGGTGATCATCGCCGCGGTCATCGGCGGCTTCAACGACATCGGCTGGGAAGTCCTTTTGACCATGCGCAAGGCGCAGTTCGGTGAATCCCTCATGGCCGGTCTGGTCATCGTTGTCTTCGCAGTGATCATCGACAGGATGAGCGGCACTTTGGCGACCGAGCGCAAGCGTTATGACAGCCGCGTTGTCTGGGCGATGCTGGGCTTTGCAGTGCTATTTACCGCTGCCTTCTGGTCCCGGTTGCCGAACCCGTCTGACCTTACAGTTCTGGACCCGATGGCCGAGGCGATTGACACCGGCCTGACCGCATTTACGCAGGCTAACGGGCCTTGGCTGGACGCACTCAAGAACAATTCTCTGTTCTATGTGTTGTTGCCCTTGCGGATCGGTCTGGACCAGGCTGTACTACCGTTCACCTGGGGGTTCCAGTGGACCCCGAGCATGAGCTGGGGTCTGTTCGCCGCTGGTGCGGCTATCGCTCTGCTGATGGCATGGCGCGGGCATCTGACCGGTGGACTGATCGTTCTTATCCTGATCGGAATGCTGGAAACCGGCATATCAAACCTGCCTTGGCCGTTTGTCCTGACGGGCGCGGCTGCGCTGGGTTGGGTCGCGGGTGGCTGGCGTCTTGCGGCGCTGTCGGTTGGGCTGCTGTGTACCATCCTCGTTTCAGGCCTGTGGGAGCGGGCACTCCTGTCGCTCTACCTCAGCGGTGCCGCAGTGTTTTCCTGCGCAGTGGTCGGAGGGCTGATCGGTCTTGCCAGCGCAGTTTGGGGGCCGGTCTGGAAAGTGGTTCGCCCGATCTGTGATATGCTGCAGACGATCCCACTGTTTGTGTTCCTGATCCCGGTTCTGATGGTGTTTCAGATCGGTGAGTTCTCGGCCTTCCTGGCGATCTGTGCCTACGCGATCGTCCCGATGATCCGCTACACGCGACACGGGCTGGTCAACACACCCGAGGAAATGATGGAAGCCGCAATCTCCAGCGGCGCGACCGAATGGCAGATCATGCGCGACGTCCGCGCGCCCTATGCCGCACCGACCATCCTACTGGGGCTGAACCAGACCATCCTCTATGCCTTCGCCATGCTGGTGATTGCGGCACTGATCGGGACAACCGGTCTGGGCCAGTCGATCTATCTGGCGCTGGGGCAGGCGGATGTGGGGCTTGGCATCTCGGCCGGTGCCGCCATGGCGATTTTAGCACTGATCGCTGATCGTATGGTGCAGGGTTTTGCCGAGGAACGCCGCAAGGCGCTGGGCCTGTAAGACAGGGCAGGGGCGGGTAACCGCCCCTTTGCCCTCACTTGATTTCGGACAAAGACCAGCGCGCTGTCACGGCCTAAACCGGGAGCAACACGTTCGGAGATTACGATGACTGGTTGGGGCCTCTTCCTCGCAGCACTTGCCACATTCCTTCTTAGCCACATGATTCCAGCACGCCCCGCAGTGCGCGGCTGGCTGATCGGTACGATGGGAAAGCGCGCATATTTCGCCAGCTATTCAATGATTTCGCTAGCAGTTTTGGCCTGGTTGATCATCGCCGCCGCAAATGCACCCTATGTCGAAGTGATCCCGCCGCTTCCAATCTTTCGCTGGGTGCCTTTGCTGGTCATGCCTATAGTCTGCTGGTTGGCCATTGCGGGCCTGTCGATCCGGAACCCGTTCTCATTCGGAGGGCTGGGGCACCGTCCGTTCGATCCCGAAAACCCTGGAATCCTGCGCACGACGCGTCATCCGATACTTGCGGCGTTGATGCTATGGGCTTTGGCACATCTGTTGGCCAATGGAAGCCTGTCGCATGTCATCTTGTTCGGCTTGTTTGCTGGCTTTGCGGTGATGGGCATGGCGCTCATTGATCACCGCACCGCGCGCAATTTGGGGACGCAGTGGGTACGCCTTTCCCGCAATACGGCGCGCCTGTCACTCAGCGCGCCCCGCCCTTGGCCCAGCCTTTGGGTCTGGTTGACTGCTTTGGCTTCTTACGCGGTTCTCCTCCACCTGCACGCATCGGTGATCGGGCTTTCTCCACTGCCTTGATGGATGAAGGTGGTCGGACAAGCCGACGCGTGCTATCTGAAACGTCACCAATTGAACTTTGAGGTCCAAAAAATGCATCTGGCCTATGTTACGACAACCGATCGCGGCGCAACCGATCGCCTGCTTAGCGAATTTGCGGATGGTCTTGTGCAGGCCGGAACACCGATTGCCGGGGTTGTGCAGACCAACACCGAATGTGCCGACGGATATAAATGCGATATGGATCTGAAAGTCTTGCCGACCGGGGAAACCATTCGCATCTCACAATCCCTTGGCAAGAACGCTCGGGGTTGCCGTCTGGATCCGGCTGAATTGGAACGGGCCGTCGGCCTCGTGACGCGGTCGCTTGAGGATAGCCCTCAATTGCTGATCATCAACAAGTTCGGAAAGCACGAGGCGGACGGGCGGGGCTTTCGCCCGATTATCGCCGACGCTCTTGAACGTGAAATTCCCGTCTTGGTGGGCGTCAATAAATTGAACATTGAAAAGTTTCAGGAATTCGCCGGCGGCATAGCCGAGGCGCTTGGCCCCGATGTCAGCAGCCTGACTGAGTGGTTTGACAAAATATCCCAAACCGACGTGCAACACGCCGCGGCATCTGGCAACTAAAGCCCGCGCTTCGACCGACTAAGCGAAGCACTTCGTTTCACGCGCCCAACTGCCGCAAAAATGGTGGACTTGAGCCCACACATCGGGTCTAGCTTCGGTCAAAGTTGCAATCCGGCGGCCAGGTATCCTGGGCGAGTGCCGACGAAATGGGCTTATCCATGATCGAAGATCAGTGCGTCTCAGATGAGCGATCTCTGGAAGCCGCTTGCGGGGTCGATGACCCGGCAGCGAAGCAATCCCGTCTTGATGGGTTGATGTCGACAGATCGCTTCTGGTTAAGCATAGTAACGGCTTACTTTCTGCTTCATGTCGTATTGCGAGTTGCAACCGGCGGCGCGCTTGGTCTGGATGAGGCTGAGATACTTCTTGATGCGCGCCGCTTGGAATGGGGCTACGGCCCGCAACTGCCACTTTATGCCTGGCTGCAATGGGGCATCTTTCAGATAACCGGTCCCGGCATATTAGGGCTGTCACTGCTGAAGAACGGGATGCTGCTGGCGACGGTTGTCGCGCTGTACCTGACCATACGAACCCGTCATGCGCCACTGTGGGCAGGGCTGTCGGTCCTGTCACTTCTGATGCTCTATCAGTTTAGTTGGGAGGCGCAACGCGCGCTGACGCATACCGTTCTGGCCAATCTCTGCTCGGTTCTGACCTTCGCGGTGATTTGGGGGCTAATTCGCAAACCGACGACTTGGGGATTCGTCTTGCTGGGCGTAGTCGTGGCAATGGGAAGTTTGTCAAAATACAACTATGCGATCGCGCTGCTGGCCATGTTGCTGGCGGCTTTCAGTGCATCTGAGACGCGCAAGCCTCTCTGGTCGCCTCGACTGCTGCTTTCGTTGGGTGTCGCCGCATTGCTTGTCACACCACCGATGCTATGGGTTCTGAACAATCCCGAACACGCATTTGCAAGCGCGCGCAAGTTGGACATGAGCAGCGATGGCCCAACCACATTGATCGCGCTGCAAGGCTTGGTTGAGCTGGCCTTGGCGTCGGCTGGGTTTGTATCGCTCTTGCTGATCGTACTGGGCGTCCTTTGGTCGATCTATCTCAGGCATGGGGTGGCCGCCAAAGGCGATGATCTGAGGCGATTGATGACGCGTACTCTGGTCTGGGCGTTGTTACTTATGGCGGCTGTAGTGCTTGTGAGCGGAAGCACCAACGTAAAGGATCGCTGGCTGCAACCGATATTGATTTATGCCGGCCCCGTGCTGTGTTTGTGGTTGTTACCGAGTGCAGGTCGTAAAGGCGTAAGGCGATTTGCCCAGGTCAGCGCCGTTCTAGCGGTGTTTATTGGACTGGCGATGCTGCATCACAATCTGGCAGGGGATGCCAAACGCGCGGCCCCTTTCGCTACTTTGACCTCTGAGATAATTGCGCAAACAGCGCCCGAAAATGCAATTGTTGCTGACAATTGGATTTCCGGAAACATGGCCTATTTTGCGCCCGATCATCCTGTTTACAGCGATCGGGACCCGCGCGCGCCAAATGCTGCTCTTCGGGTTTGGGAATCGGCTCGAAATGTCCCGAAGGACGTCGACCCAGCACAGGTGAAAACCTTGGTTGCGCCATACCGCTTTGACAACAAAGAAGAGATGTCGCTGTCATTTGGACCTGTGTCGCAATAGTGCTGTGACTATGGCAACTGACAGCGCGCGGTGCAATCAAACAGTTATCGGCCTGAACGAATGGGCCAAATTTATCGGTGAGTAAGTGGTGGGCGACCCTGGAATCGAACCAGGCGTGCGTCTCCGCGAGGGAGTTACAGTCCCCTGCCACACCTTGCGGCCTGTCGCCCACTGTCAGGCGTTGCACCTGACGTGGAGGCGTGATTACTAGCGCGTCTAAAGGGCGTCAACAGGAAAATACCGCTTTGACGCAGGAAACCGAATTCCCGGCCCGGAGGCCCGTATCATGAAGAAACCAAAGTGGGTCGTTGAGAAGGAACAGGCGCGCAAAGCGGCTGCGGCAGAAACCGTCTGGCTGTTCGGTCTACACGCCGTGCGCGACGCGCTGATGAACCCGAAACGGCAGAAGCTGCGCCTGATTGTGACGCGCAATGCCCGCGACAAACTGCTGGAAGCCATTGAATTTTCAGCGATCACGCCCGAGATGGTTGATCCGCGAAAATTCACCGCACCGATTGATCCGGGATCGGTTCATCAGGGCGCGGCACTTGAGGTCAAGCCGCTGGAATGGGGTGGGCTTGCCGAGAACTGTATCGGGCAGGAAAACCCACGTGTGTTGCTGCTGGACCGGGTGACAGACCCACATAACGTCGGGGCGATTCTACGCTCGGCAGAAGTGCTGGGCGCCAGCGCCGTTATTGGCACCCGCCACCATTCGGCGCCTGAGACCGGCGCGTTGGCTAAAACCGCCAGCGGTGCATTGGAACGACAGCCCTATCTACGCGTGCGCAATTTGGCCGATACGATCATCGAGCTGCAGAACATGGGGTATTTAGTCTTGGGTCTGGATGGTGAGGCTGAACAGACGATAGAAGCCACGCTGGGCGACAAGCGTGATCGCCCGGTGGCGCTGGTGCTTGGGGCCGAGGGGCCCGGGTTGCGGCAGAAAACCAAAGAAACCGTCGATCAATTGGTAAAAATTGACGCGGCGGGGGGATTTGGTTCTCTGAACGTCTCAAATGCCGCGGCTATCGCACTATATGCATCCAAACCCAGATGACAGGAGGCCCCCATATCCACTCCACATAAAATTGCCACCTGCTGCTATTGCGGTACCCGTGCCGCATTGGTTCTTCGGGGAAAGCAACAGCACGAGCTGAGTTGCGCAAGCTGCGGCGCACCCCTGCATAATCTCAAGATGGTGCCGAAAGCCAAACTGGCAGATCGGCCGATCAAAAGTTACCAGCCGGCACAGAAGCACAAAAAATACAAAAAGAAGAAAAAGCGGGGCCTGTTCTCAAAGGTGTTGGACGAAGCCTGGGACGTGATCGAAGACGTTTTCGATTAACAACCGCACGCCAGTTCACATCGGCGTCATGGGGGTTTCAGATACGGTTTGAAATATGCATCTTGAAGCCCTCTAACCGCAATCCAGTGAATCACCTATGTTGTCTCGACGTTCCTTCTTGATCAGTCTCTCTTGTACCCCGTTTGCCTCTGTCGTCGGTGCGCAGGAAATGCCCATGTTCTATGTGGACGATGGGATGGCGGTCTCAGGCTATGATGCGGTTTCTTATTTCAAGGCTGGAGCACCAGAGTTGGGTCAGCCCGACATAGCGCTGATGTGGAAGGGTGCGATTTGGCGGTTTGCGTCAGAGGAAAATCGCGATCGATTTGAACGCAATCCGCGCGCCTATGCCCCGCAGTTTGGTGGTTACTGCGCCTATGCGATGGCGAAAGGTCTGCTAAGCAGTACCGATCCCATGGCATGGCAGATTGTGGATGGGCGGTTATATCTGACCCACTCGGAAGCGATCGAACGTATCTGGGAACGCGATGTCACCAATTACATCCGCGAGGCCGAGGGGCATTGGCCTGCGGTTCTTTACCAATAAAGCCTATTGCTCTTGGCTTAAGATCGGCGCGCGGCTTATGTAACGAGCCGTTCTGACCATGATCGCCGAAGGAAATGCGCACGGTTTCATTCGGCGGCATTCCGCCTTTTGTGATGTGTCATCACAAAAATGCGCGCGACCTCTTTTTTTTAGAAAACTCATGCTTAAATGTCACAGTGACCGCGGAATGGAACTGCCGCGGGTCATTTCACTGTCCCTCGTTCCAACAACTGGCGCTCAGGAGTTTCCTGGGCGCTTTTTTCTTTGCATGCGCTTGCTTATGGTGTGCTCATGAATGACTACTCCGACGATGTTCTGACCCAAATCCTTAGGCGCACCAAAGTGGTTGCGGTGGTTGGGGTTTCTATGAACCCGGTGCGGCCCAGCTACTACGTCGCGCGTTATCTGTCGCTCAAGGGATATCGGGTGATACCGGTCAATCCGGGCCATGCAGGCAAGATGCTGTTTGGCCAGACGGTGCAGGCTTCGCTGTCCGACATTCCCGAGCCCGTCGATATGGTTGACATCTTTCGCCGCTCCGAGGCCGTGCCACCCATTGTCGACGAGGCGCTGGATGCGTTTCCCGACTTGCGCACCATCTGGATGCAGATCGGAGTTGAACATGCCGAGGCCGCTGCCAAAGCGCAGGCCCGCGATATCGACGTAGTCATGAACCGCTGCCCCAAGATCGAATATCAGCGCCTGTTTGGCGAACTGCGTATGGGTGGGTTTGCGACTGGAGTGATTTCGTCCAAGCTGTGACAGCCCTGACGTTTGTGTCTACGCCCCGGCCTGAATTGAACAGAAATGGTGCATTTGTTGAGGGCGAGGTCCAATTGACCTATACCCATTCAGCAAACCAATAAGACAGGACCATGCGGAATGATTGCTTATGTGACCGTTGGTGTTGACGATATCACGCGCGCTGAGCGGTTTTATTCGGCGTTCCTGCCCGCCCTTGGTTATGCGTTGGAGCGGTATCACGGAGACTTGAGCTATGCGCTGCCAGTGCCGCCGGGGCAATCCCCGGTTCAGCCCGAGTTCTATGTAAAATCACCCTTTGATGGAGGCGCGGCTTCGGCTGGCAACGGGTCCATGGTGGCGTTTGAGGCGCGCACCCAACAGCAGGTTTGCGACCTTCACGCCGCTGCGCTTGCCGCAGGCGGCTCTGACGAAGGCCAGCCGGGCTTTCGCGCCTCGTATGGTCCGAATTTCTATGTCGGCTATCTGCGCGATCCTCAGGGCAACAAAATCGCGCTGTTTTCCAGCAATCCAAACGAGCCGGGGCGCGACGGGTAACGCTTTCGTCGGGTCGCTATGGCGCTTCGATCACTGCCTGCAGAAGCTCAGTCTTACGGGCTGGATGTTTGTTCCTGTCGCCGCTTTTCCAGAACCACTTCGCGTGGAACCCACTCGTAACGGGTGTCCTCAACCAGGGGCGACCAGAATAGCACTCCGCCATAGCGCCAGGGATCCAAGACAACGCCTTCGTACATGCTCTCTCCCTTGCGGCTGATAATGGCAGTGCTGTGGTCGATGCGGAACGGGTTATCCGCGTTGGCGATGGCGCGGTGCATTTCCAGAGTGCGGAACTGCTCCTGATCCAGTCGCCGCTCAATATCTTCAGCCCAGTGCCAGCACAGACCACGCGGACGCAGACCTTTGTTGACCTTGGCGTTGTGGATAAGCGGAGGGTCGGTGATCTCGTATTCCTGCGCCAGTTGCGCAGTATAGGCATAGGCGATGCGGGCGGCGCGGGTGGCCTCTTCCGGGTCGATATCGGGGCCGAGGCTTTGGATTTCAGCCGCCAGCCGCTGGACCTCATCTCCGGAAGACGGGGGAGGGGTGGCACAGGCGGCGAGGGTGGCAAGCGCTGCCGCGAACACCAAAGCTCTGATCATCTGCGCGTCCTTTGCCTCAATGCACCCGAAGCCGCAGTATAGCGGGCCGGGTCATCGCACGAAACCCGCTTAGTCTTTTGGTCGGGATGCCTTTTCCGTGATGCCGCTGGTGCCCTGTCGACGGGCCAGTTCGCCCAGCACATCATCCAGCGCAACATCGCGCGCAGCCAGCATCACTAGCAGGTGATAAAGCACATCAGCCGCCTCGGAGGTCAGTTTTCCCCTGTCCCCTTTGGCGGCTTCGATGATTGCTTCAATGGCTTCTTCGCCGAATTTCTCGGCACATTTCTCGGGACCTTTGGCCAACAGCTTGGCGGTCCAGCTGCTGTCTGGATCTGCCCCTTTACGGGCCTCAATCGTAGCCGCCAGATCGTGCAAAATACTCATGTCAGCCTCATCGGAATGCCAGCGGCGGCCATATGCTCTTTGGCCTCGTGGATGCTGTATTCGCCGAAATGGAAGATCGAGGCGGCAAGCACCGCGCTGGCCCCACCTTTAGTCACACCTTCGACAAGATGGTCCAGATTGCCCACGCCCCCGCTGGCGATCACCGGCACTTCCACCGCGTCACTGATCGCTCGGGTCAGGGGCAGGTTGAACCCGACCTTGGTACCATCACGGTCCATTGAGGTCAGCAGGATTTCCCCCGCGCCCTTGGCAACAACGGTTTTAGCAAATTCAACGGCGTCGATGCCTGTTGGTTTGCGTCCGCCATGGGTGAAAATCTCCCACTTGCCGGGGCTGACCGTCTTGGCGTCAATGGCACAGACAATGCACTGGCTGCCGAACTGGTCCGCTGCTTCGGCGATGACGTCCGGATTCGCGACGGCGGCCGAGTTAAAGCTGACCTTATCAGCCCCCGCCAGCAACAGGGCCCGCACGTCATCTTTGGTGCGCACGCCACCACCTACAGTCAGAGGCACAAAGCACTGCTCTGCCGTGCGTTGGACCACATCGAACATCGTGCCGCGGTTCTCATGCGTCGCATGGATGTCCAGAAAGCAGATCTCATCCGCTCCGGCAGCGTCGTATGCCTTGGCCGATTCCACGGGGTCACCAGCATCGCGCAGGCCAACGAAATTCACACCTTTGACCACACGGCCATCGGCGACATCCAAACAGGGAATGATGCGGGTTTTCAGCATGGGCTTTCCTTTGCTCGGGGCACCTGTACCGGCAAAGCCCCGCCGATGCCAGACTTGTGATTGTGATCTGTCGCGAAGCCATGGAAATTAGGGGTGAAATTTATGAAAAGGATTACGCAGATGCGACAACTTCTTTTGGCTTCAATTCTCACATTCGGAGGCGCCCTGTCCGCCATGGCTGACGACATCATCAAAGTGGAAACCAACAAATCCGTGGCCGAGGCGCTGGACGCGCTGGAAGCCGCCGTGGGTAATGCGGGCGCCACCGTGTTTGCCCGCGTGGATCACGCGGCGGGGGCGGAAAAGGTCGGAACGCCGATCCCGGCCAATCAGGTGCTGATTTTCGGCAACCCGGCTCTGGGCACTCCCGCCATGCAGATCGACCCGCGCGCGGGGCTGTTCTTGCCGCTGAAGGTGCAGGCCTACGAAGACGCAAACGGACAGGTCTGGCTGGCTTATGAAGATCCGAAAGAGACGATGGACGAGCTCGACGAAGTCGAGAAATCCCCCGTCATCGAAAAGATGCGCGGCGCTTTGGCGAAACTGACCGCCGCCGCTGCTCAATAACTCAGTTCAGGGCGCGAATGGCCTCTTTTAGGTCAATCGCGCCATCATATAGCGCGCGGCCAGAGATCGCGCCGTTCAACTCGACGCCACAATCACGCAGGGCGATCAGGTCGTCCAGTGAGCTGACGCCGCCCGAGGCAATTACCGGAATCGAAACCGCCTGCGCGAGCGCCGCCGTGGCTTCGATATTCGGACCCTGCATCGTACCGTCGCGGTTGATGTCTGTATAGATGATCGCTGCCACGCCAGCGTCCTCGAAACTGTGCGCCAGATCGGTGACCTGTACTTCGGTCTCTTCGGCCCAGCCCTTGGTGGCAACCATGCCGTTTCGTGCATCTATACCGACGGCTACCTTGCCCGGGAAGGCTTTGGCAGCTTCGCGCACCAGATCTGGGTTTTCGACTGCAACGGTGCCCAGAATCACCCGCGCCAGACCTTTTTCGATCCAGGTCTCGATTGTGGCCATGTCCCGGATACCACCACCCAGCTGAGCGGGCACATCACAGGCTTTCAGAATTGCCTCAACGGGTGCCGCATTAACAGGCTCCCCGGCAAAAGCACCGTTCAGATCAACCAGATGCAGCCACTCGCAACCAGCCTCGACAAAGGCGCGGGCCTGCGCAGCAGGGTCTTCGTTAAAGACCGTCGCCTTATCCATTTCACCACGCAGCAGGCGCACGGCGTTGCCGTCTTTCAGATCGATGGCGGGGTAGAGGATCATGTCGGGCGGCCCTATATCACTGTTACACGCGCGGGATATCGCACAGGCAGGGCAGGGGCGCAACGCGACGCTAAGTCATTCTTGCCCGGTGCCGAACGGCAGGTCAGACTGACCGGAAAGACAGGGAGATAACCATGAAGACATATTCTCTTGCAGCGGTCTTCGCTGCGATGGCCACCACCGCCTTTGCTGCCGATCCGGTAGACGGGCTGTGGAAGACCGCTCCGGGCGATACGGGCGGCTATTTGCATGTGTCGATTTCGGAATGTGGCAGCGCCATCTGCGGAACTATCGACAGCGCATTTGATGCCCAAGGCAACCAACAGCTGGAGTACGAAAACCTTGGCAAGCAAATCATCTGGGACATGATCCCCGAGGGTGACGGCAGCTATGACGACGGCAAAATCTGGGCCCCGGATCGCGACAAAACCTATAGTTCGAAAATGACACTGGACAGCCAGAACAAGCTGACCGTCAAGGGGTGTGCCGTGGGTGGTCTGGTCTGCCGGGGGCAGGTCTGGACGCGGGTGCAGTAAACCTCAGGGCTTCCAGGTCAGGAAATTGCCGATCATACGCAGGCCGACGTCCTGGCTTTTCTCAGGGTGGAACTGCATCCCAACCATCGTGTCGCGGCCAATCACGGCCGTGACCTCTTGCCCGTAGTCCACATAGGCCAACCGTTGCGCCGGATCCATCACCCGGAAGTGGTAGGAGTGCACAAAATAGACGTGATCGCCTGATTTTATCCCGTCAAAGACCGGATGGTCGCTTTCCAGAATCAGATCGTTCCAGCCCATATGTGGCACCTTGAGCGCGCTGTCCGAGGGTTCAATCTTCACAACATCACCGGCAACCCAGCCGAGACCATCGGTCGCGGAGTATTCATGACCCTTGGTCGCCATCAGCTGCATTCCGACGCAGATGCCCAGAAACGGGCGGCCTTTCTGCTCAACGGCTTCAACCATAGAGTCATAGATGCCTTTGTGGCCGCGCAACTCGGCGGCGCATGCCGGGAAAGCGCCATCACCGGGCAGAACTAATCGATCAGCCCGCGCGACAACATCTGCATCCGATGTCACGACGACCTCGCCCGCATCCAGTTCGCGGGCCATCCGTTGAAACGCCTTCTCCGCCGAGTGCAGGTTACCGCTCTCGTAGTCAATGATGGCTGTCAGCATCTACAGCGCGCCCTTAGTCGAGGGAATCGCATCCGCCTTGCGTGGGTCGGTTTCGACCGCGTCGCGCAAAGCACGGGCAACGGCCTTGAAGGCGGCCTCGGCAATGTGGTGGCTGTTGAAACCATGCAACTGATCGATATGCAGGGTGATCCCGCCATGGGTGCTGAGCGCCTGAAAGAACTCGCGCACCAGCTCGGTGTCGAATGTGCCAATCTTTTGCGTCGGTAGATCCACGTTCCAGATCAAGAACGGACGAGCCGACAGGTCCAGCGCACAGCGTACTTGTGCGTCATCCATGGGCAGATGGCACTCGCCATAGCGGCGAATACCCTTCTTGTCCCCTAGCGCCTGCGTCAGCGCTTGACCCAGCGCGATTCCGGTATCCTCGACCGTGTGGTGGTCGTCGATGTGGTAATCACCCTTGGCACGGATCGTCATGTTGATCAGCGAATGCCGCGCCAATTGATCCAGCATGTGGTCAAAGAACCCGACGCCGGTCTGGTTGTCATACTGGCCGGTGCCGTCCAGATTGACCTCGACCGAAATCTCGGTTTCGGCGGTCTGACGGCTGATCTTAGCGCTGCGCATGGGCGAATTCCTTTTGCTACAGGCGCGCTTATAGACGCGGATGAACGGCCTATCCAGACCGCTTTAAGCCTTCGCTGCAAACTGTTGCAGGGGATTGCACCTGGGCGCGGCCCGTGCCAGCCTGCGGGCAACACGAACCAACAAGGCCCGGCCCATGTCCACCTGCGTTTTCATCCAGATCCGTTGCAAACCCGGTACCACCTACAAAGTCGCCGAAGAGATCGCGCTGCGTGAAATCCATTCCGAACTCTATTCCACAAGCGGCGAATACGATCTGCTGCTGAAGCTCTACATCCCCGAAACCGAGGATGTGGGCCATTTCATCAACGAAAACCTGCTGGTGATTCCCAATATCGAACGCTCGCTGACCACGATGACGTTCAAGGCGTTCTAACCCAGTTCAAACGTCGTGATGCCATATATCCGGTCAAGGTCGATGTCCGGCGCGTGACTTGAATACATGCGCCCCGTTTCAAATACCTTGGTCAGCCCCAACTGTTTGGCCAATTCCATGGCTTGTGCGTTTGGATTAGGCTTGTCGATGAACACCTCGGCCTTTGCCTGATCGGCGGGGAGCGTCGTCAGAAGGGAAACCAAAAGCGCCTGCGCGATTTGTGGATTGTTGGCAAACAGAGGCCCGACCTTGTACCCGCTCAGGCAGCGCCGCAACGTTGCATAGCCTTTGATCCGCCCATTTTCCTCAAACACCCGCGAAACGTGGCTGGGTGCCTCCAACCAGCCGCGCAAGAACTTGTCGCGCGCGGCGGGGAACAGGCCTCGGTCATACGACTTTAGATCATCGGTTACTGCGTTGATTGGACGAACCCGAGTGTCCTCCACGCGACCCAGGTCATCCAGGATGCCGCCGACGGTGCCCGCGAATCGATAATTGTCATACGCCAGTTCAAAACCGAATTTCCGATAGTTGTCCTGCTGTTCGACCACACCATCCATGCCCATGTTACGATCCTGGCAATGTGCCTTGACCGCTTCGGCGACCTGCAATCCGTATCCCGAGCCGCGAAACTCGGGACGCACGATGTAGAAGCCAAGAAATGCGTAGGCATCATCGTAGTTCACGGCGGATGCGGACGCGATCATCTGGCCGTCCAGGAAACCGCCCTTGAATCCTTCGGGGTCCGAACTGCGAAAACAGACCGCGTCGCGCAGCCCGGGGTTCCAGCCTTCCTGTCCCGCCCAATCTACAGCGGTTTGAAGTTCGTCTGCTGTTAAGGCGCGAATGACGTAATCGGGCATATCCGTATCTCCGTCGTAATTTCATGTGCAGCAAAGATGCCGCAGCAATCGCGAAAGAACCAGCATGTTCGGAGAGTTTGGTATCTGGAGCGGGCGAGGCGATTCGAACGCCCGACCCTAACCTTGGCAAGGTTATGCTCTACCCCTGAGCTACGCCCGCATCAGATACTTATATGGTCCGTAGACCTCTCAATGGAGCGGGCGAGGCGATTCGAACGCCCGACCCTAACCTTGGCAAGGTTATGCTCTACCCCTGAGCTACGCCCGCGCCGTTGAGTGAGGAGGGATGTATAAATTCCCACACGAGGCTGCAAGCGGAAAAACACAAAAAACAGCAAAAAATCTTTCGACGGAAATTCGGGGCTGCGGTGTTCAAGAGATATAGCAATGAACGAAATAAGGGATTGGGCAGAGGAAATGAAAGATATTGCAGACATTAAAATGGCGGCATTGGCGGCGCTGATTGTTCTTACCACCGTGATCTACAGTCAGAGCAATGAAACACTGGCAGAGGCGCAGCCTAGCCTCCCGCATGCTCCTTTGATCGAGACGCAGGTTTTGACGGGCTAAACGTTCTCATATAGCCAGAACAAGATTCGCCATGGCCGCCAGCAATATGGCCGTAAAGGTCAGACCCATTCCGATCTGGCGCAGGATGATGATCTGTGGGGTCTTGCCAAAACCATAAGCGTGCAGAAGCCTGCCCGCCAAAAGTAACATCCCCAGCAGGTTCACAAGCCAGCCGCCAGCATCTTGCAGTTCGACCATGGCGATAAGCAGCAAAGCAAAGGGAGCGTATTCGGCGCAGTTCGCATGCGTTCGCATTGCCTTGATCATGGCCTTGTCGCCATGATCCCCGACCGATATTTTGCCCACCCGGCGTTGCCGAATGACATTCACGCTGAGTGCGACGTACAGAAATGCGATCAACGCGGCGTAGATCGGGGTGATGGTCAGCATGCGGCCTCCTGATGTTGAAAGGGCCGCCCGGTTCCCCGAACGGCCCTTATTAGCTTAGAAGGCTAAACCGGTTATTCCAGTTCGACCAGCAGATCCTTGGCGTCGATTTGACCTCCGGGCTGGACGTGAACGGCCTTGACCACCGCGTCGCGCTCGGCGTGGATACCTGTTTCCATCTTCATCGCTTCGATGGTCAGCAGCAGATCGCCTTCTTTGACTTCTTGACCTGTGACAGCGGCAACAGTTGCAACGACACCCGGCATTGGCGCGCCGATATGGTTGGGGTTACCAACTTCGGCCTTTGGCCGCTGAGCGGTTGATGCTTTCACCAAACGGTTCGGCACGCGGATCACGCGGGGCTGACCGTTGAGTTCGAAGAACACGCGAACCTCGCCATTCTCGTCCGTCTCGCCGATGGCCTGACAGCGAATTTCCAGCGTCTTGCCTGGGTCGATCTCGGCGGTGATCTCCTCGCCCGGCTCCATGCCGTAAAAGAAGGTGCGCGTGGGGAGGGTACGGACCGGGCCATAGGTGCGGTGACGGCCCATATAGTCGAGGAACACCTTGGGATACATCAGATATCCGTTCAGGTCCTCGTCATCGATCTCTTTACCCTCAAGCTGTTTGGACAAATCGGCGCGGGTGGCCTCGAGATCGACCGCTTCGACATGCTTGCCGGGGCGTTCGGTGTTGGGGGCCTCGTCCTTCAGAACCTTCTGGATGATGGTATCGGGGAACCCGCCCGGAGGCTGACCCAGATTGCCGCGCATCATGTCCACCACCGAGTCGGGGAAGGCTACATCAGTGTTCGGGTCTTCGACCTGCGCACGGGTCATGTTCTGGCTGACCATCATCAGCGCCATGTCACCGACCACCTTGGACGACGGCGTCACCTTGACGATATCGCCGAACATCTGGTTCACGTCCGCATACATCTGAGCAACCTCGTGCCAGCGTTCTTCGAGTCCAAGCGAACGCGCCTGTGCCTTGAGGTTGGTAAACTGACCACCAGGCATTTCGTGCAGATATACCTCGGAGGCCGGGGCCTGCAGGCTGGACTCGAAGGCTGCGTATTGGGCACGCACCGCCTCGAAATAGTCGCTGATCTCGCGGATGGCCTTGATGTCCAGCCCGGTGTCTCGCTCGGTATGGCGCAACGCCTCGACCACGGTGCCGAGCGTTGCCTGAGAGGTGTTGCCGCTGAAACTGTCCATCGCGCAATCCACCGCGTCCACGCCGGCCTCGGAGGCGGCCAGAATGGTGGCGCTTGCAATGCCTGCGGTGTCGTGCGTGTGGAAATGGATCGGCAGCCCGACCTCTTCCTTCAGCGCCCGGATCAGGATCTTGGCGGAGGCCGGTTTCAGAAGCCCCGCCATATCCTTCAGGCCCAGCACATGTGCGCCCGCGTCACGCAGATCCTTGGCCATGCCGACATAGTATTTGAGGTCATACTTAGCGCGGTCCGGGTCCAGAATATCGCCGGTATAGCAAACGGTGCCTTCACAGATCTTGTTGTTTTCGATCACCGCGTCCATGGCGACGCGCATGTTCTCGACCCAGTTCAGCGAATCGAACACGCGGAACACGTCGACACCCTTGGCCGCCTGACGCACAAACTCCTGCACCACGTTATCGGGATAGTTGGTATAGCCAACCCCGTTCGCCCCGCGCAGCAGCATCTGGGTCATCAGGTTCGGCATCGCCTCACGCAGATCACGCAGGCGCTGCCAAGGGCATTCCTGCAGGAAGCGATAGGCGACATCGAAGGTAGCACCGCCCCAGCATTCGACGCTGAATAGCTGCGGCAAGTTCGCAGCATAGCTGGGTGCTACTTTGATCATATCGATCGAACGCATCCGGGTTGCCAGCAGCGATTGGTGCCCGTCGCGCATGGTGGTGTCGGTGATCAGCAGCTGACGCTGCGCCTTCATCCAGTCAGCCACCGCCTGCGGGCCTTTTTGTTCCAGCAGGTTGCGGGTGCCCATCTGCGGTTCGGCCTTGGGGGCGGGGGGCCTGGCCTCTTTCAGGTCGGGGCGCGGCATCGGGCGATCCTTGGTTTCGGGATGCCCGTTCACAGTGATGTCGGCGATATAGTTCAGAACCTTGGTGCCCCGGTCGCGGCGCTTCTTGAACTGGAACAGGTCCGGTGTCTCATCGATGAACTTGGTGGTGTATTCATTCGACAGGAAAGTCGGGTGCTTTAGCAGGTTTTCGACAAATGCGATGTTGGTGGAAACACCGCGCACACGGAATTCCCGCAGCGCACGGTCCATCCGCGCAATCGCCTTTTCTGGCGTTGGGGCCCAAGCGGTCACCTTGGTCAGCAGCGAATCGTAATACCGCGTGATCACACCGCCTGCATAAGCGGTGCCGCCATCCAGACGGATGCCCATGCCGGTGGCCGAGCGATAGGCGGTGATGCGGCCATAATCGGGGATGAAGTTGTTCAGCGGGTCCTCGGTTGTCACGCGGGTCTGCAACGCGTGGCCGTTCAGGCGGATATCGTCCTGGCTGGCTTTGCCGGTGGCCTCGGCCAGCGTCTTGCCCTCGGCAATCAGGATCTGAGCCTGCACGATGTCGATGCCGGTGACTTCCTCGGTTACGGTGTGTTCCACCTGCACGCGCGGGTTCACTTCGATGAAATAGAACTTGCCGGTGTTCATATCCATCAGGAACTCGACTGTGCCCGCGCATTCATAGTTCACATGGGCGCAGATACGGCGGCCCAGCTCGCAGATTTCGGCGCGCTGTTCTTCGGTCAGGTACGGGGCAGGCGCGCGTTCCACGACCTTCTGGTTGCGGCGCTGGACCGAACAATCGCGTTCATAGAGGTGGTAGATCTCACCATGCTTGTCGCCCAGAATCTGCACTTCGACGTGACGGGCGCGGGTGATCATCTTTTCCAGATAACCCTCGCCATTGCCGAACGCCGCCTCGGCCTCGCGGCGGCCTTCCAGAACCTTTTCCTCCAGCTCATCCTCGGACAGGATCGGGCGCATACCGCGGCCACCGCCGCCCCAAGATGCTTTCAGCATCAGCGGATAGCCGATCTCGGCTGCCTCGGCCTTGATGGCTACCATGTCGTCGCCCAACACCTCGGTCGCCGGGATAACCGGAACGTCGGCGGCAATCGCCACTTTCCGAGCGCTGGCCTTGTCGCCAAGCGCGCGCATGGTCTCGGCCTTTGGTCCGATGAAGGTGATGCCGTTCTGAACACAGGCATCCACGAAATCCGGGTTTTCGGACAGCAAACCGTAACCGGGGTGGATCGCATCTGCGCCGCTTTCTTTGGCCACCCGGATGATCTCGTCAATCGACAGATACGCCGCAACCGGTCCCAGATCTGCGCCAATGCGATAGGCCTCATCCGCCTTGAACCGGTGCAGGCCCAACTTGTCCTCCTCGGCGAAGACCGCGACGGTGCGCTTGCCCATCTCGTTGGCTGCCCGCATCACACGGATGGCAATCTCGCCGCGATTGGCAATCAGGATTTTCTTGAAGTCTGTCATTTCAGGTCCCGGTCTTAATGGCTGTGGCCTTGTGCATAGGCGGACAATACGGCCACGTACATATGTAGTTCTGGGTAGAACCGGCATGTTAACGCTCGCAAACGCCGCCCTTTTGCGCAAACTTATTGCACATGCTGCATTGCGGCATCAATCCCTCGTAGAAAAGAGCAGATTATGCCCGTTTCCCCGAAAATCTTGGCTGCGCCCTTTGGAGGGATGATTCTATTTGAATTGAGCGAACAAGCCGTGAACAAACCCTTTCCCTCCGCGCCCATCCGACGTAGTTTAGAGCCATGAGCAGTTTTGACGAAATGGACGCCTTCGAAGGCGCATCACTGTCACGGCAGGCGATGGCCGCGATGAGGCCACAAAGCGACTATCTTGACGATCTAAACCCGGCGCAGCGCGAAGCGGTTGAGCGGCTGGATGGCCCGGTGCTGATGTTGGCGGGTGCGGGAACGGGCAAAACCAAGGCACTGACTGCGCGGATCACCCATCTGCTCAGAACCCACCACGTGCGCGAGAATGAGATTTTGGCGGTAACCTTCACCAACAAGGCCGCGCGCGAGATGAAACAGCGCGTGGGTCGTATGTTGGGCCGACCGGCCGAGGGGATGCCGTGGCTGGGCACCTTCCACGCAATCTGCGTCAAGCTGTTGCGGCGTCATGCGGAACTGGTCGGGCTGAAGTCGAATTTCACCATTCTGGACACGGATGATCAGAAACGGTTGCTGAAACAGCTTACTCAAGCCGCCAATATCGACGACAAACGCTGGCCCGCGCGGATGCTGGCAGGGATCATCGATGACTGGAAAAACCGTGCCTTGACGCCCGATAAGGTGCCTGCGGCAGATGCCGGGGCCTATAATCATAAGGGCATCGAACTCTATGCCCAATACCAGACGCGTCTGCGCGAGCTGAACGCGGTGGATTTCGGCGACCTTCTTCTGCACATGGTCACGATTTTTCAGACCCATTCGGACGTGCTGGAGCAATACCAACGCTGGTTCCGCTACATCCTCGTGGACGAGTATCAGGATACCAACGTCGCCCAATATCTCTGGCTGCGTCTGCTAGCGAAGAAGCACAAGAACATCTGCTGCGTCGGCGACGACGATCAGTCGATCTATGGCTGGCGCGGGGCCGAGGTGGGAAACATCCTGCGGTTCGAGAAGGATTTCCCCGGGGCCTTGGTGGTGCGGTTGGAACAGAACTACCGATCAACCATGCATATTTTGGAAGCTTCTTCAGGTGTTATCCGAGGTAATGCCGACCGACTGGGGAAGGAGCTTTGGACTGATGCTGAAGAGGAAGGACATACTGTTCGTGTGATTGGGCATTGGGATGGCGAGGAAGAAGCCCGGTGGATCGGAGAAAAAATCGAAGATCACATAAGCGGTCGATCCGTCGAGGCAAAAAATCGCTTTAACCCTCGTTTGAGAAACTTTGAACAAGAACTTGATCGACGGGCAAAAATGGGCCTCGGGCCGATAGACCAACATACTTACGTTAAAGAAGCTTTCGAGACTGGAAGGGTCTATTCAGACCTAAAGACACAGAACTTAGTTCTGAATTTGTTGGCAGATGATCCGAAGGCAGCAAATATGTTGCAGTCGATCGTGCCAAGTAAAGCAATGAAGTTCAACTTGGATGAAATTGCCATTCTGGTCCGCGCCTCGCACCAGATGCGGGCGTTCGAGGATCGGTTCCTGACCATTGGTCTGCCGTACAAGGTGATCGGCGGCCCGCGATTCTATGAACGGATGGAGATTCGCGATGCCATGGCCTATTTCCGGCTGGTGGTCAGCCCCGAGGATGATCTGGCCTTCGAGCGGATCGTAAATACGCCCAAACGCGGTCTTGGCGACAAGGCGCAGCAAACGATTCAGGTTGTGGCGCGCGAGAACGGAGTGTCTCTGGTCGAAGGCGCGCGGATTGCAGTCGAGAACGGACTGATCAAGGGTAAGGGTGGCAAGGCGCTGCGCGAACTGATCGACGGATTGGCGCGGTGGAATGCAATGACGCGTGGGCCTCGGATCGAGGTGGACGATGATACGGTGATTGATGACGGTGTTTCACCGATCCGATACGGCGCGCCCGAGCATACGCATATCGAGCTGGCGCAGATCGTCTTGGACGAATCCGGCTATACCGCGCATTGGCAGAACGAAAAGACGCCCGAGGCGCCTGGACGATTGGAAAACCTCAAAGAACTGGTCAACCAGCTGGACAATTTCGAGAACCTGCAGGGGTTTTTGGAACATGTCAGCCTGGTGATGGACAATGAGCAGGATGGCGATGGGGCCAAAGTCTCGATCATGACGCTGCACGCGGCCAAGGGGCTGGAGTTTCCCGCGGTTTTCCTTCCGGGGTGGGAGGATGGATTGTTCCCCTCTCAGCGTTCGATGGACGAATCCGGTCTCAAAGGCCTCGAAGAAGAACGAAGGCTGGCCTATGTCGGTATTACCCGTGCAGAAGAAGTCTGTACGATTTCCTTTGCAGCCAACCGACGGGTGTTCGGACAATGGCAGAATTCGATGCCGTCCCGGTTCATTGATGAGTTGCCCGAAGATCACGTGGAAGTGCTGACACCTCCGGGGCTCTATGGTGGTGGTCAGACCACCGCCGGCATCGAAACCCGCGCAGCCGAGGCGAATGTCTATAACTCTCCGGGCTGGAAGCGGATGCAGGCGCGGCAGGGGCAATATGGCATGTCTCAGCCAAAAGAAAGCCGGAATACTGTGATTGATGCGACAGCCGTGGCCAGCTTTACGCTGGGCGAGCGAGTGTTTCACCAGAAATTCGGCTATGGCGCAGTGATCGGCATCGAAGGTGACAAAGTCGAGGTCGATTTCGACAAGGCAGGGCTGAAAAAAGTGGTCTCGCGCTTTCTGACCAACAAGGATGACGTGCCGTTCTGAAGCTTACAACCCTTCGACCAGCACAAGATTCGCCGTCGCCGTTTTTTGCCTGATCTTGGCCAATTCGACATAGTCCGGATCGTCCTTCCACGCGTTTGCGGCAGCCATATCCGGAAACTCCATCAGGACGATCCCATCTTCTTCCCAACTGCCTTCGATCACTTCAACGGGTTTTGAGGATACGGTCAGAAGCCTTCCGCCATGCCGGTCAAAGATCGGCATGAATCCTTCGAGGTATTTCTGGTACCCATCCGGGTCATGAATGGAAATCTGGGCGATGAAATAAGCGGCCATGGGAGACTCCTGACAAATCGTTCACGACCCCAGCCTACATCTTGTGCGCAAAAAACGAAAAACGGCGGTTCCCAGGGAGGAGGAGGGGAACCGCCGTTCTTTTCTACATCAGGGCAGGGAGGAGGAAGCCCCGATGTATCCGAACCCGGGTTTGATCCCGGTATGAGGAAGACGCGGCGACGTCAGGGAGGAGGAAGACGTCGCCGCGCGCTTTCAACATCGAGGCAGGGAGGAGGAGAGCCCCGATGTATCAGGTTCCGGCGGTCAGGGCCGGTATTAGGTGCGGCAACGTCAGGGAGGAGGAGAGACGCTGCCGCTGAAATACAGGTCCGAAAGGGAGGAGGACGGACCTGATCTCGGTGTTCTTGTTGCGCTTACCGCGCGATCTGCTCTTCGGTGGCCTGTTGGGCCAGCCGGCGGATCATCGAGCGGTGCAAGCCCAGATCAGCCAATTCCCGATCTGACAGTCCCGACAATTCGTTGACTGTCTGACGGTACAGGCGATAACGAGCAACCCGGGTTTTCACGGTCTCAACCAGCGTTGAGATTCCATTTGCCGGTGTGCCTTTCAGAGCTGTTTGTGTGCTTGCGACTGCCATCTTCATGATCCGTTCATTCTTACTGTTGCCGGCATCGTCCGGCGTTTGCTTGAGACTGAAGATAGGCAAATGCTGCGATTGCACAATAGTTCGCGTCGTCAATGCTGCTATGCAGCAAATGCATGGATTGGCAGGATAATCCGGTACGCCCCAATAATTGCCTTTAAAATACTGGTTTTCGCGTGTGGTTGACGTTTCGTGTGTCCAGACCCTGTGATGGTGACCGCTCATCTATTGAGCGGAATTGGCGTTTGTTTGGGCATGTTGTGTCAACTCAGGAGGGGGCAAATCTTCTCACCGCAGGTCCGGCGCCTGGGGTGAAGGTGCTATGGGAAAGCATGGGTCGCCTATGGGAATGGCCTTTAAAGGGACCGCGATTCGTCCTCTTCGGCTGTCATTCATGGGTGTCTGCGCCAAATAATGCACAATTCTAATAATTGTTGGGAATTCATGGGAGGAATAATTTACGCATCAATTCTTACATATTTAGTGTTAGTGAGCATTAGGAGCACAATTTGTGGCATATTTGATCCGAGTTTCGATTGCATTAGTCTCGATCTGAAGCCTGCATCAGGCCTCCATATGCAAATTTCCTATTGATTTCCATGAATTCCCATGGCATCCCTTGTGTACCCGATGAGGGCGAGGACAGTTGAGGGGCACCAAACGACCCCGAACCAAAAATACAAAAACAGGTTTCATACAGGCATCTCGCTTTCATCACTTAACAGATCCGGCGCGCGGGCGAGCAGACATCCCCCCAGGTGGCGCGCGCAGCTGGACATCCCGCAAAGCGGGTCAATGCGGCGGGTTGATCAGTGGCAGCAGATCAACCCGCCGTTTTACTTCCGGGGGGAACGTGAATTTTGAGGTGGGGCGCAAGCGAAAGGGACAGTCGTCTTGGCGCGCAGGTTTAGAGGCGAAAGCCAGCATAAGGTGGATACGAAGGGCAGGGTCTCAATCCCGGCCTCGTTTCGTCGTGTGCTTGAGGCCTCGGACCCCAGCTGGCAACCCGGTGACAATCCTGAACTCGTGATTGTCTATGGCGACCACCGCCGCAAATACCTTGAATGTTACACCATGGAAGCGATCGACGAGGTGGATGCCAAGATCGATGCGCTGCCACGTGGCTCGATGCAGCGTCGGATGCTTCAGCGGATGTTCCATGGTCAGTCCTTCCCGACCAATGTGGACGAAACGGGTCGTTTGGTGCTGCCCGCAAAGCTGCGCAACAAGATCGACCTTGAAAACGAGGCGTTCTTTATCGCCGCCGGTGATACCTTCCAGATCTGGAAGCCCGAGACATACGAGGCCGAAGAACTGGCCACCACCGAGGAATGGCTGGACGATCTGCCAGATGACTTCGATCCGATGCAGTATCTCGATGGCATCGGGGATGGGTGACGGCATGGCCGGCGCTCAGACCTCATCGGACAAACCTCATATCCCCGTACTGCTGCGCCCGTTGCTGGCCGCTGTGGCGCCGGTATCCGGTGCCTGGCTGGACGGCACATTCGGCGCAGGCGGCTATACTCGTGCGTTGCTGGAGGCCGGGGCCGAGAAAGTCATTGGCGTCGATCGCGACCCACTGGCATTTGAAATGGCCGCTGACTGGGCTGGGGAATATGGTGACCGGCTGGTGATGCAGCAGGGCGTGTTCTCTCGCATGGATGATTATGCACAGGACCTGGATGGCGTGGTGCTGGACCTTGGTGTCTCATCCATGCAGTTGGATCAGGCTGAACGCGGTTTTTCCTTCATGAAAGACGGTCCGTTGGACATGCGGATGAGCCAAGATGGTGAAAGCGCAGCTGATCTGGTGAATACGGCAACCGAGACGCAATTGGCCGACATCCTGTTCCATTTCGGTGAGGAACACGCCAGTCGTCGTATAGCAAAGGCCATCGTCAAGGCGCGGGCCGAAGAACCGATCACAACAACTCTGCGGCTGGTCGAGATTATCGAATCCTGCCTGCCGCGCCCCAAACCGGGCCAATCGCACCCGGCGACGCGCAGTTTTCAGGGGCTACGGATCGCGGTGAACGCAGAATACGAAGAACTGTTTCAGGGGCTTATGGCCGCCGAGCGCGCTTTGAAACCGGGGGGGCAACTGGCCGTTGTGACTTTCCATTCCATAGAAGACCGGATGGTGAAGCGGTTCTTCCAATCGCGCGCGGGCAAAACCGGACGCGCCAACCGTTATGCGCCTGAGATGGAGCAGGAGAAGCCGCAATTCACACTCAAGACCCGCAAGGCCGTTGGGCCGGATGAGCAGGAACTTGAAGAAAACCCACGTGCACGCTCGGCAAAATTGCGTGTCGCGATAAGAACGGATGCCCCGGCAGGGGAAATTGAGGCCCGGGCCATCGGCATGCCGCAATTGGGGGGAAGGGCAAGATGAAGAGTATTCTGTATGTGTTGACTGCACTATCCGTGTTCGGGCTGGCGCTTTGGGCTTATCAAGAGAACTACCGCACGCAGCAGGTGCTGAAGGAAACGCAGTCGCTGCAAGGCCAGATCGGTATGGCGCAGGCGCGACTCGCCGTGCTGAATGCTGAATGGGCCTATCTAAACCGGCCTGATCGTTTGCGTGAGCTGGCGGACTTGAATTTCGAACGTCTCAGCTTGCTGCCTCTGCGGGCTGAGCAGTTTGGTCGCGCCGATCAGATTTCCTATGGCGATGACCCGGATCTGCCCATCGTCGACCCGCTTGAAATACAGGACGTCACTGACATTCAGGCACTGATCGAGGTGCAGGTTCCATGACCCGTACACCACTTCGCCCTCTGGCCCGTATCCTCGACGCCCGTGCAAAGGGTGAAAACCCCAAGGCGATTGAACGAGAGAACATCCGCAAACGCCACGAAGACATGAAAGACCGCGCCCGCGCACGCGCCGAGGGCCGCCTGTTGGTGTTGGGTATTTTCTTCTTTTGCGCCTTTTCGGTCGTAGGCTTTCGTATGGGCGTTCTGGCGACATCCGAGGCGCAAGAACCATTGGCAAGTGCGCCGGGGGCCTCCATCGCCATGCAACGCGCCAATATCGTGGATCGCGAAGGCCGTATTCTGGCGACCAATCTGGACACCTATTCTGTCTATGCGCAGCCACCGCTGATGATTGACCCGATCGCCGCAGCCGAGCAACTGGTCGCTATTTTCCCTGATCTGGAAAAAGAGCGTTTGGTCAAAGACTTCACCGGTAAGCGAAAATTCCTGTGGATCAAGAAGCGCATCTCGCCCGAGCAGAAGCAGGCGGTGCATGACATCGGAGATCCCGGCATCCTGTTCGGCCCGCGCGAAATGCGGCTATATCCCAATGGCAGACTCGCGGCGCATATTCTGGGCGGCTCGGGCTTTGGCCGCGAAGGTGTCAGCGCAGCTGAGGTGATCGGCGTAGCTGGCGTCGAAAAACAGTTCGACGGCTATCTGCGCGACCCGGCCAACGGCAACAAGCCGCTGCAACTGTCGCTGGATCTGACCGTTCAAGCGGCGGTAGAACAGGTGCTATATGGCGGCATGAAGATCATGAACGCCAAAGGAGCCTCGGCGGTTCTGATGAACGCCCATACGGGCGAGGTCGTCTCGGCCGCGTCGTTGCCGTCTTTTGACCCCAATGACCGTCCGCGCCCACCGACCTCGGGCTTCGATCCCTCGGACAGCCCGCTGTTCAATCGCTATGTACAGGGTGTCTATGAGCTGGGTTCGGTGTTCAAAATCTTCACCGCCGCGCAGGCGGTGCAGCTAGGTCTGGTGAACTCCAACACCATCATTGACACTTCCGGACCAATGAAAATCGGGCGCTTTCCGATTGGCGAGTTTAACGGCAAGAATTATGGTGAGATCAGTGTCTCGGATGTAATCAAGTACAGCTCGAACCGAGGCACCGGGCGGCTGGCCTTGCAAATCGGGGCCGACCGGCAACAGGATTTTCTGAACGCGCTAGGCATGTTCGACCCAACCCCATTCGAGATTGTCGAGGCCAAGGGCGGGCAACCGCTCAAGCCCAAGAAATGGGGTGAGTTGAGCACAGTGACGATTTCTTATGGCCACGGCATTTCGACCAGCCCCATGCATCTGGCTGCTGGATACGCAGCGATTGCCAATGGCGGGTACTATGTCAGCCCAACAATCCTGCGCCGCAATGGCCCGCAATACGGCCCTCGCGTGATGTCCGAAAACACCGCCAAGCAGGCGCAAAATATGCTACGCAAAGTGGTCACGGATGGCACCGCCAGCTTTGGTGATGTCAAAGGGTACGACGTGGCGGGAAAAACCGGTACTGCCGATAAACCCAAGCCGCGTGGCGGGTACTATGAGGACAAGGTGATTGCCACCTTCGCCACCATCTTCCCGGCTTATGATCCGAAATATGTGCTAATCGTCACGCTGGATGAACCGTCCATCGTAGCCTATGGCGAAAAGCGCCGCACGGCGGGTTGGACTGCCGTTCCCGTTGCTGCCGAACTGATTGGACGGGTGGCGCCGCTATTGGGTCTCAGACCCCGGCTTGAGCCTGAGGCGCGCGCTGCTATAACGCTGACCTCAAATTAGGCTGTCCAGCGAAAGGTGGGTCATGGGCAATCGGTCAAAGAAACTCAGCGAACTGGCCCTGACCGCACGGGGAGGGGCCAATCCCGAAATCACCGGTCTGGCTGTCGACAGCCGCGAGGTCAAAGACGGTTTCCTCTTTGCAGCCCTTCCCGGCACCCGAGTCCATGGTGGAGACTTCATCCAATACGCCTTGCGCATGGGGGCCGCCGCGATCCTGACGGACGCGAAAGGGGCCGAGATCGCCACCGACGAACTGGCCGCATCCGATGCTGCGCTGATCGTCACGGAAGACCCCCGTCAGGCACTGGCAGGGGCCGCCGCCCTATGGTTTGGCGCGCAACCGCAGACTATCGTGGCGGTCACCGGCACCAATGGAAAAACCTCGGTCGCCAGTTTCGTCCGCCAGATCTGGACCGAGCTTGGACTTGCCGCCGTCAACCTGGGCACCACTGGGGTCGAGGGCGCATGGACTGCGCCGCTGGCCCATACCACACCCGAGCCGATCACTCTGCACCGCTGTCTTGCCGAGGCTGCCGAAAATGGCGTGACCCATGCGGCGATGGAGGCCTCCTCGCACGGGCTTGAACAGCGTCGCTTGGACGGGGTGCATCTGACCGCTGCCGGGTTCTCGAATTTCACGCAGGATCATCTGGACTATCACGACACGTTCGAGGCCTATTTCGCAGCCAAGGCGGGTCTGTTTGATCGTGTGCTGCCCGAAGACGGGGTCGCTGTGGTCAACCTTGGTGATCCCAAGGGTGCCGAGATGCGCAAGATCGCCGAGGCACGCGGCCAGAATATCATCACCGTGGGCCCTGAGGGTTCTGATCTTTGTCTTCTGAATCAACGCTTTGACGCGACCGGGCAGGATTTGCGCTTTTCATGGAAAGGCAAGGCCTATCAAACCCGCCTGAATCTGATCGGCGGCTTTCAGGCCGAGAACGTTTTGCTGGCTTGCGGATTGGTCATCGCGGCGGGCGAGGACCCCGACCGCGTGTTCGAAACCTTGCCGCACCTGATCACCGTGCGCGGACGGATGCAGCTGGCTGCCACCCGCGACAACGGCGCGGCGGTGTTTGTCGATTACGCGCATACGCCGGATGCCGTGGCCACTGCACTGAAGGCGATGCGCCCGCATGTCATGGGACGTCTGATCGCCATTGTTGGTGCAGGCGGTGACCGAGACGCCACTAAACGCCCATTGATGGGGCGGGCCGCTGCTGAAAACGCTGATCTGGTCTTTGTTACCGATGACAACCCACGCAGCGAAGACCCGGCCACCATCCGCGGTGCTGTCATGTTGGGCGCACCCGAAGCCACGGAAGTCGGCGACCGGGCCGAGGCCATCCTGCGCGGCATCGACGCGCTGCAACCGGGCGACGCTCTGCTGATTGCGGGCAAGGGACACGAAACCGGCCAGATCGTCGGAGATCAGGTTCTGCCCTTTGACGATGTGGAACAGGCCAGTATCAGCGTTGCCGCGCTGGACGGGAGGGTCGCATGACGCTCTGGACCGCAGCCGAGGCCGCAGAGGCCACCAACGGGCGCGCCACCACCGATTGGCAGGTGAACGGCGTCTCCATCGACACGCGCACCCTGCAGCCGGGTGACCTGTTCGTTGCGTTGAAGGCTGCCCGCGACGGCCATGATTTCGTCGCCCAAGCGCTTGAAAAAGGCGCAGGCGCAGCGCTTGTGTCGCATATTCCCGAAGGCGTGCCCGAAGATGCACCGCTGTTGATCGTCGACGATGTGCAGACGGGTCTAGAGGCGTTGGGGCAGGCGGCTCGCGCCCGGACAGGTGCGCGCGTGGTGGGGGTGACTGGCAGCGTGGGTAAGACCTCGACCAAGGAAATGCTGGCCAGCATTCTGGAGACGCAAGGCAAAACTCATGCCAGCGTCGCCAGCTACAATAACCATTGGGGCGTGCCTTTGACGCTGGCGCGAATGCCGCGCGACACCGAGTTCGCGGTGATTGAGATCGGCATGAATCATCCGGGCGAAATCGCCCCGCTGGCGCGTCAGGCGCAACCGCATGTGGGGCTGGTGACCACAGTAGCCGCCGTCCACCTCGAAGCCTTCGACTCGGTTGCGGGTATTGCATTTGAAAAAGCTGCGATCTTCGACGGGGTGGCCGAGGGCGGCACCGCTATCGTCAACGCCGATATCGAACACGCGGGCATCTTGCGCGACTGCGCCGCTGCGCATGGTGCGAGGATCGTCGAATTTGGCCACAAGGCGCGGGACTATGCCCTTACCAACGTGCTCCAAGGCCCTGACTCGGTGCGGGGACACGGTATTGTCGGCGGAGCAGACATCACATTCGATGTACAATCCGCGGGAACTCACTTTGCTATGAATGCGCTGGGCGCTCTGGCGGCCTGTGTCGCGCTGGGGGTCGATCTGGATCAGGCGATTGCCGGTCTGCGCGGCTGGTCTCCGGTCAAAGGGCGCGGTGTGCGCGAGGTGATCGCGCTGCCAGATGGCGGGCAGATTGAACTGCTCGATGACAGCTACAACGCCAATCCAACCTCGATGGAGGCCGCTCTCGACGTGCTGTCTACGTCGGCGGGCAAACGCAAGATCGCGTTTCTGGGCGACATGAAAGAGCTTGGTGCGCAAGAGCAGGCGATGCACGCCGCCATGGCCAAGGTGCCTGCGATGGCGCATGTCGATCAGGTTCATTGCATCGGCCCGTTGATGCAAGCGCTGCATCAGGCTCTGCCCGAGGGCAAGCGCGGGTTGTGGACGGAAACCAGCGATGAGATGGCCGCCCATCTGCCGGAATTGATCCGTAGCGGCGATGTAGTGATGGCCAAGGGCTCCCTCAGCATGGCTCTGGCGCAGATCGTTGACGGTCTGCGGCAAATGGGGCATGGCAGCGCGCCAGAGAGCCGCCGTATTGTGAGAAAGGTTTTGTAATGCTCTATTGGTTAACCGCCCTGTCGGACGGAGGGGATTTCTGGAACCTCTTCCGCTATATCACCTTCCGGGCAGGGGGCGCCTTTCTGACTGCGCTGATCTTTGGGTTTTTGTTCGGAAAACCCTTGATCAACGTATTGCGCAAACGGCAAGGCAAAGGTCAACCGATCCGCGATGACGGCCCCGAGGCGCATCTGTCCAAGGCTGGAACCCCTACCATGGGCGGGCTGCTGATCGTGGGTGCGCTGGTCACCTCGACCCTGATCTGGGCGCGCTGGGACAATCCATATGTCTGGATGGTACTGTTCGTGACGCTGGCCTATGCGGCGATCGGCTTTGCGGACGATTATGCCAAAGTCTCAAAGCAGAACACCAAGGGCGTTTCCGGTAAGATGCGGTTGGCGCTGGGAATCATCATTGCCGTGCTGGCGTCACTCTGGGCGACGCTGCACCATCCCAGCGATTTGCAAAACCAGCTGGCTCTGCCGGTGTTCAAGGATACGCTGATCAATCTTGGCCTTTTCTATATCCCCTTTGCGGTGATCGTCATTGTGGGTGCGGCCAACGCGGTGAACCTGACAGATGGTCTGGACGGGCTGGCGATCATGCCCGCGATGATCGCGGCCTCGACCCTTGGTGTGATTGCCTATGCGGTTGGGCGGGTCGACTTCACCGAGTATCTTGATGTTCACTATGTGCCTGGCACCGGTGAAATCTTCATCTTCACTTCAGCGCTGTTTGGCGCAGGGCTGGGATTCCTTTGGTACAACGCCCCGCCGGCGGCGGTTTTCATGGGTGATACCGGATCACTGGCTCTGGGCGGTGCGCTGGGCGCGATCGCCGTGGCTACCAAACACGAGTTGGTATTGGCAGTCGTGGGCGGGCTGTTCGTGGTCGAGGCGCTGAGCGTGATCATCCAGGTTCTTTATTTCAAACGGACCGGAAAGCGCGTGTTCTTGATGGCACCGATCCATCACCATTATGAGAAAAAGGGCTGGGCTGAACCCACCATCGTGATCCGGTTCTGGATCATTTCACTGATCTTAGCGATGATCGGGCTGGCGACGCTGAAAGTCAGATGAGCCCGCGTTGCGTCGTGCTTTCTGGATGCTCCGGTGGTGGCAAATCAACACTGCTGGAGGAGATGGCCCGACGCGGATATTCAACAGTTTCCGAGCCGGGTCGTCGTGTCATTGCCGAGGAAAGACAAGGTGGTGGTCGCGCTCTGCCTTGGGTCAACTCCGAGGTATTCTGCCGCCGGATCATTGAACTTGCGATATCTGACTTCAACAATGTCAAAGATGATCTTGTGCTATTTGATCGTTCGGCATTGGACGCGCTGATTTGGTTTGATCGAACCGGTACACCGTTGGAGACCAAAGTGCGTGAACAGATACTGCACTTGGGCTACGACCCATGCGTGTTTCTCTTTCCTCCTTGGCCTGAGATATTCGAACAGGATGATGACCGGCGGCACAACTTGGCCGCAGCTATTGCGGAATACGATGCTTTGTGCGACCGGTTACCAGACTATGGGTTCGTAATAGAAAACGTTCCAAAAGGGCCGGTCTCTTGGCGGGCGGACTGGCTGGAAGAGCGGCTTGGATAGAAGGTGTATGGCAATGATCCCGGTCAAAGGGTTTTCAGGGCAGAAAGTAGCGGTTCTGGGGCTAGGTCGGTCGGGTCTGACCACCGCACGAGCGCTGCGCGCTGGCAGGGCTGAGCCGATCTGCTGGGATGACAACCCCGCCGCGCGTGAAGCGGCAGAGGTCGAGGGATTCTCGTGTGTCGATCTGCGCCGCCACGGGGCGTTTGACGATATTGCCGCACTAATTGTCTCGCCCGGCATCCCTCATCTCTACCCCGCGCCGAACCCGGTTGTGGCCGCTGCGTTGGAAGCCGGAGTTCCGGTCGACAATGATATAGGTCTGTTCTTTCGCTCTTTCGCAGGCCCTGAATGGAACAACTACGACATCCCACCGCGCGTCATCGCGGTGACGGGATCGAATGGCAAATCAACCACCGCTGCGTTGATCCAACATATCCTGACCGAGGCCGGGCGCGACTCGCAACTGGCGGGTAACATTGGGCGCGGCGTGCTGGACATCGACCCAGGTGGCGATGGATCGGTCGTGGTACTGGAGCTATCGAGCTACCAAACCGAACTGGCCCGCGCACTGACGCCGGATGTGGCGGTTTTCACCAATCTTTCACCTGATCACTTGGATCGACATGGTGGAATGGGTGGTTACTTTGCCGCCAAACGTCGCCTGTTCGCCGAAGGAGGCCCAGACCGCGCAGTGATCGGGATAGATGAGGCCGAGGGCGCGTTTCTGGCCGGGCAACTGGCCGAGGGACCGTCAGATGACCGGGTGATCCGCGTCTCGGTGGCGCGCAAGCTGACCGGGTCGGGTTGGCAGGTCTTTGCCCGCAAGGGTTTCCTGTCGGAATACCGCAAGGGCCGTCAGGCCGGATCGATCGACCTGCGTGAGATCAAGGGCCTGCCCGGTGCGCATAATCACCAGAACGCCTGCGCCGCCTATGCCGCCTGCCGATCGCTGGGCCTTGCTCCGCGCGTGATCGAAGACGCGCTGCACAGCTTCCCGGGTCTGCCGCACCGCAGTCAGATCATCGCCGAGGCGGACGGTGTGACCTATGTGAATGACTCGAAAGCCACCAACGTAGATAGCGCCCTCAAAGCCTTGAGCGCGTTCAAGAAGATACGTTGGATCTGTGGCGGGCTTGAGAAAGAAGGCGGGCTTGAGGCGCTGAACGGGGCAGGGGACCACGTAATCAAGGCCTACGTCATCGGGCGTGAGGCGGCGAGCTTTGCAATGCAGTTGCAGGCCGATGCGCAAGTCTGCACCACTATGGAAGCGGCGGTTATGCAGGCCATGGCCGATGCGCAGCCCGGTGAAACCGTTCTATTGGCACCTGCTGCGGCCAGTTTCGACCAGTATGACAACTTCGAGCAACGTGGCGATGACTTCGTGGTTCAGGTTAAAAAACACCTCTGAAAGCAATGCGTTTGCAATAGATCGCCGGTTCGGCGAAGCTGTGGGCCTATCTGCTTGACGCACTGCCTGCATTGGTTTTTGCCTTCAGGAAATTCAACACGAGGTCATGAATATGCCAAACCGTAAACTTCTTCTGGTCGTACCAGCGCTGCTGGCTGCTGCGGCTTGCACCAATACCGGGGCCAACTATCAGCCCGTGATCGATGGCCCGGTAGGCCCTAACTACAACTCGGACCTGTATCAGTGCCAGCAACTTGCAGCCTCGCAGGCCAGCGTTGACGGATCGACCGCAGGTAATGCCGCAATCGGCGCTGCAGGTGCTGCAGCCGTCACCGGCATCGTTCAGGACAGCAGCGACAACCTGGGTCGCGCCGCCGTTGCCGGTGCGTTGGTTGGAGCAGGCGCTGACGTGATCAACAAGAACCAGAACAAGGAAGTCATCGTGCGCAACTGTATGCGCGGACGGGGTTACAACGTCGTAGGCTAACGGCTTGCGATGGCACTTCCGGCGGCGTGACCCGAGGACCACGCCCATTGGAAGTTGTAACCGCCAAGCCAGCCGGTGACATCCACCGCTTCACCAATGACATAGAGGCCGGGGACATCCCTGGCCTCCATCGTTTTGGACGACAGCCCGTCAGTGTCGATTCCGCCCAGAGTGACCTCGGCGGTGCGATAGCCCTCGGTGCCCGACGGCGTAAGCCGCCAGTTGGACAATGCGGCGATCAGTTCCGACAGCGCCGTGTCGGACTGATCCGCAAGATTGCCCTTCATCGGGATATGGTGTGCGAGGTATTCCACCAGACGCGTGGGCAGGTGGCGTGCCAATTCGGTGGTCAGCGCCTTGCGCCCAACAGCCTGCCGCTGATCGCGAAGCAGATCGTATAAAGGCAAATCAGGGATCAGGTTGACCCATATTGCCTCACCCTCGCGCCAGTACGAAGACAATTGCAGCACCGAAGGACCGCTCAACCCGCGATGGGTGAACAATAAAGCCTCGTCGAAACTGCTGCGCTCGTTTGACAGTCGAGCGGGCAAAGAGACGCCGGACAAATCCTTGAACCGCCCGTCCGAGAAGGTGAACGGCACCAGCGCCGCCCGTGTCTCGGTTATCTGCAGCCCGAATTGCTGCGCGATGTCATAGGCCAACCCCGTTGCGCCCATTTTGGGGATCGATTTGCCACCCGTGGCCAGAACCAGATTGCGACAGGTCAGAGGGATGTGCTTGCCATCGCGTTCGACATCCAAAGCAAAACCGCTTTCGGTTTTGCGCAAGTTGCGCAGCAACGTCTGCACCCAGAGCTCGGCCTCGGCCTTGACCATTTCATTCAGCAGCATCTGGACGATCTGTTTCGAAGACCCGTCGCAGAACAATTGCCCAAGCGTTTTTTCATGCCATGCAATGCCATGGCGATCGACCAGTTCGATGAAGTCCCACTGTGTATATCGCGCCAGCGCTGATTTGCTGAAATGCGGATTCTGAGACAGGAAATTGCCCGGTCCCGCATACATATTGGTGAAATTGCATCGTCCACCACCCGAGATGCGGATCTTTTCTCCGGGAGCTTTTGCATGGTCGATCACCAGCGCCTGGCCACCGCAATGGGCTGCGCACATCATGCCAGCCGCGCCAGCACCGAGGATGATCGTCTCGAAATCCATATGCTGCGCATGGCGTGGATTGTGAGCGATGGCAAGAGCGCAGACCAAAAACGGTGTGGGTTTGGCCCACAGAATTTCTCAGCGGCACTTGGGTTTGTGCCATATGGTATGTGGATTTTTAGTCGTAGTACATCCTGACATGCTAGGCTCTGTGCTAATGCTTGCCGGTTAGATCCATTTAAAGGGATAAAAATATGCGCTTTCCAAACTTCATTACAGACTTTCCAAGACTAGACGTGCCATTTCCCGAAGACGTCGTGCAGACGGCAGTCATTCGATCTGATGCTGGTTTGGTCGCCTTTTTTACTTTTCTTAAAGAAATGGAACTCCCACTACATTCACATGGTGCCCAATGGGGTACGGTGGTGGAAGGAGAAATTGAACTCACCATTGGCGGAGAGACGAAAGTTTATCTGCCCGGCGACAGCTATTCTATCCCAGCCGGAGTGGAGCATGGCGGGCGCATCAAGGCGGGTTCCCGAGTGATCGATGTGTTTGAAGAGCCTGACAGATACCCCATCAAAGACTGACGATTTACTTTTTGAACAATGACGTTGGGCGCGGTTGATATTTGGATGAACTCAAACCGAGCCTCAACGGGCCGTCGATCAGAACAGGCAGCATGCGCTGCTTGAATGCATGCGCGTTTGTCAACGGCGGCTTATCGTTCCGGAATTCCAGTTCTGCCTGTCATTCTGCTAGCCCAAATGTAAAAATCCCTGTAGACTCTCAATCAGATCCCGAAAACGGGACGTTAACGAGGCAGATAGTGGCGGTATCTCATGACTGAGATGGTGTATGGCGCGGTCCAGGACCAGCGCGGAGAACCGATTCTTCCGAAGTGGTGGCGAACGATTGATCGCTGGACGATGTCCTGCGTTCTGATCCTGTTTGTCATCGGGCTTTTGCTTGGGCTGGCCTCGTCGCCGCCACTGGCGGGGCGTAACGGGTTCGATCCTTTTCACTATGTAGAACGTCAGGCGATCTTTGGCGGGCTGGCGCTGGTCGCGATGCTGCTGACCTCAATGATGTCGCCGACACTGGTGCGGCGGCTGGCGATTCTGGGCTTTCTGGCCTCGTTCGTGGCGTTGGCCTTCCTGCCGGTCTTCGGTACAGACTTTGGCAAAGGCGCGGTGCGCTGGTATTCGCTGGGTTTTGCCTCGTTGCAGCCATCCGAGTTCCTCAAGCCCGGTTTTGTCGTGGTGGCCGCATGGCTGTTGGCCGCATCACAGGAAATCAACGGCCCGCCGGGGCGGTTGTGGTCCTTTGCACTGTGTATGTCCATCGTGGCAATGCTGGTGATGCAGCCCGATTTCGGGCAGGCCTGCCTTATCCTTTTTGGTTGGGGTGTGATGTATTTTGTTGCCGGAGCCCCGATGCTATTGCTGGTCGGCATGGCCGGGGCGGTCGTTCTGGGCGGCATGTTTGCCTATTCCAATTCCGAGCACTTTGCCCGTCGTATCGATGGTTTCCTTAATCAGGAACTCGATCCGACCACCCAGCTTGGGTATGCCACCAATGCTATCCGCGAAGGCGGCCTGTTCGGCGTCGGCGTGGGTGAGGGGCAGGTCAAGTGGTCTCTGCCTGATGCGCATACGGATTTCATCATCGCGGTCGCGGCCGAAGAATACGGGCTGATTCTGGTGCTGATTATCATCGCGCTGTACTCGCTGATCGTTGTGCGTTCGCTGCTGCGGCTGATGCGCGAACGCGACATGTTCATCCGTCTGGCTGGCACTGGTCTGGCCTGCATGTTCGGCGTGCAGGCTATGATCAACATGGGCGTCGCCGTGCGTCTTCTGCCCGCCAAGGGCATGACGCTGCCGTTTGTCAGTTATGGCGGATCGTCCCTGATTGCTGGCGGCATCGCGGTTGGCATGTTGCTGGCCTTCACCCGAACCCGCCCGCAGGGCGAGCTGGGCGACATTCTGCGCGGACGAGGCTGATGGGCAAACCTTATCTACTAATCGCAGCAGGTGGCACCGGCGGCCACATGTTCCCCGCGCAGGCGTTGGCCGAGGCGATGCTACAGAAAGGCTGGCGTGTGCGCCTGTCCACCGACCCGCGCGGAGCGCGCTATACCGGCGCGTTCCCCGCAGACGTCGAGATTGTCGAGGCATCCTCGGCCACCTTCGCCCGAGGCGGATTAGCGGCCAAGATGTTGGTTGGACCCAAGATTGCTGCTGGAGTCACTAGCATGGCTGCGCAGATGATCCGTGACAAGCCGGATGTGTTGGTGGGCTTTGGCGGCTATCCGTCGATACCGGCGCTGGGCGCGGCCATCCTGCTGAAGCTGCCGCGTATGATCCATGAACAAAATGGCGTTCTGGGCCGGGTAAACCAACTGTTTGCCACGCGTGTGGCTCAAGTGGCCTGTGGTGTCTGGCCCACCGATCTGCCTGAAGGGTCCAAGGGCATACACACTGGTAACCCGGTTCGCGCCTCCGTTCTTGAACGCGCTGCTGCCCCCTATATCCCGCCTGGGGAGTACCCGATGTCCGTCCTGGTGATGGGCGGCTCACAGGGCGCACGTATCCTCAGTGACGTGGTGCCGGGGGCCATCGCTGCGCTGCCTGAATATCTGCGCGGGTACATCCGCGTCTCGCATCAGGCCCGCGATGAGGATGGTGAACGGGTCAAGGCCTTTTACGCCGATCACGGCATACGCGCCGATGTACAGCCTTTCTTTGATGACGTACCTCGCCGCATGTCCGACGCGCAGCTGGTTGTCAGCCGGTCGGGTGCCTCCAGTATTGCCGACATTTCCGTGATTGGCCGTCCGTCGATTTTGATCCCGCTTGCCACGGCTGCCGGAGATCATCAAACAGCCAACGCGCGTGGGTTGGTTCAGGCAGGTGGGGCGATTATGATCCCCGAAAACGCCCTTGACGTTCCCGCGCTGACACAGCAAATGACCACGGTTCTCACCAACCCCGAAGCCGCACAGCAAATGGCCCATGCCGCGCTATCGGTCGGGGCACCGGACGCCACCGAGCGTCTGGTCGCCCTTGTCGAGCAACTGGCGCAGAAGGAGACCTCATGAATCCAGCAACCAAACTGCCGCAGGACGTTGGACCGATCCACTTCGTGGGCATCGGTGGGATCGGGATGTCGGGTATCGCAGAGGTGCTTTTGAATCTTGGCTACCGTGTACAAGGTTCGGACCTGAAAACCTCGAAGATTACTGACCGGCTGGCTGGGCTGGGTGCTGAGATTTTCGAAGGCCAGCGTGCCGAGAACTTGCAGAATGCCGCCGTGGTCGTGGTATCGACCGCGATCAAACCGGGGAACCCGGAACTGGACGAAGCACGCGCGCAGGGCCTGCCGGTTGTCCGCCGCGCCGATATGCTGGCCGAACTGATGCGGCTGCGCTCGAATATTGCCATCGCCGGAACCCACGGAAAAACGACCACGACCACAATGATGGCCGAACTGATGGTTGCCGGCGATTTCGACCCCACTGTCATCAATGGCGGCATCATCCACGCCTATGGCAGCAACGCCCGCATGGGGCAGGGTGAATGGATGGTGGTTGAAGCGGATGAGAGCGACGGCTCATTCAATCGCCTACCTGCAACCATAGCCATCGTCACCAATATCGACCCTGAACACATGGAGCATTGGGGCGATTTCGATAAGCTGCGGGACGGGTTTTACGAGTTCGTCTCGAACCTGCCGTTTTATGGCCTGGCCGTCTGCTGCACAGATCATGCCGAGGTGCAGGCTCTGGTCGGCCGCATCTCGGACCGTCGTGTGCGCACCTATGGATTCAACGCACAGGCCGATGTGCGGGCCGAAAACCTGACCTATAAGGGTGGCGTCGCCCATTTCGACATCCACCTACGCCATGAAGACAAGGTGATCGAAGGTTGCACCTTGCCAATGCCCGGCGACCACAATGTCTCTAATGCGCTGAGCGCCGTGGCCGTGGCCCGTCATCTGGGCATGAAGGCCAGTGAAATCCGCGATGCGCTGGCCGATTTCGGCGGCGTCAACCGCCGCTTTACCAAGGTCGGGGAAATTAACGGCGTCACCATCATCGACGATTACGGCCACCATCCGGTCGAAATCGCCGCCGTTCTCAAGGCCGCACGTCAGGCCACCGAGGGCCGCGTTATCGCCGTCCACCAGCCTCACCGCTATTCCCGCCTGTCCGACCTGTTCGACGATTTCTGCACCTGCTTCAACGACGCCGACGTGGTCGCTATTGCCGAGGTCTTTGCCGCAGGCGAAGATCCGATCGAAGGTGCCAGCCGTGACGATCTTGTGCAGGGCCTGATCCGCCACGGCCACCGCCACGCGCGCGCGATCTTGAACGAAGAAGACCTCGCCCGCCTTGTCCGTGAACAGGCCCGCCCGGGCGATATGGTTGTCTGCCTCGGCGCAGGTACGATCAGTACCTGGGCCAACGGTTTGCCTGACCGGTTAATCGCCAAAGCGAGCTAACCTCGTGGCGTTGTCGCTCATACTCGCCTGCGTCTGGGTCTTCGCTTCCACCATTGTGGCGATGCTGCCGATGCGCCTGCAATTCCCACCGGGTGTTGTACTGTTTGCCAGCGCGCCTGTTCTGATTCTGTGGCTGAGTTTAGACTATGGCTGGTTCGTCGGAGTCTTGGCTGCTGGCGGTTTTGTTTCGATGTACCGCAACCCGATCCGCTACTACTGGCGCAAGTGGACGGGTAAAGAGGTGTCGGAATGAACTGGTCGATTGCGCTTGCCGGTCTGTGGGGTGTTGTCGCCAACGTGTTGGCGATGTTGCCCAGCAAGGACAACCATTGGCGGCGCGCCTATTTCCTGATCGCCGTTGGCGTCCCCATCCTAGGCTATGTCACCTATGAAAATGGTCCATGGATCGGGCTGCTGGTTCTGGCGGCAGGTATGTCAGTTCTGCGTTGGCCGGTGATTTACCTCACCCGTTGGACAAAGGCGAAAATGCAGGGCATGAAGGCGGCGAACAAGTAACTGGCCATTTTTAGGAGGCCCCCATGGTCGACATCGCCACTTTCGCCTATTTGCCGCTGATTACCCTGATCCTCGGGACGCTTGCGGGTTTTGTCGCCGCGCGCTGGATCGGCCTCAAGGCACTGCTGTGGCTGATCGGGCTGACCTCGGCCCTTGGTCTGGTACTGATCATAGTGCTGGCCGGTGTCGGGACAGGAGAAGAAGAACAGGCGTTCGGACCCTTCGTCTGGCTGACCGGTGCGGTCCTGCCCTTCCTGTTTGCGGTGATCATGGGGGGAGTAGGCGGGCGCAGCCTTGCATCGCGGGAAGGCGCATGAGCGAACTGCCCGACGTCCGTGGCCGCCTGTCCGCGGCGCGTTCTCTTTCCGAACTCACCTGGCTGCGCGTCGGCGGACCAGCGGATTATCTGTTTCAACCCGCCGATACCGAAGACCTTCAGTCGTTTCTGCGTGATCTGCCTGCGGATGTTCCCATCTTTCCTATGGGTGTCGGATCCAATCTGATCGTACGTGATGGTGGTCTGCGGGCGGTGGTGATCCGATTGGGGCGCGGGTTCAATAGTATCTCGGTCGACGGCAATACCGTCAGCGCGGGTGCCGCCGCGCTGGATGCGCATGTGGCGCGTAAAGCAGCGGATGGAGGTGTGGACCTGACTTTCCTGCGCACGATACCAGGCTCGATCGGCGGGGCCGTGCGTATGAACGCGGGCTGTTACGGCAGCTATACGGCGGATGTGTTGCAAAAGGCTACCGTCGTCACCCGCGCCGGAGAGATCGTGGACCTGACCCCGCAAGACCTCAGCTTCCGCTATCGCCAGTCCGACCTGCCCGAAGGCGCGGTGCTGATCTCGGCGACGTTTCAAGGCCCCTCGGGCGATCCAGCTGAGCTGCACGCTCGCATGGAGGCGCAGCTAAAAAAGCGCGACGAAACTCAACCCACCAAGGACCGCAGCGCCGGGTCGACCTTCCGTAATCCGGCCGGGTTCTCGTCGACCGGGCGCGCGGACGATGTGCATGACCTCAAGGCGTGGAAAGTGATCGATGACGCGGGTATGCGCGGGGCCACAAAAGGTGGCGCGCAGATGAGTCCCAAACACTCGAATTTCATGATCAATACAGGCGACGCCACCGCCGCAGACCTCGAAGGTCTGGGCGAAGAGGTGCGAAAAAAGGTTTACGAAACAAGCGGCATCACGCTAGAGTGGGAAATCATGCGGGTCGGTGATCCGCTGGAAGAATAAAGCCCCGACCGTCAGACCATAACAGGCAAATTAGGACGACGGATCAAAGGCATAAACGCAGTACGGACCACCACATAAGGTCCGGGGACATTGAGGCGCACATTGGGTATGTCGAGCAGGACAAACCCCAAAGTGGCGGTGTTGATGGGCGGCCCCTCGGCGGAACGCGAGGTGTCTCTCAGCTCTGGGCGCGAATGCGCAGCCGCTCTTGTGGGTGAAGGCTTTGAAGTGGTCGAACTGGACGCAGGTCCGGACCTTGCTGCTCGCCTTACCGATATCCAACCCGATGTGGTGTTCAACGCCCTGCATGGACGCTGGGGCGAGGATGGCTGTGTGCAGGGGCTACTGGAATGGATGCGCATTCCTTACACGCATTCCGGCGTGCTGGCTTCGGCCCTTGCGATGGACAAGCAACGCAGCAAAGAGGTCTACGCCGCCCAAGGATTACCTATCGTACCCAGCCTGATCGTTCCCAAGGTCGAGGTGGTCGAGGTCCATGTGATGGAGCCGCCCTATGTGGCCAAGCCCAACAACGAAGGTTCCAGCGTCGGCATCTATATCGTGCATGAAAATGCCAACGGCCCGCCGCAACTGGACGAGGCGATGCCTGATCAGGTGATGGTCGAGAAATACGTCGCGGGCCGTGAACTGACCGTGACCGTGATGGGCGATCGCGCCCTGACGGTGACCGAGATCATGACCGATGGCGGTTGGTACGATTATGATGCCAAGTACAAGCCCGGCGGCTCGTGGCATGTGCTGCCCGCCGAGATCCCGCAGGATATCTTTGACCGCTGCATGGACTATGCGGTGAAGGCGCATAACGCGCTGGGTTGTCGCGGTGTGTCCCGTACCGATTACCGCTGGGATGACGGCAGGGGTGCCGACGGGTTGTTTCTGCTGGAAACCAACACCCAGCCTGGCATGACGCCGACTTCGCTGGTACCCGAACAGGCCGAGCATCTTGGCATCAGTTTCGGCCAGCTCTGCGCCTGGATGGTGGAGGACGCCTCATGCGACCGCTGACCGCCACCCGCGCGCCGGTGATTCACCGGACCAAACCGTTGGCGGGGCCGGATGCCGATTTCACCGCCGCGCCAAGGCCCGAGCCCAAAACCGAACCTAAGCTGCATTTGCGCGGGGCGCGTCTTTTTGGCCGCGCGCGCAACGTGGACCCCGCGCCCTCGCGCCTCAGCTACCGCTTTCAGCGCTGGATGCTCACCCCCGGCATCCGGCGCGGGCTAAAAATTGGCCTGCCGGTTCTGACCGTCGTTGGTTTGGTGGGTGGCTTCTTTGCCGCCGAAGAACGTCGTGAGGCGGTCAGCACCTATATCGCCGACATCAAGACCTCGATCCAGGAGCGCCCCGAATTCATGGTCAACCTGATGGCCATCGACGGGGCAGGAACCGCACTGTCTGAGGATATCCGCGAGATCGTGCCGCTCGATTTCCCGCTCAGCTCGTGGGATCTGGATGTGGAGTTGATCCGCGACACCATCACCGGGCTTGACCCGGTGAAATCGGCAACCGTACGCATTCGCCCTGGCGGGATTCTTCAGGTAGATGTGGTCGAACGCCAGCCGGTCATCGTCTGGCGCACCCGAGACGGGATCGAGCTATTGGATGAAACCGGAGCTCATGTTGACCGTGTTTCAGCACGCGCCGATCACGCAGCCCTGCCACTGATCGCAGGGAAGGGCGCGAACAAACATGTCCCCGAGGCGCTGCAAATCCTGACCACAGCCCGCAGCTTGGGCGAACGCGTGCGCGGTTTGGTGCGCGTTGGCGAACGGCGCTGGGATCTGGTGCTGGATCGCAACCAGCGCATCATGTTGCCGACCGAACGTCCGGCGCGCGCGCTGGAACGCGTGTTGGCGGTGAACGAGGTTCAGGACCTTCTAGAACGTGACGTGGCCGTGGTCGACATGCGACTGGGGCAGCGACCGACCATCCGAATGAACAAAACGGCCAGCGAAGACTGGTGGAACACAAAAGTAGATGTGAGTAGCGGGCAGTAACGACCATGATGACCGATCTTTATCAGTCCCAAAGGGCTATGCGGCAGATGCGCCGACAGGCAATGCAACGCGGTGTAGTTGCTATCCTGGATGTCGGCAGCTCCAAAATCGCTTGCCTTGTATTGCGCTTCGACGGGACGGGGCGGTTGTCCGAGGATAACTCGATCGGGTCGATGGCCGGACAAACCGGTTTCCGGGTCATTGGCGCTGCGACCACCCGTTCGCGCGGGGTGCAGTTCGGCGAGGTTACCGCGATGCAGGAAACCGAGCGCGCCATCCGCACCGCGCTGCAGGCGGCGCAGAAGATGGCCGATATCCGCGTCGATCACGTGATTGCATCCTTCTCAGGGGCGAACCCGCGTTCCTACGGGCTGGATGCGCAGGTTGATCTGGAAGGCCAATTGGTTACCGAAGCCGAGGTCGGTCGTGTCCTGAACGCCTGCGACGTGCCCGATTACGGCGAAGGGCGCGAGGTACTGCATGCGCAACCGGTGAATTTCGCGCTCGACAACCGCTCGGGACTAATCGATCCGCGTGGACAGTTGGGGCAGAGCCTTGCAGTGGATATGCACATGCTCACCGTCGATGCGGTGGCGATCCAGAACATCGTCCGCTGCATCAAACGCTGCGATCTGGAGCTGGCAGGGATTGCGAACTCGGCCTATGTCTCGGGCATTTCCGCATTGGTCGAGGACGAACAGGAGTTGGGCGCGGCCTGTATCGATCTGGGCGGCGGCACCACCAGCATCTCGATCTTCATGAAGAAACACATGATCTATGCCGATTGCGTGCGCATGGGCGGGGATCACGTGACCAGCGACATTTCGATGGGCCTCGGCGTGCCCGCAGCGGTGGCCGAACGGATCAAGACCTTTAACGGTGGCGTTCACGCGACCGGAGCCGATGATCGCGACCTGATCGACATCGGTGGCGATACTGGCGATTGGGAGCATGACCGCCGTACCGTGAGCCGTGCCGAGTTGATCGGCATCATGCGCCCCCGCGTCGAGGAGATTCTCGAAGAGGTGCGTACTCGTCTGGACGCTGCCGGTTTCGACCACCTGCCAAGCCAGCAGATCGTTCTGACTGGTGGTGGCAGCCAGATCATGGGGCTAGACGGGCTTGCCAGCCGGATTCTGGGTCAGCGTGTTCGTTTGGGCCGCCCGCTGCGTGTTCATGGCCTGCCGCAATCCGCGACCGGGCCCGGTTTTTCTTCGGCAGTGGGGCTTAGCCTGTTTGCAGCGCATCCTCAGGACGAATGGTGGGATTTTGAGATCCCGGTCGACACCTATGCCGCGCGCCCGTTCAAGCGCGCCGTGCGCTGGTTCCGTGACAATTGGTAATGCCCTGCGTGGTGCAGCCGTTGGCGCGGCCCTTGGGCCCGCTGCGGCCCCGGCTCAAACCCTTATTACGCCCGAGGCGTTTCTGAGCGCCGTCGTTGGCAAAACGATCACCTTCCATGAAATCCGAAGCGGTATGTTGGTCGGGACCGAGGAATTCCTCAGCCCGTCTCTCTCGGTCTGGCGGATGGAGGGGCGGGGCTGTGTCTATGGCCAGATCACCACGCCAAATGGCCAGATCTGTTTTCTGTACGATGATGCGCCCGATGGTCTGCCAGTCTGCTGGTGGCCCTACCTGTACAATGACCGGCTGATGGTGCGGCTGGCGCGCTTCGTCGGCAGCGAAACGCAAGAGGTCCGTAGCATCTCTGAAGATGGCCTGAATTGCCCAAGTGCCCCGATAGGCTAAAGAAATCAGTTGCGGCAACTGCCAAATTGCCGCAAAATAAGGTTCAAGGCCCGGCAGAGGCCCAGCGGCAGGACATTGAGCAGTTTTCCGCGACCAAACGAGCGACTAAAAGTTTTCGCATCCCCTCAAGGCGGGTGGGGTCTTTCCGTGTGTAGTGGCGCATGAGCCTTTCGCCGCAACATGTCGCGGTAACAGCGAAATGCCGCTGTTTGCTGCCTTATTTCCTCCATATTTTGTGGATTCGTGCGATTTTTCTGGTGACGTTTCCGAAATGACACAGTAAAATCGACTGTGGATAGGTCAGAAAAACCGCATTTTGCGGCAACATAAAAAACAGGCGGACAGAGCATGACATTAAATCTTTCGATGCCCGGGCACGACGAACTCAAGCCTCGGATTACCGTATTTGGCGTTGGCGGCGCTGGGGGCAATGCTGTCGACAACATGATTGAAAAACAGTTGGACGGCGTAGAATTTGTCGTCGCCAACACAGACGCACAGGCGCTGCAGCAAAGCCGTTCGTCGGCGCGGGTGCAGCTGGGCGTCAAAGTCACCGAAGGGTTAGGTGCAGGTGCGCGTCCGACCGTGGGTGCTGCAGCAGCTGAAGAAAGCATCGAACAGATCGTCGATCACCTAGCGGGTGCTCATATGTGCTTTATCACCGCCGGCATGGGTGGCGGCACAGGCACCGGCGCAGCCCCGATCATCGCGCAAGCAGCGCGGGAGCTGGGTGTCCTGACCGTTGGGGTTGTCACCAAACCCTTCCAGTTCGAAGGCGCCAAGCGTATGCGTCAGGCCGAAGACGGCGTTGATGCGCTGCAGAAAGTCGTTGATACGCTGATCATCATTCCAAACCAGAACCTGTTCCGTCTGGCCAACGAAAAGACAACGTTTACCGAGGCGTTCTCGATGGCCGACGATGTCCTGTATCAGGGCGTCAAAGGCGTAACCGACCTGATGGTGCGTCCGGGTCTGATCAACCTCGACTTCGCCGACGTTCGAGCCGTGATGGACGAGATGGGCAAGGCGATGATGGGCACAGGCGAAGCGACCGGTGAAGATCGCGCCATTCAGGCAGCCGAGAAGGCCATTGCCAACCCGCTGTTGGACGAAATCAGCCTCAAGGGTGCCAAGGGTGTGCTAATCAACATCACCGGTGCGCACGATCTGACCTTGTTCGAACTGGACGAGGCCGCCAACCGCATCCGCGAGGAAGTGGACCCGGAGGCCAATATCATTGTCGGTTCGACCCTGGACACCGAAATGGAAGGCGGCATGCGCGTTTCAGTCGTTGCCACCGGTATCGATGCCAGCGAGAAAATCGAAGATGTACCGGTCGCCCGCCGTTCGATGTCGGCTCCGCTGACACGCACGGTTTCGGCAGAAGACTCCACGCCTGAACAAATCGCTGCAGATGAGGCCCCGGCTGAGGACAACATTGCGCCCACGCTCTTCGAGTCCATCGAAGATGTCGAGTTCAATGAAGGCTGGCAAGACGAACAACCCGCTGCCGAGCAGGAAGATGACGGGCTGCCTCCGCCCGCCTATCAGCCTCAGGTTGCGCAGTTCGAACCGCAACCCGAAGTCGAAGAGACAGTCGACTCCTACGACGCACCGCGTGCCCAGACCCCCGGCACACCGTCTCCGGAAGCGATGCAGCGGTTGCAGGCCGCAGTTCAGAAAGTACCTTCGAACCGGCTGCGTCCGACGCCTGAGGCACCTCGCGAACCGGCCCCTCAGCCGCAGCAAGCGACCGAGGATCGCCCGCGTTTTGGCTTCAACCGATTGATTGACCGGATGACCGGCCATGCGGCCGATACGCCCGTTCAACCGGTACGCCAACAGCCTGCGATGCGGTCGGTTGACGCGACGGCGCCTGTTCAGGATGAAGCCGATCCTGATCAGGAGCGCATCGAAATTCCCGCCTTCCTACGGCGTCAGGCCAACTGATCGCGGTAACAAAATCATCCCGAAGGGCCGCCATCGCGCGGCCCTTTTTTGTGGAAACACAAAGTGTTGAGCTGGTGTAAGCAGGGATTTGCCGATGTGTCACATTCATGTTTCATTCGGTTGCAAAAGGTGAGTTGAGCCTTAACGCCCCCTTCCTTAGTTGAGGGTGCAACACAGCCCCTGATAGGCTGGACACAACTCACCGAGGCTCACATTGCAACATACGCTCAAATCTTCAGTCACGTTTGTGGGCACTGGGCTGCATAGCGGCAAGCCTGCGACGATGGTTCTGAAGCCTGCAGCGGCAGGTCATGGAATCTGGTTCAAACGGACTGATATCGAGCTGGGCAATGCGTTGATCCCCGCAATCTATGACGTTGTTGAGCGGACGCCTCTTTGCACACGATTGGTTAACGATGCGAATGTGTCGGTATCGACTGTGGAACACATCATGGCGGCACTTGCCGGATGTGGTGTGCATAATGCACTGATTGAAATCGATGGTCCCGAAGTCCCGATCATGGATGGCTCGTCCGTGGCCTTTGTTCAGGGCATTATGGCCAAAGGCGTTCGCCGTCAGGCTAGTCCGGTACTAGCTTATGAGGTGCTTAAGCCCGTCTCTGTTGAACGAGAGGGCGCAAAGGCATCGATCGCGCCTGCGGAAGGTCTGGAGATCGAGTTCCACATTGATTTCGAAGATGACGCCATTGGCAGCCAGACAAAGGTTTTGGACATGCGCAATGGTTCGTTTGCGCGTGAACTCTGCGACAGTCGCACGTTTTGCCGCCGCACAGATGTTGAAGCGATGCGTGAAAACGGATTGGCCTTGGGCGGCACATTGGACAATGCGGTAGTCGTACAGGGCGACGAAGTCCTGACCCCGGGTGGCTTCCGTCACACGGATGAAGCGGTGCGCCACAAAATGCTGGACGCTCTGGGTGATCTCTATCTTGCAGGCGGTCCGATTCTGGGGCGCTTTGTCGGCGAGAAGTCGGGGCATTCGATGACCAACACATTGCTGCGCAAACTGTTCGAAACACCGGGCGCTGTGCGTCCGATCCTTTGTACCCCTGAACAAGCCGCGCGTCTGCCCGGCCAGGGCCTTGTGCGGAGCGAAATCCCGCAGGTTGCGTGATCTGATCAACTCTGACGACATTTGCGCCATGAGGGTGGATAAGGCGTTTTGCACTGGAATTTTATGTGCTAGACCGAGGCCCGATCAGGGGTAATTCCCGCTAAGTAGACGACAAGGATGGGCGGAATGGTTGGCAGCAAAGCGGCAGTCAGAATCGCAGGTGCGCTTCTTCTGGCAGCAACTTTGACGGCATGTGGCAATGCCGGAGGTCTGTTTGGTAACCGTGGGGCAGACCGCAGCCAAAACCTCGAAGGTTTCACACCTGAACAGATTTACACCCGCGGTGAATACGAGCTGTCGCAGAATCGCTCGGACGACGCGGCTTGGTATTTCTCTGAAGTAGAGCGGCTTTATCCTTATTCCGATTGGGCGAAACGTGCGCTGATCATGCAGGCGTTCTCATTCCATTCGGACCAGAACTATGAAGAAAGCCGCGCCGCCGCGCAGCGCTATATCGATTTCTATCCCACTGACGAAGACGCCGCCTATGCCCAGTATCTTCTGGCGCTCAGCTACTATGATCAGATCGACGAAGTGGGTCGTGATCAGGGGCTGACCTTTCAGGCACTGCAGGCGCTGCGCACGGTGATCGAAGTCTACCCAGACAGTGAGTATGCCACATCTGCCGTACTGAAATTCGACCTTGCCTTTGACCATCTGGCTGGCAAAGAGATGGAGATCGGGCGCTATTATCTGCGTCAGGATCACTTCACTGCGGCGATCAACCGATTCCGCGTGGTGGTCGAGGATTTTCAGACCACATCTCATACCGCCGAGGCGCTCTATCGCCTGATCGAGGCGTATCTGGCGCTGGGACTGGTGGACGAGGCGCAGACCGCGGGTGCGATTCTGGGTTACAACTATCAGTCCTCGGAATGGTACGACGCGGGGTACACGTTGCTGACGTCGCGTGGTCTCGATCTAAAGAGCCGAGGTAACAATTGGCTCAGCACGATCTATCGCCAGACCGTCAAGGGTGAGTGGTTGTAACGGCCATGGCTAAAGGCTTGGGACGCTAAAGACCCGATGCTGCGCGCCCTTGATATCCGCGACATGCTGATCATCGACCGGCTGGAGCTGACGTTTCAGCCGGGCTTGAATGCTTTGACCGGTGAAACCGGCGCGGGCAAGTCGATCTTGCTGGATTCGCTGGGCTTTGTGCTGGGCTGGCGAGGGCGCGCCGAGCTGGTTCGTCAGGGGGCCGCACAGGGCGAAGTTGTGGCCGAGTTTGAACTGCCTGACGATCACCCTGCCCATTCGGTTCTGGCCGAGGCGGGTCTGCCCGGTGGCGAGGAGCTGATCCTGCGCCGCGTCAACACGGCCGAGGGACGTAAGACTGCATGGGTCAATGACCGCCGTTGTTCGGGCGAAGTGTTACGGGCGCTGTCGGATACTCTGATCGAACTGCACGGCCAACATGATGACCGAGGCCTGCTGAACCCACGCGGGCATCGCGCAATGCTGGATGCCTATGCCGGGGCAGGGGATCAGTTGGCCGCCGTGCGTGCCGCATGGGGCCAGATGTCCATCGCCCGCAAAGCTCTGGCGCAGACTGAGGCAGCGCTGGAGGCTATGCGTGCCGAAGAAGAGTTCCTGCGTCATTCCGTTGCCGAGTTGGATCAGCTTGACCCGCAGCCGGGCGAGGATGCAGATCTCGACGCCCGCCGCCGCATGATGCAAGGGGCCGAACGGATTCGCGACGACGTGGCCCGTGCCTTTGCCTTGCTGGACGGCGACGGGGCCGAGGGCGCGATGGCCGATGCCGTGCGCTGGCTGGAAGGCGTGTCGGACAATGCGGGTGGCCAGTTAGAAGGCCCCATTGCCGCGCTGGGTCGCGCCCTTATCGAACTGGGCGAGGCGCAGGACGGCGTCAACGCCTGTCTGCAAGCGCTCGATTTCAACCCAGCGGAACTGGAACAGGCCGAGGAACGCCTCTTTGCCATTCGCGCGCTGGCACGCAAACACGATGTGGCCCCCGATGATCTGGGCACCTTCGCCGATACCTTGCGCGACCGCCTGAACCGGCTGGATGCGGGTGACGCCGACCTCAGCAACAAACGCGCTGCTGTGGACGCGGCACAGGCTGCGTATGACAACGCGGCCACCGCGCTTGGCGAAACGCGCCGTAAGGCCGCCAGTGCGTTGGACACCGCAGTAATGGCTGAACTCGCGCCCCTGAAAATGGAACGCGCCGTGTTCCGGACCGAGATCACTGCGACCGACCCGGGCCCCGAAGGCATCGATGCGGTGGCCTTCACCGTCGCCACCAACCCGGGGGCGCCGTCAGGGCCGCTCAACAAAATCGCCTCGGGCGGCGAACTCAGCCGCTTTCTGCTGGCGCTTAAGGTCTGCCTAACGGGCGAAGACAGTGCCCGCACGATGATCTTTGACGAGATTGACCGCGGTGTCGGCGGTGCCACGGCGGACGCGGTGGGCCGCCGTCTGGCCGCACTCGCGCAGGGCGGGCAGGTGCTGGTCGTCACCCACTCGCCGCAAGTGGCCGCACGGGCGGCGCATCACTGGCGGGTGCAGAAACAGGTCACCGGCGATCAGACCCTGTCCACCGTGATCCCGCTGGCCGACCCCGACCGCGTCGACGAAATCGCCCGGATGGTCGCAGGCGACACCATTACGGATGAGGCACGTGCCGCTGCCCGTGCCCTGTTGGATGCATGACGCGCATTCTGTGAGCATCTTGTCGTGAACCGACTTTTCTAAGGCGCGCGCGTGGCTTACTAAGGGTCAGGCGACCACCCCAACGAGGGCCAATGACCCAATCGACCCGCACCGTGCTGCGCAATCAGCTCAATCAAGCCCTCTCGGCGCTGCGGGATGCATGGCGGGTAATGCTTCATCGTGGCCCCAGCCAGATTCAGTTCTGGTTTATTGCTCTGGTCATCGGGATCGCTGCAGGCTTCATGGCGCTGGGATTCCGGATGGCGATCTCGTCGTTGCAGGCTTATCTCTACAACACCGAAGATATCCTGTTCCTGCACAGCCATGCTGAGAAGCTGCATTGGCTCTGGATTTTCCTTACACCTGTGGTCGGCGGGTTGGTCGTCGGGATCATCCTGAACAGGTACACCGATGATGGCCGTGTGCGTTCGGTAGCTGATGTGATCGAGGGTGCGGCCATCACTGATGGACGGGTCGAAAAGAAGGCCGGTATCGCATCTTTTTTCGCTTCGCTGATCACGCTCAGCTCAGGCGGATCCACGGGGCGGGAAGGACCTGTTGTGCATATGGCCGGGGTCATCTCGACTTGGGTCAGCGACCGTATCCACGCCGACGGTATCACCGGGCGCGACCTATTGGGTTGCGCTGTGGCCGCTGCTGTTTCGGCCAGTTTCAACGCCCCTATCGCCGGGGCCTTGTTTGCGCTTGAGGTTGTGTTGCGCCACTTCGCCGTTCATGCCTTTGCGCCCATTGTCATCGCCTCGGTCGCGGGGACCGTGATCAATCGGCTGGCTTATGGTGACGTGACCGAATTCACGCTGGAAACGCCCGGGTCGTTGCAATTCTATGTCGAGCTGCCCGCCTTTCTGATCCTAGGCCTGATTTGCGGGCTGGTTTCGCTACTGCTGATGCGATCGATCTTCTTCGCCGAGGATATCGGCACGCATATCCAAAACCGCTTGTCTCTGCCGCGCTGGCTGCGCCCCGGTGTTTCGGGCGCGATGCTCGGCCTGTTGGCGGTCTGGTTTCCGCACATCATCGGCGTGGGATACGAAACCACGATCCGTGCCTTGACCGGGGACCTTGTGCTGACGACCGCGATCCTGTTCGCGGTCATCAAGACCGTCGCAGTGGCGATTACCATGGGCGGTCGCATGGGTGGTGGTGTGTTTTCCCCTTCATTGATGATCGGAGCGCTGACCGGGTTGGCCTTCGGCCTGATCGCCACCGGATTGCTGCCAGATGTGTCAGGCACCCATACGCTCTATGCCTTTGCCGGGATGGGCGCGGTGGCTGCCGCGGTGCTGGGCGCACCAATCTCGACCACGCTCATCGTGTTTGAATTGACCGGAGACTGGCAGATCGGCCTCGCCGTGATGGTTTCGGTCTCGATGTCCACTGCGCTGGCCTCGCGCCTTGTGGACCGGTCCTTCTTCCTGACCCAGCTGGAACGACGCAATGTGCACCTGGCCGCCGGGCCGCAGGCGTACCTGCTGGCAATGTTGCGGGCAGGCGCGGTGATGCGCCCGCTGGGGGACGCGCGTTCGATCTCCAAGGAAGACGCGCAGGCATTGATCGAACAAGGCCTATGCGTCAAGGCCAGCGCCACGCTTGAGGCCGCGATGCCATATTTCGACCGCGATGACATCCCTTGCATCCCGGTGGTGATCATCGACAAGGACGGCTGTGAAAACCCCGTTGGCGCGCTCTATCACATCGACGCGCTGAAAGCTTACAACCGCGCGCTGGCCGCCACAGCGGCCGAGGAACATTCTTGATCAGCGTCCGTAAACGCTGGCTGCGTCGCCCAGATAATTGTCCCAGGCAAACCAATACGAGATATGTCCCGCGACGCGCGGCAACTCTGCGCCATCCGGGCCAATCAGTGCCTCTTCGGTGACGCGCCACTTGTTGCCCGTTTCGTCCAGCAGCCCGCCATCGGTGGTCGCGCGGAACTGGCGCGATCCACGCTCGTAGGCGCGCACGCTGCGCTTGTCCGGGTCGCCCATCAGCATCAGTGCCCGCCCGCCAATCGCGTCGTTGATCACCGGCTTGCCCTTGAACGCGTCCAACGGCCACGCCCGCGCCGCGCCGAACTGGCGCACGGCGAACACGTAGTCCTTCTGGCGATGCCGACTTTGATCGACCAAGGCCGGGAACATCAGATCGGGTGAGGCAAAGTAATCGCGATACACAACGCCCGAGCCATAGTTGCGCCGATGACCGGTGCTGAGCGACAGCACCTGCGTATCCGGATGCGACGCCTTCCAGCTGTCCCAGCGGGTGATCACCACAGGACGCTGCTTCAGCTCGATCCCACTGTTGACCAGCGGTCCGACCACGGGCTTACCTGTGTACTGGTTCCATAACGAATGCGTCTCACGGTCGAACATCAATTTGTTCGACCGATACAGGAACCCGGACGAGCCAAATACAAACGGCTTCCGCCGCCCCTCGACCTGCGTTTCAAACAAAATCCCCGATCCGCACAGCGTACAATAGGCCAGTGCTACCGGAACGCCTCCGATCACCTCGTTGAACATCTCGTGCCAGCCCATGATGCGCAGCGGATAAGCGCGTACATCGCCGTTGATCGAGACGCCAAAGACCAAATCGTCGTCTTTCATGTAGTCCGCCCGCGCCGCAGGGATCAGCTTGGGATTGTCCAGCGAAGGGATACCGTCCTTGAGCACACCACCCCAACTGATCTCTTCCAGCCGAATCTTCATGTTGTCGCGTTGCAAATATTCGGGTTTCAGGAACACATCGAAGTTCTGATCGATGCCCAAAAGAACTTCGCGTTTGAACGGTATCAAAGATGGATGAGGTACAATCTGAGCGTTCCGTTCTTGCCATAGCATCCATTCGAACCAGTCCGTGCCGTGGCGCGCGCCACTCAACGCTTCCATGACTTTGGCAATGTCTCGCTCTCGCCGTCTGCCATAGCGCATCGCCGTCAAAAGCGCGGGCACAACGTCCGGGTTGCTGCGCTCGGTCAGGAACGCCATCCCGGCTTCGAAATCGGTCCGACTACCATACAAAGTTGAACGTACGGCATCGTAGACAGGGTCATCCTGCGCCCAAAGAGCGCGAGGTGCTACAGCGCTTGCCCCCAACAGGCCGACAAAGCTGCGACGTGGAATCGACATGGCATCCTCCGATCGGGTTCATATTCGATCTTGCCCGCAAAGCAGATCACATACACGCAACACTCGCGTGAGTGGCTCGAAATTCTGAAGCTGCACGCCGGGCATCTCGACATTGGTCCATCCTGAGCACAAGATGCTGCTGCGATTGATGTCATCGAACGTGACAGTGGCAATGAAAAAGGAAATACCCATGCAAGACCATGGTTATAAGGCGGGGCGACTAAACCTGCCTTTTGTCGGCATCTCAACCTTCGCCAAATCTCCCTATGTTGAGAATTGGGATGAGATAGAGGCGGATATCGCCGTTCTCGGCGCGCCCTTCGATTTCGGGACCCAATGGCGACCGGGAGCGCGGTTTGGACCTCGGGCCGTGCGCGAAGCTTCGACCCTGTTCAGTTTCGGCCACGCCGGGGCTTATGATCACGAAGATGACGCAACCTATCTGGATGGCTCCGTGCGGATCGTTGATCTGGGGGATGCGGATATTATCCATACCAAGACCGACGAGAGCCATGCGAATATCGCCTTGGGGGTGGGCAAGATCCTGAAAGCAGGGGCCTTGCCGGTGACAATTGGCGGGGACCATTCGATCAACATCCCCTGTATCAATGCCTTCGCCGGGGATTGCGCGCAGAACGGCCCGATCCATGTGGTGCAGATCGACGCGCATCTGGATTTTGTCGATGAACGCCACGGAGTGACCGCCGGACATGGCAACCCGATGCGGCGGGCGATTGAGAAAGACTATGTCTCAGGCATGACGCAGTTGGGCATCCGCAATGTCTCATCCACTGCGAAAGAGGGCTACGAGGACGCCCGCGCGCGGGGCTCGGATATCCTGTCGGTGCGGCAGGTGCGCAAACTGGGGGCCGAGGCAGTGCTGGCGCGTATCCCGCAGGGGGCACGGTATTACGTAACGATAGATATCGACGCTTTTTGCCCTTCAATCGCGGCGGGCACAGGTACGCCCAGCCATGGCGGGTTTCTCTACTACGATGTACTGGAAATTCTACAGGGTCTGGCCAAACGCGGGGATGTTGTAGGCATCGATCTGGTCGAGGTCGCGCCTGCGTATGACCCGACCGAGAGCACCCAGATTCTGGCAGCGCAGCTGTTGCTGAACTTTCTCGGCTTCATCTTTCACGAACGCAACCAGCGGTAGTAGGTGGGGCCATCAGCCCCACCCGTTTTCTTATGCCCCGATGATGTTGTGGCCGGGACCATAGGGGAAGCCGGTGATGTTCTCGGCGCCGTCTTCACCAACCACAAGGATGTCGTGTTCACGATAGCCGCCCGCGCCGGGTTGGCCTTCGGGAATCCACAGCATCGGCTCGATCGAGACGACCATGCCGGGTTCCAGCACCGTGTCGATATCTTCGCGCAGCTCCAGACCCGCCTCGCGCCCGTAGTAGTGGCTGAGGATACCAAAGGAATGGCCATACCCGAACGAACGGTATTGCAGCAGGCCCTCATCCGCGAAGAAGCGGTTGATCTCAGCCGTGATGCCCGAACAGGTCGCGCCGGGTTTGATCAGGCTCAGGCCCAGTTCGTGCGCCGCGACATTGGCCTTCCACAGGCGCAGGCTGTCGGCGTCGGGTTCGCCCAGGAACAGCGTGCGTTCCAGCGCGGTGTAATAGCCCGAGATCATCGGGAAGGTGTTCAGCGACAGGATATCGCCCTTTTGCAGCGCGCGTTTAGTCACCGGGTTATGTGCGCCGTCGGTGTTAAGCGCCGACTGGAACCAGACCCATGTGTCGCGGTATTCGGCATCCGGGTAGGCGCGGGCGATTTCCTCTTCCATCGCGTCGCGTCCAGCCATGGCGATCTCGATCTCGGTGGCGCCTTCACGGATCGCTGCGTGAATGGCGGCCCCACCCACGTCAGCGGTGCGTGCGCCGCCTTTGATCAGTTCGATTTCTTCTGCAGATTTCACCATGCGGGCAAACATCGTGTCAGGTGCGATATCGATCAGTTCCGGTCCGCCCAGCATGTCCAGCGCCGTGTTGCGCGCCGCCAATGTCATGTGGTCGCCTTCGATCCCGATCCGTTTGGCCCCGCCGATCAGGCTGGCCACTGCGCGCCAGTAATTGTCGCGCTTCCAGTCGGTGTAGATGACGTTGTCCTCAACCGAGCGCCGCCACGGTTGGCCCGCGTCGATGTTTGCCGAGACAGTGGTGCAAGCGTCCTGTGTTACCACGCAGCCGTAGGGGCGGCCGAAAGAGCAGTACAGAAAGCCGGAATAATAGGCGATGTTCTGCATCGAGGTCAGCAGGACGGCGGGGATGTCATGCTTGGCCATGATTGCGCGCAGGGCGCCAAGGCGGCGGTCGTATTCGCCCTCGCTGAACGGCAGGGGCGCTTTGTCGCCATTGTGGCAAATGAAGAATTCGGGGCGTTTTGTTGTATCTGTCATGACTTGGTCTCTCATCATTGCCGGGCGGCAAACCCGGCCACTTGTCCCGGCGTTCAGGACAGGCGGTCTCGGGGTCCGAGAGCCGATCATCCCAGTGCGTCCGCGACGCCATCGCGGCTGGGATGAACAGGTGAATCGTTAGATCAGACCTAGGCCTGCGTCAAGCGGGGGAAAGGCCCCGCAGGCGCTCGGACCGGCGGCGCAGCAGCTCGACCGTGGTCAGCAGCGCAATCGAGATCACCACGAGGATCGTGGCCACCGCCAGAATAGTCGGGCTGATCTGTTCGCGCAGGCCGGTGAACATCTGCCATGGCAGCGTTTTTTGGCTAGCCGAGCCGACAAACAGTACCACGACCACCTCGTCGAATGAGGTGATGAAGGCAAACAAGCCGCCTGAGATCACACCCGGCAGGATCAAGGGCATCTGGATCTTGAAGAATGTCCGCACTGGACCCGCGCCCATATTCGCCGCTGCCCGCGTCAGCGAGCGGTCAAAGCCCACCAGCGTTGCGGTCACGGTGATAATGACGAATGGAATACCCAGGACGGCGTGAGCGAGGATCACTTTCACATAGCCCACAAAGTTCTTGTTCATGCCCAGTGTTCCCTCCATGAAGCGGCCGATATCGCTGTAGAAGAAGAACATGCCTGTGGCTGAAATGATCAGCGGCACGATCATTGGCGAGATTAGGATGCCCATGATGGCGCGGCGGCCTGGAACGTGGCTCTGGCTGAGGCCAATGGCCGCCAGCGTCCCCAGCGAGACCGAGATGACCGTCGCAATCGGGGCAATGATGAGCGAGTTCTTGAAGCTGCGCTGCCATTCATTGTTGGTGAAGAAATCGCGGTAGTGCTTTAGCGAGTACCCTTCCGGGTCCAGACGCAGCATTTCTGGCGTGAAGGTAAAGAAGTCCTGCGCGTTGAACGAGAGCGGCAAAACCACGAGGATCGGGGTGATCAGGAACACGAAGATCGCGCCGCAGATCACCCGGAACAAGTAGTGATAGAACACTTGTTTCGCGGTCAGATAGGGCAACAGTTTTTGGCGATATCGACCTTCGTACAGCCAAAAGATAAACCAGACGAAGAACCATCCACCCAAAAGGCCCAGAACGCCGCCCATTGGGCCAGAGAACAGAAAACCGACGATGCCAAAGCCAAGGATATTGATCCATCGTGCCAGCTTTTCGTTCTTGAGTAACGTGATGTAGACCCAGGCCACAGCGGCGATCAAGGCTGCACCGCCAATGATGCCGAGGAAGACCGAGCCATTGCCCGCGCCAACAAAGATACCGGCGAAGGCGCCTGCCAGCGCAACGCTTGGCAAGACCATGGACAAAGGTTTGCGGGATATCGGAGTAAGTGCGGCCATGTCGATTATCCCAGCTTCACGTTATCAATGCCGACAATCTTGTCGTAGCACCAGTAGAGCAGCAGTACGACGCCCAGAAGGATCGTTCCCAATGCCGCGGCCAGCCCCCAGTTCAGCGAGGACGAGATGTGATAGGCAATCCGGTTCGAAATAAAGACACCTTTGGTGCCGCCAACGATTTCAGGCGTGATGTAGTAGCCGATCGCCAGAATGAACACGAGGATTGAGCCCGCGCCAATGCCAGGAATGGATTGCGGGAAGTAGATGCGCCAGAATGTCGTCCAGTTGGTCGCGCCCATGGATTTTGCGGCGCGGGTGTACGAGGGCGGTATGGTTTGCATCACCGAATACATTGGCAGGATCATGAACGGCAGCAGGATATGCGTCATAGCTATGATCGTGCCGATCTGGTTGTTGATGATCACCAGCCTGGCGTCGTCGGCTACCAGTCCCAGCCAGACCAATGTTTCATTGATCACGCCCTGTTGCTGCAACATCACCTTCCACGCCGAGGTTCGCACCAACAATGACGTCCAGAAGGGCAACAACACGAGGATCATCAGCAGGTTCGACACCCGCATCGGAAGTGTCGCCAGCAAATAACTGACCGGATAGGCCAGCAGGATACAGGACGCGGTGATCACCAGCGACATGAACAAAGTGCGTCCGAACAGCTTGATCAGGATCTGCTTGTCCTCGGGCTGCGCCTGCGCGCCCTCGGGCGTGCGGCGCATGTCCACAGCGTTCAGGAAATAGCCATTGGTGACAGCGGGCGAATGCGTCTTGATAACCGCCCATGTCTGCGGTTCACCCCAGCCGTCGTGAATCTCGATGACCTGGTCTTTGAACGGCCCATCGGTTTCGGGGTCCAGCTTACCCATTTTCCGACCCGAGCGGCGGAACATCGAAGACATGCCTGTCTCTTCGTAGTTCAGACGCGAACCCAGCCGGGTGTGTGTCTTGTTATCGACGGCGACGACCATGTCGCGGACAAAGGCGTCATAAACGGCCTCGTCGGGCAACTCGCCGCTGGTTTCATCCCAGCTTTGCAATGCTTCGACCGTCAAGGGCAGTGTCTCTTGTACGATGCTGTTTTCCACGGATCGGAACAGCATCGCCGCAATAGGCACGATGAACGAGAACATAACGAACAGCAGCAGTGGGGCGACCAGCATCAAGGCCCGCAGCTTTTGCCGTCGCAGAGACCGGGCCAGCGATTGCTTGAGTGGCGTGCCGTCCGCGGCCAGCATGGGACCAGTATTTTGGGTGGCGTCAGTCATCGTTACCCCTTGGGTATTTTTGGGGTCGGGGGCGATAGGCCGCCCCCGACAATCTCAGGAAATCAGACGCTTATTGCGCCAGCCAAGCCTGGAATTTGGCGTCGATATCGTCGCGGTAATCCGCCCAGAACTCGTAGTTGTACAGGAACGTGTTCTTGGCGTTTTCCGGATCGGTCGGCATATGTGGTGCCATGTCGATGCCCAGATCGGCGTGCTGACCCACCAGCGGAGCAGAGGAAGCACGAGCCGGGCCGTACGAGATGTACTTGGCCTGATCTGCCAGACGCTGCGTGTCAGTTGCGAACATGATGTAGTCCAGCGCGCGCTGTTGACGCTCTTCGCTCAGGCCTGCAGGAATGATCCAGCCATCAAGATCGAATACCTGAGCATCCCACAGCATCGCTACCGGCTGCTTTTGTTCTTCGATCACGCTGAACAGGCGACCGTTATAGGTCGAACCCATGACAACTTCACCATCAGCCAGCAATTGTGGCGTGTCGGCACCGGCAGACCACCAGACGACACTGTCCTTGATGGTGTCCAGTTTGGCCAGGGCCTGGTCCTGACCTTCAGCAGTGGCCAGAACGTCGTAAACGTCGTCTTTTGCAACGCCGTCACACAGCAACGCCCATTCCATGTTGTTGATCGGGCGCTTTTCCAGCGAGCGCTTGCCGGGATAGGCTTCAAGATCGAATACTGCGCAGATGTCGGTTGGCGGAGTATCACCGACCAGATCTGTGCGATAACCGAAAGTGGTTGAATAGACGATCTGCGGGATAAAGCAGTCGCTGACCAGAAGGTCACCGAAATCTTCGGAGGCAGGCGTGCCATCGGGGGCAGGGGCCAGTTGAGTGTCGAAATCGATCTCAAGTGCCAGACCTTCGTCGCAGAGGCGGATCGCGTCCGCCGCAACCACATCAACCACGTCCCACGTGATGTTGCCCGCTTCGTTCATCGCACGCAGTTTGGCGACGGCCTCGTTCGAGCTGTCATCGTTCAGGATGGTGACGCCGGTCTTCTCCGAATAGGGCTCGTGATAAGCCTTGAGCTGTGATTTGGAATAGGCGCCGCCCCACGAGACGATGGTCATCTCTTCGGCGGAAACGCCGCCAGCCGCTGTCGCAATAGCAGCTGCTGTCAGCAGTGTTTTGGTAGTTTTCATGTGTTACTCCCAGTACTTCCCGTTTGTTGTTTGGTCAGCTGACGCACGGGTTTTCGCCAGCTGGTCCCTCGGTAAGCCACGTTTGTATCGCGCGGCTTGGTCTATGCGTCGAGCGCACGACAATCCTTTGCAAGCCAGCCGATCTCGATTTCCTGTCCGGGATTCAGACGGATGGCGTCGGGGGCATTCCGTGTTTTGACGATGAACTCGTCATTGCCCGCCACCGACATGCGGAAGCGGAACACGTCGCCCATATAGATGAATTCCTTGACCGTTGCTTTCAACGTATGTGCATCGGCATGCAGTCGGTCTTTATTGAATTCTACGCGCTCGGGCCGGATCGAGACCTTGGTACGTTCGCCCGGATTGTGCACGTTGATCGGCACCGCATCGATTTCCGAGCCGTCATCCAATTGCACAAGGCAGGTATCTCCATCGATGGATTTGACAACACCTTCCAGGGTATTGTTTTCACCGATGAATTGCGCCACGAAACTGTTGTCGGGTTCTTCATACAGCTGATCCGGCGGGGCCAGTTGCTGAATGCGGCCATCGTCAAACACCGCAACACGGTCGGACATGGTCAATGCCTCGGTCTGGTCGTGGGTCACGTAGACGGTGGTAATGCCCAGTTCATGCGCCAGACGGGTGATTTCGAACTGCATATGCTCGCGTAGTTGTTTGTCCAACGCACCCAGCGGTTCGTCCATCAACACCAGTTCGGGCTCGAAAACCAGCGCACGTGCCAGTGCGATCCGTTGCTGCTGACCACCCGACAACTGCGCGGGGCGACGATTGCCGAAGGCACCCATCTGCACCATGTCCAGCGCGCGTTTGACTTTCTCCTCGCGCTCGGACTTGCCCAGCTTGCGGACTTCCAGCGGGAATGAAAGATTCTCGGCCACAGTCATATGCGGGAACAGAGCGTAGTTCTGGAACACCATCCCGATGCCACGTTTGTGCGGAGGGATATTATTGATGGGTTTTCCATCCAGAAGAATCTCGCCATGTGTGGCGGTTTCGAATCCGGCAAGCATCATCAGGCAGGTCGTCTTACCTGATCCGGACGGCCCGAGCATGGTCAGGAATTCGCCCTTTGGCATTGCCAGGTTGAGATCTTTGACGACGAGGTTCTCGCCATCATAAGACTTTTGAACGCGCTGAAATTCAACAAACGCGGCGTCGCTATTTGTGTCGGTCACAAGACCCCCTGTTGCGTCAAATGATTACCCGGTTGGTCCGGGCCTCATTGATCTTCTCGTGCATTGATGACGAGGCTAACAAATGGTCGCAAGCCCGTAAAGCAATTGGAGTCGCGTAAACGCCGCATTTGCCTAATTTTGCGACACGTTCAGTTGTTTCATATGCCAGGCCAAACTCTGGTTGCTTGACAGGACAGGCTTACCGATCTGCGCTTCGATCCTTGGGATAGCCGTCAGTGTCCGAAGGTTCGTACAACTAAGGAATACGGCGTCGACTGTTGAATCTCTTCCCAGTCGCACGGCGGCATCGACCACGGAATCGGTTGAGATCCGCACAACTTTGGCTTCTTCGGATTCGCCGAAAGTGCCAAACACATCCATCGAGATGCCTTGTTCTGCAAACGCGCGTCGCAACGGAGTGTTTACTTCTTCAATGTAAGGCGACAGCAGTGCAAATTTTGAGACGCCCAAATGTCTCGCGCAGGCGGAGGCTGCCCGCAACGGGTTGGTGACGGTCGCTGTATTACAGGTCTGCATGACCATCTGCTCAACCCGATCCGAGCCGATAACCGAACTGGCTGACGTACATCCATAGCCAACAACTCGATAGGGCCGCGCCTTTGGCAGCAGATCAGCCGCTGCAGGCAAGTCGGTCTCCATCTGCGCCAGCGTGTCGGTGTTAACCTCGGCCCCGCTGGGAATGCGGCTGACATAAAGAGGGCTTTTGTCATCGATAAAAAGGCTACGAAACTCAGGTTCGATTGTCTCGTCAGTCTGTAAAACGATCAGCCCCATTGGTACGGCCGAGGGATCGTCAGGATCCAGTGTGTACGGCAACGTGCTCATATCTCGGCAATCTCCGGTCCTATCCGGGGGCTGAGGAATTCGGGCGCGCCTTCGGTGATCAGAATGTTTTCTTCGTGCACGAGAATTTTGCCATCGACCGCAATACCCGGTTCAAGCGTCAAAACCATTCCCGGTTGCAGTTCAGTATGATCATCGGGAATAAGCGAAGGCCATTCGGTCAACGACATTCCTAACCCGTGGCCCAGTCTCCCGGCATCGGTACCCGCGCTGCCATCGGTAAGTATTGTGTTCATCGTATGAAAAAGCTGAGAAGCCGTCACGCCTGGGCGGGCTTGATCAAACGCTGCATCCGAAGCCTCGACCAATCTGGCATGTGCATCGCGTACCGCTTTGCTCGCTGGGCCGATGGACCAATTGCGATCATAGTCGCAAAAATAGCCATCGTGGACGAGGCCGGTGTCGAGCATCAGCACATCGCCTATACGAAGCGGGGTCTGTGTCGCGGGTGAGATTACATCCGAGTACCCGCATTGCTCGGCCCCTCCGGCCAGATAGGGCACCCAGTCGGCACCTTCTTCAAGGCAGAGTCTCTGAAAGTTTCGAAATATCTGATCCAACGGTGTCCCTGCTGAGGCAACCTCGGGCACTCGTGCAAAGGCGTGGGCACCAATCTGACAGGCAGTTCGAATCTTTGCGATCTCAGCGTCAGATTTCACCATGCGCAGCGCCCGTAGGATGCCATGGTCACCCGTAATTTGGCGCGCTCCAATTGCGGATTCGAGATGCCTTAGATCGGCCAGTGGCATCCTTACATGGGTCTCATGCCCGTCGGGGCAGCCGATTGAGGCGTTTTCAGGCGTCAACTCTCTCAGTGTATCGGCCAGCAGGGATACCCCATCATCTTCAAGGTCGGGTGCACTCCAGGTTCGAATGTCGTCGATCCATGTCTGCGCCATCAATGCAGCACCGATGGATGGGATTACTGCAACCGGCTTGCCAGAAATCGGAACGATCAGAAACCAAGGCCGCGTTGGGCTTTCCCAGAAACGGGTCAGATAACCTGTGAAATAGCGAAGCTGGGGCTCAGTCGTAAGCAACAGGGCCGATAGACCGGTTTCTTGCATCCGATGCTGGGCGCGCGCAACGCGGGTCGCGAATTCCTCTGGTGCGAAACCTCTCATGCAGGTTGCTCGCTCAAGATGCAGAGCACTTTGGAATTCGGTCCAATACCCAGTTCACTACGGATCGCGTCGTTCAGAACGGCCGCAATGCCAGCACCGCCCGAGGCGCTGGTTTCCAACCCGGCCTTCGCCATGGCCGGAAGCTGTGCTTCGACAGTGTCATCCTCGATTGTCAGAAACAGATCGGCATCTCGGGCCAAGCCGTTCAAGGCGATCAGCGAGGGCTCTTTGCAATCCAGTCGCCCCATGATGCTGTCGGGCCCGTCAGCAAACACACAATGCCCCGCTTCGATACTGGCCTGCAGCGCCGGGGCAGAGGTTGGCTCGACAACAATGATCTGCGGAGCATCTCCCCAAACGACCCGCGCATAGGCAGCGACGGCTCCGGCCATGCCGCCAACACCGGCTTGCAGAAGAACGTGCGTTGGTGCCTCAGTACATTGCTCGGCGGCTTCGACCGCCATTTGCAGATACCCTTCCATCAGCAAGTACGGTAGTTCAGTATACCCCTCCCAGGAACTGTCCGAGAGCAAAGTCCAGCCATTGTTCTGCGCCGCCTGACTGGCTGCTTCCATGCTGGCGGCGTAATCAGCACCCGCCCGGACCACTTGTGCGTTTTGAGCGCGCAGGCGATCTGCAAAGCTTTCTGGAACTGTTTCTGCGATGTAGACAACTGCATCAGCTCCGAAAGTGCGCGCGCCCGCGGCCATGCTCATCCCGTGATTGCCCGCGCTTGCCGTAACATAGGTGCGCCCTTTGAGCGTGTTACCATCTGGCGTGACCGAGATGTCATTCGCTTCGCAGGCGATCACATAAGCCGCACCCAGCGCTTTGAACGATCCCAGGCCCATACGGCTTCGCTCATCTTTAACCCAGAGATTCGCGACGGGTGCCAGCGCCGATGCATTCACAAGGGGCGTTTCGACAAAGTCAGGGCAGAAGAATCGATGCCGGCCCAACCCATCTGTCTCTACGGAGGGATAAGGGGCCTGATCCGAAAGCTTAGAACCACCTCGAAACGGGTTACTGACTAGTTTCATCGCTCGCTCCCTGATCTTGTGTTGCGCCGACGTGAACGAATTGGCCGAAGGCTGTCAAGCTCGGCCTTGATTCAGCAGGATTGTGTTCGTGTTCTGCATGCATCCCTGGTTCTGATGAATGAGTATCTTTTCAATCGTTTTGGTTGGTTGTAAGTGTCTGCACACGACATCGGCGCGGTGAGACAAAACTTCGACGATGATGTGCGGGCGTGATGGAATGGTAGACATATCGGACTTATAATCCTTCGCTTCCGCCCGCAAAGCGCATTGTATTCATAGCCTTGTGGCCGTATGGAGATTTCCAGACCCGAAATAGACCCGACACGCTTGCCCGCGTGGTGGAATGGTAGACACAAGAGAATCAAAATCCTTCGCTTCCGCCCGTAAAGCGCATTGTATTCATAGCCTTGTGGTCGTATGGAGATTTCCAGGCCCGAAATAGGCCCGACACGCTCGCCCGCGTGGTGGAATGGTAGACACAAGAGACTTAAAATCTCTGGGCCGGAAGGCCGTGCCGGTTCGAGTCCGGCCGCGGGTACCAAATTGGTCAAAACTGTAGCGGGCTATGTCCTGTTGGAAGCGTTGCGCTCCCAGGCTGCCCCGCAGATGGTCAGGATGGTGCACATCGTCCAGATCAACACTAGCGCGCCGCCAGGAGCCCCGCCCCATGAGACCGGTCCAAAGGGCGTTTCAAAGGCAAATGCAAACTGTGCAGGAACAATCAGAAATAGTCCTGAGCTCACACATGCGGTAAAGAGCCTCCGGAACATAAACCCTCGATCGAAAATTCGGAAGACGATCCGCACGGCAACGGTCGTCGCAAGCGCTGCAGTGCCGGACCAGATTGCGGAAACCCCGAGCTCGACCCAGCCTATCAGGAAGACCGCAATAAACGTCGCCGCGAGTATGTGGTTCGTTGTAAGCCACTCTTGCGAAGCAACTGGTTCCTTCCCATGCCCAAGCCAATACCACACTTGCATCTGCACCGCGGCTCGGGCGTCCTGGTCAGCTATCGCCTCAAATTTGTCTTTGAATGCCTCAGCCTGTTCTAGGCCTGTCAGATCTTTCACCTCACGGTGGACTCGCTCAGCCTTCTTGAACCATGCTTTACGGGTGGCCTCACTGTGCACCGACGACCTCAGAAACGTATACTGGTTCGACGTTCCAGTAGCGGTCTATGTCGATCTCTTCGCCCGTGCTTTCATCAAGCATAGTTTCTAGCACATCCAACGGGCTTTTGAATGTGGCGAGTGAAGCATTCGTTAACGGTGACACAACGCGGTAGACCACCCGAAGACTGATCCCTCGGTCGCGCTGTCCTGGCGCGGCCTTTCTTTCCCTTTGACGATGTGAGGTTGCCATGCCGCCTGTCCAAGCATTTGAACCGGGCAATCCGGTAGAAACGATTTCCGCCCTGACCAAGGCTGTAAAGGCGGTCACCTACAACCTGAAACAAGTACGGGATTCCACACGTGATTTGGACACACACCTGGTCCTGAGCACCATTCATGGCGCTCTCAGCAGCGTTCGTCGCGCGATGATTGAAGCACAAGCGGAGATTGCCCGCGATGCCGACACGGTTGGGCAGGTCATGCTGCTGTTTTCAATGCCGGTTAAAACGCCGGAAGCTCTGAGTTCTGGCGCGGCAACCTTCTTATCGCAGGCCGCTGACTTCTATGCTTTCTTTGGGTCATGGTTTGCCGGTATCAACGCGTCTGACATCTATGCCTATACAATGGTTGGCGAGGGTGATCTTGCCTATCCGCGCCCTGTTCAGAGGTCCGAGCTATCGGAAACGGTTGTCGCGCCTCTGCGGTCATCGCCGCAACTCAACGCACTGATCGAGGCGTTCGAAGCTGTAGGAGGGTAATATGCCCTCGAGTATCTTTGGACCCGGCGATGCCCCCGCTATGAACAGTATCGATCCAAACCCGTACGAGCTGGGAACTCGGTTTGAAACTGTTGTGGCTGGTCAAATCACGGCGCTTCGGTATTGGCGACACGTTAATGATGACGATGACACGGATATCAGGACGCTTCGCCTCTGGACTGATGGCGGAACGGAACTAGCCACCGTCGATGTTACATCAGGTGTTGGTGAAAACGGCTGGCAGGAAGGAACGCTGTCAAGCCCGGTCAATGCTAATGCGGGCGATGTATTCGTCGTTAGCTATGGCGCGCAAGGCAACTATCCGAATACGTCCAACTACTTCACAACATCAATGACAAGTTCCGATGGCAATCTGGTTGCTCCTGCAAATGGCGGGCCAACACCAAACGGTATATACGCGACCGCTATCGGCACCTTTCCAAGTAACGTTTTTTTCAGTGCCAGCTATTGGACGGATGTTGTCTTCGAGGAAAGCGGCGGCCGCTGCACCGAAGAAGGCGACGGAACATCTGACGGCTCAAGCACTGCAACCGGGGCAGGGGAAAGCACTGCCGAGGCGGATGGAAGCTCAGACGGCCAAGGCACTGCATCAGGTGACGGTGGCGCGGTTGTAGGCGCTGACGGATCGTCCGATGGCACTTCCGCGGCCTCGGGAGATGGCGAAGCAACTTCGAGCGCAGATGGTGCGTCAGATGGCACTTCGACTGGTGCCGGTGAAGGTGGTGCGACAGCCGAGGCTGACGGGTCCGCTGCGGGGGGGCTGGTGCATCTGGCGACGGTGAGGCGACATCCGAGGGTGCAGGATCATCCGACGGCACTTCTACAGCCACAGGCCAAGGCCAGAGCGCCGGATCAAATGATGGGCAGTCTAGCGGGACATCCACCGCCACGGGTGAGGGTGAGGCAACCGCGGAGGGCGCGGGCACGTCTAATGGCTCATCACGCGCTTCCGGCGATGGTGAAGCCACAGCAGAGGGCGACGGCAGTTCTGCAGGGTCATCCACTGCGACGGGTGTTGGCAGCGATGCAACCGAGAACGTCGGTAAATCCTCTGGCTCATCAACTGCAGCTGGTCAGGGTGAAGCAACTGCAACTGCAGACGGCTCATCAGATGGCGCAGGAACCGCATCCGGTGAGGGTGAAAGCACGACAGAGGGTGCGGGTTCGTCTGCGGGCACTTCCAGTGCATCCGGCCAGAACACAACGGATGGCGTCCCTGTCTATACTCTACCAGCAGAGCGCACTTACGCGGTGCAGGCTGAAAGTCGCGTGTATTCGATGCCTGCAGAAAGCAGAATAATAGAGGTTAACGACATGCCCCAATCATTCACGAAAGACCCGCAAGACGTGCTGGATTACCTATTTGATTTCTCCGATGACATGGCGGCTGATGGTGACACGATCGCCAATCATACAATTGAGATCGATGGCGCACTAACGCTGGATAGCGAAAGTCGAACAACCACTGGCGTCACAGTTTGGCTATCCGGTGGCACCTTAGGTCAACAGGTGAAAGTAGATTGTTTAGCGATCACAAGTGCTGGCCGCGAGTTCAACCGCAAAGCCATTTTCGTCATCCAGGACATGTAACCAGATCCCCGGTGCCGGGGGTCTCAGGCACGTTTCACACATATAGGAAAGGGCTCTAGCCTAAATTCTCCCCGCCATTGCCAATAGGGGATTGTCCAAAGAATGGCCAATCAGCTTCGCGCTGGCGGGCTTTTTGCGTTCTGGGGGATCGAAAGGCTACAGGGCTCAATTAACGAGTTCAGACAAAATATCAGCGATCTTCTCTGCAGTAGTACCGTCGCCATAAAAGTTTGTATCTGTTTTTGGTGGAGTTGAACTTTCCAAATATTTCGTGATTTTCTCCGGGTCGGTGCCCACTAGGTTGTTCCAGCCGCTATCGACTAACTCTTCCCATTCAGTCTCTTCTCGAAGCGTCAAACACGGTTTTTTGAAAAAGTATGCCTCCTTTTGCATACCTCCAGAGTCCGTTGCGAATAGTTTGCAGTTCATTTGCAACCAAATCATCTCTAGGTATCCAACTGGATCAACCAACTTTATCGTATCGTTGGTAGAGATTCCGTACTCTGACATCCTTGACTTGGTTCTAGGATGAAGTGGCAAAATAACGGGGCAAGTTGATTTCCCAAGACCCTCGAGGGCATCGCTGAGTTTTTTAGGGTCGTCCACATTTTCCGCCCTATGAAGAGTTGCCAACACGAACCCTGTCTCAGTGCTAGCTAAGGTGTCAAACCAGTCAGGTTTTCGAGCTTGCTTCCGATAATGCTTTGAAACGTCAAACATTATGTCGCCAACGTTATGCACCTTGTTCTCCTGAATTCCCTCAGTCTCCAAATTTTTCTGAGCTATTTCAGTTGATGCAAACAAAATGTCGGACGCGTGATCTGTCAAAATCCGGTTGATTTCTTCGGGCATCTTTCTATTGAAGCTCCGAAGCCCCGCCTCCACATGCGCAATTGGAATATGGAGTTTTACAGCCGCCAATGAAGCAGCCAACGTAGAGTTTGTATCGCCGAATACCACAACAACGTCAGGTTTCTCTTTCAGCAATACCGTTTCTATTGCCTCCAATTGTCTTCCCGTCATCGCGCCATGGGTGCCTCCACCAATACCCAGAAAGTGGTTCGGTTTGGGAATTCCTAGTTCCCTGAAGAAAACATCCGACATTTGGAAATCGAAGTGCTGTCCTGTGTGAACCAATATCTCTGTCGAAGAGGGCCTTTTAGAAAGCGCACGAGATAGCGCAGCGGATTTAACAAATTGTGGGCGTGCACCCACGACAGTAAGTATTTTGGCCATTTGTCTCCATGATCCTTTCGACAAAATCAATTTCGCGCAGCAAATACTGGTACGCGAAACCAATCACAACAAACCGAGTTCTGGCTGTGCAAGGAAGCGCTCGATAACTGCTTTTTTGTCATACCACTTAGAGCGTGTTATGCTAACTTCACGAGTATGTTCTCGAAAATCCTCGTCCAACACAAGCTTGCGAGCAATTTCATAAGCATCGTTTTCACTCTCGTATAGGCACGGATAATCCTCACCGAGCATTTCGACGAACGTGTCCAGTTTCTGGCACATGATCGGAACACCTCGGCAGATAGAATCAATAACTTTTTGGTTGCCTAAACAGTGATTTAACTCAGACTCGTTTGTTAGATTTGCTAAAGTCAAATCATGTAGTGCGGGCATTAGATCATATGGTAACTGTCCAATAAGTAGGCCACGATTAAACGATATTTGTGAATCTCTCCTGAACCTACCCGCGAGAGCAATTATTGTATCAATTTTGGGACGCTCAGACGCAAGTCTCTCAATCGCCGCAAAGGCTTTATATGGGTAGAGACTCTTACTTAGGTTCCCGTAGTAACCAAAAATGAAGCGTGCATTTGTTGTCTTGACCTTTAGATTGAACGACGCTTTCGAGGATGCAACCGCATTCGCCATATGATCGTCCTTTGATTGCCCTACAACAATGATCGGAGCGCGAATTTTTGGTCTTTCTCCCTCATAGACATTTTGAATTTTTCTTTCGCTATCAACGCCGATACCCAGTAAATGCCTCTTCCAGTTTTCATTTAGAACGACCAGCGCATGTGAGTCCTTAAAAACAGATTGAGAGTATGGGTAGGCAAACGATAGAACTTTTTGATCTTTTATGCTTTCAAAAACCGATGGATTATTTCGAATGTAATAAAAATCATATTCTCTATTTGGGCCAACACTAGCTTGCTTGCCAGCATCAGTTTGAGATTCTAGAGGAAAATTGTTGTAATAAACGTCAAACTTTTCAGATAGTATTCTGAGCGATCTTATCTCATTAATGCTATCTCCATGCTCTACAAGTAAACTCTCTTTGTTCGTCAGCAACGCATACAGAGTTGGCTTTTTCACAATTCATTCCCTATCTTGCAATCATCATTTCTAACCGGGTGGGCGAAACCAAGATGAACGCGTCGACTGTTAACTCGCCGTAGTTTGTTAGTCCACCTGATTGTACAACTGAGGAGGTAGGGAACAAGGTCTTTGCTTAGCGCTTGGCATCAGCAGGAAGCGTGTTGGAGTACAGACTGCAAATGGGGAGACGGTACGAGGCAAAACCGACTTGGACAAGTTTTCCGAGTTCGCTAGTTGTTCCCTATGACCTGACCTCACCGAATCCCGCATGACTTCCACATAGAATTTGAACCCCGTCATGTAGATGACTGGCAGACGACCCTGTGTGCCTGGGCGAAGAACCACGGCCTGAAGCTCAGGACCCAGTGGTTCCGTGGGCATGAGGTATCCGTCGCTGATCTGAGGTCACGCAGGTACGCGGCCAAGCCGCAGGATTACTGGGCGGCGATCAGGGAATGGCTGGAGAAGCACGATGTGCCGGCGTCCGAGAAACTGCCGGAGTGGCCGGAGCAGGAGTAGGGGGCTATTGGGCCCCACGCAGGGGAACGACAATACTCTCGGTGCCGGTCACGAAATCAGCCCACTTCTGCATGGCGGCGAGGCGCAGGTCCAATAGGTCTGATCGAGCATAGGCGCGCTCTGTTTTGCCGCCGATAGTATGCCCAAGGATGGTTTCAGAGACCTCCCACGAGCAAGCCTGCGTTTCTTGCACCCATGTTCGAAAGCTTGCCCTGAATCCGTGAGGCGTTCCGCCAGCCTTCATCTCGCGCAGGCACTTTTCAACCGCCGCGTCAGTGATTGGTTTCTTTGGGTTGAGGCCGGGGAACAGATAGCTATGCTTGAGTTCCTTAGCATCCTGGACAAACTGGATTGCTTGGGCGGGCAGAGGGACGCGAAAATCTGAGACCTTTCCCTCTTGCCCTTTGATGTGTTCGCTCGGAATCGTCCAGATATTACCCTCTATCTCTTCAACGGACGCACGTTTAGCGGCATCCATTCGAATGAGGGTTAAGATAATCCACTGATTGCAGCGCCCAGCTGTCGTATCACCGAGCTTGCCATATAGTTCTGGTATCTTTTGCCATGGAACCGAGCGCATAGGCTGAGCGACATGCTTGACCACACCCAGCATCTCCTGTGCCGCATTAACCAGATCGGGATCCGTAGGGAACCCCATAAGCTTGGCAGAGCGCAAGACGATCCTAATTCGCTCGATGGTCTTCTTGGCTGTTGGGTACTTGTCTCGCCAAATCGGGCGAAGGCATTCCACCACATCCCACTTACTGACCTTTGAGCCTGCCTTTTTCCCAAAGCCGGGTATTGCGTAAAGGTCCAGAGGGCTCCGCCAGCGTCCCCGAGTGCCTTGGCCTCGTAAGCTGTCTTCGCGGGCTTCGAACACCAGATCCACCAGTTCCGAGAATGTTGAGTCATCCTGATCGCGCTGTGCGACTTCCTCGGCTTGCTGTTGGCGTCGGGTCTCAATCGGATCTTGTCCGCTGGCCAATATGGATGCCCATTGGTCTCGGGTCTTTCGCGCTTCTGAAAGCGATACCGTTGGCCAATTTCCGAGTCCCATTTCGCGGCGTTTACCGAGATGAGAATAGCGGTATATCCATTTACCGGTTTCGTTTTTTTTTCCTGAAGATCAGGCCACCGCCGTCCTGCAAATTCCCGTCGCCTGCATTTTTGATCTGAACCTGCGTCAGCGCATTTTTAATTCTGGTCCCCCAATTGGTCCCCCACTTTGCCGTTTGCTGCGCGTGTTCTCATTTAGACGCGCTTAGACAGTCGGCACATAGGTTATTGGGAAGATGGGTGATTCTATGGCTGCAGGTCAACGCCGCTGCATGGTGGTTTTGTTCCCACCGCCCGCACCAGTACCATCTCAGACAGGGAAACCCAGCTGGGTGATCAATTTCCAGATATCCCTGTTGGCATTCGAGAGCTGAGTGACAACATCCTCGATTTCTTTCATTGCTTTGTCGTCAACTGTGTCTTCGCGACCAAGTTTGATGTCGGTCTTGCGATCAGCAATGCGCATCAGGATGGTCTTTGGATTTCCGCTTTCCTGATCGAAAGAATAGATGCAGTGATTGTACTTGTTTCGAATAGAGGACAGGCGCGACAACCGCTGGGTGTGTTCGAGAATCGGATCGCGGATTTCAGGGGGGCGACCCTCCATCTTGGCGAGACGTTCGACCAGATCGATACGGGCACGTGTGGTGTTAAGCGTCAGGAATATGATGACCGCAACATCTTTATTGGCCCCGGTCAGACCTGCGATCAGGTGGATCAGCAGGCTTTCCGTGTTCGTCCACATATAGTTGAGCCGACCCACCAACAGAATGAGCCGGTCGAACCGGGTTTCGAATGCCTCATCCAACGGGCGCGTTGCGCGCTTCGTTCGGCGCGACCTCAAAGTAGAAATGCGCAGCTTCAGTCCGGTTGCTCACATCGATCTTGCCCGAGACATTGTGCATATGCAGTTTGACGGTGTGTTCGGTGATGCCCAGATTCGACGCAATGGTCTTGTTGCTCTTGCCTTGCGATACCAGCCTCAGGACTTGCTTTTCGCGGCGCGTCAGCTTTGAGTATCGCAACAGTTTGTCAGGCGACCGGGTTCTGGTTGCAGGCTGTTTTTCGATAGGTGTGCCTGGCGCACTTTGTGTTGCGGTCATGCTGTCGGCCAGAAAGCAGGGCAGGTGCAGCTCTTCGTGCATCAGAAGGCGCAGTATTGCGCGCCAAACATCCGGCGCCACGTTCATTGGCAAATACCCGACACTGCCGAAACGGGTACGATCCCAGCGTTCGAACAGAACCCGGGCCGGACTTTTCTTGCGATAGGCGAAGGCCAGACATCCTGTCTCGGCGAGCTGGGAGTAATCAGCGGGCCGCGCCAACAGATCTTCGAGCATCATCTGATCCACAACAATGATGCGCTCGGAGGGAACAGATTTCCCACTCTCGGCCAGCAGGTCGTCAAGGCTTTCATATCTTGACGCACGAACGCCGAATTCGCTTTGAACACTTCTCAGGGTTTGGTTCGAGTAGAACAGTTCTTTGCCGATAAAAATGATCGACAGCTCTTCGGGATATTCAATCTGATCACGGGCGTCTTCTTGCAATGAAATATTCATTGATCTTCCCCCCACTAATACAAACGCCACCCTCTGAAACTTTAAATCGGGTACAGAACTGGATGGCGCGAAACAGTAACTTTGAACTCAAATAGTACCTTATCATAGCTGAAAGTACGTGTTTCAGCAACCAAAGGCGGGTTCCGCAATACCGCGTACTAGAACCTTTGATCAGGTTTTTCGTATATAGTTTTAGCGTAACTTTATGAAATTTCAGGGTTAATAATCCTATATGTTTGCGCATGATTGTTTCTGAGGCAAATTTGGTGCGAAATACGCCAGATTTCGAAAAATATATATATTAAACAGCTAATTACGGAAAATAGCCCTTTCGGCCAGCTATGCACATCCCCTTATCGCTGCAACCATGCCCAAGCTTCAATTTGTGAAGTGATCTTAGACCTGACGTGCCTGCGGTCCGCGTATTTCTGCGAATTCTCCGTGGTCATGGAATCGGCTTAGCCGAGAAAGGGGGGCAAACCAAACAGAAGACCTTCACGGCCGCGCGAGTGTCCAGATTGACACGTTGCGCGCAAAGTCTGTTTCAAACCGCGCCTGTTACCGCTTTGTAGATGAATGGCGGTCTGGTGCTTCAGTAAAAGTGGAACTTATTATGGAACGCAGATTAGCTCCAATCACCGATGTCCAAGAAGTTATCGACGATCAGGATCCTGTTGTAGACGAACCGCAGCTGGAAGAAGAAGAGATGGCTGTTGAAGATTTGAACCAACAGCAACAGCAGCAGCAACAACAGCAGGGCGACGACAGCAACACCAACGGTGGTAACGATAGCAACACCAATGGTGGTAACGACAGCAACACCAATGGTGGTAACGACAGCAACACCAATGGTGGTAACGACAGCAACACCAATGGTGGTAACGACAGCAACTCACAGACCAATGGCGGTGACGACAGCAACACCAATACCGCGACCGTAGATATCGACTTCGGCGGCGGAGAGTGGATTCCGCGCGACGATGACAAAGTCGACGTTGATATTGAGGACGTCGAAGGTGATGTCGGCGACGTTATTACTGCCGGTGACGATGTAAATTACGATCCCGGCGACGACGTCAACATTGATATCTCGCAAGATGGTCCCGGAAATGATTTCGCGTCAATCAACCAGCAGTTTGCCAGCCTGGAAGACAATGACAGTCTGGGTACCGCAAGTGTCGTGAATTCAGGTGATTTCACACAAAGCGGTGACGCCAACGGCGGTGAAGCCTATGCCGAAGACGGTATCGACGTAAACAACGACGGTGGCTCCTCTGGCGATGGCGGCATGAGCTATGGTGGTGAAGCCTATGGCGACACCAACGGCAGCCATTCGCTGGCCTTTGGTGGTCATTCAGGAAATGCTGATAGCGCTGCGACAGGTGGAGATGGCGCATCTTCGGGTGATACCTATAACGCAAGCCTGGGTCTTGGTCATTCGAGTGCCAGCGCAGACGGTGACAGCACCGGCGGCGAAGGCGGCGCAGCAGACAGCGAGTCTAATGCCGACAACCACGGCGAAGCGAGTTCCGATAGTGACTCGACTGGTGGTAACGGTGGTAATGCCGGATCGATTGGCCTTGGTCTTGGTCTTGGTTTGTCCGGAGCGAACGCCGATGGCGATGCAGACGGTGGTGACAATACATCTGGGGCATTAGCTGCTGGCCTTGGTCTGGCAGGCACCGATGCTTCCAACGACGGTGCCGATGGTGGCGCTGGTGATGCCGATAACGATGGTTCGGCAGACAACTCTAGCGACGGAACCAACGAAGCCAACGAGTCTTCCTCTGGAGGCAATATTGGTTTGGGTCTGGCTGGCGCTGGCGCGATGGGCTGGAATGATGCCGATGGCGGTAGCGGTTCCGGCGGCGAAGGCTCCGGCGGCGAAGGCTCCGGTGGCGAAGGCTCCGGGGGCGAAGGCTCAGGCGGTGAAGGCTCAGGCGGTGAAGGCACTGGTGGCGAAGGCTCCGGTGGCAATGCCAACGGTGGCGACGGCACCGGCGGAGATTCCGGCTCGGTAGAAGAAGCCTTCCCATTCCCGGTACTCCTTGTGGAAGAGGAAGATCCTGACGGAGACGAAGAAGCTGCAGCAGCTGGTAACTCGAACGGTACCGGCGGAGACGGTGGTACTGGTGGTGCAGGTACCGGCGGTACGGGTACTGGCGGTACAGGTACTGGTGGTACGGGTACTGGAGGTACTGGTACTGGTGGCACAGGTACTGGCGGACCGGGTGCTGGCGGTACAGGAACCGGTGGTGCAGGCGGCGGCTACGTTGACACGGATGCTGATGCGCAAGGTGTTGGTGACCAAGATGCTGCCGGCCCTGTAATCACGCAGTCACCTGGTGATATCGATGGCTCTGCCGACAATGATCAGGACGTTGACGGTTCTGGTGGTAATGGTGGTACCAACACAAGTAATGGATCAGCAGACGCCAGCGGCGATGGAATGGCATCGGCCGAAGGTACTGGTGGCGCTGGCGGTACGGCCAACCCCGAGGCAAGCTCGGCCGGAAGCGGTGCTGGTTCAGCTGACGCAACCAACGAAGCCGGAAACGGCGGTGACTCAGAAGCATGGGCCGATTCAGCCAACGATGGTTATGCCGAAAGCCTTGCCGAAGCGATTGCCGGATACGGTGGAGATGCTTCGTCCGATAATGATGCGGACTCGATGGCTTCAGGTGATGCAACAGGTACTGCGATGTCAGGTGACGGCGGTGCCGGTGGTGCAGCGGCATCGACTGGCGGTACCAGCGGCGACGTCATGGGCTCGTCTACTGGTGGTGCAACCACAGGTGCAATGAACACCGGTGGTGAAGCATCCGGTGCATATTCGGGTGCCGGTGGTGCTGGCGGTAATGGCGGTACCTGGGGCTCGGATAATGGTGGCGATGGTATCGTCAACGGCGAGTCTTATGCATCCGCAGCGGCAGTCGTCGATACGAACGCGTTCAACCAATCGATCGTACAGGGTGCCAACGTGCTTGGTAACTCGGTCGATACGACCATGGTTGGCGGTTCGATGACCTCGACTTATTCGAGCGACGACACCGAGGTCTAAGACCAATTCGCGGGGGCCGCATTTTCGGCCCCCGTTCAATGAAATCGCCGGGGCCGCGTAATGTGGCCTCGGCCCAGCAAATCCCGAACCGGAAATTTTAGTCGGCAAGGGGGTAAGGGATCATCGAAATGTCATTCGATAGTGTTACCGAAAAGATTGCACACTTTATTGGATCTTTTGATCTTACGATTGAAAAAGCCCGGTTGAGGGATCAGTACGAAGAGTTCACCGCCATGCGGCGCAAGGCGGAACTGGACGAACTGGAAGAACCCGCAAAGATCCGGATCAAGGCAGATCTTGAATTGGACCCAGGCAAATATGGTCCGCTTTCCTATCGGTTTGACACCCCCTCCGCCACTCCTGAACTTCCACCCCCAACCGACGGCCCTGAATTTGAAACGGTCGTTGTACTTGAACCACCACTCTCAGACGGTCCGCCGTTACCCGAAGCGACAACCGGCCTAGGTGCAACGTTTGTGATCGAGCAGCAGCTGGAGATTGTGACAGAGCTTATCGGGTCTGCTGTGACCTACACGTTCCAGACGATTTTCCTGCGCGACAATGACGTTGTCGGCGAGGGAGATTTCCGCGATGTCGATCAGCTGATCGCATTGGCCGAGGCGGCTGCGCAGGTAGCAGCATCGATGCACGCGTTTGCCGTGCCCTCGTTCTCGATCTCGGACTACTTGTCGGTTGAATACGTTGAGTCTTTGGCCGAAGCGATGTTGGCCCCGATCAATGTCGAAGTTGAAGGCGCGGTTGTTTATCAGTTCCACGGCGAAGACGCGATGGGCGTGATCGTCAATGGTGAGTATGTGGACGAAGCCCCGGAATGGGAAGATCTTCTGCCTGCGCATCATAGACTGGACGAGGAAGAAGAAGACGAAACGCCCGATATGATGCCCGCCGAATGGGCTCAGGACGAGGAAGACGAATTTGCCGAAGGTCACACGGTGATCGCAGGCGGCAACCTTGCGATCAACGAGATGAACGCAACTGTGGCCTGGGTCGATGCGCCTTATATTGCGGTCGGTGGAAAAGCAATCGAACTGGCCATGGTGAGCCAGGTCGCCGTTGTATCTGACACAGACAAAGGCACGAATGGCGGCTCGGGCACCAATGTGGTGCACTCGTCGACGATCGAGGTCGAAGGCAACTCAGCCCCTTGGCTTAAGAAAGGCTCAAGTGGAGACGATGCCCCGGCATATGTGCATGTTGATTGGATTACGACCGATCTGATCGTTGCAAATTTTGTCAAACAGGACATCGATGCAACGGATATCGATCATATTGATGCCGAGATTAGCGCGACGACCACGCTGTATGCGTTGGGTGACAACGAGTTGATTGATGTCACCAATATTCTTCAACTTGGCAGTTATTATGACCTGATCATGATCGAAGGCGACATGATATCGGTCGATGCGTTTGTCCAGACGCACGTATTATTGGATGACGATGTGGTGATGGGCGGATTGCCCGGACCCATCGATGGATCGGACGAAAACCTGGTTATGAACGAGGTTTCTCTCAAGAAAGAAGGCGAAGATACGTATCAGGCGATGCACGACTCCATGGCCGACGCCATGACCATGGGCGAGGACGACATGGCAGCGCTGGAAGAGGCGCTAATGAACGATCCGATGTTTGCTGGCATGGAGCAGATGCGGGTCCTCAAGATCGATGGATCGCTGGTTCAGGTCAACGTAGCCGAGCAATCGACGATGCTTGCCGATCAGGATGACGTATATCTGAATGGTCCCCACGCGGACGAGACCGAGGTTCTGGCAGGCAGCAATGCGATGCTGAACGCCGCCAATGTAACCAAGGCCGGCGTGGATTCGGTTGTTATGGCCCAGGATGGGGCATTTTCTGACCTGCTATTGCATCAGGCAAGCCTGCTTGACATGCCCACGAATGAGGACATCGCCGAGATGACCAACGAGGCAATCGCCGCCATCATGGAAGAGGCGGGTATGCCAGGTCACGACAATGGCATTGGACCTAACGGTAACGATCTCACGCCAAGCGAAATGGCGAATTCCTCTGATGGCCTGCAGACCATGCTGGCCTAATATTTCCTGATTTACGAGTGACCGGAAGGTTAGTTTATGTCGATCGTTTTTTCGTCGCGCCGCACCCGTTTTGCAAGTCCATTGGACCGGCACGGAGGCGGAGGCCCATTGACCCTGGAACCCCGAAATCGGGTAGCAAAACCAAATGAAAATAAACTTGCAAAAACAGCGTCCCGCCTGCGTTTGACAAGTGATATGCAACTGGCGGAACCCGAAACCAAACCAGAGACCCCGGAAGCAAGTGACACCCCGGTTGCCGGGCCCGCGAAACGATCGCGGCAATTAGAAGCGCCTCAGGCGACGACACAACCGGATGATCCGGGGCAGACCCAGGCAGAGCAGTTGGATCAAACATCACAACCGCGCGCTGGTTCTCCCCTTCGGCGCGCGTCGTCGCGGCCCGCGCAAGATAAGGATCCTGCGGGTGGCGACACTGGGGTGGCCGATACCGAAGCCCCCGATTGTGAAACCGCCGACCAATCGACTGCACGCATGACCCCCTCTGCGCCGTCGGATGGTAAAGACCGCATGGGCACCACGATCGAGGCCAAGGCCAACCAACCCTTGCTGCGCCCGGGGACGGGTGGTGGCGATGGCAAGGGGCCACCCCAAACATTCCACAAACGCACGCCGCCTGAAGATTTCCAGAAGACGCTGCGTACCTCACTGCGCGCGATTTGGCGCAATCTGGCCTTCGTGCTGGTACTGACCTGCGCGACCAACGTCCTGATCCTAGCGATCCCGATCTACCTGTTTCAGATCAGTGACCGGGTTCTGACTAGTCGCTCGCTGGATACGTTGATCATGCTGACGGCAATCGTTGCCGGAGCAGTCATTTTTCAAGCCGCATTTGATGCCGTTCGTCGGTTCATGCTGATGCGTACAGCGGTCGAGGTCGCCGCCCGTCTTGGGGCCCCGGTTCTTAGCGCTGCGGCCCATGCCTCGCTGCACGGCAACGGACGCGAATATCAGACACTTGGGGATCTGCAACAGGTGCGAGGCTTTCTGGTCTCGGGCACTCTGATCTCATTTCTGGATGTACCATTTGCACCGCTGTTCATCCTGATGATCTTTCTGGTGCATCCGCAACTTGGGATGATTGTGGTGACGACGGCCGTGATTCTGATGATCATCGCGCTGATCAACCAGAAAATGACCGCCAAGCCCTTTGCCAAGGCCAATCAGGCGCAATCAATGGCGAACCAGCATCTGGATTCAATGTCGCGCAACAGTCAGATCATCAACGCTTTGGCGATGATCCCCGAGGCAGTGCGCATCTGGGGGCGTGACACCGCACAATCGCTGACATGGCAGGTCAAGGCGCAGGATCGTAACGTGATCTTCGCGGCCATTTCGCGTGCCGTCCGTCTTTTGACGCAGATCGGCATTCTGGGCTGGGGCGCCTTTCTGGCCCTTCAAGGTGAAATTACCGGCGGTATGGTCATCGCCGCCTCGATCATCGCAGGGCGGGCTTTTGCGCCGATCGAAGGCTCGATCGAGGGTTGGAATACCTTCCTGCTGACGCGCGGCGCTTTTGGGCGGATCAAGGCTCTGCTGTCGAACTCGGCCTTGCAATATGAAAAACTGCGCCTACCACGGCCTGAGGGGCGGTTGGATGTCGAACGCCTGCTATATGTCCCAGGCGGCACCAAGCGGGTGGTTCTGAACGGGATTACCTTTGCGCTGAACCCAGGTGAAACTCTGGCGATCATCGGGAATTCAGGCGCAGGCAAAACGACACTTGGTAAAACGCTGGTGGGTTCGATCCTGCCGACCTCGGGCAGTGTGCGGCTGGACCTGATGGATATCCGCAACTGGGATCCCCGCCAGTTTGGCGAAAATATTGGCTATCTGCCGCAAGACGTACAGCTGTTCCCCGGCAGCATCAAAGACAATATTGGCCGGATGCGTGCCGATGCCACGGATGAGCAGATCCACGATGCCGCCGTTTTGGCCGACGTGCACAACATGATCGCAACGCTGCCGCAGGGGTATGAGACGGTTGTGGCCGCCGACGGCTCACCTCTCTCAGGTGGTCAGAAGCAGCGTATTGCTTTGGCGCGTGCCTTCTTCGGCAACCCACGTTTGGTTGTTCTGGATGAGCCGAACTCGAACCTCGACGTGGCGGGTGACAAGGCGCTTGCGCGCGCAATTCAGCAAGCAAAGGAAAGCAAGATCACCGTTGTGGTGATTACGCAAAAGCCGACTCTGTTGAATGTTGTCGACAAGATCATGCTGCTGACCGATGGGCGCGTGGCGCTGTTCGGGCAGCGCGAACAGGTGCTGGAACAGCTCAACGGGCCGCGCCAGCAACCGCCCGAAATACAGGGCAAGGGGGATTAAGCGATGAACGACGTGGCACGCACCGATGAAGGCGGTCTTTGGTACTCTGAGGTTCCGCGCTCGATCACCAAATTCATCGTGATTGGCTTTATCATGCTTATTGTCTGTTTTGGCGGCTTTGGCGTCTGGTCCTTCCGTGCACCTCTGGCCGCTGCAGTCATCGCGCAAGGCAGCTTTGTCGCGACCGGCCGCAACAAGATCGTGCAGCATTTGGAAGGCGGTATCATCGAGAACATTCTGGTCTCGGAAGGTGAATCTGTTCAAGCCGGACAGATCATGATGACTTTGGATCAGACCTCGGCCGAGGCGAGTGAACGCGAATTGTTCATTCGCAAACTTCGCCTTCAGGCCATGACCGAACGGTTGCTGGCTGAGCATAGCGAACAGGAAACCCTCGTGTTTTCGCCCGGATTGATCGAAGCATCGGACGACGTCGAGGTCATGACGATCCTCGACAATCAGAAACTCAGCTTTGATGTATCGCGCAAGACACTGCTGAACGATATTGCTTTGCTGCAGCGCAACATGGAGGCGTTGAAAATTCGTGCGTCAGGATTTGAAGCACAATTGGTCAGCATGGAAAGGCGATCAGAGATTCTCGAGGAAGAATACGAGACCAAATATTCGTTGTTTGAAAAAGGATTAGTGCGCAAAGGTGATCTGAATACGATCCGCCGGGTGCAGGCCGAAGCCGAAGGTCAACTGGCGCGTTTGCGCGCAGAAACGGCTGAGGTAAACCAGATGCTGCTGAAGTATGAAGAGCAGATTCTGCGCACCCGCTCAGCCTACCGCGAGGCTGCGCTGGACGAGTTAGGCGTGATTGAAGCCGACCTTGAAAGTGTGCGTGAAAAAGCCCGCCAGGCCCGTAGTGTTCTAGCCCGTGCGGTTGTGCGTGCCCCGGTGACCGGCACAGTGGTGCGACTTCATCACCACACGCCGGGCGGGGTGATCGAAACTGGCGAACAGATTGCTGAGATTCTGCCCGCCGATGCACCGCTAATAATCGAGGCGCAGATCCCGCGTACCGAGATCGACAGCGTGGTCACCGGGCAGATCGCGACGGTGCGCCTAGTCGCGCTCAATCAACGGACAACCCCAGTGCTTGAAGGCGAGGTCTATTACGTCTCGGCTGACTCGCTTGTCGAGGATTCTGCCGGTATGCCGCAAGAGGTCTATCTGGCGCGCATTTCTCTGACCACGGAAGAGATGGGTCGCGTGCGGGGCTTCGTGCCGACACCCGGAATGCCCGCCGAGATCATGATCCAGACCGAGGAACGCACCTTTGCGGCCTATATCGCCAAGCCGGTGGTTGACAGTATGTCGCGTGCTTTCCGCGAACATTAAGCGCTTGAATGTCTACACCTTCAATTTTCTGCATGTTAGCCTTTCACGGATTCATTTCCTGGAGGGGCGCAAATGCCATTGACGGTCAAAGACATGATGCAAGCTGCAAACGCGGTGGTTGAGCGTATCGACGCCAGCCGGGCCAAAGAACTGATCGGGCAGGGTGCCTTGTTATTGGATATTCGCGATGCGCCTGAACTGGAAAGGACAGGGCGCGCGGTCGGTGCGCATCATATCCCGCGCGGTATGCTGGAGTTTCGGGCCGACCCCGAGTTGCCTTCCCATGATGCAGAACTGCGCAGGGATCGGGTGATCATCCTGCATTGTGCGTCTGGCGGAAGGGCAGCGCTGGCTGGAAAACTGCTTAAGGAAATGGGATATTTACACGTCTACAATCTGGGTGGCTTTGCGGATTGGGTGAATGGCGGTGGTGAGGCGACCGGGCCCATGGATCGCGGGATGTAGCTACATATCTGACCCAAATCAAAGTCACACATATTCCGTTGCTGTAATGTAAAGGCCAGAAGCTTAAACACAGGATACTGGCCATGATACGCCTAGCAGCCACGCTTTATTCTTTGATCGCCACAGCCATCGCGGGTTCTGCCGTGATTGCGGTCCTAGCGGTTGGAATGGTGACCTGGATGGCCATCGTTTCCGCCGCAGCAGCAGGGGCGGTTGTTGCCGCGCCGGTGTCGTGGCTGGTGGCAAAACGCCTGTATCAAGGCGCTTGATTAAGCGTTCAAGAAGGTCCTGACTGCAGCTTCGAATTCGCGGGGTTTCTCGGCGTGCAGCCAGTGCCCCGCACCGGGAATTTTGGCGAAGCGAGCTGCAGGAAACAGGGTGCGAATCTGCTCTCGGTGTTCGGGCAGCACATAATCTGATGCTGCGCCGGACAGGAACAGAGCAGGGCCGTCCCAATGGGTCGAAATCTCGGGGAAGCCCATGATCTTTGGCATTTCGGTGGCCAGTACATCCAGGTTCAGCCGCCAGCGGCCTCCCTCAACATCCAAAGACTGCGTAAAAAAGCTCTGCAGCGCCTTTTCGACGCCCAGATCGGCCAGCTGTGCTTCGGCATCTGAACGACGCTGAACGCGGGACATATCGACCGCCCGCATTGCCTCGATGAATTGAATCTGGCTGTGGCTGTATGCCACTGGTGCGATGTCTGCGACGACCAGCTTGCGCACCAGATCGCCATATTCCAGCGCCAGCACCATCGAAGCTTTTCCACCCATGGAATGCCCGACGATATCGGCGATGCCGCCAACGCTGTCGATGACCTTTGCCAGATCATGCGCCAAATCCGGGTAGCCATGCTGAGCATCCCAAAAGCTGTAGGCGTGATTGCGCATATCGACGGCGATCACCTGTCTTTCGTCCGACAGTCGCCGCGCAATGACTCCCCAGTTGCGCGCCGAACCATAGAGGCCATGCGCTATCAGCAGGGGCGGATGATCGGTCGGGTCGCCATGGATGATCGTATTCAGCATGCTTCTGTGATACGCGTCACCGCGCGGAACGACCAGCCCCATTGTCGCCGGTGTGACGCGCGGCTAAATTGTCCCGTCAGGAGGCGCCAATGACGCAGGAAATCGATATCCAGACCCGGATCGCAGAGACCATTCGGTTGCTGCGTAAAAAGCTTGGCGTGAAAGACAAGACCCTGATTGCCTCGGTCCGGCGCGCAAAGCGGCGTTTGCCGCGCAAGGTCTATAAACAGGCCTTGGTTCTGGCAGAGGCCGAGCAGATGGCCGAGCATCCCAAACTGCGGATGGTTTTGGACATGCCCCGGCTCGAAAAAGCGTCGGACGAGGTGCAAGGCCACCTGAACGCGATCAATCTGGCAGATCGACGTTGGGGATGGTTCCTGAGCTTTCTTGGTTCGCTTGCGTTGGGCCTGATCGTGTTGGCGGCGTTGGCTGTGTTCGTACTACGATGGCGCGGGTATATCTGACCGCTGCACGCCTCAAAGAAAAACGGCGCCGATCAGGGCGCCGTTTTCTGTTCTAAGATCCGTATTGGATCAGAGATTCGGATAAAGCGGGTAGCGCGCGCAAAGTTCGGCGACTTCGGCTTTGACTTTGGCTTCGACCGCACCGTTTCCGTCTTCGCCATTTGCGGCCAGACCGTCGACCACTTCGATGATCCAGTCTGCGATCTGGCGGAACTCGGCCTCACCAAAACCGCGGGTGGTTCCGGCGGGCGAGCCCAGACGGATACCGCTGGTGATCGTCGGCTTTTCGGGGTCGAACGGCACACCGTTCTTGTTGCAGGTGATATGTGCCCGGCCCAAAGCTTTCTCGGTTGCGTTGCCTTTAACGCCTTTGGGGCGCAGGTCGACAAGAACCACATGGGTATCGGTGCCGTGGGTCACAGTGTCCAGGCCACCCTTGATCAGCTGATCTGAAAGGGCCTGCGCATTCACAACGACCTGCTTGATATAGTCCTTGAACTCAGGACGCAGTGCCTCGCCAAAGGCAACGGCCTTGCCAGCAATCACATGCATCAGTGGGCCACCCTGAATGCCCGGGAAGATGGCCGAGTTTACCTTTTTGGCAATCGCTTCATCATTGGTCAGGATCATGCCGCCGCGCGGGCCGCGCAGGGTTTTATGCGTGGTGGTGGTGGCCACATGCGCATGCGGGAAGGGCGAAGGGTGCGCGCCTGCGGCAACCAGACCGGCGATATGGGCCATGTCCACATGCAGATAGGCGCCGACCATATCGGCGATTTCACGCATGCGGGCAAAATCGATGACGCGCGGGATGGCCGAGCCTCCGGCGATGATCAGCTTGGGGTTATGTTCCTTTGCCAGCACTTCGATCTGATCATAGTCGATCAGGTTGTCCTGCTTGCGCACGCCATAATGTACCGCGTTGAACCACTTGCCCGACTGGTTCGGCGCCGCACCATGGGTCAGGTGACCACCTGCATCCAGCGACATTCCTAGAATGGTGTCACCGGGCTTGATCAGCGCCTGAAATACACCTTGGTTCGCCTGCGATCCCGAATTCGGTTGGACGTTGGCAAACTCACACCCAAACAACTGCTTGGCACGGTCGATAGCTAGGTTCTCGGCAATGTCGACGAACTGACAACCGCCATAGTACCGGCGGCCCGGATAACCTTCGGCATATTTGTTGGTCATGACCGAGCCCTGCGCCTCCATCACGGCGGCAGAGACGATGTTCTCCGAGGCGATCAGTTCGATCTCGTCGCGCTGGCGGCCCAATTCAGATGTGATCGAGCCGAACAGCTCGGGGTCACGATCCGCGAGGGACTGGGTGAAAAATCCGTTGTCACGAAGATTGGCGTTCATGTGCGCTCCGCATGGCTGGGGTGTATCTGGCGGATTTCCTATCGGAAACGACGTGTGTCAGAAAGGTTGTAAAGCGACGAAATGGCCCTCTATGGCGTCAACTCTGGCCTATTGCGGAAAGGTATGTTTGTTTCGGAACCAAATGTGCAGCACTGGAAACTATAAAACATGACAAAGAGAATCGCCTTTCTGGCCAGCGATGCCAAGGTTGCGCAGACCGCCCGGGATGCGCTTGTCGCGCGCTACGGAAATGCAGCGCCGAGAGACGCAGATGTTGTGGTGGCGCTGGGTGGTGATGGCTTCATGCTTCAGACGTTGCAGGGCGTCCAGCACTTGGACAAGCCGGTTTACGGAATGAATCGCGGTACCATCGGGTTTCTGATGAACGAATATGCCGAAGTTGATCTGATGGCCCGGCTAGCAGAGGCAGAGGAAGAAGTCATCAATCCACTGGCGATGACTGCAATGGACCAGGCGGGCCAAAAGCACCAAGCACTTGCAATCAACGAGATTTCGCTGCTTCGCGCGGGGCCGCAGGCAGCGCGGCTGCGGATCAGCGTGGATGGGCGGGTACGTATGGCCGAACTCGTGTGTGATGGTGCATTGCTTGCCACGCCGGCGGGTTCAACCGCATATAACTATTCCGCTCACGGACCCATTGTACCCATTGGCGCGGACGTTCTGGCATTGACGCCAATCGCCGCGTTTCGCCCCCGGCGGTGGCGTGGCGCCTTGCTGCCGAAAGTTGCGAAAGTCAGATTCGATGTGATCGAGGCTGACAAACGCCCGGTTATCGTTGCGGCCGACTCCATATCGTTTCCGGATATCGATTGGGTCGAGATCAGGTCTGAGATTGCGATCCAGCATCGTATTTTATTTGACCCTGGCCACGGCCTGGAAGAACGGTTGATCTCTGAACAATTTACTTAAATCTCAGCGTGTTGATCATTTTTCCACCGCTTGTGTGAACCAGTTCACATGCAACGCGATAAGGGTTTGTTAACTTCAAGTTGCCCGGAGAACACGCCGAGGTGGAAGTGAGTGGCCATCTAAAGGTGTTTTCGAATGGTTGCGCAGTTTTCGCGCTGGCGAGGGTGGGTGGTGCTACGCTCGTCATCTTGATCCGGGCATATTTTAGTATGCGGACCCCGGGACAAAATCCCGGGGTCTATTTCATTTGTGAGGCCTGAGTGACGATGTCTCAGGTTTGCGCGCTCATTCGATCCCACAGAATCGGAGCCATCTGCCCCACACGCGCTTCGATCGCGACCGCTGCATCCACCGCCATATCCTCACGCCAGCGTCGAGCAGCAATCTGAACATTGATCGGTTGCGGCCCATTCGGCAATTCGGCCAAGCGTGCGGGAACGCTGGCGGCGGGCAGCCCGAGGAAATTCATCGCATAAGAATAGACCGCGCATCCTAACACCTCATGAACGCCTTCGGCACCTTCGGTATCGCGATCAGGTTTAAAGAACGGCTGCGGCAGGAATGGAGACAGGACCAAAGGATATTTCTGCATGAATAGCGACCATTGGCGCGCATAATGGCTGCGTTGCGCCAACGCCTGAATCAGTTCGTCGCCTACGATCGGAGGAAACTCCTGAAAATAAACCTCGAAAATATCACGGATGGTTTGAGACCCGGCTGCCTCGATATCGTTTTTCATCAACGTCAGCACTTCACCCATCAGCGCGCGATAGCCGATGCGCCCGCATTCGAACACATCCGGCGGATCAATGTCTTCAACTATATATCCGGCATCTACCAGCGCCTCCCGAGCGGTACTTAGCGCTTTGTCCACTTCGGGGTGCAAAGCGTATTCGAACGTATTTTTGGTGAACGCAACTTTGATTGGGACATCCGGCCCCGCGCCGCGCCAAGGCATTGGCACATGGAAGGGGTCGCGGGCGTCCGGGGCGATCAGGCTGGGCATCGAAAGGTGCAGGTCCTTTGCGCTTCTTGTGATCAAGCCCTGTACCGACATCGATTGTGCCAGCATCCCGCGTTCTGCATTCTGGCTGGGGTTCCAGGCCGGTACGCGGCCCAGCCCCGGTTTCACTGTAACCGCACCATTGGCTGCAGCAGGGAACCGCAAGCTACCTCCGATATCGTTGCCATGAGCCAGTGCGCCGATGCCCGCCATGACCGCAGCCCCCGCGCCCCCGGACGACCCACCGGGCGAGATATGGCGGCCCCAAGGATTGTGCGTGCGCCCATGAAGTGGATTATCCGTGTCAGCGCGGAACGAGAATTCGGGCGTGTTGGTCCGCCCGATGACAATGGCCCCCGCATTGTGCAAGTTTGAAACCACCGGGGCGTCATCAGGGGCAATGACATCCTTCAAGGCAACCACACCATTTGTTGTGGCATGGTTCTTCTGGTCGACATTCACTTTGATGGTCACCGGTACGCCGTGCAGCGGCCCAACCGAGGCACCTTTGCGGCGCGCCTGATCAAGCGCAGATGCACGCTCTAACGCTTCTGTGCCCAGATCGTCCACGACAGCATTCAGCGAGGGATTTACCTGATGCATCCGCTGCAATGCATCACTGATCACCTCTTCTGCGCTCAACTCGCCAGCTTGGGTCAGCGCAGCCAATTCTGTTGCATCAAAACGCCAGATATCGCCCTGTGTCATGCTCGTCCTCCTCAGCTCAAACTGAGGTGAGGAGGACCCAATGACAAGCCCCGCAATCGCAAAACGGATCCAACCTTCATCTAGCCAAAAATATCCCGGAGCGCGAGGCAGAGCCTCGCACACGCGCGACAGCGCAAATCGGTTGCGCCGTAAGGCGCTCCGCTTGATCGTACCGTGAAATTACTGCGCGTAGCCGATAGTTTGCAGGGCCACCGTGATCTCGTCCAGAATTGCTGGGTCATCGATTGTGGCAGGCATTTTATACGCCTTGCCATCCGCGATCGACACCATCGTACCACGCAGGATCTTGCCCGAGCGTGTCTTGGGCAGACGATCCACCACCACTGCTTTCTTGAACGCAGCGACTGGGCCGATTTTGTCACGAACCATCTGGACCACATCGGTTACCACCTCCGCGTGATTCCGATCGGAACCGGCATTCAGACACAGGAAACCGACAGGCATCTGGCCTTTCAGTTGATCAGATACCCCAATCACAGCGCATTCTGCCACATCGGGGTGAGCGGCCAACACCTCTTCCATCCCTCCCGTCGAAAGTCGGTGCCCGGCGACGTTGATCACGTCATCGGTACGGGCCATGATATAGAGATACCCATCTTCGTCGATCATGCCCGCATCACCGGTTTCGTAATAGCCGGGAAAATGCTCAAGGTAGGATTTTCTGAAGCGCGCCTCGGCATTCCACAGGTTTGGCAATGTGCCTGGCGGAAGCGGGAGCTTGACTGCGATCGCGCCCAACTCGCCCGGTTTCATAGGATGGCCGCCCTCGTCCAGAATCTGAACGTCATAGCCCGGCATAGGCTTGGCAGGTGATCCCAGCTTGACCGGAAGCTCTTCGATTCCGAGCGGGTTGCCAGCGATGGTCCAGCCAGTTTCGGTTTGCCACCAATGATCGATGACCGGAACTTTCAGCGCATCCTGCGCCCAGATGATCGTATCTGGATCAGCCCTCTCTCCTGCAAGATACAGAGCCTTAAGGCAGGATAGATCGTAATTCGCCATCAATTCTGCGCTTGGGTCTTCGCGTTTTACGGCACGAATGGCGGTTGGGGCGGTGAAGAAGCTTTTGACCTTGTGTTCGGATATCACGCGCCAGAAAGTTCCGGCGTCAGGTGTTCCGACGGGCTTGCCCTCAAAAACAATCGTCGTGTTGCCGTGGATCAGCGGGGCATAACAGATATAGGAATGGCCAACGACCCAGCCGACATCCGAAGCCGCCCAGAACACATCTCCCGGATCGACATTGTAGATGTTTTTCATCGTCCAGTTCAGCGCGACCAGATGGCCGGCAGTCGGGCGCACGACGCCTTTGGGCGCACCAGTGGTGCCGGATGTATAGAGGATATAGGCTGGATCATTGCCGCTGACTGGTACACATTCTGCGGGCTCCGTACCGTATTGGAAACCGTGCCAGTTGACGTCGCGCCCCTCGATTAGTTGTGCGACTTCCTGCTCGCGCTGGAATATTACGCAAAACTCGGGTTTGTGGGTGGCCAGATCGATCGCGCCATCCAGCAGAGGTTTGTAGTGCACAACGCGTCCCGGCTCCATCCCGCACGAGGCGGCGATGATCGCCTTGGGTTTCGCATCGTCGATACGTACGGCCAGTTCGTTGCTGGCAAAGCCGCCGAATACCACTGAATGCACTGCTCCTAGCCGGGCGCAAGCCAGCATTGCCTCCAGCGCTTCGGGGATCATAGGCATGTAGATGATGACGCGGTCACCTTTCTCAATACCTTTTGCACGGAGCGCGCCAGCCAGATTAGCAACCCGATTGCGTAACTCGACGTATGAGATTTCGCGTTTGGTATGAGTAATGGGGCTGTCATAGATGATCGCGGTTTGCTCACCACGACCATTTTCCACGTGGCGATCAACGGCGTTCCAGCAGGTATTTACCTTGGCATCGCTGAACCATTCGTAAAGAGGCGCATTGTCGTCAAACAGAGCTTTGCTGGGCGCTTGAACCCAATCGATCCCCTTGGCTGCATCCATCCAGAATGCTTCGGGGTCGTTCTTCCAGCTCTCGTAGACGTCCTGATATGCCATGATGGCCTCCTCCCAAATTCCTTGAGCTATGTGTTAGGCATCGTGGGTGTTTCGAGCAAGCGATGCGCATAACGGCGCGTCAGTTTATCGCAAAATCTTTGCAGAACCTTGCAGTTTGGCTTGCAAATTTTTGCAAATCCTCTGATCTGAGCAGATTTCTGAGTGTCACACGCAAAGATTTGCAAATCTGCAAATTTATTGCTGCAAATGTTCTGGCGCTAACAGAATCAAACCGGGCACCTAATCTGGTGCCCGGTCATGTATACGTAATGATATAGGCGCTGGGCTTATCCGTAGTGCGCGACTGGCGTACCTGCGATGGCTGCCATGTTCAGCAGTCCCCTGGCCGTAATCGAGGGCGTTACGATATGCGCCTTGTTTCCCATTCCCATGAGGATTGGACCTACCTCAAGCCCGTCCGCTTTCATCTTCAAGATATTGCGCACACCGCTTGCCGCATCCGCATGGGCGAAGATCAGGACATTTGCAGAGCCTTCCAAACGCGAGTTCGGGAAGATACGTGCACGCAATTCAGGATCCAAAGCCAGATCAAGGTTCATCTCGCCTTCATAGCTGAAGTCGCGTGGCTCGGAATCGAGAATCTCAAGCGCAGCCCGCAGCCGCTTGCCTGATCCCTCGGCCTGATTGCCGAATTGCGATTGCGAACAAAATGCGATCTTGGGTTCCAACCCGAACCGCCGCACGTGACGAGCAGCTCCAATGGTGGATTCGGCAAGTTCTTCTGGTGTCGGCAATTGCCTTACATGCGTGTCTGCAATGAACAGAGGGCCATCTTCCAGAATCATCAGCGAAAGCGCGCCATGCGGGCGCAAATCGCCATCATCCAGAACCTGTTCGACATAGTTAAGATGCCAGCGATACTCACCAAAAGTGCCACAGATCATGCTGTCCGCCTCACCGCGATGCACCATGATTGCTGCAATGGCGGTGTTGTTGGTGCGCATGATGGCCTTGGCCAGATCCGGAGTGACCCCCCGACGCTGCATTATTTGATGGTACGAATTCCAATAATCGTAGTAACGGGGATCGTCCTGAGGGTTCACGATTTGAAAATCCTGCCCCGGTCGTACTGTCAGGCCTAGCCTTTCGCACCGTGCGCTGATCACGTCCGGTCGCCCGATCAGGATCGGGGTTTCCGTGGTTTCTTCCAATATCGCTTGCGCAGCCCTTAAAACACGCTCGTCCTCGCCTTCTGCGAAGACAATTCTACGCGATGCGACGGCTGCGGCTTCGAACACTGGCCGCATCAACAGTGCAGATTTGAACACGGTCTGGTTCAGGCGTTCTTTATAGGCTTCGAGGTCATCAATGGGTCGTTTTGCGACCCCGCTCTTCATAGCAGCCTGTGCAACCGATGAGGAAACGACCCCAACGAGGCGCGGGTCGAAGGGTTTTGGGATCAGGTAATCTGGACCAAAAGTCAGCTGCTCACCCTTATAGGCCGCCGCGGCTTCGGCGCTGGTCGTCGCGCGGGCCATGTCGGCGATGCCGTCGACGCAGGCGATCTGCATCTCGTCGTTGATTTCAGTCGCGCCTACGTCCAGGGCACCTCGGAAGATAAACGGGAAGCACAACACGTTGTTCACTTGGTTCGGAAAGTCGCTGCGACCGGTCGCAATGATCGCGTCAGGAGCAACTTCGCGCGCCGCCTGTGGCAGGATTTCCGGAGTTGGGTTGGCCAGCGCAAAGATGATCGGGGTCTTGGCCATCTTCTCGACCATCTCAGGCTTGAGCACATTTGGTCCGCTCAAACCCAGAAACAGATCGGCACCTCCGATCACATCATCCAGAGTGCGCAGATCGGTTTTCTGTGCAAACTGGTCTTTGTGCGGGTTCATATCCTCGGCGCGGCCTTCATAGACCAGCCCGTGAATGTCGCACAGCCAGATATTCTCACGTTTAACGCCGAGCTTAACCAACATGCTGAGGCAGGCGATCCCGGCAGCACCGCCGCCGGTCGAAACTACTTTGATATCCTCGAAGCTCTTTCCTGCCACATACAGGGCGTTTTTAGCTGCGGCACCAACAACGATTGCCGTGCCGTGCTGATCGTCATGAAACACCGGGATGTTCATCCGTTCCCGGCACAATTTTTCGACAATAAAACAATCCGGTGCCTTGATATCTTCAAGGTTGATCGCGCCAAATGTGGGCTCCAGAGCACAGACGATATCTGCCAGCTTTTCTGGGTCAGGCTGATCCACCTCGATATCAAAGCAATCGATGCCTGCGAACTTTTTGAACAGGACGGCCTTGCCTTCCATCACCGGTTTCGAGGCCAATGCGCCTATATTCCCAAGGCCTAGAACTGCGGTGCCGTTTGACACAACCGCAACAAGATTGCCGCGGGCCGTGTATTTCTCAGCATTGGCGGCGTTGTCCTTTATCTCAAGACTGGCTTCGGCGACGCCTGGCGAATATGCCCGTGCAAGGTCCCGACCATTTGCCATTGGTTTGGTTGCCTTGATCTCAAGCTTTCCGGGCTTTGGATGCGCATGATAGTCAAGCGCGGCCTGTCTCAGGTTCGGTGTGTCAGACATCGGTAATACAACTCCGTTCCAATATTCGTTTGATGGTTAAACTATTTCTCAGCGCTTGGCTATGTCGCCTCGGACCGCAGTCAGAGACAGGCCTCACGGATACGTTAACGAAACGTTGGTTGAGAGTTGCCGCATCGTTTTTATGTACAGCCAATTCCGGGGAACCTTACGGACACCAGAAGCGGCGGACCTTATCATGCGTCATGAAGACAAAGCTTGTGCTAGTGCGCAATTTGCCAACCCTTCAATCAGGATTGGTGCCAATCGGAATGTCTTCTTTGTTGTGCTTGTTTCGGCGGTTTCATTTCTTTTTGTGGTTATGATTTGGCCCGAAGCGGCTGCGGCTTTCAACCAAGAAGGTGGGTTGATTGAGACGATATCGGCCACTGCGTTACTGGTTTCCGGGCTGGTCGCGTTGACGCGTTTCCGAGGCATCTCGCGGCTGTATATCGGATTGGTCTGCCTGCTGTTGGCCGAGCGCGAATTGGAGGCGGAGGTGTACACAGAAGGCAGCGCGCCTTTCGTGGTGCTAAACTGGATTGATTTATTGCTTGATGTGACTGCAGTAAGGATCGCTTTGGCTGCGATCGTCATTGGTGGTTTGCTCTGGCATGGGATACCGAACGGAATTAAGGCACTTAAGATCCGCGCGCCTTTTTTGATGATTTTTTTCCTGGCCGGAAGTGTTGCGGTGCTGGCTCAGCTTCTTGAGGAAATCAGCGGATTGTTCGACGAATACCTTTCGGTTGCGATGGCTACACGTTTGTTCGTGATGGAAGAAACGCTGGAGATGTACTTTTCGATTGGCATTTTGGCTGCTGTTCTGATCGGATGGCCAAAACCAAAATCCGAAGAGAAACAGAATGACCAGCAATACCGGCGACTCCCTCACGCGCGCTGAAATCCGACTGCCGACGCAGGAACTGCGCAACGATATCCCGTTTTATACCAAGGTACTGGGGATGCGGATGGATATGATCTATCCGGCAGATGACCCTCGGGTTGCCGTGTTCTCTGGTCACGGTCTGCGCTTGCGGATCGAGAAAGATGCAGCTGAAGCGGCGGGAACGTTGCGCATTCTGACATCCGATCCAGATGGTTTTGCAGAAGGTCAACGAAGTCTTGTAGCCCCAAACGGCACCCGGATCGAGATTGACGAGTTGAACCCGCCGCTGGTCATGCCGGATACGGTCCACTCTTTTGTTGTCCGTAGGCTCAAGGATCAGGCGCCGTGGATCATTGGACGGGCAGGGATGCACTATCGCGATCTCGTGCCGGACCGGCTTGGCGGATCGATTATCGCCAGCCATATACGTATCCCAGATGGTGGTCCTGTGCCCGACATGGTGCATTTCCACAAAGTCGGATTTCAGCTGATCTTCTGCATCCACGGCTGGGTCGATGTGGTCTACGAAGATCAGGGCGACAAGATGCGCCTGACGGCAGGCGATTGCTTTATTCAGCCGCCTGAAATCCGCCACCGCGTGCTGGAAGCGTCAGACAACGTTCAGGTGATCGAGATTGGTGTCCCAGCCGAGCATGTCACGGAGATTGATCATGAGATGGAACTGCCCACCCCGCATTTCCGTCCGGATCGGGAATGGGATGGGCAGCGGTTCGTTTACAATCAAGCCAATGATGCCGACTGGGTGCCATTCCGCTTGCCCGGTTACATCTGCCGTGACACGACGATTGCCGAGAATACCAAAGGCGTGGCGGGCGTTCAGGTCGTGCGCCGGGGCGAGGGTAACCCTCAATGGGCCAGCCACGACACCGACATACACTTTACCTTCGTGATGACCGGCGAGGTGACTCTTGAGGGTGAAGGGCGCGAGCCCTATCGGTTGGAACAAGGCGATGCCTTCGTCATCCCGCCGGGAATGCGAACACGGCTGTCAGACCCCTCGCAGGATGTGGAACTGCTTGAAGTGACTTTGCCGGGGACCTTCAACACGACGTTGGGTTAGGGCCAAGAAGAAGTGGATAATGGCGTCAAGGGGGCTTCAATTCCCCCGTCGCTTTCCAGTAGGGTATGATATTCTGACCAGATGATCAAAAATTGGGATTCGCCATGTCTTTGAAAGATGCAGCTTTGGCCGTTCGGGAAAATGCCCACGCGCCTTATTCGAATTTCAAGGTCGGGGCGGCGATCCGGTCCAGTTCAGGTGTGATCTATTATGGCTGTAATGTTGAAAATGTTGCTTACCCCGAAGGTACGTGCGCCGAGGCCGGGGCAATCGCGGCAATGGTCGCCGCTGGTGAAAAAGAACTGACCGAGGTCTACGTGGTCGCCAGCAGCCCGCAGCCGGTGCCCCCATGTGGTGGATGCCGTCAGAAACTGGCCGAATTCGGCAACGGGGATGTGGTCGTTACAATGGCAACGGTTGATGGTCTGGAAACCAAAACCACGATTGCCGATCTATTTCCCGGTGCGTTCGACGCGTCGCATATGGAGGATGTCTGACTTCATGGATGCGCGCTCGATCATCGCCAAACTTCGCCGTCAGGAGGTGCCAACTGGTGACGAACTAATGTGGTTCGCGCAAGGCCTGGCCGATGGTGGCGTCAGTGACGCGCAGGCCGGGGCCTTTGCGATGGCTGTCTGTATGGGCGGTCTGGGGGCCAATGGGCGGGCTGATCTGACTGTTGCCATGCGCGACAGCGGCGAGGTGCTGACGTGGGATTTGGACGGGCCGGTGGTCGATAAGCATTCGACCGGTGGGGTCGGCGATTGCGTCAGCCTGCTGCTTGCCCCGGCTTTGGCGGAATGCGGGGCGTATGTGCCGATGATCTCGGGGCGTGGTCTGGGCCATACCGGGGGCACTCTGGACAAGCTCGAGGCCATACCGGGAGTGACCACTCAGATCGGGCAGGCGCGACTGACGCAAGTGCTGAAAGACACCGGGGCAGCCATCGTGGGGGCAACGGGCCAGATCGCCCCTGCGGACAAGCGGCTGTATGCGGTGCGCGATGTGACGGCGACGGTGGAGAGCCTTGACCTGATTACGGCATCAATCCTGTCCAAGAAGCTGGCGGCTAGCCCGGATGCGTTGGTTCTGGACGTTAAGGTGGGCAGCGGCGCGTTCATGAAGACACTCGATGAGGCACGCAATTTGGCGCAGGCCTTGACCGAAACGGCTAATGCCGCTGGTTGCCGGACTTCCGCCGTGATCACCGACATGAGTCAGCCCCTTGCGTCCGCGCTGGGCAACGCGCTGGAGGTGGCTGAGGTGATGAAGGCGCTAACCAGCGGGCAGGGATCGCCTTTGGCGGAAATCTCGGCCGAGTTGGGGGGCGTTCTCATGGCGGATGCCGGTATGTGCGCTACGGCAGAGGAAGGAAACGCCAGTATAGCCCAAGTGATCCGCGATGGTCGTGCAGCCGAACGGTTCGGACGCATGATGGCTGCCGTGGGTGGACCGGTGCATTTCGTTGACACATGGGATCGGTTTTTGCCGGAGGCCAATGTGATCCGGGAAGTTCATGCTCCGCATGGCGGATATGTCTCGTCTATTGATGGCGAGGCGCTGGGCCTCGCAGTCGTGGCCCTAGGCGGTGGGCGCCAGATCGAGAGCGATGAGATTGATCCGGCGGTTGGCTTGTCGGGCATTCTGAGGGTCGGAGATAAGGTGACCAAAGGCGCTCCTTTGGCGGTTGTTCATGCGGGGCGGGAAGATGCGGCGCAAAGGGCTGCGGCGGTGGTACTGGATGCTATTTCGCTGAGTGACGAACCGGTCGCGCAACCGCCGCAAATCCACGAAAGGATCTGCGCATGAGCCGCGCTTTCCTTGTGGTAATGGACTCGGTTGGTATCGGCGGCGCGCCGGATGCCGCTCAGTTTTACAACGGCACCAAACCCGATACAGGCGCGAATACAGTGGCCCACATAGCACAAGCTTGTGCCGAGGGGCGCGCGGAAGAAGGGCGGAGCGGACCGTTGCAACTGCCCAACCTGGATGCCATGGGGCTGGGGGCGGCGACCCGTCTGGCCTCGGGCGCACCGACGCCGGGCCTTGAGGCCGCGCCGACGGGCTTGTGGGGTTGCGCACGTGAATATTCTCCGGGAAAGGATACGCCATCAGGGCATTGGGAACTGGCGGGTTTACCTGTGCCATGGGACTGGCGTTATTTCCCGGATCGCCAGCCAGCGTTTCCCGAAACGCTAAGCAAGGCTGCCGCCGAGGCAGCGGGGACCGACGGAATATTAGGCGACTGCCATGCCTCGGGGACGACGATTATCTCGGAACTGGGGGCCGAGCATATACGTACCGGCTGGCCGATCTGCTACACGTCTGCCGATAGCGTATTCCAGATTGCCGCGCATGAAGACAGCTTTGGGCTCGACCGACTGCTGGATATGTGCCGCTCACTGGCGCCTCGATTGCACGAGTTGAAAGTGGGCCGCGTTATCGCCCGACCGTTTGTCGGAACGCCCGAAAAGGGGTTCACCCGGACAACCAACCGCAAGGATTTTGCCATCGTTCCGCCAGAACCCGTTCTGACGAATTGGGCACAGGATGCCGGTCGCCGTGTGCATGCGGTGGGCAAGATTGGCGATATATTTTCAATGCAGGGGATCGACACGCTGCGAAAGGGTTCGGACGAAGAGTTGATGCGTCACCTTTCGGACCTCGTTGATGAGGCGGAAGAGGGCAGCCTGACCTTTGCAAACTTTGTCGAGTTCGACAGTCTGTATGGCCATCGGCGCGATATCAGCGGCTATGCCCGTGCGCTGGAATGGTTCGATCGTGAAATTGGCGCGATCCTACAAAAACTGCGCCCCGGTGATCTGTTGCTATTGACCGCAGACCACGGCAACGACCCCAGTTGGAGCGGCACTGACCACACCCGCGAACAAGTGCCCGTGCTGATCGCCGGACAGGGGGCGGGTGAGATTGGTGCAGTGAACTTTGCCGATATCGCCGCCAGTATCGCGCACCACCTGAACATACCGGCGCAAGGGCCGGGAAGGACTTTTCTATGACAGTCGCTGACCTGCCTAAGATCGAATTACATTTGCACCATGAAGGCGCCGCTCCGCCTAGCTTCATACGCCAACTGGCCCATGAGAAACGAGTGGACCTGAGCGGGATATTCAAACCCGACGGCTCTTATGATTTCCGCGACTTTGCCCATTTCCTTAGCGTTTATGAGGCTGCGTGCGAGGTGCTGAAAACGCCTGAAGATTTCCGCCGCCTGACGCTGGCCATTCTGGAAGATAGCGCCGCGAATGGTGTGGTGTATTCCGAAACATTCCTTAGCCCGGATTTCTGCGGCGGTGGCGATTTGCATGCATGGAAGGATTACCTGACTGCGATTCAGGACGCCGCAGACGAGGCCGAGCGCAAATTCGGGATCACCCTGCGTGGTGTCATCACTTGCGTGCGCCATTTTGGACCCGAGCAAGCCAAGGCCAGCGCCCATTGTGCGGCTGAAACTGCAGGTGACTGGATTACCGGATTTGGTATGGGCGGCGACGAATCCGTCGGAACGCAGGGCGATTTCAAATGGGCCTTTGACTGCGCGCGCGAGGCTGGGTTGCGATTGACGACCCATGCCGGTGAATTTGGCGGTCCAGAGAGTGTTCGGGATGCCGTCCGTGATCTGGGGGTCGAGCGCGTAGGCCATGGCGTCCGCGCCATCGAAGACCCGGATCTTGTGTACGAGTTAGTTGACCGGGGCATAACGCTTGAGGTCTGCCCGGGTTCAAACGTGGTACTGGGCCTGTTTCCTGATTTTGCCGCCCATCCCATCGCGAAATTGCGTGATGCAGGCGTCAACGTCACGGTATCCACTGACGATCCGCCGTTTTTTCATACCACGATGCGGCGCGAATATGAGATGCTGAATGCAGCGTTCGGCTGGCAAGCCGAAGATTTTGCTGCCCTGAATGAAACAGCCCTGAACGCGGCCTTTTGCGATGAAGAGACCCGCGCGCGGGTCAAGAAAAGACTGGAGACATCATGAGCGATCACCTGACCGTCGTCGACCACCCATTGGTGCAGCACAAATTGACGCTCATGCGGGACAAAGGCACCTCAACCGCTGTGTTCCGGCAGTTGCTGCGCGAGATCACGCTTTTGCTGGCTTATGAGGTCACCCGCGAGATGCCGCTGACCACCCGCCATATCGAAACCCCGATGGAAGAAATGGACGCACCCATTCTGGCGGGCAAAAAATTGGCGCTGGTATCGATCCTGCGGGCTGGAAACGGGATGTTGGACGGCGTGCTGGAGCTGATCCCCTCTGCCCGAGTGGGGTTCGTGGGGCTTTATCGGGATGAAGAGACGCTGAAGCCGGTCCAATACTATTTCAAAGCTCCCGAGGGTTTGACGGACCGTTTGGTCATTGCTGTTGATCCGATGCTGGCAACCGGCAACAGCTCGGCTGCGGCCATTGATTTGCTGAAAGAGCAGGGGGCGAAAGATATCCGCTTTCTGTGCCTGCTGGCTGCCCCCGAGGGCGTCGCGCGCATGAAAGAGGCGCACCCGGATGTCAAAATCGTCACGGCCGCGCTGGATCGTGAACTGAACTCAAAGGGTTACATTATGCCTGGACTAGGTGACGCCGGGGATCGGATGTTCGGGACCAAATAGGTGCTATTGCCCACAGATATTCTGTAGCCGGACCCAATCGCGGTCGGGCAGTACCTGTTCCAAAGTACGACCCGCCATCGGATCGGCTTCTATCAATCCAAGCACGGACTCGCCTGTGATATCAAGCGCATAGGCGTATGGGGTCGAGGGCAGTGCGGTCTGTGCAAAAACCGCGAGCAGCACGTCATCGCTTAGCTGCGGCTGTGGACCGGATAGAACCTGCTCGGTGTAGGTGTCCACGATCTCGGGCGTCAATTCGCCGGTGGTCAGCAACCGAAATGCGGCACTCGGGCCTGTACGGTCCAACAGATCGTCCAGCGGTTCCTGCTGAGTTGCCCGCGCGCGTGCGGCTATGATGTATCCGGCGGCAACGGCTGGGTCTTCGTGATCTTCGACCAGTGCCCGGTTCAGCAGCACGGTTCCACCCGGCAGGCTCAGGCTGTCAGGCAGACCTGCTGGTAGGATCACGATTTGGCGGACACCGGTGCGGCGCGCCAGCTGATCCAGCGACGCTTGCGCATCAGGCGAAGAGCAAGCCTTGCCTGATACCCTTTCGATCCGCTGCAGGATTGCATCGCCGATTTCTTGTTGCTTGACCTCTGGCACTACCGAAACAACATGGCGCTGCAATGCACTGGGTAGCCAGAACAAAAGCACCGCCAAAACCGCCAGCACAACCCCTGCAACGCTGAGCCAACGCAGCCGTCCGGGATGTGGTCTGGCACGGTCGATGGCGCGCTGCAGCCGGTCAATTGCTTCGATCATTGTAGTTTCAGATTCTGCAAGTTCCAGTGTTTCGCCGGGATCGCCGTCGGGATTGAATATTGCAGGGTAGGTTCCGGGGTTTTGTCGCTCTAGCGCCGCCAGCGACCAATGGGTCAGCGCGCTGTCATTGAAGTCAGAAATCGTCAGAGTGGCTTCACCAATCGATACGACTACTTCGCGCCGTTGCTCATCGGGCGAGGGACGCCACAGACCGGTGGCTTCGATCCGCTGGTACTGTTTGAGTGCGGTCATCGGGTAATGCTGCTCGAATATTATTTTGCGCCAAGCTTAGCATGGCGAAAACCAGCGGCGCAAACCTGTTGCGTAGTGTTTGTGAAATGTGCTGAGTGTGCCGGGTAAGTTTCGGCCAGAACGGGCTGATTAAGGGCAGAGGCGCGGATGCAGTCACAACAACAAACCCATTCAATCATGGCGTCGTTGCTGATGGTTGCGGCCATGTCCATTATCGGCGTGATCGACAATTTCGTGATCCGCGTGGCCGAGAGCGTGGGGCTTTGGCAGTTTCACCTAAGTCGCGCCTTACTGATGCTGCCGCTGATCGCGGTGTTGTCGATATTGGGTTTGGGCACCTTGAGGCCCCGGCGGATTGGTGTCGTCGCGGTGCGCAGCGTGTTGATCACGCTGGCGATGCTCTTCTATTTCAGCGCGCTGGCATTGATGCCCATCGCTCAGGCGCTTGCCGGGTTATTCACATCGCCGATATTCGTGCTGTTGATTTCGGCCCTTTTGTTGAAGCAGCGAATAGGTCCCTGGCGGATCGTGGCTGTTTTATTGGGGTTTTCGGGAATTCTGTGCGTATTGCAGCCGGACCCGACATCATTTGACTTAAAGACGCTACTGCCAGTCGCTGGTGGCTTCTTTTACGCACTCAGCGCTGTTGTAACGCGCACCCACTGTTCCGACGAAAGCACTGTTGCGCTGCTGGCGGCGATGGTTGTCACACTGGGGCTTGCAGGGGCGATCGGACTGATCTGGCTTGCCCTGTTTCCGGTTGGCGTGCCAGTCGGGCCGGATGGCTTCGCGATGCGCGGTTGGGTTTGGCCGATGCAAGACGCGTTGCCTTGGGTTGTGGTTCAGGCCGTGGGCTCAACAATTGCCGTTTTCATGCTGATCAAAGCCTATCAACTGGGTGAGCCATCATATGTCGCAGTCTTTGAATACTCGGTCATGATATTTGGCCCGCTCTTTGCCTGGGTGGCGTTTGGGCAGTCCGTCGGGCAGATGCAAATCATCGGCATTGGCATGATCGCCTCCGCCGGAGTGCTGCTTGGGTGGCGGGAGCGGCGGATATCCTCGCTACAGCAGGCGGCGCAGTAAGAACGGAATAGATTCGGCTTGTTTCCCTCTTAGTATCGTTTCGAAATGCATATCAAAGCTCGTTCGGAATACTGATTTGTTTATTCAAAACCAGTAAATTGCGGCGAAACTGACCTAATTTGGCCTCAAATGTGGCAAAACTAAGTCCAATTGAGGCACAACTCTAAGACCTTCTGAGTTGTTTGAAGGTGCCAACAGGGGGACGGCACGTGTTAGAGTTAGTGAGTGTTTCGGGGTATTCGAAACGTGAAGTTAAAGGCCGACAGGCCTTTGTGGGACAGGCCGCATCAGCGCGTCGTGGGGGATTGCTGCACGGAACCAAAGTGTCCACAACAGGGGGCTGGAAACGGGTCGAAAGACTGGTTGCAGGTGATCTGGTGCGGACACGGGACCATGGGTTCAAAGAACTGAGGCGCGTTTGCGTCGACCGCATTGTTGTGGCTGGAGACGAGCGTCGGCCCGAGCATCTGCCGATCCTTGTGCCATCCCGAGCAGCTTATAATGGGCGCCCAGTCTGGCTGATGCCGGAACAGGGTATGGCATTGGATCAAGGCAAGCTTGGTGTTGGAATCGAGGGGGTCTCGATCATTCCAGCTCGAATGCTCAGCGGGATGGGGCGTCTTGAATCCAGCACGCCTGCGCAGTCATTCGATGTCACGTCATTATTCTTTGACGAGGATGAGCTGGTTTTTATCGAGGGCGGATTTCAGGCTTATTGCCCGTCCGGTCGCATGAATACCGGGTCAAGTCGAAACCCTGAGGCCTATGAAGTCGCGGATGCTGAACACGCCGATCTTCTGATCGAGGCCGTGACCGGCAAAGGGAACCTTTCGGCTTTAACCAACCCGTTGGCTGCGTTACCTGCACCCATTCCGCAAGAGCCAATTTTCCCGATCCGACCGGCATTGGGCGTACGTCGACCCGGGCGACCGGGGCGGCCCAATATGCCTGCGCTGTTCCTGCGGCCTGAATGGCAGCTGCAATAGTAGGTGTTTGAGTATGAAGCAGGCGCATGGGCTCATGCGCCTGCTGTCTTTGTTCAGGCGGCCTGTGCTTCGGGGTTGAAGCGGCCATAGAAGCTCTGACCTTTTTCCGCCATCTCGCGCAGCAGCGGCGGGCAGGTAAAGCGCTCACCATAGGCTTCGGTAAGTTGATCGCAGCGTTCGGCGGCGTAGGGCGTACCAATGATGTCCAACCAACTGAGCGGGCCACCGGACCACGGGGCAAAGCCCCAGCCAAGGATCGCACCCACGTCGCCCTCGCGGATATCTTCCAGAACACCTTCTTCCAGCGCACGGACGGCTTCCAGAACCTGCGCGAACATCAGACGTTCCTGCACTTCGATCAGGTCGGGCTGGTTTGCGGCATGTGGGTATTTGTCCTGCAGGCCCTTCCAATACTCGACGCGTTTGCCCTTGTCGTCATAGTCGAAGAATCCTGCATTGGCCTTGCGACCCAGACGACCTTGTTCTTCCATCCAAAAGATCAGATCATCGCCCGGATTTTCCGGGTAAGCGTTGCCCATAGCTGCCTTAGTAGCGCGGGCGATCTTGGCCCCCAGGTCAATCGAGGTTTCGTCGTTCAGCTGAATGGGTCCTACGGGGAAGCCCAACTGACGCGCCGCATTGTCGATCAGAACAGGGCTGACGCCTTCGGTGATCATCCGCAGACCTTCGTTGATGTACGGAATAATGCAGCGGTTGGCGTAGAAGAAGCGCGCGTCATTGACCACGATCGGTGTCTTGCGGATTTGGCGCACATAGTCCAGCGCCTTGGCGACAGCACGATCGCCGGTCTCCTTGCCTTTGATGATCTCGACCAAGAACATCTTCTCGACCGGTGAGAAGAAGTGGATGCCAATGAATTGCTCGGGCCGTACGCTGGCCCTGGCCAGATCTGTGATCGGTAGGGTCGAGGTGTTCGACGCAAAGATGCAATCCTTGGGGATGATCGCCTCGACCTTCTTGGTCATTTCAGCCTTGACGCCGGGGTCTTCGAACACGGCTTCGATGATCAGGTCGCAGCCTTTCAGGTGCTCCAGATCGGGCGTGGCGGTAATGCGGTCCAATAGGGCTTCTTTCTTCTCAGCCGTCGCTTTGCCGCGCTTGATCCCTTTATCCATGTAGCTTTCGCTATAGGCTTTGCCCTTGTCGGCAGCCGCCTGATCGCGGTCGATCAGAACGACCTCCATCCCGGCCTGTGCCGAGACTAGCGCGATACCAGCCCCCATCATGCCGGCACCCAGAACGCCGATCTTCTTGACCCGCTGATCGGGCACGTCCTTGGGTCGCACTGCGCCTTTCTCCAGCGCCTCCTTGTTCAGAAACAGCGACCGGATCATCGCTGACGAAGACGGGTTCATGAGCACGTTGGTGAACCAGCGCGCCTCAATCTTCAAGGCGGTGTCGAAGTCAACCAGCGCGCCTTCATAGATCGAACTCAGTAGAGCCTTGGCTGCCGGGAAGGCACCTTGGGTCTTGCCGTTCACCATGGCGCTTGCGCCCACGAAGGTCATGAAACCGGCGGGGTGGTAGGGAGCGCCGCCGGGCATCTTGTAGCCCTTGGCATCCCACGGCTTTACCAGATCGGCTTCCTTGGCGTTCAGTACCCATTCCTTGGCCGCCGCAACCGGATCATCCGCCACGGCGTCAATCAACTGCGCGCCTTTGGCCTTCTTCGAGTCCATCATCTTGCCTTCCAGCAGCACCGGAGCTGCAGCCATCGCGCCGACCATACGGCTGTAACGCATGGTGCCGCCGCCGCCGGGGAAGATCCCTAGAAGAATCTCGGGCAGGCCGATCTTGGCCTTGGCGTTCGAGGTCATCACGCGGTGATGACAGGCCAGTGCGATCTCGGTACCAATCCCGGCACAGGTACCGTTGATGGCACAGGCGACCGGCTTGCCGCCTTTTTTGGACTTGGGGTCCATGCCTGCCAGTTCCAGCCGACGCAGGATGTTGTGGCCACTCATGACGAAATCGAACAGTGCCTGCGCGGGTTCGTCGCCGGCCTCCTGTCGGATCGTGGCGAGCGTGCTCAAGTCCATGCCGCCTGCAAACGACCCTTCTTTGCCACTGGTGATAACGATGCCCTTGATCTCATCATCCGACAGCGCCTGATCGATCAGATCACCGACCAGAGTGAAGGCCTCGCGCGACAGGACGTTCATGGATTTGCCGGGAACGTCCCAGGTGATGAAGGCGACGCCATCGGCGTCTTTGCTGAGGGTGAAATCAGTCATTGTCATCTCCAATCTGGTCAGCCGTCAGCGGGCTGCCATCCTTGCGAGTGAAAGAGAATCCGTTCTCATCATCTTTCACCATCATGTCTATATCGCTGTAATAGCCGGTCTCGGTCGGGGTCCGGGTGCCCACCACCAGAAAGGTTGCGGGCGTGTCGGTTTTGTTCACAAGGTGATGGCCATTGGCCTCACCTGCAGGCCAAGCGGCGCAGTCACCGGGCAGCATCTCATGCTCGCCATCATCATCGATCAGCATGCATTTGCCGCTGAGCATGATGGCAAACTCGTCCTGCTCCATGTGGTAATGGCGCAGCGAGGATAGCCCCGAGGGCTCCAAACGTACGATGTTGACCCCGTATTGGGTCAGCCCGCCTGCATCTCCGACGCGCTGGACAAAACGACCCGCGGTGGCCTCGGCTAACTTGCCGGGATAAGATGAACCGCCTTTGAACGGTATCTGAGAAAGATCCAGTTTGGGCATCAGACGCGCTCGATAATTGTTGCCGCACCCATACCGGATGCGATGCAGAGTGTGGCCAGACCGGTTTCCTTGTCCTGACGCTCCAGCTCGTCCAGCAGCGTGCCGATAATCATCGCGCCGGTTGCACCCAGCGGGTGACCCATCGCGATCGAGCCGCCGTTGACGTTAACCAGCGCCGGATCAACATCAAACGCCTGCTGGAACCGAAGCACGACCGAGGCGAAGGCTTCGTTGACTTCAAACAGGTCCAGATCGCCAATTTTCATTCCGTTGTCGGCCAGAATTTTCTCAGTCACCGGAACCGGACCGGTCAGCATTATGGTCGGGTCGGTGCCGATCTTGGCAGTTGCCTTGATGCGCGCGCGCGGCTTCAGGCCGTATTTCTCGCCGAACTCCTTATTACCGATCAGCACAGCGGCCGCACCGTCCACGATGCCCGAGCTGTTGCCCGCGTGGTGTATGTGGTTGATCCGCTCAAGATGCGGGTATTTGATCATCGCTACCTTGTCGAAGCCCGGCATCTGCTCACCCATCATTGCGAAAGACGGGTTCAGCGCGCCAAGCGACTGCATGTCTGTGCCGGGACGCATGTACTCGTCGCTGTCCAGAATGGTCAAACCGTTCTGATCTTTGATGGTGATCACCGACTTTTCAAACCGGTTGTCTTCCCAAGCCGCTGCTGCGCGTTTTTGGGATTCAACGGCCAGAGCATCGGCATCATCGCGGCTGAACCCATATTCAGTTGCGATTATGTCAGCCGAGATACCTTGCGGCACAAAATAGGTTTCCATCGCCAACGACGGGTCAACGGCAATCGCCGCACCATCGCTGCCCATGGCCACCCGGCCCATCATCTCGACACCGCCTGCGATATAGGCTTCTCCAGCGCCGCCTTTGACCTGGTTTGCCGCCAAGTTCACAGCTTCCATGCCCGAGGCGCAGAAACGGTTGATCGCCAGACCGGGGATCGATTCATCTAGATCCGAAGCCAGAACTGCCGAGCGCGCCAGACAGCCGCCTTGCTCCATCACCTGCGTGACGTTGCCCCAGATCACGTCTTCAACGGCGTGACCTTCCAGATTATTGCGCTCTTTCATTGCGTTCAGGGTCAGGGCGGACAGGCGCACCGAGGTTACCTCGTGCAGGCTGCCATCCTTGCGGCCCTTGCCGCGCGGAGTGCGCAGGGCGTCATAGATATAGGCTTCGGTCATGGGGTCTTCTCCTTAAGCTCGATCCGACGGGTTGCCGGGCATCAGGTCGTAGGGGTGTTTCCAACCGGGCTGTTCGCTAAGGCGCGTCAGCCAGGCATCGATGTTGGGCCAGTCGGCGCGATCAAAGCCAAATGGTTCGGGATAATAGAGGTAGCCGCAGCAGCTGATATCAGCATTGGTCACGCCGTCACCAACGATCCAGTCGCGGCCTTCAAGATGGGCGTTCAGAGTCTGATAAGCAGCCTTGAGGCGACCCTGATTGAACGCGATCACATCCGGGTTGCGGTGCTTTTCGGGCAGGAAGTTAATCAGGAAACGGGTCAGCCCGGCCATTGAGCTAAGCTTGTGATTGTCCCACAGAACCCATCTGAAAATCTCGTAGTTCTCATCACGATCCTTGCCGCCGAATTTGCCGGACTTCTCGGTGACATAGGCCTGAATTGCCCCAGACTGGCTGGTGCGAAAATCGCCATCTACCAGTACGGGTGCTTCGCCCATTTCGTTCACTTCGGCCCGGAATTCAGGGGTGCGCGTTGCGCCGTTGAAAAAGTCGACAAAGACCGCTTCCCACTCCAGACCCGACATCTCAAGCGCCAGAGCGGCTTTGTAGCTGTTTCCGCTTTCACCGAAGCAATGCAGTTTGATGGTCATTTGGGCGCCCCTCCCAAGGCGTATTGCGCGTTCAGCGCTTTCTTGCGTCCAGCTCGGAGTTGAAGATGCGCAATCTGTGCGTCAGGTTCTCGTGATCAATCACGCTATTGAAATTCTCGAACAGGAACGACAAAGCCTCACCTTCATCCAATCCCGCCTCTCGCGCGAAACCGCGGAGTTTGCGATAGCCATCCTCGGTCATGGCGACGGGAAAGCGGCGGGTCAGGCGAAAGCGTTTTGGCATCTTGTCTCCTCCAAGGGTGGGTTCGGGCTACGACGCCCAAGCCCACACTGAGATCAGAAGTTCGCTGCGTCCAGCGCCATTACCGTGTCCGCTCCGGTTTGGATGCGCGCCAAATGCATGGCTGTCGCGGGCAGGCGACGGGCCATGTAGAAGCGACCGGTATTGATCTTGGTCTCGTAGAACTCTTTGTCCGAGGCGCCACCATCCAGCGCTTCGCGAGCGGCTTTCGCCATCTGAGCCCACATCAGGCCCAGGCAAACATGACCAAACATGTGCATGAAGTCATACGAACCGGACAGCGCGTTGTTAGGGTTCTTCATGCCTTCCTGCATGAAATACATGCCAGCGGCTTGCAGGTCCTTGGACGCGGCCTTCAGCGGTTCGATGAACGCTTTGTCATAAGCTTCATCCTTGCCGGCATTTTCCTTGCAGAAGGTTTTAACCATCTCAAAGAACGCCATGACATGCTTGCCGCCATCCTGCGCCAGCTTCCGGCCAACAAGATCCAACGCCTGAACGCCGTTTGCCCCTTCGTAGATCATCGCGATGCGGGCGTCGCGGGTGTATTGCGACATGCCCCATTCTTCGATGTAGCCATGGCCGCCATAGACCTGCTGCGCCTGAACGGTCATGTCGTAGCCTTCATCCGTCAGGAAGCCCTTGATGACCGGTGTCAGCAGCGAGATCAGCCCGTCCGCATCCTTGTCACCCGAGCGGTGCGCCTTGTCGATCATGGTTGCGCCCCACAGGATGAATGCGCGTGCGCCCTCGGTGAAGCTTTTCTGATCCATCAGGTTGCGGCGAATGTCGGGGTGTACGATCAGCGGATCGGCGGGGCCGTCCGGGTTCTTCACACCTGTTACGTCGCGGCCCTGCAGGCGGTCTTTGGCGTATTCGACGGCGTTTTGATACGCTGCCTCGGCCTGAGACAGTCCTTGCATGCCCACACCCAGACGCGCTTCGTTCATCATCGTGAACATGGCGCGCATGCCTTTGTGTTCGTCGCCCAGCAGCCAGCCGGTGGCCTCGTCATAGTTCATGACGCAGGTCGAATTGCCGTGGATGCCCATCTTTTCCTCGATCTTGCCGACCGAAACACCATTACGCTCGCCAGGAGTACCGTCTTCGTTCACGATAAACTTCGGGACAATAAACAGCGACACACCTTTGATGCCCTCGGGTCCGCCTGGAATTTTGGCCAGCACCAGGTGAATGATGTTGTCGGCCATGTCGTGATCGCCCGCCGAAATAAAGATTTTCTGACCGGAAATCTTGTAGCTACCGTCGCCCTGAGGTTCCGCCTTGGTGCGCATCAGGCCCAGATCGGTACCGCAATGCGGTTCGGTCAGGTTCATGGTGCCGGTCCATTCGCAGCTGACCATGTTGGGCAGGTACGTGTTCTTTTGCTCATCCGAACCATGCGCGAGGATTGCCGAGGCTGCGCCGTGGGTCAGGCCCTGATACATCACAAACGCCTGGTTCGCGCCCGAGAACATTTCGCCCACCGCAGTACCCATCACATAAGGCATGTTCTGGCCGCCATACTCTTCCGGCATGTCGAGGCCAGTCCAGCCGCCTTCTTTCATCTGCTCGAAGGCATCTTTGAAACCTGTTGGGGTGTACACAATCCCGTTTTCCAACCGGCACCCTTCGATGTCGCCAACCACGTTCAGCGGGTGCAACACATTGGTGGCAACTTTGCCCGCTTCTTCCAGAACCGCGCCGGTAAACTCGGCCTCCAGTTCATCATAGCCGGGGATATCCGACTGCGAGACTTTCAGAACATCGTGCAGGATGAACTGCGTATCTTTGGTTGGCGCGTTATAGACGGGCATGTGAAGCTCCCTTAATTCATATGTCCGAAAGGCCGGGCTTATTCGGCGGCCTTCTTTTCCTGTTTCATCGAGGCGATAACCTTTTCGCCCCAGCGCAACTGCTCTTTTAGTTCGTCAATGGCCTGCGTCAGCTCTTCGCGGCGCGATTCCATGTCAGCAAGGCGCTCGCACGCGATTTCATAAGTGCGGGACATCTGGGTCAGCTGCTGATCACCCACGTGGTACAGGTCCAGAAGCTGGCGGATCTCTTCGAGGCTGAAGCCAAAGCGCTTGCCGCGCAGGATCAGTTTCAGGCGTGCACGATCCCGTTTGGTGAACAAGCGCTTTTGGCCCTCGCGGATCGGAAACAAAAGCTCTTTGGCCTCGTAGAACCGCAATGTGCGGGGCGTGACATCATAGGTCTCGCACATTTCGCGGATGGTCAGCAGATCTTCGGTCATGGTTCAAACTCTCATCACTGGCGTCATGCAATCTGAGTTGCGCAGTCGATGAGCGTTTTACAACACACAAGTGACGTTTACGTAATGCGGACGCTGCGTCACAAAATAGTTGACGTAACATCCAGTCGCGTAAGCAGGGGTTTCGGCAATTTTCTTGCCGTAGGGGAAGGGGCTATTTCAGCAGGCCGACGGTCTGATCGCGCAATTGCTGAAGCGCATCCATTGCTTCATCCAACTGCGCGCGCTGCTGGCGCAGCTCTTCCATTTGACGATCGGCCATCTCGATAAAGGTCGCCATCTGCGCCTGATTGCCCTGATCTTCGTAGATCAGCAGCCACTGACGAATCTCTTCCAAAGGAAATCCAAACTTTCGACCACGCATGATCAGTTTCATCCGGGCGCATTCACGAGGCCCGTAAAACCGCGACCTGCCTTCACGGTCAGGCTGCAGCAATTCGATGTATTCGTAATAGCGCAGGGTGCGTGGGGTCACGTCGAACTCGGCGCACATTTCTTTGAATGACAAACGGGTGTCGGACATTCCGGGTCTCCTTGGCAGCAACCTAGGGCGTCGTTGCGGCAAGCGCAACAGGTGGGCTTGCCCTTGGTGTAAACGCAGGCCCATAAAGGGGCAGGTACAAGGACAGGACCCAACCCTATGGTCGATAAGACAGTTTTAGCGCGGCAATTCATCGAGGCGATTCCGCACGCCAAGGCCTTGGGGCTTGATCTGACCCACATCGGAGAGGGCGAGGCTGAAATCTCGATGCCCTATAACGAGCAACTGATCGGCGACCCTCGGACTGGCGTGATCCATGGCGGGGCTGTGTCGGCCATGCTGGATACCTGTTGCGGTGCCGCAGTGATGAGCCACCGCTCGGCCCCGGGAGGAACCGCCACCATCGATCTGCGTATTGATTACATGCGGGCCGCAACGCCGGGTCAAAGTATCCGGACCCGCGCGACCTGCTATCACATCACGCGCAACGTGGCTTTTGTGCGGGCGACGGCGACGGATGATGACAGCGACCGTCCCGTTGCCACCGCTTCAGGTGCCTTCACCGTGGAGGGTCGCTGAAATGGCAAGACCTCGCCCCGAACCCATGCAGGTGGTCAAGCAACGCCGTGATGCCGCTCTGACCGCGCTGGTCGAAGGTGTGCCGTATGTACAGTTCCTCAATATAACATTCGACCGGCGGGGGGACGAACTGACAGGCGTTCTGAATTTCGATGAGAAGTTGATCGGTAATCCTTTTCTGCCCGCTATCCACGGTGGGGTGACAGCGGCGTTTCTGGAAGTCACTGCCGTAATCACGCTGAGTTGGGAACATATGTTTCCCAGGATTGAAAGCGGTGAGATCGGTGCGGAAGACATCTTGACTGACGTGAATATCCGCTTTCCCAAAACCATCGACTTCACGGTCGACTACCTGCGGTCGGGCCTGCCGCGAGACGCCTATGCGCGCGCTTTCATCAACCGCTCGGGTCGACGTTATGCCTCTGTCCGGGTCGAAGCCTGGCAAGACAATCACGCCAAACTCTTTGCGCAAGGTACGGGGCACTTCCTGATGCCGCAATCTCCGACATCGAAAGACTAAAGATGGAGGACGCCTCAGCGCCCATTACCCATAGGCGCGTCCTGAAAATCGCGTTGCCGATCGTGCTGTCGAACGCGACCGTACCGATCCTCGGGGCAGTGGATACCGGCGTTGTCGGTCAGATGGGGCAGGCCGCCCCCATCGGGGCTGTGGGCATGGGTGCGGTGATCCTGTCTGCGATCTACTGGATTTTCGGCTTTCTGCGGATGGGCACCACCGGGCTGGCGGCACAGGCGCGCGGTGCAGGTGACACTGCAGAAACCGGAGCGTTGCTCATGCGAGGCTTGCTGCTGGGCGGAACAGCAGGATTGGTCTTCATTGCCGCGCAGGTTTGGGTATTCCTTGGAGCTTTTGCACTGTCGCCCGCCAGCGCCGAAGTCGAGTCTCTGACGCGCGCCTATCTGGAGATTCGCATCTGGGGCGCTCCGGCCACGATTGCCCTTTATGCGGTGACAGGCTGGCTGATCGCAGTCGAACGCACGCGAGGTGTATTCATCCTGCAGATATGGATGAATGGGCTGAATATAGCGCTGGATCTATGGTTTGTGCTTGGCCTGGGCTGGGGTGTCGAGGGCGTTGCCATCGCGACACTGATTGCCGAGTGGACGGGTCTTGCCCTGGGTTTGTGGCTTTGTGGTGATGCGTTTGGCGGCAAGCAATGGCGGGATTGGCCGCGTATTTTTGATGCCGCACGGCTGCGCCGGATGATGCAGGTGAATGGCGATATCATGGTGCGCTCGGTTCTGTTGACCGGAGCATTCACCACGTTTTTGTTTGTCGGTTCCGATCTGGGCGACGTGAATTTGGCGGCCAATCAGGTGTTATTGCAGTTTCTCGAAATCACCGCGTTCGCTTTGGACGGCTTTGCTTTCTCGGCAGAAGCTCTTGTTGGAGGAGCCGTCGGTGCTTGCGACCGCCGGAAGGTCCGGCGCGCGTCGGTCATGGCTTCGCAATGGGGCGTTGGCGGGGCCATCGGGCTTGGGCTGGTGTTTTACCTGGCAGGGCCCGCGCTGATCGATCTGATGTCGACATCGCCTGAAGTTCGTATGACGGCACGCGAGTATCTGCTCTGGGCTGCTCTGGCACCGATCATCGGAGTGGCAAGCTGGATGTTCGACGGTATCTATATCGGCGCCACCTGGACCCGCGATATGCGCAACGCGATGATCCAGTCAGTCGCGCTGTACGTGGTTGCGTTGTTCGTGCTGGTGCCAACGATGGGCAATCATGGGCTTTGGGCCGCGCTGATGGTGTTGAACATCGCACGGGGCCTTACGCTTGGTTGGCGCTATCCACGACTTGAGGCACAGATCGCCTAAAGCAAGTCCAGCAGGTTCTCGGGCGGGCGTCCGATAGCGGCTTTGTCGCCCGCGATGGCCAGCGGACGTTCGATCAGGATCGGGTGTTCGGCCATGGCCTGAACAAGCTCCTCATCGGGCGAGGTCTTGGCCAGACCAAGCTCTTTGAACGTTTTCTCTCCGGTGCGCATCATGCTGATCGCCGGGATATTCAGCTTGGCCAGAACCGTCCGGATTTCATCGGCCGAGGGCGCGTCTTCGAGGTATTTGCGCACCTCAGGATCTGCGCCGTTTTCCTGCAGCAACGCCAACCCCGCGCGGGATTTGGAACAGCGCGGATTGTGCCAGTATTCGATCATAGCCAGTCCTCTCGTTTGCTGCCCACCGCCTGTGCGACCGAGGCGAAGCCGTCGCGTGCCAGCAATGCATCCAGCCCCTGCGCGATGTCAGCGGCCAGGGAAATCCCGCCATAGACCATCGCCGTGTAGAACTGCACTGCGGACGCTCCGGCACAGATCTTGGCATAGGCCTGTTCTGCCGTGCTGATGCCGCCAACCCCGATCAGCGGGATATCTGCGCCGGTCAACTGACTAAGCTGCGCCAGCACCCGCGTCGATTTCTCGAATAACGGCGCGCCGGACAGGCCTCCGGCCTGATCCTTGTGCGCACTGCGCAGGCCATCGCGAGACAGTGTGGTGTTGGTGGCGATCACCGCGTCCACACCGGTTTCACGGGCGACATCGGCGATGTCCTGCAATTCGGCCTCGGTCAGGTCCGGGGCAATTTTCAGGAAGATCGGGATTGGGCGGGGCAGGGCGTTTCGGGTTTCGATCACAGCGCTCAGCAACGAAGTTAGCGCCGCTTTGCCCTGCAGATCCCGCAGCTTTTCGGTATTGGGCGAGGATACGTTGACGGTGGCAAAGTCCAAGTGCGCAGCGCAATGGGCAAGCACTTTTGCGAAGTCTCCGGGCCGATCATCACTGTCTTTGTTGGCCCCAAGGTTCAAACCGATCACCGCGTCCTTTGGACGCTGCGCCAGACGCGCGGCCATGACCTCCATTCCCTCGTTGTTGAAGCCAAAGCGGTTGATGGCGGCGCGATCTTCGGTCAGGCGGAACAAGCGCGGTTTAGGATTGCCGGGCTGCGGACGGGGTGTCACCGCCCCGACTTCGATAAACCCGAACCCGGCGCGTGAAAGCGGCAACAGTGCTTCGCCATTTTTGTCAAACCCTGCGGCCAGTCCGACGGGGTTGGGCAAATCCAGACCCGCGACTCGGGTCTTCAGCCGGTCCGATGTGACCGGCCCAGGCGTCGGTGCAAGCCCCGAGGTCAGGGCCTTGATCGAAAGCCCATGCGCGGTTTCCGGGTCAAGACGGTGCAGCGCAGCGAGCCCAAGTTTTTCGGTCAGTTTCATCCGAAGGAATCTCCACCCTCTGTCGGCGCGCAACGTATCAGGCGCGAGGTTTCAACGGCGGCCTGCCGGTGTATCACCGCGGCGCGATAGGCAGGGTCGGTCACCATCTCAAGAAATGCGTGGGCGGTGGGGTAGCGGGCGATGAACACAGCATCCCAAGCCTCATTTTGTGGACCGATCAGCATAGTCTGAAATGCGCCGCGCCAAAGGATCGACGCTCCTATGCGGGCGACGATAGGCGCGGTTTCAGACCCGTATTTGCCATAGGCCTGTGCGCCGGTCAGATGTGCGCCGGCCAGTGCGTGATCGGACGGATACTGAGCTGTTTCGCGAAACTTCACCAGATTGAGCATCTCGATAGGATGGTCTCGATCGAGGGCCTTAAACGCCTCGAACTGTTCGCGTTCGGGATCGATGAAGCGTGTCATTCCATCTCCTGCGGGAACTGGTGCGCCCGACCGTCAAAGGGCAGATCGCGTGACCAGACCACATCCGACATTTTAATCTGGCGGTAGAGATGGGGGAACAATGCGCCACCACGGGAAACCTCCCATTTCAGATCATCGCCCATTGCTTGGCTATCACAGGCCAAGAGGGTTAGGCCCTCGACCCCGGCAAAATGCTTGGCAGCGGTTTCAGCGGCCTGTTCTGCGGTTGAGAAATGAACATATCCATCCGAAACATCAATCGGTGCACCATCCGAAGCCCCTTGTGCTTGCAGGTTTGCCCATTCATCGGCGCGGAAGATCTTGTAAATCAGCATGAAGTCCTGATGCCCCGCACGACGGGTAGAATCAAGCCGGATTTCCCCCTTTGACTCTTCGCCACGCAACGCGCACCATCGCGCAAAACAATCATAGGGAGTTTCACGATGTTCACCCGTTTTCTGGCTTCGGCTGCGGTATTGGCACTCAGCGCCGGTATGGCGGCTGCCGAATACAAGCTTACGATTCTGCATACAAACGATTTCCACTCGCGCTTTGAACCGATCAACAAGTACGACAGCGCCTGTGGCGACGAAGACAATGCCGAAGGCAAGTGCTTTGGTGGATCGGCGCGCCTTGTGACGGCCGTCGAAGAGGCCCGCGGACGGGCCGATAACTCGATCCTCGTTGATGGGGGCGACCAGTTCCAGGGCTCGCTGTTCTATACCTACTACAAGGGTAAGGTTGCGGCTGAGTTCATGAACAAGCTGGGCTATGACGCCATGACTGTGGGCAACCATGAATTCGACGATGGCCCTGAGGTGCTGCGCGGCTTCATCGACTCGGTCGATTTCCCGGTGCTGATGTCCAACGCCGATTATGCGGATGAGGAACTGCTGACCGACAAGATCAAGAAATCGGCTGTGATCGAAGTGGGTGGCGAAAAGATCGGTCTGATCGGACTGACGCCGGAAGACACGCACGATATCGCGTCACCCGGTCCAAACATCACCTTCTCTGATCCAGTTCCTGCCGTTCAGGCTGAGGTCGACAAGCTGACCGGCGAAGGTGTGAACAAGATCATCGTTCTCAGCCACTCAGGCTATGGCGTCGATCAGCGCGTGGCGCAGGAGACCACGGGCGTTGACGTGATCGTGGGTGGGCATTCGAACACATATCTTTCGAACACATCCGACAAGGCCGCCGGGCCGTACCCGACCGTCGTAAACGGGGTGCAGATCGTTCAGGCCTATGCCTATGGCAAGTTTCTGGGTGAATTGAATGTGACATTCGATGATGACGGAAATGTTGTATCCGCTGAGGGTGAACCGCTGATTATGGACAATGCGGTGACAGAGGATCAGGCCGCGCTGGACCGCATCGCCGAGCTGGCCGTTCCGCTGGATGAAATTCGCAACAAGGTTGTCGCGGAAGCGTCAGCTTCGATTGAAGGCGACCGGTCCGTTTGTCGCGTGCAGGAATGTGAGATGGGCAATCTTGTTGCGGATGCCATGCTGGCGCGGGTTGCCGATCAGGGCGCCCAGATTGCGATTGCGAACTCGGGTGGGCTGCGCGCCTCGATCGATCCGGGTGAGGTGACCATGGGTGAGGTGCTGACAGTTCTGCCGTTCCAGAACACGCTCTCGACCTTCGAGATCAGCGGTCAGGGTGTGATCGATGCGCTTGAAAATGGGGTGAGCCAAGTTGAAGAGGTCAAAGGCCGCTTCCCTCAGGTGGCAGGAATGACATTTACTTGGGATCCATCGGTTGCCCCGAATGAAGGCCGGATTGTTGAGGTCATGGTCGCCAAGGATGGCGGTTTCGAAGCTATTGATCCAGCTGCGACATATCTGGTGGTGACAAACAACTATGTCCGCAATGGCGGCGATGGTTATTCTGTGTTCTCTGGTGATGACAAAAACGCCTATGATTTCGGGCCTGATCTGGCGGATGTTACGGCGGAGTATCTGGCCGAGAACGCCCCGTATCAGCCTTATCTGGACGGGCGCATCCAACAGAAGTGATGTGACCGGAGAAGCAAATAAAGGCCGTCTCTCGGGGCGGCCTTTTTTTGGTCAATCGAACCTGTATTCGGGCCACAACGCCTGATCCAGCCCATCCAACATCGGCTGAATTTGATCCGCAACCTCTTGCCAGCCACCAATTGACCCGGTTGAGATTTTCTTGCGCACCTGATCGGTGCTGGCGGTGCGGACTTTCCTGGTATTTTTCTCAGGGGTCATCATCCGCTCATCCCAGTCGATACCGCAGAAGGCGGCGACTTGCTGGATACAGGTTTTGGGGTCGACTACCAGGTCCTCATATCGAACCGTTAGAATACGATCACCGAACAGCTTTTCCCAATGAGAAAGATAGCACCGGTACAGGTTGGCTGAGTGGGCAATCGATTCAAGATTGGATGCATAGCGCATACCCGGTGAGTGAAAACGCCTGATCCATTTTGATAGCCCCACATCCCTTGGATCGCGCAACATGTTGATCACGCGGGCATTCGGGAACGCTGACATTATGAAGCCGAGCCGCTGATAGTTATGTGGCATCTTGTCAACGAATGCAGTCGAACTTTCGGGTAAGGGTGGCATCAGCCTGCGAAACTCTGCTGCACATTCAGTAGCTGCGTCTGCGTCAAATGGTTTGCCGCTCTCTCTGACCTTCTGGGATAATTCACCTGCAATCGTCAGCTCTCCGCAGCCGGCGATATCCGGTGCCGAACTAAGCATCATTTCCATCAGTGTAGTGCCTGATCGTGGCTGTCCGACTACGAATATCGGCTTGGGCCCATCGCTTACGCCTGCAGTCGCAGGAGGTACATTCAGGGGAAAAAACGTGCTGATTTCTTTGAACCGTTTCTCTTCTTGCGTGCTGTCATACGGATTCACGTTGTGTTGAATGGCATTGGCCCGTGCAAAGTGGGGGAGCGCCGAGAACAGCCCATCACGTTTGGAGATCAAGTGCGCCTTTGCGAATTCAAGCACCGAGTTGGCGTGATCACTTTCTGAAATTGCGGTGTCGACAGCACGCGCAAGGCTCTCGGCATGGTCATTGTCCACCATTAGAGACATTTGGTAGAGCGCCGCCGCGCAAAACTTGTTTCTCTCGAGTGCAGCGCGCAAAATGGTTTTTGAGCCCTCTTTGTCGCCCGTTTGATACAAGTCTACGGCTTTCGACAACGCGATTTTTTCATTTTCAGGTGCGATCCCATAAGCGCGGGCAATGTCCTGAGAGCTGTGATCGGAGAATCCGACCTCTCCGTAGGCGCGGGCCCGCAACCAAAGCAAATCTGCATTGTTAGGGTCTTTTTCCAGTTTGTTCGTCGTATGGTCGATGATCAGGCGCCAATTCTGTCCCTTGAGCTGAATTTCATCAATGACGCGGACCAGTTCTTTGTTATTCGGGAAGCGTTCAAGTTTCTGCTCGGCATAAGACAGCGCACGCGGAATTTGACCTGTCTGCATTAACGCGTTGGCGAGGTTTTCGACAAATTGAGCATCGTCCGGTTTCATTCGCGATGCTTCAGCGAAGTGTGGAATGGACTGCTTGTACCGCTTCATCTCGGTCAGGACAAAGCCTGCGATTGCTTGGTAATCGGCATCCTTGGGGTGTTTCTTGATGCCAAGCTGCGCTTTTTTCAAGGCCTGCGGCAACTTCCCTGTCTCCAGATCGGCCAATGCTTTGCTCTTGAGGGAATTTGCGGTCTGCTGTGCCATATGTGCGCACGTCCCATGCCAATAAGAAACCAGTATCGATGGTTCATTACCCAAGCGAAGATGGTTTGCAATGGCTGTTTCGTATTATGGTCTGGTACCTTCAACAGCGGCTTGGGTTTTCTTCCGGCACCATGCGGGATAGACCGTTGATATGGTTTTGAAAGTCTCCAGCCTGCAGCAATTCTACAACCACACGTTTGATACGGTTATCGACGTGCGTAGCCCGGCTGAGTTCGCCGAAGACCATATGCAGGGCGCTATCAATCTGCCGGTTCTGAACAATGAAGAACGGGCACGGGTCGGTACTATCTACGTCCAGCAAAGCCCGTTTCTGGCCCGCAAGCTGGGTGCTGCGCTGGTGTTTCGCAACGCGGCAGGCCATATCGAGGATCACCTGAGCCATCATGAGGGCGACTGGAAACCGCTGGTCTATTGCTGGCGTGGCGGGCAGCGATCAGGATCATTTACCTGGATGTTGCAACAAATCGGCTGGCGCGCCGAGGTGGTTGAAGGCGGCTATCGCAGCTATCGCCGACTGGTAAAGCAGTTCCTCTATGATGAAGTGTTGCCATATCGATTGGTCGCGCTGGATGGTTATACCGGGACGGCCAAGACAGACCTGTTGGGCCATCTAAAGGCGCAAGGCGCGCAAGTGCTGGACCTTGAAGGGTTGGCCAATCACCGAGGCTCATTGTTGGGCGAAATGCCGGGCGGGCAACCCAGTCAGAAAGCCTTTGAATCCGCGCTCGCCGCTTCCTTGGGCGAGCTGGATGCAGCGCGTCCGGTGGTTGTTGAAGCAGAATCATCCAAGATCGGAAACCTGATCCTCCCGCCCAGCCTGTGGTCGGCCTTGTGTGCTGCACCTCGCATCCAGATCACAGCACCGATTGCTGCGCGCGCCGCGTATCTGGTGTCTGCCTACGATGACATTCTGTCGGATAGCGAACGGCTACGTGATCGATTGTCTCCACTGCGCATTCATCGCGGTCATGAGGTTGTGGATGGTTGGCTGGAATTGATCAATGCCGGCGACAAGCGTGGACTGACACAGGCATTGATGGAACAGCATTACGACCCGGCCTATGCCAAATCGCGTAAGGCGCAGCGTGCCGAAGTGATCGCGCAGATTGAGCCACCGTCACTTGATGATACCGGGCTGTCGGCGACGGTGGCTCGGATTAAGAATGTTCTGGATCAGCTTTGAACACGTAGGCCCGATGTCGCGTCGATGTGACCAATCCGGGCGGCAGGGTAACCGGCGGCGCGTAGTTCCGAGCACACTTGCTCGGCTTCGTTGGCATCGACGGCCGCCAAGAGACCTCCCGCAGTCTGAGGATCGAATAACAAATCCGCCTTGCCGCCGGTCGGAAGGCCTGGGGCGATGGCACGGTTGTCGGTGTAGATTGTAGATCGAATGCCCTGATCACTGAGCTCTGCCGCACCTTCCAGAGTTGGAATCGCGTCCAAAGACAGGGTTGCCCCGCAGCCAGACGCTTCGCATACCCCTTGCAGGTGACCCGCCAGACCAAAACCGGTGACATCCGTCATCGCATGGGCATTTTTCAGGATGCGGGACGCCTCACCCTGCGGCTGTATCATTTGCGCGAAAGCTGCCGCGACCCAGGCGCCTTCCGCCTTGCCCGCCATTTCGGCCGCCATCAAAACACCGCTGCCCAACGGCTTTGTCAGGATCAAAGCGTCATTAGGTTTTGCGCCACCCAGCGTGATCGGTTTAGCATCACAGAGCCCGGTCAGAGTGAACCCGATGGTCATTTCGTCACCCATTGAGCTATGGCCGCCGACGATCTCAGCCCCGGCTTGGTGCATGACGTCGCTGGCAATATGCATGATCTCAGCCATTGTGCGCTGCTGCAACTCAGCTGACATGCGTGGCAGGATGATCGTTGCTGTCGCAGCCTGCGGACGAGCGCCCATTGCCCAGATATCACCAAGCGCGTGGACAGCGGCGATACGCGTCATCAAGGCGGGATCGTTGGTGAAGCTGCGTAAGTGATCCGATGTCATAGCCTGTCGCGTGCCACCGGTTAGCAGCACCGCCGCATCGTCACCGGGCAGGGGTGTAATGTCGGGCCTGTCGAGCGGCGGCAACTCCTGCAATGCGGCCTGCAAAGCGCCTCGACCCACCTTTGCACCACACCCGCCGCACATTGGTTTTTCTCCCAACGCCTCTTGCAGCCCTGCTGCGTGATGACGGGGCAATGCGGTGGTGGGCATTTGGGGCAGTTCACGGAACCGGTTCATGAACTTCTGATCGATATGGTTTTTCCATTGCCACATGAGCGGCCCGCTGAATGATGTTCCCAATCGCTCAGCCAGTGCGGATTTTCCACCCAGAGAGATGAGTTTCAGGTAATCCTTCTGCGGCACGTAACGCCGCATATTCCCAGACCCTAGCGCGGCGCGCAAATTGTTATACAGTATCGGTGCCTCGCGCACTGCGTAGACCCCTGCCTTGGGGCGCGGGTTCTCTGACAGATGGGCGCAATCTCCCGCGGCGAAAATCGCCGGATCGCTGGATTGCAGGGACGCGTTCACTTTGATGAAACCGTCATGCAGCGCGAGGCCGGTATTGGATATCCACTCATAGGGCCGCGCGCCTGCAGCACCGGTGATGAAATCGGCTGGTATCTGGCGACCGTCCGTTAGCTCGATTTCGCCCGCAGAAATCTTCTGGATTGATGTGTTTTCCAGAACTTCGATCCCCAGGTGCGCCATCGCCTGCCGGATGGTGGCGGATGCCTTCGGGACAGTCGCTGTCAGGGCTGTTGCACTGTCGATCAACGTAACCTGCGCTTCACGTCCTTTGGAACGCAGTGCATGGGCCATCGCCATGACTAGCTCTACTCCCGCAACGCCACCACCGATCACGGCGACCGAGGCGCGGCCTGTCCCTGAAAGATAGCATTGCCACTGCGCGGCGAAGAGGCCGAGCGGCTTGGCCGGAACGGCATGCTCGGCGAATCCCGGCAATGCTGGCATATCCGAGGTGATCCCGACATTGACCGAGGCCACATCAAACGCCACCGGCGGGCGTCCGGGCACATGGATTTGACGTGTGTCCGGGTCGATACCTTCAACTGCGCCCAGTATCACCCGCGCACCGGCAAAGCGGGCCAGACGCACCAAATCAATATCAAGCTCCCACCGCTGATAGTGACCAGCGACAAATCCTGGCAACATGCCCGAATAGGGTGCGGTGGGACCGGGGTTTATCACCGTAACCCGCGCGCCGGACAGCGGTTTCATGCCCCATTTGCGCAGCAGCAGCGCGTGCGTGTGTCCTCCGCCTATCAGAACCAGATCGCGGGTTAGGGGCAGCGGAGGTGTGTGCATGGGTCTCAGTTCGTACTGTGGTCCGGGACGTCCTCGACCTGTTCGACCGCGTGGGTGGCCCAAAGCTCATCCTCGCCTGCGTCTGGCAGATCGCTGGGCTTTTCATGGCGATGAATGTGCCATTTGGCAATGAAAAGGGCCGTGATCGGGGCTGTCAGGAACAGAAAGAGCGTGATCAACAACTCGTGCATGGACAGTTTGCCCTCAAGCAAAACCGAATGCGCGATCGAGGCCAGCAGGACGCCGCCCACGCCCAGCGTAGTTGCCTTGGTGGGTGCGTGCAGGCGGGACATGGGGTCTCTCAGCTTGATCATGCCGAATGATCCGACAAAGCCGAAAATGCCCGATACGATCAGGAAGAATGCGATGAGCAGTTCGAAGATAAAGGTCATGCCACGCTCATTCGATGATATTGCCACGAAGCATAAAGCGCGCATAAGCCACGGTTGAGACAAAGCCGAGCATGGCGATGATCATGGCGGATTCAAAGAAGATTTCGGTCTCGATACTCAAGCCGTAAAGGATAAGCAGAGCGATGGTGTTGATCACCATTGTATCTAGGGCCAGAACACGGGTACCGACACCGTCGGCAGTAATGATACGCCACAAACACATCATGATCGCAGCGCCGAAGCAGGCAAAAGCAAAGTAGATCGCATAGGTGATCATTCGAAAATCTCCTTCAGGCGGCGCTCATAGCGTTGTTTGATCTGGTCGCGCACCTCTTCGGGGTTCGGTGCATCCAGACAATGAACCAGCAGGTAGTGCCCTTGTGCGGACAAATCGCAACTGACGGTGCCAGGGGTCATGGTGATGGTTCCGGCCAGAACTGTGATGGCCTCGGGCGTGCGCAGTTCCAGCGGGACGCTGACAAAGCTTGGCTGGCGGTCTGCATCGCGCTTGAACAGGATGATCCGGGCCACCGCGATATTGGCCATCACGATATCCCATAAGACTACCAACATGTATTCCGCCACCATCGGCCAATTGCGCAGTTTCGGGCGATCCGGCCAATAGGGCTGAGTGATAAACGGAATGATGATTCCCAATAACAGGCCAAAGACCACCGAATTCAAAGACCCGGTGTTTGCCAGAAACACCCACACCAGTGTAAGTAGGGCGGTCAGATGGGGATGCGGAAATATACGGTGCAGAAGCTTCATCATTCTTCCCCTCCCAGCACGGCCGAAATGTAATCTTCCGGCGCGAACAGTTGCACCGCCGTGTTGCTGGCATATTGCAGCGCCGGACCTGCAAATAGCGTCAGCAGCACAAGTCCCAGAACCGCCCCGAACACCGAAGTAAAGGCGAGGCCCGGATAGGGCTCGGGCGCGGTTGGTAGGCCGGCTTCTTCGGTTGGCTCAGGCGTCACATTATGTTGGGCGTCGTGACTTTTCCAGAAGATCAGCGTTCCCGCGCGGGCCAGACCCACGATTGTGACGAACGACCCGATCAAGATCACGGCCCAGACCGCATTTGCATCGGGCGCGCCACGTGAGGCGTCCAGTACCAGCAGCTTGCCCACAAAGCCCGATAGTGGCGGCATGCCAGCCATCGCGATGGCGCCGACAAAGAACAGGGCTGAGATCAGACCGGATTGCGGCATCGGCCTCGAAGGGGCTATGGCTCCGCCACGGCGCTCCATTACCATGTCCGCGACAAGGAACAGCAGGGCCGTCGCCAGCGTCGAATGGAAGATATAGTAGAGCGCTGCCGCCGTCGCGGCCTCGCTAAACAACGAGATCGCAATCAGCAATGTGCCCATCGACGCGATGGCGCAAAAGGCCACCATTCGCGCGATATGTTGCGAGCCCAGAATGCCAATAGCGCCAACGGCCAATGTAAGCAGTGCTGCAGGTTGTAGCCAACTACCGACTAGCCCTTCGGTTGCGGCTACATCGGGCCCAAAGACCAGCGTATAGACCCGCAGGATCGAATAAGCACCGACTTTGGTCATGATCGCGAACAGCGCAGCAACGGGCAGCGGCGCATTTGCGTAGCTTGCAGGAAGCCAGAAATGCAGTGGCAAGACTGCAGCTTTGATACAGAAAACCAGTAATAGCAAGACTGCTCCAACCCGCAGCAAGGCGGTGTCTTCGGGTGGGATATCGGCCACGCGAACGGCCAGATCAGCCATGTTGAGCGTGCCGGTCACAGCATAAATCGTGCCCAATGCAAACAGGAACAAGGTCGAGCCGAGCAGGTTATAGGCGACGTACTGAACACCGGCCTTCAACCGCACTGCGCCACCTGCATGCGTCATGAGGCCGTAAGAGGCAATCAGCAGGACCTCGAAAAACACAAAGAGGTTGAAGGCGTCGCCGGTCAGAAAAGCACCGCAGACACCCATTAGCTGAAAATGGAGTAGAGCATGGAAGTGTTTGCCTCTCTCATCCCAGCCAGAGCCGATGGCATAAAGGACAACCGGCAGGGCCAGCAGGGCCGTCAACAACACCATCATGGCCGAAAGTTTGTCCAACACCATTACGATGCCGAACGGTGCGGGCCAGTTGCCGAGCTCATAGACCTGAACCTCGCCACCCGATGCCTGTGCGGTAATGGTCAAGGCGATACCCAGCAATCCCACGACGCCGGCGACCGAGAAGATGCGTTGAAGGTCCAAATGATATCGCAACACCATAATGATAAACGGGGCCAGGATCGCGGGCAGGACGATCGGCGCGACGATCCAATGGTTCATGCGTCTTCTCCCGGTGCGTCCACGCTATCGCTTGCGCTCATATCGATATGGTCATCCTTCGAGGACAGATAGGCGGACAGCGAAATCATCACGATCACCGCCGTCATCCCGAATGAGATCACGATGGCCGTCAACACCAGCGCCTGCGGTAGCGGGTCGGTATAGGGGACATCTTCATATTTGTTCAGAACGGCAGGTGCGTTAAGCGCCAGCCGCCCGGTGGCGAATAGGAACACGTTCACCGCATAGGTGATCAGGGACAGGCCCAGAATGACTGGGAATGTACGACGGCGCAGGATCAGAAATATCCCGGCGGCGGTCATCACGCCGACTGCAGAGGCTACGAGCGCTTCCATCAGGCCTGTTCCTTCTCGTTATCTTCATCCTGAGGGCTATCCCGCAGCGGGTTGATATCCATCGGGAATTCTTGTGCCATTCCCGGCTGCCACGCGAAGCGCGACAGGCTGTCGAGCGCCAGCATCACAGCGCCCAGTACCGCAAGGAAGACGCCGGTATCGAACAGAATCGCGGTGGCCCATTCGAATTCTTCCAGCGGGGGCCAGTGGATATAACCGAAATCGCTGGTCAGGAACGGGCGTTCATTGAACCATGCACCCAGACCAGTGGCAGCGGCGATCAGAACGCCCCAACCGATGGTGCCGTGATAGTAGAACCGCTGCCGTTCAATCGCCCAGGTATAGCCACTGGCCATATATTGCATCAGGAAGGCGATCGCGACGATGAGGCCTGCGATGAAGCCGCCGCCGGGCTGGTTGTGGCCTCGGAAGAAGATATAGGCCCCGACCATCAAAGCGATGGGCATCATCACGCGGGTGACGACCACCATCATCAATGGGTGAGAGTCACCCGACTGCGGCCAATGTGGTTTACGGTTCAGCAGGTAACTGCGCACATTGGTGCTCAGCACTGCTTCGGTCAGGGCGTAGATGATCAGGGCTGCGATGCCCAGCACGATGATCTCGCCAAAGGTATCAAAACCCCGGAAGTCGACGAGGATCACGTTCACGACGTTGGTGCCACCGCCACCTTTGTACGAATTGGCCAGATGGAATTCCGAGATCGTTGGGAAAGCAAAATCCCGCATCATCAGCGCATAGATCAAAGCGCCTGAGCCGATCCCGGCAACCACCGAAATTGCCGCATCACGCCAACGCCGTGCCGCGCTGCTGTCCCAGGGTGTGTCGGTCGGCAGAAAGTTCAGCGACAACAACAGCAGGATCATCGTCACCACTTCGACCGAAATCTGTGTCAGCGCCAGATCGGGGGCAGAAAGGTAGTTGAATGCCATCGAAACGATCAGGCCAACCACCCCGATCAACACCAGTGAAAGCAGACGGTTGCGGTGGAACCACATGATCGCCAGCGTCGCACCCACCAGACAGATCCAGCCGATGATCGGGATGACCTGAGCCTCAAGCGGTACGCGTGTTTCAACGCCAATGGTGCCGGTGGTGTAGGCGTAGTAGCCAAGCCCAACGACAAAAGCCACGAAGATGATCGCATACCGGCTGAGCACACCATTATGCAGCTCGTCCGTAATCCAGCGGCTGAGACGGGTCAGCGCGTCGATGATTGCCTCGAAGATCACCTTTGCCTCGGGCCGGGGCAGGGCGTTCCATATCTGGTCGCCGCGTTTGTGCAACGACAGCAGGAACAGGCCTCCCAGCGTCGCGACCACCGACATGTAAAGCGCAGGTGTAAAGCCGTGCCACAGTTTCAGCGAGTAATAAGGCAGCTTCTCGCCCCCGATCACCGCGCTGGAGACAACCGCGACAAGCGGGCCAACGATGGCTGCGGAATAAAGACCGATCAGGACAACCAGCACCACAAGGAACGCCGGCGCCAACCAAAGACCGACAGGCGGGTCATGCGGATGCGCGGGGTAATCGTCCCGCTCGGGCCCAAGGAAGACATGGCTGACAAAGCGAAAGGAGTAGGCCGCTGAAAATAGCGCAGCCAAAAGCGCCAAGCCGGGTACCAAGTAAGGCGAGTTAAGCCAAGTCGTGTGGACTGTCTCTTCCAGCATCATCTCTTTCGAGAGGAAGCCATTCAGCGGTGGCAGACCGGCCATCGACAGGGCAGCGATGGTGCCGATAGTAAACGTGATCGGCATCAGATGCCGCAAACCACCCAGCCGTTTGACATCGCGTGTGCCGGTCTCGTGGTCCACGATCCCGGCGGTCATGAACAAGGCCGCCTTGAACGTCGCGTGGTTGATGATGTGGAAGACGGCTGCAACAGCGGCGATCGTCGTGCCAAAGCCCAGTAGCATCGTCACGAGACCCAGATGGGACACCGTCGAAAACGCCAACAGCGCCTTTAGGTCATCCTTGAACAGCGCAATCACGGCACCCAGCAGCATGGTGATCAAACCGGTAGTGGCGACGATGTAGAACCACGCATCCGTACCCGCCAGAACCGGCCACATCCGGGCCATCAGGAACAGGCCTGCCTTCACCATTGTGGCCGAGTGCAGATAGGCCGACACCGGCGTCGGTGCCGCCATCGCGTGCGGCAGCCAGAAATGGAACGGGAATTGCGCCGATTTGGTGAAACAGCCAAGCAAGATCAGGATCAGCGCAGGAAGGTAGTACGGCGAGGACTGGATCAGCTCTTTGTTCTGCAGAATGACACTCAGGTCATAAGATCCCACGATATTGCCGAGGATAAGCATCCCTGCGATCATCGCCAGCCCACCCGAACCGGTCACGGCCAAAGCCATACGCGCGCCTTGACGACCCTCGGGCAGGTGCTTCCAATAACCAATCAGCAAGAATGAACTGAGCGACGTAAGTTCCCAGAATATTAGCAGAAGCAGGATATTGTCAGACAGAACAATTCCCACCATCGCGCCCTGAAACAGCAGCAGGTAGGTATAGAACTGCCCCATCGGATCCTCGCGCGACAAGTAGAATCGTGCGTAGAGGATGATCAGAAGACCGATGCCCAGGATCAGCAGGGCAAACAAAAAACCCAGGCCGTCCAGCATGAAGTTCGCGTTTAGTCCAAGCCCGGGTATCCAGTCGAACCGCGCGGTCACAACATCACCGCGCATGACGCTGGGAATGTGGATCAGCAATCCCATCAACGCGAGGAAGGTGGTCAACCCAGCCGCTGATGCTGCTGCGTTTCGTCCTGCCCGGATCAGGAGGGCCGGAAAGACAGCTCCGAGGAAGGGAAGGGCCGCGATAAGGAATAGGGACAAGTGCGATACTCCGGTCTGTGCGGTCAATATGACTGAATTGCTAGGGATAATTTATTGACTGTCCGGAAATTGCAAGGTTCCGAAAGGTCCTAAAGCGCACATATTGGACGTGATCTACCTGTGTAACTATGACGCGAACTTGATCTTAGGGTTGGATTTCCTGAAAGCGTCGCGAATTGCCGTATGATAATACCGATCTGACAATGCAGGAGAGTGCCGCATGGCAGAAGGGAAACGCCGAACCCGCAGATGGGTCCTATTGGGCGGAGGGGCCGCTATTGCAGCGGGTTTCGCAATCCGCGAATACCGGTTGATCCCGCAGGCCTATGCTGGTGGTCAGATTGCGGTGGCCACGGCCCATCAACAGGTTCTCGACGGCACGATCCATCTTATCGATATCCGAACCCCACGCGAATGGCGGGCGACCGGGGTTGCCGATGGGGCGTATCCGCTCGACATGCGCCGCGAGGATTTTGTGCAGGCGCTGGACCACCTGCTCGGCGGGGACCGATCTGCACCTGTCGCACTGATCTGTGCACGCGGGGTGCGCTCGGCCCGATTAAGCAATCGACTGACCGAGGCTGGATTTACCAATATCATCGACGTGCCCGAGGGCATGCTGGGTTCGGCGGCCGGGCCCGGTTGGGTGCGGGCTGGGTTGCCTGTCAACGCTTATGAAGAGGAAACGGGATGAGTGTCAGGCACTGGTTGGCCGCGTGCTTTGTTTTTGCCGGGCAACCCGGCCTTGCGGCTTGTGGCGATACCGAGGGGATGTGCGAAACCGCATCAGGCGGATATCACATCGAACTGCCGAAAGCGGAGAACCCTCCGCTGGTTGTGTTCCTGCACGGCTATGGCGGCAGCGCCACCGGTACGCTCAAGAATCGATCCATGGTCGAGCCGTTGCTGGCGCGCGGCTACGCGGTGATGGCACCGGAAGGGTCCGAGAGAAACGGTCGAAAAAGCTGGAACTTCTTTCCCGGTTGGGAAGGTCGGGATGAACCCGCTTTTCTTCGAGAAGTAGTGCAGGACGCCGCCGATCGGTTTGATATCGACCCGGATCGCGTGGTGCTGGGTGGCTTCTCGGCTGGGGCGTTCATGGTTTATTACCTCGCCTGCGCTGCGCCGGATTCATTTTCTGCTTATGTCCCGGTTTCAGGCGGGTTCTGGCGGCCACATCCCGAAAGCTGTGATGGTCCGGTACGCATGTTCCACACCCATGGTTGGACGGACAATGTGGTACCGCTGGAGGGCCGCCTTTTGGGCGGAGGCCGTTTCCACCAGGGCGATATCTTTGCCGGATTGGAAATCTGGCGGGTCGCCAATGAGTGTGCCGATACCAAGCCCAGCGGGTTTTCTACCACGGGCCAGTTTATGCGTCGCAACTGGATGGGATGTGCCGAAGGTAGCGCCTTGGAATTTGCTCTGTTCCCGGGTGGCCATACGGTGCCAAACGGCTGGGCTGATATGATGGTGGACTGGTACGAGGGCTTGCCCGGCGGGTGATCATTCCGCCGGTGTGATCACGCCTTTGCCTTCGATCAATCGCTTCAACTCATCGCGATAGCGCCGGGCCGAGCGTGTAATTGCAGGCTCACTGACATCTTCGCGCATACCAACCATACGGCGCGCGGTGCCTGCCGATACGCCGCTGAGCGCAGACAATGGGATCGCCAGTGCCAGGCTGATCGCAATCGGGGCCAGCCAGACCGAGACCAGACCGGCGAGGATGCCAACGCTAAGCGCTACGCCGATGATAGTCTCAAGGCTGTGGCACAGGATCAGCGTGCGCAGCCCGTAGCTGCCACCATCGCGCGCTTGCGGGGACCAGCCCTTTTGAATGCCCAACGCGGTGCGGAACACTGCAATCATCTGCTGCACCATAAGTATAGGGGCATAGAGGATCGACAGGATGACTTCGGACAGAAATGAAGTGAAGAATTTTCGCGCTCCGCCGAAATCGGAATAGCGCACACCGCTGAGGGGCAGGGCAGCGACGCCCAAAACCTTGGGCGCCAATAGCATCGCATACATCACCAGAATGATCAGCACATGCCGTGTTTCGGACATTTCTGGCCATTGCGGGAACAGCGGATTGTCCGGGCTGAAGTAATGCAGGACCGAGGCGTCCTTGCCCTGACCGATCAAGGCCCACATCACCAAAAGTGCGAACCATAGCGGCGACATCAGATATCCGACCGCTCCGTGGAACATATGGAACCGCGAGACTGCGCGGAAGCCGGTCGAACCCAGCAGTTTCAGGTGCTGCAGGTTGCCCTGACACCAGCGGCGATCGCGCATTGCGTGGTCAATGAGGGTGGGGGGCGTTTCTTCATATGATCCGCGTATGCGCGGCAGAAAGCGCACGGCCCATCCTGCGCGGCGCAGCAATCCGGCCTCGACGAAATCGTGGCTCATGATCAGCTTGTCTTGTCCGTTAAGCGACCGCAACTTGGGCAGACCTGCGCTAGAAGCAAATGCACAGGTGCGAATGATGGCGTTGTGGCCCCAATAATTGCCTTCTTGCCCGCACCAGCGCGCGAGGCCTTCGGCAAAGGCGATACCATAGACGCCGTTGGCAAACTGCTGCATCCGGGCAAAGACCGATTGCGCGCCAATCAGCTGCGGATAGCTTTGGATCAGGCCTGCGCCGGGATCGCGCGCCAGCGCATCTGTCAGGCGCGAGATCGCGCGACCCGTCATCAGGCTGTCGGCATCCAGCACCAACATCGCATCCCAGTCCGCGCCCCAGCGGCTGACCCAATCGGCAATATTACCGACCTTGCGATCCGTATTCTGGGGGCGGCGGCGGTAATAGAGTTCAAGCCCCGGTGCCAGCGTGGTCCGCAACGCCTCAACGCTGGCCTGTTCCTGCGCGGCGATCTCGGGGTCGCGCGTGTCGGATAAAATGAACATGGCATAGTGGTGCTGACCACCGCGTTTCTGCAGGTCTTCCAGCATCGTACGGGCGTTCCCCAGCACGTTCCACGGCACCTCGTTATAGACAGGCGTCAACAGCGCCACGCGCAATGGTTGCGAGCGTCCTTCACGCTTTGGCTGCTCTTGCCGGGACAGCGAGACCATGCCCAGCAGTACGGTGCAGACCGTGAAGGAAATCCAGAAGAAATTGAACGAGATTAGCGTCAGCAGGATACCTTCGACCAGATTGATCCCTTCGGCGCTGAACCAGTCGGACATGACCCAGAGCAGACCCAAAGCCGCCGCCATGGCAGGTGAGAAGACCAACGCGCGCCAGAACCCGACAGAGGGATTTCGACCCCCGGCAGGTACCTGCGCATCGCGGAATCCCTGCGCAAAGTTCTGCGCTGGCATCGCCAGAGGGGCCTCGGGCGGCATGATATGAAGATCGCGGTTCATATGGTCCAACGGTAAAGCCAGACTTCAGAGGCTGGTTGTTTGTCTTTCAGCAACTGCGCGCGCAGTTCCACGTGGTTGCGTTCGCCTGGTTCGAATGAGAACGCCAGCCGCAACCCGCCCGTGTCTGGGTTACGCTGCAGAACGCCTTCTGAAGTTTCGGCATGGGGCGAGTCGACAAACACCGTGATGGCCTCGGGATCGTCAAGCAGCTCACTGGCTTCGAAATCAATCACAGCCAAACGGCCCTCGCCGAACGTGTTGTCGCCCATCGCGGTGTTGATCACGCGGGCCATAGGGGTGTGCTGCGGTTCCTCGCCCCAGATCAGGCGATAGGACAGATCAATTTGGCTGCCTGCGGCGTAGGGTTCCATCGGGCGCCAATAGGCGACGATGTTGTCATAAATCTCCTGATCCGCCGGGATTTCGACAAGCGTGACGGTGCCTTTACCCCAGTCTTCGCTGGGTTCGACCCACAAGCTTGGGCGTTTGTGATAATTGGCTTCAAGATCCGCATAGTCCGAGAACTTGCGCTTGCGTTGCATCAGACCAAAGCCGCGGGGGTTTGTGTCGACAAAAGACGAGATCTGCAGGCGAGTCGGGTTCGCAAGCGGGCGCCACAGAACCTCTCCTGCGCCGTTGCGGATCATCAACCCGTCACTGTCGTGCACTGCGGGGCGAAAATCATCGAAACGGCTGTGATTGGTCTGATCGAACAGGAACATAGATGTGCCGGGCGCGATGCCGACATGGGGCAGTTCGGTACGTGGGAACAGGGTGGCTTCAATATCCATCACGCAATCTGAACCGGCGGTAACGTGGAAGCGGTAGGCCCCTGTAACGCTGGGGCTGTCCATGAGCGCATGAACGACCATGTTACGTTGATCCGGTTCTGGACGCTCCAACCAGAAACGAATGAATTCGGGAAACTCCTCGCCATCTGGATCGCCGGTCTTCAAGGCGAGCCCTCTGGCCGAAAGGCCATAGACTTCGTGCAAACCGATGGCGCGGAAATAGCTGGCCCCTTGCCAAACGCAGAACTCGTCTGTCTCGCCAGGGCGGTGCATCTCAGTACGCAGGCGTAGACCTGAAAAGCCCAGCGTGTCGTCAATGGGCAGCTCTGGTACGTCTTCAGACTTATCGAACATGGCCAGATCAAAGGCGACCGGCTTGGTCATACCGTCCTCGACGGTCGATACTTTCACTGTGCGTGGAAAATACAGGCCCGGCGTGAAAAAATCGACGTTGAAGGGCGTCTCGGTCTCGTACCAGAGCGCGCGATCCAGCCGGAACCGTATTGAACGGTATTGCTGATACGTCAGGTCCTGCCACTCCTGCGGAACCATCTCACGTTCGGCATAATCACGGCTGGCCAGGTCGCGGGCCATTGCGATGACGTCGTCTCGGCTGAACGGGGTCTCTCCACCTGTGGCATATGCCGCTGGGGCGAAGGCCAGAGCGGTTGATGAGGCGAGAAAAGCGCGACGTGTAAAGTTCATTTCTTTGATTTCCAAGGTTGTGACTTGAACCAGGCGGCCAGATAAGCCACGCCGATGATCATGGCAAAGCCAATCATGTTGGCGATGAACACACTGGCAACATCCCGCCCACTCAGGTCCAGTCCAACGCCGATAAGTCGTGCTGCTGCCATAGAAAATACGAACACCGCGAGCGATTGCTGACCCACTTTGGTGATGATGGTCAGCAGGAACTGCCAGACTTTTGCAGCTGCCCCCTGACCGGTCGCGATCAGGCGGTGGCCGTGCTCACCAGCGATAACCCAACCCAAATAGGCAAGTGACAGGAAATGCAGATACCGGAATAGACCAAAGTCGGTCTTATCGCGAAATTCTTTGGTCACTGGCCAGACCTTGCGAATCTCTTCAGCCAGATCAGGGGCTGCTGCATTGATCCAAGTGAATACCTTCCACGAGCCGAACGGCATCGAGAAGATCAAAAACAATGCTGCCGCCCAGATCAGAGTTTTCGACACCGGCGGCGCTGGAATCCAACCTCGCATGAACGCAAAGCCGGTGAAGAACAGCAATTGCCACCCGAATGGGTTGAAGAACCACTGGCGCTCTGACCAGGGCTCGGCCGGCAGGTCAAGGTAGTCGAATTGTGCAACGAGCCAGATCGTGACCGAGGCCATGGCGACCGCCCAGAATCCGATACGATATAGCCCCATAAACAGGGGCATCATCGCCAGTACCACCAGATACATCGGTAGAATATCGAAGTAGTTCGGCACATAGGTCAGGGTAAAAAGTCCGACGATCTGTGACGCCGGATCGTTGAAGAAATGCTGTAGATTGAGAGAGGAGATATAGTTTTTCTCGAACAGCCCACTCTGGTTCAGGGCCGCCATTGTCATCGCGACAAAGAAGAACAGGCAGATATGCGCCCAGTAGACCTGCCAGATGCGAAAGCTCACGCGTGCGGTGCCCATCCACCAGCCTTTGCGCATGAACGCCCCCCCAAAAGCAATTGCCGAAGCCATGCCTGAACAGAATACGAAGATCTCGGTTGCGTCCGAAAAGCCAAAGCGGGCAGGTATCCATTTGGCCCACGGATCGTTCGGAATATGGGCAATCAGGATGATGAACATCGCGATGCCGCGATAGAAATCCAACCGCGGATCGCGCGTAGCGGCGGGGGCGGCGACCTGAGACGCCACCGGAGCAAAATCAGAAGCGGGCGATGCGGTCGCCATACGGTTTCTGTCCTTCTTGGTCTTTTATTGTTGTTATTCGGCGGGGACGCTTTGTGCGTCGCCGCTGTCGCGTGCGGCCTCGATCAATTCTCGGCGGGCGAGGGCGTAATTGTCCTCTCCCCCGGCACGTTTGGCGCGGCGGTCGTCCAGGATGCGCTCGACAGCATCCAGACGGCCAGCGCGCAGGCCGGAATCAATGGTGATGCGCTCGAATACATCACGTTGGGCGTGGCTGCCACCCGCCAGTTGCATCCCACCCCGGGCATTTGAAAGAAAATCAAAGGCTTGGCCGTAAAGGCCCTCTCCAAAGGCCTCAAGCCCCTTGGCGGCGGCAATGCCCGGGTCGGACATGCGGATCGGCGTGTCACCCTGATTGCGCTGGGCGTCATTTTGAATACGCTGCAGCATATTTGCTGTAGCCTCCGAACGATTGTCCCCGGTCAATGCCAGCAAGTAGTGAAGATCGGCGAAGATCAAGCATCCGTCTTCGGTTCGGGCTGCGCTGAGATCGGCCAGTTCTTCCCAACGGTTGCCAACATCAACGCCCTCAAGCTCTAGCCGGGACAGCAGCGAGGTTGCATTCGAGATATCGCGATAGTCGTCGGTTTTGTCCTGGCGGATGTGATGATCGTAAAGCGCCATCACTTGATCGACTTGCCCCAAATCCAGATGCATCAGCGCCTTGTGCCACCAGACATGATAGCGGAAATTGTTGCAATGCGCCCAAGCGTCCTCGCGTCCCGCGAGCCAGTCCAGTCCCAGCTGCGCGTTGCCCGTCATCTCGTGCACGTGCGCTACAGCGTGCAATCCCCAGGCGTCGTCCGAAACCATCCACAAGGCCTGACGACCGGCGATCTCGGCTTTCTCGTAGGCGCCGGTTTCCTCCAGCGCGAACGAGTGGCATCCCAGCAAGTATCCACGTCCGGCGTGGTCGGGTTCATACGCAGGCATCACCCGTTCGATCGACCGACGCATCCCCGCCGCATCGCCCAGAACGAAGCGCGTCGCATGGCTGAGCTTCATGGCCAGAGTATCCGTTGGGTGCGCCCGCAGAATCTCTTCAAATTTCTGAACGGCCTGTGATGGAAGGTCGGCCATATACAAACCCAGCGCCTCGACATATAGCCTTTCCCGGGCTGAAACGGGCTGACGCTCCATCGCTGCATTCGCGGCACTCAGCGCTTCGGCAGCGACCGCGATCATCTCACGCCGGCCCAGCAGAACCATGAACAGCCCCTTGACCGCATGGCCCAGCGCAAAGTCCGGCTCAAGCTCCAGAACCTTGCCCAGATGTTGCGGTGTGACAGCGGCATGCGCCATGAACCCAAGGAGAACACCATCCCATGCCTCGACGCTTGCGGGCTGGTTCAGGGTGTTCATCTGTCCAAAGACGTCTTGTTTCATACTCGGGTCCAATCTGATTGCGACGTTCTACACTGTTCGATGTAACAGAGTGTGCAGCCGGGTCGTAACAGTATCGACCCTGCTCTCGAATTGGTGAAATCCCGTGTGTGAGAAACGCGAAAAAAACCGCCGATTCAAGGGCATGTTTCAGCAACTTGCCGCCTAAACGGGCAGAGTGTTTCAATCTTCGAAGGGGTTTTCCGCGTTCAGAACAGCCTGTGTGTCAGCCCCACAGACTGGTGGTGCGCTGCGATATGTTACAGGCGTGCGTGACAGGTTCAGGGGATTCCCGATCAGTTGCACCTCGCCAGGCTCAGCTTGCATCGAGATCTGCATCTGGCGGGCAGCGACCTGATCCGAGGCAAAAACCTGATCGAGCGTCCGCACCGGGCCAACAGGGACTTTCAGGTCTTCAAGCCCCGCGATAACGCTGCCTGTATCCAGCGCCTGAACTGCCGGGCGCAGGATTGTATTCAACGCGTCCCGGTTTTCAAGACGGGCCGGGTTGGTGGCGAATCTAGGATCGTCGGCAAGCTCTGGCTTTTCGATGAAGCTGCAAAATCTTTTGAACTGACTGTCATTTCCAACGGCCAGAATCACGTGCCCATCCGCCGTCTGATAGACCTCGTAAGGCACAATATTGGGATGCCCGTTGCCGCGCCGCTGAGGCACTTCGCCCGAGGTCAGATAATTCACGCCTTCATTGATCAGCCAAGCGATCTGTGCATCCACCAGCGCCAGATCGATCTGCTGACCCTCGCCAGTCATGTCGCGATGACGCAGCGCAGCCAGAATACCAACGCAGGCATACATACCACACATCACGTCAGCAATTCCGACGCCTACTTTCATCGGCGCGCCGTCGGCGTCTCCGGTCAGAGACATGATCCCGCCATATCCTTGCGCCATTAGATCATATCCGGGCTTCGATGAGTTTGGGCCTGTCTGCCCGTAGCCTGAGATTGAACAATAGACGAGGTCGGGAAACTCATTGGACAAGGTTGCGTAGTCGAGCCCGTATTTCGCCAGTCCACCGGGCTTGAAATTCTCGATCAGTATATCAGCGTGCGAGGCTAGGCGTCGGACTTCTGCCTGTCCTTCGGGTGTTGCGATATCCAATGCGACCGATTTCTTGTTGCGGTTGGAGGACATGAAATATGCGCTCAGGTCCGAGCGGTTACCATCCGCATCCTCGGCGTAAGGAGGGCCCCATTGTCGCGTATCATCACCACCGGTCGCCGGGTTTTCGATTTTGATGACGGTAGCGCCAAGGTCGCCCAACAACTGCGTACAAGTGGGTCCCGCCAGAATGCGAGACAGGTCCAGTACCTTGACGCCTTTCAGCGGTCCTTTAGATGCGGCCATCATATCCTCCACGGTCAATTTCCGCAGCAATGACAGTGAACTTGTCTGCTTTCAACGCTTGATCCAATGCAGCCCGCAAATCGTCGCGGCTACGAACTGTGTGACCATAACCGCCGAATGCGCGGCCTAAAGCCGCAAAGTCATGGCGGTCAAAATCCACTCCGCGATTGCCCATCTGGCGCTGGCGTTGTTTCAGCTCGATCAGCGCAAGGCTGGCATCGACAAAGACCAAAAAGATTGGGTTGCCACCCAATTCGGCGGCAGTCGACAGCTCTCCGGCAACCATCAGAAACCCGGCATCGCCTGAAAAGCTGATCACGGGGCGATCCGGTTCGGCCAATTTCAGACCGATCGCCATCGGAACGGCACACCCCATGGTGCAGAGCGCCGAGGACTGGATCAACCCTCGTGCCTCCGAACACTCCCACATCTGACTGAGCAGAATGCGATGCGCGCCGCTGTCGGCCGTGGCGAGGGTCTCGGGTGGTAGAACGGCACGAGTTTCTGCGATGATTGCCGCCGGTCCCCAGTCTTCATCTGACGGAAAAGCATTCGCCAGCGCCGCCTTGACCTGTTCAGGCTCACCATTCGGCCAGGTCTTGCCGGCAGGGTTGCCCTTGGCAATGGCCTCAAGCGTTGCGCCGGTGTCGGCGACCAGATTTAGCCCAGCCTGATGCATGTAATGATCGTTCACCACGGCTGATATGTCGATCACGCGCTTGGTTTCTGGTTCCCATATCTCGCGCCAGCCGGGGCGCATCTCGATAGGGTCATATCCCAAACACAGTACCAGATCAGCCTGTTCCACCAGCGGGACTAGGTGCTTATCGGCCAGCGGAGACAAACCCGCCCCGCCCAGGCAGAGTGGATGATCCTCGGGCACCACCCCCTTGGCCTTGTAGGTGGTGAGAAAGGGAATGTTGAAATGCTCTAGAAATGCTCGCACCACACAGCGCGAGTCGTCGTAAAGAACATCAAGACCGATGATCGCCAAAGGTCGCTCAGCCTCGGCCACCCAGCGGCGGGCCTTTTCCAGACATTCCGCGCCAGGCGCGACAGGAGCAACTTTTGCCAGTCGACGACGTTTAACCCCTGATACGCGCGTATCGGCCACTGAGATAGGCACATCGATGTGTACCGGGCCGGGGCGCGCTTGGTTGGCAAGCGATACCGCCTTGTCGGCGATGATATCGGCCCCGTCGGCCGTCAGCATGAAGCTGCCTTTGGTGATCGAGCGATAGACTTGCGCGTGATCCATCACCTGATGGGTGTAGGTCAACGCCTCATCCGCGTCGACACATCCGGTCAGCACGATCATCGGCACCCGATCCTGCAGGGCGTTGGCGACCACATTGATCCCGTTCATCGCTCCGGGCCCGAGTGTGGCCACGAGGATTGCAGGTGCACCATCGCGATGGTGGACCGCTTCGGCCATGAAACCTGCAGAGTTTTCGTGTTTTGCAAGGTGGAAAGCAATGCCCGCGCTTTCCAGCGCATCCACCAATGTCAGAACCTCGCCGCCGGGCATTCCGAACGCATGGCGGCATCCGGCCTCGAAAAGGCGTTGTGCCAACAAATCCGCAGCGCGGGGAGACAGGTCCTTCATTAATCAAGCTCCGACAAAGTTATCTGCCAGCAGATTGCGGAGGACGCGTCCGGACGCAAGCAGGTTCACGTCAGTGTGACTATTTGACGGCGTTTTCCGCTACGGCCTGAAACTTTGCGTCCAATTCTATGGCAATCTCGCGCAGAGCGTCTCCGCCCTCGTCTGCGTAAAGGGCAAAGACGAAGCTTGGTGTCTTGTAAGAAAGGGTTGCAGTGCCGTCCTCGTTCTCGGTCACGTAGAAACGGATGGGCGCTTCGATCATCGCATTGGTCGAGGTTTCAAGAACCCGAACTGCGTAATCGTTGTTGAATGCGCCAATCACCCGATTGCCCGGAATGGTGATACCGCGCGAGGCCGCCGCTTTGGTCGGCCCAGCTTGTGTCACAACGATCAGGCCGTTTTCCTTTACCGCGGCCTTTGTGTCTTCCACGAGGGTCTCATAGCTTTTTCCGCTGGAGTAAACCGCCCATCCAGTAAGAGGTTCGATGCCGTCGGCCCAAGCAGGCATCGCCAGCAGGCAGATTGCAGCCCAAAGCGCCCTCATGTTCTTTCCCTTCCTGTTGACTGGGGAATTGATGACAGAAAAGCGCTGAAACGGGGCTCACAATCCTGTGCGCGCGTCAGGCCGCACGTTTCTTCAGCAGATAGATATCCATGATCCAGCCGTGATCAGAGCGGGCCTGCGTGCGGGTATCCAGAATGTCTTGCGCCACATCCGCCAATGGGCCTTTGATCAGAATCTCTTCTTTCATGCCCACATATGCCCCCCACCAGATGTCATAATCGGTCATCTTCAGGCTCTGGAACGAGCATTCGCCATCCAGCATTACGGCCACTTTCGACGCCGTTTCAGGCCATCCATCATCGCGGATGCGACGGCCTGTGGTCACGACATAGGGCGCACCCAGATCATTGATCGGGATCGCATGGGCTGCAGTCAACGCCTGTAACGCTGTGATTCCCGGCATAACCTGGACTCGCGGTTGCGGGTCCAGCCGCGCTGCAATTCTTAGCGAACTGTCATACAGCGACGGATCACCCCAGATCAGCAACGCCACCTTCTGCGCGTCCGGGTAGGCTGAAATCGCCTCGTGCCAGCGCAGGGCAATTGCGTCGTGCCATTCGTCGACGCCTCGGAGATAACCGTCATCGGCCCGGCGTTTGGGAACGTCGAAATAGGCGATCCGTGCAGGTTTGTCGGTTACCTGCGTGATGATGTCTTCGCGCAAACCGGCCAGATCGGCTTTGTTCTCTCCTTTTCGCGGAATCAGGATCAGGTCCGCTGATCTGATCGCCTTCGCCCCCTGAAAGGTCAGGTGGTCGGGATTACCCGTGCCGATTCCGATCAGGATCAGTTCAAACATCTTCGAACTCTGCCAGCGGGCCATACAGGATCAGGGCCGGGGCGGTTCCAAGCTCGGATCGCAGCTTGTCGGACAGGTCTCCGATTGTGGAGCGATGCAAGGATTGCTCAGGAGTTGAAACAGATTCGGCCATCAATGCAGGCGTGTCCAACGGCAAGCCATGCGCGCTCAGGGCTTCGACCAGCGAGGGAAAAGTGCGCTTGCCCATAAATACGACCGTCGTCGCGCTAGCATCAGCCAGGGCGGGAAGGTTCAGATCGGTCGGCAATTTGCCACTTACGTCATGCCCGGTGACGAATTGAACACGACGTGCAGTCAGGCGTCGGGTCAGAGGAATACCAGCGGCAGCTGCCGCCGCGACGGCAGAGGGGATGCCGGGAATGATCTCATATTTGATGCCGGCTGCCTGCAACGCGACGAGTTCTTCCTCCAGTCGACCGAACAATCCTCCATCACCGGATTTCAGGCGTACCACCTGCTGACCGATCTGCGCATACTCCACCAACAATCGGCTGACGTGATCCTGCTTTGGCGAAGGGCGACCGGCGCGTTTGCCAACACCAACCAGATCAGCATCGTCACGCGCATGGGTCAGGATCGGGCCGCTGCTGAGATCATCAAACAGCACCGCATCGGCCTTCTGCATCCGGTCTACGGCCTTGAGCGTTAGTAGCTCCGGATCACCCGGACCGGAGCCAATGAAAGAGACAAAACCGGTCATGCCGAGGCCTCTGCAATAAGATGGAAAAATGTGCCGGTGACATTGCCACGTCGCGATCCTGTCTGAGGGCCTTCGGCCCCCTCGGCATCGAAGACTCGCGCAAGAGGAGCGTCAGGTTGTTCGATGATCGAGGAATAGTGGAACTCATGTCCGCGCAAGGCGGTACCCTTGGCAAAGCCAGGCATCGACGCCAAAAGTTCAGCCCTACGATAGCCAAGGTTGAATTTGCGCTTTTGGTATGAGGTTTGCAGACCCAACAACCCCGCCATCTGATGTGGCGCGCCTTCCTTGTCGACCAGAACTTCCCCCAATGCCATATAGCCCCCGCATTCACCATGCACGGGCCGCGTTTCCGCGTGTTTGCGCAGCCCCGTCAAGAAGGTATCTGCTGCCGCCAATGTTCCTGCGTGCAGCTCGGGATAGCCCCCCGGTAGCCAGACCAGTTCGGCGTCTGCAGTTGGCGCTTCGTTTGCCAGTGGGGAAAAGGGCAGTATTTCTGCACCGGCGCTGCGCCACCCTTCCAGCAGATGCGGGTAGGTAAATGAAAACGCTGCATCACGGGCCAGTGCGATCCGCTGCGCCGGGGGTCGCGGCAGCGCGGCTGACGATGGCCCAGCAGGGCCTGAGGAGGCCGCCCGTTTGATCGCATCCAGATCGACATGTTCACGCAGGAATGCGGCATATCCGGCGATTGCCGTTTCCAGATCCGGATGCTCAACCGCCTGGATCAGGCCTAGATGTCTTTCGGGCAGGGTCAGATCACCTCGGCGCGGAAGAACGCCCAGAACCGGCAATCCAGCCCGTTCCATGCCCAGCCGCGTCAGCCGCTCATGTCTTGGGCTGGCACAGCGGTTCAGGATCACGCCGGCAAAAGGTAGATCGGGGTTATACATCCGAAAGCCAAGCGCGGTCGCCGCCGCCGATTGCGCCTGTCCTCCGACATCCAGGACCAGAACGACCGGCCATCCCATGCGCAGCGCCGTTTCAGCGCTCGACCCATGCCCCAGCTCTCCGGGTTTGGCGACACCATCAAACAGACCCATCGAGCCCTCGGCCACTACAATATCCGCGCCCGTCGCCTGCTCAGAGATCGCGCTTAGCAGCGTCTCCCCCATCGCCCAGCTATCCAGATTGAACGAGGCACGGCCTGCCGCAGCCCGGTGAAAAGCCGGGTCGATGTAGTCCGGTCCGCTTTTGAACGGTTGTACGGTCAAGCCGTCCTCGGCCAGCGCCCGGAGCAATCCTAGCATGACTGTGGTCTTGCCTGTACCCGAAGACGGAGCGGAAATCAGTATTCCCGGTGGGTTAGTCATCACCATGGCTCCAGCTCGACCACGGACTGTCGGCGCTTTGAGGGCGATAGCGGCGGTCATATGTCTTGGAATACAGGCAGCTTTCGTCAAACCCTTCACCTGCAAGCGCCGGACCAACCATGATCAGTGCGGTGCGCGAGATGCTGTTGTCCAGCGCCTCCTTCAATGTGGCAAGCGTTGCGCGGATGATCTGTTCATCCGGCCAACTGGCACGATAAACCACAGCAACCGGGCAGTCGGCGCCATAGGCGGGCGTCAGGTCTGCGATAACGGTATCTAGATTGCCGATCGACAGATGGATCGCCAGCGTGGCCCCTGTGCGTGCGAAGTTTTCCAGCGTTTCACCGGCAGGCATCGAAGATGCGCGCCCGGGCGTCCGAGTCAGAACCACCGATTGCGCCAGTCCGGGCAAGGTAAGCTCGGTCCCGAGCGCCGCAGCCGCAGCCGCAAATGAGGGGACACCGGGCGTGACGCTCACCGGGATACCCATTTCTTTCAACCGCCTGATTTGTTCACCCATAGCCGACCAGACAGACAGGTCGCCGGAATGCAGCCGCGCTACGTCTTGCCCAGCACTATGGGCAGCTTCGATTTCGGCCATGATCTGATCCAAATCCAGCGGAGCGGTGTTCACGATCTTCGCGCCTTCGGGGCAATGGCCCAAAATCTCCTCAGGAACCAATGAACCTGCGTAGAGGCACACTGGGCAAGATGCGATGATATCGCGCCCGCGCAAGGTCAGCAGGTCGGCGGCGCCCGGTCCGGCGCCGATGAAATGAACGGTCATGTCTGTCCTCCGATGGCGACGGCGCAGGTTGCAAGCCGGTCGTCCGAGATTTGTCTGGGTGAAATCAGCCGCGCGCCATGTCCGGCGGCAGCAAGAGCGGATGCTTCGGCCACGCTGCCGGTGCCATATGTGGCGCGACTGCGGGTTGAGCAAGTAAGTGTGCGTTGTTCGGCAAGATCATTTGCCGGAATGAAATGTATCGGCAGCTCAGTTGCTTCTGCAAGCGCGGCAAGTGCGGCGTGTCCGTCCTTGTCCGCAACGGTCGCAAGGGCATCGACAGTTTTTCCTGTCGAGGCAAGCTCGAAAGCGGCACGAAGACTGGCCAGCGTAGCAGAGGATGAGAAACCTAACCCCGCGACGATCATAACGTGAGGCTCCACTGCACCACTGGGTAGGCAGATTTCCAGGCTCGCCGTGGACCAAGCGCAGCTGCTTGCGCCAGTTCGATGCGCAGCAGTTCTCCGCCGAGCTTGTCGTGCCATTCAGCTAGTAACGCTTCGCTTTCCAATGTCACCGCGTTGGCGATCAGCCGCGTGCCGGCCTGAAGATTAGCGTGTAGCCAGTTCAGCAGATCCGCTCTCAGACCTCCACCGATGAACACCACATCGGGTCGGTCAAGATCAGCCAACGACTCTGGTGCAGAACCGTGCACAACGCACAACCGATCCTGCCCTAACGTATTGGCATTGCGGCGAATGCGTTCGGCCCGATCAGCACGCGGCTCGATAGTCGTTGCAGTTAGCGTCGGATCGCACATCAGCCATTCGATGCTGATCGAACCGGTGCCACCACCGATATCCCACAGATGCTCACCCCGCTGAGGAGCAAGCGCCGACAGGGTTAGCGCGCGAATGGGGCGCTTGGTGATCTGGCCGTCGGTTTCAAAGATGTCATCGGGCTTTCCCGAGGCTTTGGGAAAGGCACGCCCAGTACCCGCGACATCAAGACCGACACAAACCGGATGTTCGAATGTACCAAGCAACGCCTCGGTCAGCGACACGCTGCGCGCGCGTTCACGGGGGCCACCGAGCGCTTCCATGACGTGCAGAGTACAATCCGCAAAATCGGTTTTGCCCAGATAGGTCGCAAGCTCGGCTACGGCTTTGCCGTCGCGCAGCAAGAGAATCGCGCGCAGGCCGGGTGCCAAGTGAGGGCGAAGGCGCGTCAGAGGCGCGGCATGTAGCCCGAAGGTCAACGTGTTTTCAAGCGGCCAACCAAGCCGCGCAGCAGCAAGCGAAAAGGTCGACTGGCCGGGTAGGGCAATCCATTCGTTCGCATCGAAATTACGCGCGATAACGGACCCGGCCCCGAACCAGAACGGATCACCCGAGGCCAGCACAACGGTTTGCCGATCGCGCAATGCGGTCAGAATTGGCAGGCCATCGGCAAATGGGACCGGCCATTCAATCCGTTCCGCCGCGCTGTCTGGGATCAACGACAGGTGGCGTGTCGGACCCATGACAATCTCAGCGCGGTCCAGCACTTGACGGCTTGCAGGGGACAGGCCATCCAGTCCATCTTCGCCCAAACCCAGAACGGTCAACCACGGAGTTTCAGACATGCCCAACCTCCTGATTCTTGGTGGCACGACCGAGGCGAATGCTCTGGCAAAATCGGTTGCCGATCAAGGCATTCCCGCTACCTATTCCTACGCCGGACGTGTCGATAACCCGCGCTCGCAACCCGTGCCGATGCGCGTGGGTGGGTTTGGCGGTGCAGCGGGACTGGCGCGGTACATTCACGAGCACGGCGTCAGCCATGTTGTCGATGCGACTCATCCCTTTGCAGCGCAGATGAGCCGGAATGCTGTGGATGCCTGTGCGAGGGCTGCAACGCCCTTGGCCGCTCTGACCCGGCCTGCCTGGGTCGCGCAAGACGGAGATAACTGGCAGCACGTACCGGATATTGAAGCTGCGGTTGAAGCTCTGGCCGGTCCAGCCCGCCGCGTCTTCCTGGCAGTTGGCCGCATGCATCTTCATGATTTCGCCGCTCAGCCTCAGCATCACTACCTTTTGCGGCTGGTGGACGAACCAGAAACTGTGCCGCTGCCCAACAGCAAGGTGATTGTTTCGCGGGGGCCGTTCTCTGTTGAAGATGATCGGAAGCTGATGGAGGGCCACCAAACGCAATTGATTGTGTCCAAGAATGCGGGTGGCACCGGCGCGCGGGCCAAACTGGATGCCGCAAGGGCGCTGGGCTTGCCGGTTCTGATGATAGACCGTCCGACCCTGCCGAAGCGGACCGAGTTGGCAAATGTCACGCAGGTCTTGGACTGGCTGGCGCATACTTAATCCTTGGCCAGCGTGAATCTCGGGGTGTAGACGATCGGGGCGCTGTTGCGCTCAACTATGCGGGTCAGGGACGAGCCGACGATGACGACAGTCTGCATGTCCGCCATATCTGCCGTGGCTTCTTCCAGAGTTGAAATCCGCAAAGCCTCATCCTCGCGGGATACAGCGCGTGCGAACAGGATTAGGCGTTCCGGCTCACATTCCTCCCGCAGGATTTCCAGCGTTTTTTCAAACCCTTCCGGTCGAGACTTCGAGCGAGGGTTATAGAACGCCATGGCGAAATCGCCCTGCGCGGCAAGTCGCAGGCGCTTTTCGATCAGTGGCCATGGCTTCAGGTTGTCGCTCAGGTTGATGGCGCAGAAATCATGCCCTAACGGTGCCCCGGCACGGGCCGAAGCCGCCAGCATCGCAGTGATCCCTGGCAACACTTCGATCTGTATGTCGCGCCAGTCATTCGGCCCGTTTTCAAGCGCTTCAAACACCGCTGCGGCCATCGCAAATACGCCGGGATCCCCTGACGAGACTACAACGACGCGTTTACCGTCGGCCGCCAATTGCAAAGCGTGCTGAGAGCGGTCGATCTCGACCCGATTATCGCTGGCGTGCAGGGTCAACCCCTCACGCTCCGCCACCCGAGCAACATAAGGGATGTAGCCAACCACGTCCGTCGCTTCTGCCAGCGCGGCAGTGACTTCGGGGGTGACCAGTGCTTCGTTTCCAGGCCCAAGGCCAGCGATCTTGACCCAACCGCTCATGGTCGGCGTCCCTGTCCATGAACCAGAATGATTGAGAAATAGGGCGTGATTCCTTCGCAATTATCAGACAGTCTGCAGACCCGTTGGTTCGGCATCTGAGCGTATTCGACGATCCACGCGCGATCATAAAGCCCGGCCTGTCTCAGCGCGCGCTTTACCTTGTCGAAGTTCCGCCCGATCTTCATGACAACCAGCGCGTCGGTCCGGGACATGCGTTCAGTCAGCGTATCCTCGGGCAAGGTTCCAACAAGAACCGTGAGGACATCGTCGCCCCAAGTTATCGGGTCACCGGTTGCGGTCCAAGCGCCGGACATGCCAGTTATGGCAGGTACGACTTCGACTTCAGATATGTCTCGTAATCGATTGTAAAGGTGCATAAATGATCCATAGAAGAACGGATCGCCTTCGCACAGGACCACTACATCCTCACCATTTTCGGTAAGCGATTTCAGATGTGCGGCACAGTCTTCGTAAAACACCGAAAGGAGTTCATTATACCTTGGATCCGTCACCGGGATTTCGGTTGTTACCGGGTACTCCATTGGAAACTCGATGGCGTCGCCGGGGATCATTCCATTGACGATCTTGCGGGCCTGACCTGTGCGGCCAGGTTTGCGAAAAAACGCCACATGGCGGGCATTGCGCAGCAGGCGGTCCGCACGGACACTCATCAGGTCCGGATCGCCGGGGCCAAGGCCTACGCCGTATATCTTTCCCCCGCTCATTCCGCGCGGCTCGCGATGGCGTTGATTGCGGCTACGGTGATCGCACTGCCTCCCAAACGGCCTTTGACGATGCAGGAGGGTACGGGCTGCGCCTCCCACAAGGCATCCTTGGACTCGACCGCTCCGACGAAGCCCACCGGGCAGCCGATAATGGCAGCGGGGCGTGGGCAGTCGGGATCCTCCAACATGTTCAGCAGGTGGAAAAGCGCGGTAGGGGCGTTACCGATCGCGACCAGTGCTCCTTCCAGATGCGGACGCCACAGCTCTAGCGCGGCGGCAGAGCGCGTGTTGCTCATTTCAGCAGCCAGAGGGCGAACACGCTCGTCATGCAGGGTGCAGATCACTTCGTTGTCAGCGGGCAGGCGAAAGCGGGTGACGCCTTCGCTGACCATGCGGGCATCACACAGGATCGGCGCGCCATTTTCCAGCGCGGAACGCGCTGCCGAGACAAAACCGTCCGAGAAATGGACGAACTCTTCCAGCCCGACCATCCCTGCGGCGTGGATCATCCGAACGGCGACCTGTTCTTCATCGGCATCGAACCGGGCCAGATCAGCCTCGGATCGGATGGTGGCAAAGCTCTGCTTGTAGATCGCCGCGCCGTCGGTTTCGTATTCATAGGGCATCAGGTGAAGTCCATGGTCATGAGTGTTTCTTCGGTCAGGCCGCGTTGGCAGGGCTCATCCCCCGCGCGGCCTTGTTTGACAAGGTCAAATCGTCCGGAATTGCCAACCAAAGTGACATCGGCCGGACCCATTCGGGCGCATCCCTTGGCGCAGCCCGATACATGCAGGCTGCCTGCAACGCGCGCGGCCAGGGCGCGCGCCACACCGCGGGTTTCGACCTGCGCCTGCGGGCAGTATGGCGCGCCGGGGCAGGCGTCGGTTGTTCTCAGCGGGTCGGTGCCATCTGTGACAAAGTCAAGGGCGGGTATCGCCGCCCCGCCTTCCAACAGGAACAGCCGCCATGGTGTGACCCGCAGGGCAGTGGCGTTGCTGTTTTCGATCAGCAAATGGAGTTGCCGCGCCGGTAGCTGCCCAAAGGCAGCGCCATAGAGTGTCCCCTGCACGCGGGCTCCCGGCTGAAGAGGCACACCAATGGGGCCGGGCGCGCTGCCTTGCCACTCGCTGGGTAAACCATATGTGGCAACGGTCCGCGCCATGCGGCGGGTCTCGGTTGTGTGGGTTTGCGCAAACCACTTCGCCAACGCAATCACTTGGTCGATGGCTTGAGCTTCCGACACCGCTCGCCCGGTTTCGGCCCCGTCCGCGCGCAGGATCAGGCTGCCTGAACCGAGTTCAAGCCGGATATCAGCCGAGTCATCGGCCAATAAACGCGCGGGACCTGTGTCGATGGCAAAGCCGAACTTGGCAGGTAGATCCGGAAGCTCGGCCAGACGCTGGATCAATTCCTGTGTCAGCCGAGCGGTCAGATCACCGGCTTCATAGAGTGGCGAGACCAGAATGTTGCGGCGAATTTCGATTCCGGGTTCGGCGTCCAGCAGGTTCAGCGAGGAAAGCGCGGCCAACAAGGATTGATGGTCGGTTTCCTTTACTCCACGCAGCTGAAGGTTGGCGCGGTTGGTAAGGTCGATCGTGCCATTGCCGAACCGTTCCGCCAATTCGCACAGCCCTATCGCCTGTTGGGCATCCAGGCGCGCCAGCCGAGGGCGCACACGCACGACCAGCCCATCACCGGACATCATCGGGCGATGGGCACCGGGGCACCAGCCCTGCACGATGGGCGCACTCATCCCAACCCCTCCAGGTCGGCGCGGATCGAGTTCCGGCGGGTATGCCATAGCCCTGCCTCCAGCAGTGCCCGGAACCGATCCTGCATGGCCTGATGTGCTTGCGGGTTTGCCTGTTGCAGGAAGGCGTCGACCTCTTCATTGCCCAGCGTGGCGTCGTGGTACAGATCGAACAGATGCGGTGCGACTGTGCCGGACAGATGCGCGAAAGATGCCATATGATCCAGCGTCGCCGCGATTTCAGCGGCGCCCCGGAACCCGTGCCGCTGCATTCCGGCAATCCAGCCCGGGTTGGCGGCGCGGGCATAGACGACGCGGCTGATTTCCTCGGGCAGGGTGCGGGCGCGCGGGTTGTCCGGGTTGGTATTGTCCAGATGATAGAGCTGTGCGGTACCGCCGGTGATTTTCTTGGCGGCGGCAAATCCGGCCTCGTGCGTTGCATAATCATTGGCCAGCAGCAAGTCCGTCTCGGTCAGGTCCTGTAGGTGCACAAAGCTGTCGGCGTTGGCGACGCGTTGCGAGATACCGTCCTTATCCTGCGCGATGTGTTCACCTTCCAAAGCGAAGGAACTGGCGTCCAGCCAAGCCTCACCCGCCTGCACGCGTGCCTCATCCGTATAGGTTTCGGACAGATGAGTCATGTTCAGACCATAGCTGCCGGGGGCTGGCCCATAGACCCGCGCCGCAGGCTCCTGACCGGCGTAAGGATTCCAGTCGGGTGCTTCATCTCGTTTGGTCAATGCGCGAACAGCCTGACCGTACAGCGCGGAAAGCGTCGGGAACACGTCCCGGAAAAGACCTGAGACGCGCAATGTTACGTCCAGTCGCGGGCGGCTGAGATCGGTGATCGGCAACACTTCGATGCCCGAGACCCGCTCAGACCCTTTATCCCAAACCGGCTTCACCCCCAGCAGGTGCAGCGCCAGGGCGAATTCCTCGCCCGCTGTGCGCATAGTGGCCGAACCCCATAGATCGACGATCAAGCCCTTGGGGTAGTCGCCTTCTTCTTGCAGGTGCCGCCGAACCAGTTCCTCAGCGAGCTTGACGCCTTGTGTATAGGCCGCGCGCGTGGGAACCGAGCGCGGGTCGGTCGTGAAAAGATTCCGCCCGGTCGGCAATACATCCGTACGTCCGCGATAGGGGGATCCGGACGGCCCGGCCTCGATCCGTTTGCCCGCTAAAGCGTCAATCAGGGCAGAGCGTTCAGCTTGGGCTGAGGGGGCAGCGTCGAAATTACCCGTCTCATCGGGGACGCGCCCAAAGATATGCAGCCCATCACCGAACTGGCTTTCCTTGATGTCGCAGACAAATCGGTCAATGCGCGTGATCGCCTCGGCGGTACAGGTGGCCTGATCGAGGCCAAGATCGCTTTCCAGCCCGATCGCCTGCGCCTCGTCCCGGATATCTTCCTGCAGGCGGTCACGGCGTTTGGGGTCGAGGCCATCCGCATTCGAGAACTCGTCCAACAGCGATTCCAGTCGCACCATGCGATCTGGTGTGCCGCTTTCCTTCATCGGGGGGGGGATATGGCCCAACGTGACCGCCCCGATCCGACGCTTGGCCTGCGCGGCCTCGCCGGGGTCGTTGACAATGAAGGGGTAGATCACCGGCAGATCGCCGATTAACGCCTCGGGCCAACATTCGTTGCACAAGGCGACTGATTTTCCCGGCAACCATTCCAGCGTGCCATGTGCGCCGATATGGATCAGCGTATCCGCGCCCAATCCTTTGCGCAGCCACAAGTAAAAGGCGACGTAGGCGTGGCGCGGTGTGCGCGACAGATCGTGATAGTCGTCATCGCGCAGTTCGGGTGTGCCGCGTTCGGGCTGCAGCGCGATCAGAGCCTTTCCGCGACGCAGCGCAGTGAAGTGGAATGCGCCGTTTGTGAAAGCAGGGTCGTCTTCGGGAGTGCCCCAAACCTTATTGAGATCGGCGCGGAGTGTTTCCGGCAGCGCCGCCAGCGCCGCCTGATAATCCTCTAGCGGCCATGAAATCCGGGCATCAAGAAGAGTTTCAGCAATTGGCTCGGCAGGCGCGGTGTCATACCCTTCGCCTTGCAGATCGAGCAACATTGCCTCAGCCGAGGCCAGCGTATCCAGACCCACTGCATGTGCCATCTGCCAGTCTTTGCCGGGATAGGTCGATAGTACCAGCACCGGAACCTGCTCCGCTCTGGGTTTGTCGTGAAGGTTCAGCCAGCCGGAGATGCGGTTGATGATGGCTTCGATCCGTTCGGGTTCAGCCCGATGAGCGAAGCGAGAATATTCGAGATGCGGGTCGCGTTTGCCCGGCTCTTTGAAGGATACGATGCCCGCGTTGATCCGCCCGTCCACTTCCGGAAGGACCACATGCATGGCAAGATCAGCTGGTGAAAGGCCACGTTCCGCTTCGGCCCACGCTTTGCGGCGTGAGGTGGCCAGCGCCACCTGAAAGACCGGCACCTCTGCCACATCGAGAGGTGAGGTGCCTGATGCGCCCTTGCCAGAGAATGAGGTGGCGTTGACGATCGCCGAAGGCTTCAGCGCCACAATAGTCTCGCGCAGCCAATCGGCGGCATTTGGTGCTTTGAGCGACGGGGCAAACAGGCCGACGGCCTCAAAACCCCGCGCCCGCAAGCTGCGGATCAACGCCGCGATTGGGGCGGTATCTGCCGAGGTCAGGTATGCGCGATAAAAGGTCACGATGATACGTTTCGTATCACCTGACAGAGCGTTTTCTGCCGGGATCACACCGCGATCCGGGCACCAGGCGCCGCATTCGGGGATGGTCTTCGCGCCCATGACCGGACCTGCATACAACCCCGCAGCCAGTGCCATCTGCGCCAGAGCGGCCTGCGCTGCGACCTCTCCGCCGGTGTCGCACAGATGCGCCAGCCGCCGCAGGGTCGAGACAGGCAGGGTAGAGTAATCATCCAGCCGCGTATCCTCGCGACCGTCTGCGGGCAGCACGGCCAGTGCAATCCCTTTGGCCTGCGCCAGCGCCAGAACCTGCTGCAAGCCGTACGCCCAATAGGGCACTCCACCGATCAGACGGATCAGGATGCCCTTTGCGCCCTCCAGTGTCTGCTCGACATAGGTGTCGACTGAGAGGGGATGCTTCAGCGCCGTCAGATTGGCCAGCCGCATCGTTGGCATGCGTCCTTCAGGCCCACCTCCACGATGCCATCCCGCCGCGAAAGCGCCAAGGTCACTGTCGGAAAAGGACAGCACCACCAAATCCGCCGGGCTCTGGCCCAGATCGGTCGGGGTCTCGGTTTCTTCGAGCCCATGGCTTTCGCGGAAGACGACGTGCATAGGTCTTACTCGGCAGCCTCGGTTACACCCACGAGGATATCCCGGATCTCGGCCTCTTTGATATCGTCATGCTCGGCAATGACCACAAGGCGCGAGCGACGGTCTTCGCCGGGCTCCCACGGGCGGTCATATTGGTGACGCACGCGCGCACCGACGGCCTGAACCAGTAGGCGCATGGGCTTGCCCTGAACGGCGGCATAGCCTTTGACGCGCAGGATATTCAACTCGTTGGCCAATCGTTCAATCTTGGCGACCAGATCAATCGGATCGGTTTGCTCTGGCAGTTCAACGATGATGCTTTCGAAATCGTCATGCTCGTGATCGTGATGGCCGTCGTGATGGCTGGGACGCGCGTCCATGTCATCCTCGGCCGCGGCTTCTAGACCCAGCACGACGCGGACGTCCACGGCACCCTCAGCCACTTCGACTACGGGCAGGGGGCGGGGCGCTTCGGCGGCGATGATCTCTTTCGTTTTCGCAACGCCTTCCGGGCCAGCCAGATCAGGCTTGGTCAGCAGAATGATGTCGGCGCAGGAAATCTGATCCTCGAACACCTCGGACAAGGGAGTTTCATGATCAATCGAGTCATCTGCCATGCGTTGCGCATCCACCGCCTCGACATTCGGAGCGAACCGACCAGCGGCCACGGCCTCGGCGTCGGCCAGAGCAATCACGCCATCGACGGTTATTTTCGAGCGGATATCGGGCCAGTCGAACGCCTTCAACAACGGTTTAGGCAGGGCAAGACCGGAGGTTTCGATCAGGATGTGATCGGGGCGCGGCTCTAGTGCCATCAGGGCTTCAATGGTCGGGATGAAATCATCGGCCACGGTGCAGCAGATGCAACCATTGGCCAGTTCCATGATGTTTTCCGCGGGGCAATCAGGAATGGCGCAGGACTTCAGGATATCGCCATCGACGCCGACATCGCCGAATTCGTTGACGACCACCGCCAGACGCTTGCCCTGCGGGTTCTGCATCAGATGGCGCACCAGTGTGGTTTTGCCCGAGCCCAAAAAGCCGGTGATCACAGTGACGGGGAGTTTTTCGAGATTGCTCATTTCAGGGCTCCAATCGGGGGAATGCGGGCCGCACAGTTTTTGCGGAAATGTTCGGGACGTTCGCGCCATTTGACCAAACCGTCCTCGGTGGCGAGGTATTTGGCTGCGCCTTCGACGATGGTTTCGACATGGTCGATCTCGTTCAGATGCTCATACACGAAAGTCCAGCGATCCGGTCCTCCGCGTAGCACGATCGAGCAGCCTTCATCGCAATTCGACAGGCATTCCACAGCTTTCAAGGTAATGCCTTCGGGCAGGCCCGCCTGTTCAAGCGCCTTGTGCAGCAACGTGCCGGGGCGCTGGGCGTCATCCTCGACAGGCAGCCCGCGACGGCAGGTAGTGCAAACCAGCAGTTCGACCGGTGCGGTCTCGGTCATGTCTCTCATCCCCCCAAATCCTCTTCGTGGGGGACGGGGTTTCATGCGGGCCGATCACAGCCCCACACCGGAACACCCCGTCCGGTTTCATCTTCGGGCGTTGGCAGGTCTCCCGGCTTGCGGATGTCAGAGGAGGCCTCTGTCGGATGTCCCGCCTTCCCGGCCATACTGCCAGTGGCTTTGGGCACCCTCTCCGGTCACGGTCGCGGGGGCGGCTGCGTTTGACGGCAAAAACCGCTGACGCATTCCCTTTTCATCTGCTCTCGCAGACACCAACGAAAGGGACATGCGGCAGGGCAGGGTTGCTTGTCAAGCGAGTCGCGCCGATCCGTGAAAAAGCGGATAAAAAGCGACCTGTCGGGGTCGCTGGGCGGCATGATACTTCTGCTACGACGTGCTGGCATGGCAGCAAGATGCGAACAGGAGGATACCGCGCATGAAAGTAGGGTTTATCGGGCTGGGGAATGTAGGGGGCAAGCTATCTGGATCGCTGCTACGAAACGGTATCGATCTGACGGTTCATGACCTGAACCCGGATCTGGTGACCGAATTCGTCGCCAAGGGTGCCAAAGCCGCCAAAAGCCCGGCGCAACTGATGCGCGATTGCGATGCTGTTATAACCTGTTTGCCTTCTCCTGCGGCCTCGGATGCGGTGATGCAGGAAATGTTGCCAGAGGTCGGCCCTGGCAAAATCTGGATGGAAATGTCGACCACCGACGAAGCCGAAGTCAAACGCCTTGGCGCAATGGTCATTGAACGAGGCGGGGCTGCAGTGGATTGCCCGGTTTCCGGCGGATGTCACCGGGCAGCGACGGGTAATATCTCGATCTTCGCAGGCTGTGATCGTGAGACTTTTGAACGTATCCTGCCATTCCTGACCACCATGGGGCGGCGCATTTTGCACACGGGCGATCTGGGCTCGGCCTCTGTTCTGAAGGTGTTGACCAATTATCTGGCTACCGCCAACCTGATCACCTGCGCCGAGGCTTTGGTGACAGCCAAGGCCGCCGGTATGGACCTTGGAACCACCTATGAAGCGATCAAGATATCGTCAGGCACATCCTTCGTGCACGAGACCGAAAGTCAGGTCATCCTGAACGGCTCGCGCGATATTTCCTTCACCATGGATCTGGTGAAAAAAGATATCGGTCTGTTTCAGGAGGTCGCCGACCGTGCCGGAGTTCCTCTGGAGATAAACCCATTGATGATCAAGATTTTCGAAGATGGCATCGCGCGATATGGTGAGCGTGAACTGTCCCCGAACATCATCAGGCGGCTAGAGGACGCGACCGGACTGGAGATCCAGGCGCCAGGGTTCCCAACCGAGATGCTGGACGACGAGCCAGAAGAACCGGGTTATGAGGTGATCCCGCAGAATCGGTAGATCAAATAATCGGCAAGCGTTGCGGCTGTCTGGCGACCTGGTTGGACAAAATTCTGGGGCTATTCTAAACAGATCAACAGGAGTCCGACACCGGCACAGGCAAGAGAATAACTTATGACGAATGAGACCTTTCTCATCGTAACAACGATGAAAAACGAAGGGCCTTTCATGATCGATTGGGTGGCCTACAACCACGCAATCGGTTTTGATGACATTCTGATTTATACCAATGATTGCTCTGATGGTACTGATGCCATGGGCGAACGGTTGCAAGTGCTTGGCTGGGCTCACCACCAACGAAACAGACTGGGTCCGCGCGCCGCGCCGCAGGTTCGTGCATTTTCGCTTGCGCGGAACCACCCAAGCTATCTGTCTTCGGATTGGATTCTCAGTTTGGATGTGGACGAGTATATCAATATCCGTTTGCCCAATAGTGATATAAGAAGCCTCGTTGAGGCCAGCGGCGTGGCGGACGCGATCTCGATCTGCTGGCGCATGTTCGGAAACGCGGGTCAGAACGATTTCGTTGATCGACCTGTACCTGAGACTTTCTTTCTGGCCGCCACGGAAGACGGCTATCCGCATCACCGGACCAAAGGGTTCAAAACGCTGTTCCGCAACAACGGAAAATTCAGCCGTTTTCGCGCCCATCGTCCCAGGATCAATCCAGAAGATGCACCGAACCCTGACGCGCCATACGAAGGCGTGTTGTGGCGGGATTCGGGCGGGAACCTCTACCCAGCAGACCAAGTGAAATGGAAAGCATGGCGTGGTTTCAGCCATGAATTCGCGCGCATTCATCATTATGCTGTGCGCAGCACTGATAGCTTTTTAGTCAAGCGCGACCGTGGGCGCACCAATCATGTGGGGCAGGATCAAGGGCTCAAATACTGGCTCATGATGAACCACAATGATGTTGAGGATCGCTCAATTCTGGAACACATGCCGGCTATGCACGACATCAAAGCTGAGATGATGGCAGATCCGCAATTGGCAGACCTTCATCATAAAGCATGTGAGTGGCACAGGTCGAAAGCCGAAGAATTGAGAGCCAGACCGGATTGGGTTGATCTGGTTGAAGCGTTGCAAAATTCCTCAACCGGAGAAGACGTCTATGGGTGAAGCTGTATCTGCTGAGGATCGCCGCAAGAAGCAAGCTGAGCAGCGCGAGCGGAAGGATTCCCTGCGGCGCGAAATGCTCAAGACCATGCCGCATGGACGGCTGAGCGTTGAAATTGGCGTTTGGAAGGGCGAATTTTCGCGGATTCTGATGGAAGAGCTACAGCCCTCGAAATTGTGCCTCATCGATCCCTGGCAAGTACAGCAAGACCCGGATGGCGGTGCTTCGCTTGCCGGAGCGCGCTCGCAAAAGGATATGGATCGAATTTACGAGGCAGTGACGGGCAAATACAGCACCGAGATTGCCAAGGGGCAAATTTCGATCATTCGCGACTATTCGCAACCGGCGCTGAGTCTGTTTGAAGATCAAAGCATCGGGTTTGCCTATTTGGACGGCGACCATTCCTACGAGGGCGTAAAAACGGATCTGGATGCTTTGCTGCCCAAGATGATCGAAGGCGGCGTAATCATGCTTGACGATTATCACAGGCGAGGGTGGTGGAAAGATGACGTGATGCGTGCGTTCCACGAATTCCTCGGGGCACATTCTGCGGGGCTGCGGCTCAAGGCCATCATCGGGGCGCAAGTGGCCGTCGAGAAACTTTGAGCCGAGATCATTTTTCTGATTATAGATTCGTGCGAAGTAACCTGGGCTGGCTGATGTCTTCCAGCGTCAACAGAGTTAAGCAACAAGTTCAGCGATGACGGATAGGGTTGATGTCTAAGTCCGATCATCTTTGAATAGCGGCACTTTCCCAGGCAGACAGGAACTTTCTGCGCTTCAGCGTATCGAGGAACGTCAACAGCGCAGGGTCCAGCGCTATCGCTGCGCTTTCGGTCGTGGAATCCTGCGTGTCCAGAAGTGGCAGTGCTGCCATTGATTCCGGATTCAGCGTGGTCAAGTGCCGGACAAAGGTTTCCGCTTCCTCCGGCAAGCGGCTTTTGCCAGTTACCATGGCGGTTCGCATCATCGTCGTCTGAAAATCCGAAGGCAGAATGATCTGAAGGGCATCCTTTCCTTCTGTTCGTACCGCCGCATAACTGCCAAGCACGTTGTAGGCCACCGCGATTGTACCATCCGCCAGGTCGTTAATCATGTCGCCCGAACAACAATACAGCCGCACATCCAGGCCGCCCAAAACCTCCATCAAGCGCCAATAGGTTTCCGAGGCGCGGGCGTCCTGCGTGGCGAACAAATAGCCCAATCCCGACTGGCGCACGTCATAAGTGCCGACTTTGCCCCGAAAATCATCCGGGCGGGCGCGCAGCGCTTCGATCAGTTCCTGCCGCGTTTGCGGCATTGGTTGTCCTTCGAACGCGGTGCGATTAACAACGATGGTTGCGGGTTCCGAAGTGAAGGCGAACAGACTTTGATGCCATTGCGCCCAAGGGGGGTGCGGAAGATCGTTAAGCGCCAGCGCATATCCGTCATTCGCGAGCTTCAGTTGCAGGTCCATCGCGCTGGAAACGACCACGTCGAACGCTTCTGGCGTGGCTCGGACGCGTCGATCGATATCTGCCGTGCCTGTCACCAGATATTCGACCGATATCGCCGGATTCTGGGCGACGAAATCCTCGATCAGCGGCGCAAACAGGGCGGTATCGGTGCTGGAAATGACCCGCAGTCGGGGGCCGTCGGCACTTTCGTTGAATATTTGTCGGTCTTCCCAATCCTGAGCCCCTGCGCCGCTGGCGAACAGGCACAGGATCAGAGTGACAAGATAACGCATGCGCCGCCCTCCGCTTTGTTTGACAGTACCAGCGTGCCGCCATGGGCGACCGCGACGTCCTGGGCAATGGTTAGCCCGAGGCCCGATCCGATGGTTCCCGCCGCGTTCTGACCACGTTCGAAACGTCTTGTGAGCGTTTCGATTTCATCTGGCGGAAAGCCTGGCCCCTGGTCACTGACCGTGATCCGGGCTGTGGGTGACCCTGCGACATCGATGACTACGGTACTGTCCGCTGGCGCATATTTAAGCGCATTGTCTACCATGTTCCGCACCGCATTTTGGATGAGGATGGGGTCGCCCGAATACATGACCTGCGGATCGCCGCTCAAAGCAAGCGAAAGGTCTTTCATTTCAGCGATGGGCGTCAAGCGCTGGACAAGCTCTCGGATCAGAGTCACCAGATCGATATCCTCGCGCTCCAGATGGTCGGCGCGGAATGTGATCATGGCGTGATCCAGTAGCTGCCCCGCAGCCCGAGAGCTTTCGTCGATGGCGCGCATCATTGATCGTAACGCCTCGCGGTTGTCTTCTCTCTCGACCCGTTGCAGCGTCGCCTCGGCATAAGACCTGACCGTTGCCAGCGGGGTGCGGACCCTATGGGCGGCCTCGGCGATAAAGTCCTCGGATTGGCTGAGAGACTGGTCCAGGCGTCCCATCAGCGAATTCAGCGATGACACCAAAGGCGCCATTTCACGCGGTACTGGTTTTTTGAATGGGCTGAGATCTTGCGGTCCCCGACGGGTGACGGATGTCGTTAATCTGTCGAGCTGACCAATGGTGGCCGAACTCACCCAGAAGGACAATACAGCCGCAAGTACAAAGAACCCCAATCCCAAAAGGCCGGCATTGCGTGAGATTTGATCCAGCGTCTCCGACAGCGCATCTTGGGTCTGTCCCAAGGCCACTTCGATTTCTGTCTGATTTCCCAGCCCGACCAGTGTGCGGCTGGCACTGACCTGACGAACGTTTTCACCACGCACCTCACCGAAGCGAAAGGTCCATTTTCCATCAGCGGGTCCTTGAGTTGGGGTCAGGTCTTCGTAGCCGGACAGGAACTCGCCATCCTGAAAGATCGCATAAAACACTCGGTCGTCCGACGGCGTGCTCAGCATTGAAAAGGCGGCATAGGGGATATCGACTTCAAGCTCGCCTCCGCGCAGCGCCGCGGCGTCGAGGATCGAGGTGACTGAGGCGCCCAGAATGTTGTCCTGACCTTGCTGGGCAACCTGAACTGCATAGTCGCGGACAGCAAAGAACAGCACAAGGGCCAGAATCGCGGCACCGCCGATTAGCGTTAGCGCAAGACGGTTTCGCAGTGATCCGGAAACGTTTGGATTAGTTGCCATGATCCAGCCTGTAGCCCAAACCGCGCAACGTTGTGATCCTGAGCTCCGATTTTTCCAGATGCTTGCGCAGTCGGCCGACATAGACCTCGATGGCATTGTCCGAAACATTGTCGTCGTAGGAGAACAACCGGTCCGCCAGCTTCTGCTTAGAAAACACCTGACCGGGGGCGTTGATCAGCAGTTCCAACAAGCGCAGTTCGCGGTTGCGAAGCGAGACGATGTCGTCGCCCACCGTCAAATGACCCGCAACCGGATCAAAGACGACGCCGCCAATTTCAATCGTCGTTTTGGTCTTGCCGGATTTGCGTCTCAGCACTGCGCGGCAGCGCGCCTCAAGTTCGGCATGGTCGAAGGGCTTGGTGACATAATCGTCCGCCCCAAGATCGAGTGAGCCGATTCGATCCGACACTTGACTGCGGGCGGTCAGAACGATGACAGGTGTGTCCAGATGGCTGGCGCGATGCCGTTTGAGGAAATCGCGCCCGTCCCCGTCGGGAAGCATGATGTCCAGCAGGATCAGGTCATACTCATCGATTTCAACAAAGGCCACAGCATCTTCTATTTTCTCTGCGTGATCAACCACATGCCCGTCCAGTCGCATGCGCGAACTTATGGCATTGGCGAGGTCCAGATTGTCTTCGACCAAGAGGAATTTCATCGGGATCCAATAGTAATTTCACCCATGACAGGTTGATGTCAGGTTGATGTGTTTAGGTTTCGAATAATCTGAGCCGCACTGCGGCCGGTTGTCAAACGGGAGGAATTCATGACGACAATCAAACTGGGCCGTCGCGCCCTGATCGCGGCTGTGACCGCTATTGGTCTGGCTGGACCGACTTTCGCTGAAGAGGTCGTAGATAGCATCCACTTTCTGATCCCCGGTGGCGCAGGGGGCGGCTGGGACGGCACTGCCCGTGGCACAGGTGAGGCGCTGACGAATGCGGGTCTCGTCGGAACTGCATCCTACGAAAACATGTCGGGCGGCGGCGGTGGTAAAGCCATCGGATATCTGATCGAAAACGCCGACAGCAACCACGGCACGCTCATGGTCAACTCGACCCCGATCGTGATCCGCTCTCTGACCGGAGTGTTCCCGCACAATTTCCGCGACCTGACACTGGTCTCGGGCACGATCGGTGATTACGCGGCGATTGTTGTGGGCAAAGACAGCCCCATCAATTCAATGGCGGACCTGCTAGCCGCGTATGACGCCGATCCAAGTACAACGGCCATCGGCGGTGGTTCTGTGCCGGGTGGGATGGACCATCTGGTCGCGGCGATGGTTATGGAAGCGGCAGGCAAGGACGCTTTGGGCGTGAAGTACATCCCCTATGATGCAGGTGGCAAAGCGATGGCCGCGCTTCTGTCCGGTGAGATTGCCGCGCTGTCGACCGGTTTCTCGGAGGCTGTCGATCTGGCGAATGCGGGTGAGGTGAAGATCATTGGCGTCACCGCGGAAGAGCGCGTGGATGCAGCCCCTGATGCGCAGACCATGAAAGAGCAGGGCATCGACACAACTTTCGTGAACTGGCGTGGGTTCTTTGCTGCTCCTGGTCTGCCCGAGGACAAGCTGGTCGCTTATCAAGAAGCCATCGCCAAGATGTATGACACACCTGAATGGGAAGAGGTCCGCGCCCGTAACGGTTGGGTGAACATCCACAACTCGGGTGCTGATTTCCAATCGTTCCTGGAACAGCAGGAAAAGCAGATCGGCGATCTGATGAAAAAGTTGGGTTTCCTGTAAGGATACCTCGGGCAGAGCGGGCAACCGCTCTGCCTCAACCAACAATAAACCAAAGGAGGGGGAAACATGGCGCTGGATCGCTGGATCGCGCTCGTTTTGCTGGGCATATGCCTGACATATGGCTACACCGCCTGGTTCACGATGGATGGCAGTCTGCCCCCCTTCATGCAGCGCAACCCCATTTGGCCGAGCACCTTTCCCAAGGTGCTGTCGATTTTGGGGATAATTGCCACAACGATTATTCTGCTGGGATTTGAAAAGGCTGAGCCCAAAGAGGCTGATATCGATTATCGGAGGCTGGGCGAATATCACCTGGGCCAGGCGCTGCTGTTGCTGGCTTTGATGGTTGCCTATGCGCTGTGCCTGCGTCCGGTTGGATTTCTGATCTCGACATCCGGGTTCCTGATCCTCGGTTCTTTCATTCTGGGCGAACGCAAATGGCACGTCATGCTGCCGGTTGCCGTAATCGCTACAGGTTCAGTCTGGTACCTCGTGCAAGAGGTTCTTGGCATCTACATGCGACCCTTGCCGGGCGTTTTCGGAGGCTGACATGCTTGAAGGATTGTTGATCGGCCTACAAACGGCATTCTCCATCCAAAACCTGTTGATGGTCATAGCGGGCTGTCTGATTGGTACATTCATCGGCATGCTGCCCGGTCTTGGGCCGATGTCGATTATCGCCATCATGATTCCGGTCGCCATTTCGATGGGCGATCCGTCCGCCGCATTGATCCTGCTTGCCGGTGTCTATTACGGCGCAATCTTTGGTGGCTCGACATCTTCCATTCTTCTGAACGCGCCGGGGGTCGCGGGAACCGTGGCCTCAAGCTTCGACGGCTATCCGATGGCTCGCCAGGGCAAAGCCGGGAAGGCGCTCACAGTTGCCGCTATCGCCAGTTTCGCCGGGGGTACGATAGGCGCGCTACTGCTGATGGTCTTTGCGCCTGCATTATCCTCGGTCGCACTGCTGTTCCACTCGGCTGAGTACTTTGCCTTGATGGTAGTGGGTCTATCCGCCATCGCCGCCTTTGCGGGAACCGGGCAGGTGGCCAAGGCAATTGTCATGACCATTCTCGGGCTGATCATGGCCACTGTCGGCGAGGGCGCGCTGTTCAACTTGCCGCGTTTCACGATGGGGATCATGGATCTGCAGTCCGGCTTTGGTTTCATCACGCTTGCAATGGCGATGTTTGCCCTGCCCGAAGCGCTGTTTTTGGTTCTCAAACCCAAGGACCTGCAAGGCGACGAAGGCGAAATCAAGGACCTGCGCATCACAGGATCCGAGGCAAAGGCCATCGCTCCGGTGGTTGGTCGCCAATCTGTGCAGGGTTTCTTTATCGGTGTGCTTCCGGGGGCAGGGGCAACGATTGCCAGTTTCCTTGGCTATGCGGTTGAACGCAATATTGCCCCGAAAGAAGAGCAGGAGGAGTTCGGCAAAGGCTCGATCAAAGGTCTGGCAGCACCCGAGACAGCTAACAATGCTGCCTGTACCGGTTCCTTTGTTCCGTTGCTGACGCTCGGCATTCCAGGTTCCGGAACTACGGCCATTTTGTTGGGCGCCCTGATCGCGCTGAATGTGACACCGGGTCCGCGCCTGATGATCGACGAGCCACAGGTATTCTGGGCTGTCATCATGTCGATGTTCATTGGCAATCTGGTGCTGCTGATCCTGAACCTGCCGTTGATCCCCTATATCGCCAAGGTGCTTGCAGTACCGCGCAACTATCTGATCCCGTTCATTTTGTTCTTCACCCTCATGGGGGCCTATATCGGGCAGAACAATGCCACGGAACTGCTGATATTGGTCGGCTTCGGCGTCTGCGCCACAGCACTGAAATTTGCCGATTACCCTCTGGCACCGCTGCTGATCGGTTTCATCCTTGGCGGCATGATGGAGGATAACTTCGCCCGTTCCATGCAGCTGTATGACGGCATCGCCTTTATCTGGGAACGTCCGATGACGCTGGGCCTGTTGGTGATTGCCCTCCTTCTGGTGCTGTTGCCCAGTTACCGCGCACGTCGCGCCAAGGCGCGAGCGGCAGGCGTGGCCGATGGCGACTGAGCCACTTTCAGGCATCCGGGTTCTTGACCTGACTAATGTCCTGGCCGGGCCGTATTGTTGCTACCAACTGGCCCTGATGGGGGCCGAAGTGATCAAGGTCGAACGCCCCGGCAGCGGAGATCTGGCCCGTGTGCTGGGGGCGGATCCTGATCGGAACAAGGCTGGCATGGGCATCAGCTTTCTGGCGCAGAATGCAGACAAGAAATCCGTGACTCTGGATATGAAGGCTGATCGGGGAAAGGCTCTGCTCAAGCGTCTGGTCAAGATTGCCGATGTGCTGGTCGAGAACTTCCGGCCCGGCGTGATGGACCGGCTTGGGCTGGGGTATCAGGTTCTGCGCGCCGCGAACCCCAGTCTGATTTATTGTGCCATCAGCGGGTTTGGTCAGGATGGACCACGCCGGGACGACCCGGCCTATGACCAGATCGTGCAGGGGATCAGCGGTGTCATGTCAATCACAGGTGCGTCGGATACCGCGCCTTACCGGGTCGGCTATCCTCTGGCAGATACCGTCGGCGGGATGACGGCGGCCTTTGCCGTAAGCGCGGCCTTGAATGCCAACCCACGCGGGGCATTCCTTGATGTCGCAATGAACGAGGCGGTGGTTTCGACCATGGGGTGGGTGGTGTCCAACTATCTGGTCGGTGGTGTGATACCTGCGCCGCATGGGAACGAAAACACAACGTCGGCCCCGTCCGGAACTTTCGCCACATCCGACAACCCTATAAATATCGCCGCCAATCGCGACGAACAATGGCATGCGCTCGCCCAACATCTGGGCCGCGCCGACCTTTTGACGCATCCGGACTACCTAACCCGCGAGGATCGCAAGACCAACCGGAATGAATTGCGCCAAGAACTGGAACGCACGCTTTCTACCCGTCCATCCAGTGATTGGGTCCAAGAGTTGAATGCGTTGGGTGTACCGGCCGGGCCGGTTATGACGGTGCCGCAGGCTTTGTCCGACGATCAACTCTCAGGTCGCGGGCTGATTGGAACTCTGTCGGCGCACGGAGAGAGGTTACGCCTTGCGGGCAGCCCAGTGGTCATTGATGGCGCACGCCGCATGCCACGATCCGCGCCACCGGATCTTGGGGCCGACAACCTCTCGATTTGGGCCGAGCTTGGACTGTCGGACGCAGAGATCGAAACGTTGCGACATGAGAGGGTGATATGAGCGATGTTGCCGATTGGTGGCGCACCGCCATCATCGATATGGAGCCCGGGCGCATTGAACTGCGTGGCCAGCCGATTCAAGACCTGATCGGCAATCTGGGTTTCGCTGAAATGATCTGGTTTATGGTGCGGGGTGACAGACCGACACCTGCGCAGGCTCGATTGTTCGAGGCCGCTTTGGTCGCCGCCGTGGATCACGGCCCGCAAGCCCCTTCGATCGCGGCTGCGCGAATGGCGGTGACCTGCGGGCTGTCTCTTAACAACGCGATGGCGAGTGCTGTTAATATGCTGGGTGACATCCATGGTGGTGCCGGCGAGCAGGCGATGGAGCTTTATCACTTTGTAGACGCCCATGCCGAAGGCCCAGAACAGGCATTGGACGACTGGATCGCCGAGCGCGGGAAGATACTGCCGGGTTTCGGGCATCGGTTCCATACACCGACGGACCCGCGCGCACCCCGGCTGATGGCCCTGGTTGCTGATGCAGTCGAACAGGACGCCTGCGAGGGTCGGTTCATGAAAGTCGGGCAAGCCGTGGAAACCGACCTGATGCGCCGGAAAGGCAAGCCGGTGCCGATGAATATCGATGGTGTCACGGCAGTGATCTATGCAGAGCTAGGCTTTGCCCCTCCATTGGCACGGGGTTTGTTTTGCCTTTCGCGGTCGGTCGGTATTCTGGCCCATGCCTGGGAGCAGACCCAGCAAGGCGGACGTAACAAAGGTCCTACGCCGCCCCACTATCGCTGGACATATCTACGCAATGGAAGTTGAGTTATGCCGCCTGTCGTTCCTCATGGCTTCGGATGCCTTTTATCCAGATTCTGAAACACAGCGACATAGTTTGTCGCCAGCGCCTTCGCTTTTCAGCCAACACCGTCTAGAACTGCGTAGTACAGGAGCTGGATAATTTGGGAGAAATGACGAAACAGCTGGCGCAGGTGGGACTGGCGTAGCGTGTTGTCGTTTTCCAGGAAAATGCGCACAAGGCGGAAAACGTAATCGCCCTAAGTCAAGGATCTGGAGTGAATTGGAGGCGAGTACCGGAATCGAACCGGTGTACACGGATTTGCAATCCGCTGCGTCACCACTCCGCCAACTCGCCTTTTTAAGCAATATCAATAACTTGCCGTGGTGTGAGGGGCGTTCTATCAGCTTTCAGGATGAACGTCCATAGCCTTGAGGGCGATTATTTCTGTCTTGTTTGGAAATTTGACAATACCCCAATGGTACGTTTTTGCCGCGCCCGGAAATGCAATCTGGCCCGTTGCTGCAGGCAGGCGGATGTGGCAAAAGCCAGATAACAGTCTGATAAGGAATGAGCGATCACATGACAGATTTCGCAGCCCGGCGCCTTACGATGGTTGATACTCAGGTCAGGCCCTCGGATGTGACCAAGTTCCCTATCATTGATGCGATGCTGAGCGTTGCGCGCGAAAATTTCGTGCCGGATGCGCAACGTGAGGCAGCCTATGTTGGTGATCTGGTCGAGTTGGGTGATGGACGTTGTCTGCTTGAACCCAGGACGCTGGCTAAGATGTTGGACGCAGTCAACATTTCCAATGATGAAGTGGTGCTGGATATCGCGCCGGGGCTGGGTTACTCAACCGCAATTGCCGCGCGAATGGCAGAGTTGGTTGTGGCCGTGGAATCCGACCCGGCATTGGCGGCTGAAGCTCAGACGCTTCTGATGGAAGCTGATGTAGACAACGCCATTGTTCATGAAGGACCGCTTGAACAAGGCGCGGTTGAGCATGGACCCTACGATGTGATCATGATTCAGGGTGGGGTCGAGCAGCTTTCAGACACTTTGCTGGATCAACTCAAGGATGGGGGCCGGATCATTTGCCTGTTCATGGAGGGTGATCTTGGCACGGTTCGTATGGGTCTCAAGTCCTCAGGCCGTGTCTCGTGGCGATTTGCATTCAATGCTAGCGCACCGATTTTGCCCGCATTTTGCGCTGAGTGTGCATTTTCGCTATAGTTGGTAATAGAAGTATTTTGATGCCTTGATTACTTGAAAACACCGGCGCAAACTGCGCTGGTGGTTGCGTAATTTCGATTTGAGAGGACTTAGTTATGCGCGGGACGACGACAGGAAAGCTGGTCAAAGGCCTGACTTTGGCTGCTGGTGTTGCATTAAGTGTGATGCCCGGAAGGTCGGTTTGGGCAGATAATCTGACCGATGCATTCATCGGCGCGTATAACACCAGCGGCCTGCTTGAGCAGAACCGTGCCTTGTTACGCGCAGCGGATGAAGATGTCGCCATTGCGCTCTCGGCGCTGCGTCCGATCATCAACTGGACCGTGCGGGTGAGCCGGGATTACACGCGCACCAATACGAGCAGCTTGATCACGACGCGCGAGCCTTCGAGCTTTTTTTCCGGTCTCACGCTGAGCCAGTTGATCTATGACGGTGGCGCTTCCATCCTTGGCAAGCAATCGGCGCAGGAAACTGTGCTATCCACCCGTCAGTCTCTTATTGATATTGAACAACAAATCCTGATCAGAGCCGCGAACGCCTATCTGGGTGTTCTGCTGCAGGAAGAAACGGTTGCGATCCGCCAGAACAACGTGGAAGTGTCGGCGGAAGAACTGCGCGCATCACAGGATCGCTTTGAAGTAGGTGAGGTTACACGTACCGACGTTGCCCTGTCCGAGGCACAATTGGCCAGCTCTCAGGCCGATTTGGCGGTCGCACGTGGTAACCTGAGCATTGCGCAGGCTGAATACGTAAACGCCGTTGGCAAGACACCTGGGCGGACGGCTGGCCAGCCAAGGCTGCCCAACCTGCCGCGTTCAGAGGCGGATGCGGTGAATTTGGCTCAGCGTAACCACCCTGCGATTCTTTCCGCACAGCATCAGGTGCGTGCGCTGGACCTGATCGTGCAGCAGCAGCGTGCAAATCTGGGTCCGAATGTTAGCCTGAATGCGGATGCGGGCATTACCGAGAGCTACGACAATGACGATTACATCAACGATGCGACGATCTCACTGAACTTCAATCAGCCGATCTATTCTGGTGGCGGTCTGGCGGCAGCGGTGCGTCGTGCGATGGCAACTCGTGATGCGTCGCGTGCCAACCTTCTGAACGTTCAGAAAGACATCACACAAGGTGTTGCCGATCGCTATGCTGCGTTTCAGGCGGCAACTGCAAGCCTGCGGGCGTCAACGGAACGGGTTCGTGCTTCGCAGGTGGCGTTTGACGGTATTCGTGAAGAAGCAACGTTGGGTGCACGGACGACCTTGGACGTCCTGAATGCCCAGCAGGATTTGCTGGACGCGCAATTGGCCGAGGTAGCATCCCGGACCGAGCGGTCGCGGGCGGCATATGAACTGCTGCAGGCCCAGGGGCTGTTGACGGCAGAGCGTTTGGGTCTTGCAGTGCAAATCTATGATCCGACCCTGTATTACAACCTCGTGAAAAAGGCGCCGTCGCAGGTCAGTAAGCAAAGCCGCGATCTGGATCGAGTGCTCAAGGCATTGCGCCGCGACTAAAGGGCATCGCTACCTGTTGTGGCGCTGGCTCAGATTGGCTACAATCGGGCCTAGGTTAGAGCGGTAGAAAATAATGTCAGATCGTGTTGTAAGCGCCAATATTCAGGACGTTCTTTCGTCGGTTAAGCGAATGGTCGACGAGGACGCGCATGACGAATCAGAATTCATATTTGTTCCGACGGCCCCGGCTGCCAAGCCGGGCCGGTTGGTTTTAACGGATGCGCTGCGCGTCAGCAATGAACCGCTGATCGCCAAGAAGGCCGGGCCCTTGAAACTGATGCCCCAGCATAGCGCGGGTGACAGTACCCCAAAGCAGGCCGCAAATGCGCCAAGCAACCCTGCCGAACCGATGCGGCTGCAACCCAGCGATATTGTGCGCGCTGGTGATGTCGACGCCAAGGCAGACGCACCAAAGCGCGACCTAGCGGGAAGCCTCAGCGCCAAGATTGAAGCTTTGGAAGCTGCTATCGCGCGCACCGAGGATCAGTGGGAGCCCGATGGCGAGAGCGATGACGACTACTCTGGCACCAAGACGCAGGCTGTTGAATGGCCGGCAGACAGAGCTTTTGCGCAGTCTCAGGCGGCTGAACCAAAATCCGAAGCCACATTTATTCGCGACCCGGAGGTGGTGGAAGATATGGCACAGAAGCCGACCGATGCGACAATCGGAGAAGAGGAATTGCGCGAACTCGTCGCCCAGATCGTCCGGGAAGAGCTGCAGGGCGCGCTGGGCGAACGGATCACGAAAAACCTGCGCAAGATGGTTCGGCGTGAGATCACGCGGGCGATCGCCGCAGCGGATGTTGACTGAGGTCTAAATGGTGCGTGGCGTCTGCGCCATCGCGAGAAGCAGATCCAGATCCATATGCTGTTCCAGATGGTCAGCAAGGTCGTCCAGCACTTGTTCGACGCCGTCTTCGTAAGCTGTTTCCGATGTCACGCCCAGCTCTGCCAGATAGCTGGCGCGAAACGTGTCCGAGGTGAAAATCCCATGCAGATAGCTGCCGCGTATGCGCCCATTGGCGCTGGCGGCACCTTCCGGGCGACCTTCGATCTGCAGCCAGGCCCGAGCGCAATCCGGGCCATCAGTACGGCCCATGTGGATCTCATATCCGCTGACGGGTTCATGACCGGGCAGGGCGGTTGCTGAGCGCAGGATAACCTGCTTTTCTCCGGCCATTGTGGTGCTGACATCCAGCAATCCCAACCCTTCGACCTGACCGGGGCGTCCATCGACGCCATCGGGGTCCGAGATGGTTTTGCCCAGCATCTGATAACCCCCGCACAGGCCCAGAACATGACCCCCGCGGCGGACATGGGCATAAAGGTCGATATCCCAACCCTGCGCCCGGAAATAGGCCAGATCGCCGATTGTAGACTTGCTGCCCGGCAACAGCACCAGATCGGCATCTCCGGGCAGGGGGCGGCCTGCTGGGATGATCTCGACCGTAACGCCCGGTTCGGCGGAAAGCGGGTCGAGATCGTCGAAATTGGCCATCCGCTCAAGCTGAGGCACAGCGATCTTGCATGCCCCTCCGGCATGAGAGCGGATGTCCATCATATCTTCTGCCGGCAGCTTCCATGCGTCATGGAACCAGGGCACCACGCCCATACAGGGCCAGCCGGTCCGGGATGCGATATCGTCGCGCCCTTCATCGAACAGGGAGACATCGCCCTTGAAGCGGTTAATCGCAAAGCCCCGGATCATCGCAAGGTCCCCGGCCTCCAAGACGGCTTGCGTCCCCACGATCTGAGCGATCACGCCACCCCGATGAATGTCGCCCACCAGAACCACCGGAACCTGTGCGGCACAAGCAAATCCCATATTGGCGATGTCACCCTTGCGCAGGTTAGTTTCTGCCGGACTACCCGCGCCTTCGATCAACACCAGATCAGCGTCGCTGCAAAGCCTTTCAAAGCTTTCCAGAGCCGCCCCCAGCAGCTTAGACTTGTCCTTGCGATAATCGCCCGCCTTCATTGTACCTGCGCGCTGGCCCTGAAGAATGATCTGCGCGCCGGTATCAGTTTCGGGTTTGAGCAGGATTGGGTTCATATCCGTATGCGTCGGTCGTTTGGCCGCCCGCGCCTGCAGGGCTTGCGCGCGCCCGATTTCGCCGCCGTTTTCCGTAACAGCGGCGTTGTTCGACATGTTCTGCGGCTTGAACGGAGCCACGCGCAACCCGCGTCGCGTATAGGCGCGGGCCAACCCGGCCACCAAAACCGATTTGCCGACATTGCTGCCGGTGCCTTGAATCATGATGGACCGCGCCATGGCCTGTCTCCTATGCTCGGGCGCAGATGACCTGATTTAAGGCCAAAGGAAAAGCCCCATATGAATACGCCTGCGCATCTTTTGATCGGTGCTGCTGTTTTTGCGCGCCCGGCCCGGGGCGCGACGCTATGGGCAGCTCTGTTTGGGTCCTTGTTGCCGGATTTGTCGCTATACCTGATGGCCGGCGTTTCGCTGCACATCCTGAACATCCCGGCACAGGTGGTGTTTGATCAGCTTTACTTTTCACCCGCGTGGCAAACCGTATTCGCCATCGATAACTCGTTCATTTTGTGGGGAGTGGCACTTGCACTCTGGCTGTGGCGCGGCTGGCACCTGCTGACTATTGGCGCATCCGCAGGGATACTTCATTTGGTGATGGATTTCTTATTGCACGCAGGCGATGGCCGACCACAGTTCTGGCCGATCAGTTCATGGGTCTTTCACAGTCCGATCAGCTATTGGGACAGCACACATCATGCGGCTTGGATGGCGCCGATCTCAGTGACGATTTGCATTGCCGCCTATGTGGTGCTTTGGCAGCGCGGCCTGTCGGTTTCGGCAAAACTGTTCTTTGCGCTGTTACTGGCGGCCGAGCTTTGGGTGGCGTGGCAATGGATCATGTATTTTTGATCTGACCAATCAGCCCAAAGAAAAACGCGCCCCGATGTCAGGGCGCGTTTTTTCGATCGGATGCGGGGAACAATCAGGCAGCTTCGGCCTGCTGAGCCGCATTCCGGCGTTCGCTTTCTTCGCGGGACAGGGCGACAGACGTCCGTACGCCGCGACCAACAAATTCCATCAGCCCGCCTACAACCCGCTCATTGGGGTCGATGCCGGCGCACGATAGTACTTCGCGCCCATCGCGCGAACGTGCCCAACGGGCAATTTGTTCCGGTCCGTTGCCATACTTCTTGTCGTCGGCGATGGCATCATCCAGAGCAGCCAGTACAACGGCTGCGAAAAGTTTGCGTGCACGATTGCCTTGTTCGTTGTTAAAGGCAGTGCCGTCAACGAAATCTCTCATCTCGTCTTTCCTGTTTTTCTTGCTCTTGCAATTTTCGGCGTGACGGTCCTTATGACCTATTACATGCGATTCGGATACACCTAAAATGCATAGTTGCGTTGCGTCATTTGCATGGCTCGCTGCAGGTGCAGCACTAGGTTTCGTTGTCTTGTCAGGTGTGGTCACGCCAGATATAGGGACGAGAACTGACGCATCAACCGTTTGTGAAGGATTTAAGTCATGCCCAAGATAAATGGGAACGAAATTCGCCCCGGCAATGTGCTTGAGCATAATGACGGACTGTGGGCGGCGGTCAAAGTGGATCACGTAAAGCCCGGCAAAGGCGGAGCTTTTGCCCAGGTCGAGCTGCGCAACCTGCGCAATGGCTCAAAGCTGAACGAACGCTTCCGTTCGGCCGACAAAGTCGAACGCGTGCGCCTTGAGCAGAAGGATCAGCAGTTCCTGTACGAATCCGATGGCATGCTGGTGTTCATGGACTCCGAGACCTACGAGCAGATCGAACTGCCTTCGGAACTGCTGGGTGAGCGCCGCCCGTTTCTGCAGGACGGCATGACCATCGTAGTGGAGTTTTACGAAAGCGAGGCGCTGAACGCCACGCTGCCCCAAAAAGTGACCTGCAAGATCGTCGAGACCGAGCCGGTTGTGAAGGGTCAGACTGCGGCGAACTCGTTTAAGCCAGCGGTTCTGGACAATGGCGTCAAGGTCATGGTGCCACCTTTTATCGGGCAGGATGAGATGATCGTAGTGAATACCGAGACGATGGAATACTCCGAACGCGCGTAAGCGGACGATGGTTCGGTGCAAAAGGGTCGCTCTGCGGCCCTTTTTTTTAGGTCCGAATGCGATAGCGCTCGGGATGATCTCCAAACAGCTCCAGCATCAGTTCGTACTTGATGCGATTGGCGCTGACCTGTCGGTAGAACGCGATCAAGAAAGCGGTCGGGCCTTGAATGCGTCCGAGACCGCTTATCGCGGCCACGACGGTGCCGACATCGGTTTTACCCTGCAACACCAGCCAGCCGCCCAGCATCAGAATCCCAACAGTCCCTGCGCCATTGATGACACTCAGCAGGAACTTGGCCGAGAGTTTCCAGATGAACATCTTGCGGCGGGTCTCGAATATCTCGTCGAACTGTTTCTCAATCGCTCGCGATGCCGCCTCGATATCCTCGTGCGTCAAGCGGTCGGTCGCGCTGCGCAGAATTCGAACACGCTCGGCCACGAAGATGTTCACTTTTCGCTGAGAGGCCAGAACGATAATGATCTGCGGAACGATCATGGAAAGTGCGATCAAGCCCAGCCCCGGTTGGGTGGAAGAGATGTAGCCGATTACGCTGATCAATGTGCCGATTTGCACCACGGGGTCAGAAAATGCACCGCCTGCGAACTTACCCAGCTCTTCCGCCTCAGCGGATACGGCCGTTGTCATCGTGCCCGAACGAAGGTCTTGCCCCTCTTCGCTGAGATCGATTGATCGGGCAAGCAACCGTCCCCGGATCAGTCGGATGATGTCCTCGCCCAGCGTTCCAGAGCGATACCCGAGCACCCATTTCAACGTAAGGCTCAACAGGATGACGCCCATCATCCCGGCGCCCAGCAACAGCAGGCGATCCACTTCGATGCTATCAGATGTCAGGTGATTGACGATGTCGCGCTGGAACTCAAGCGGAGCAGCCGCCAGCGCAGCCACCGCCAATGACAGCAGAATAAGGATGATTTGCCGTCCGGCGCTGACACGCCATATCGCGGTATAGAGGCGAAACATGCACGTATCCCGTTAGGCCAATTGCAGTCAGTGATAGCGCGCGGCCCGGCAGCGTCAAATACGCAAACAGTTTCAAAAGAATGGGCGTGCCGGTTCAGCAACAAAATCAACCTGGCAGTTTTAGCGTCGCGCCACCCGCCTGCATGTCGTCCCCCGCGCGATCCAGCCGAAGGTATGCGATCGCCTTTCCGCCAGACTGTGTAAACAACACCCCGGCGGGTTTACCACTGGAGTGAATCTCGGTCCCGACCGGAGCGGTGCCCGCGATCTCGACAACGCGCAGACCTTTGCGCAACTCGGTCTTGTGCTTCATGCGCGCGGTGACCTCTTGTCCGACATAGCAGCCCTTCTTGAAGTCCAAGCCATTCAGCGCCTCGAACCCGGACTCAAGAATATAGCTGTCTGGCGTCAGTTCGATGCTGGTTTCGGGGATACAGTGACGGACGCGGATAGCATCCCAGTCCGTACCATCATCACCTTCCGGAGCGGTAGAATAAGCGCGCCATCCCAGATCAGGATGCCGCGGGTCGGGTAGGGCGCCTTCGGGCGCGGGGTCGGTGCCGCGTTGTACGTTCAGGTCGGTCTGGTCGATGGTCACATCTGCACGCAGCTTGTACATCGTCAGTCGTTTGGCAAGCCCGTCGGCCAGCACTTCGGCCACATCCAGCAGCACCGACTCACCGTCTCGTTTGAGAAAGAAGTCAGCCAGGTACTTGCCCTGCGGAGTCAGAAGGGCGGCGTAGACCAGCCCGTCGTCCAGCCGCTGCACGTCATTTGTGATCAGCCCCTGCAGAAAGCTATCAGTATCGTTGCCGGTCAGGCGCAGAATGCGGCGATTGGACATGGGTTGATCCTCGTCAATTCGTCTGGCTTCGTGATATAGGAAATCGCGCCGCCATGACCAGAGGGTTTCAGACGTGTCCGCCCCGATCAGCATTGTGATTCCAACCCTTAACGCGGGGCATTCCCTGCCGGGAACGCTGCAGGCTTTGATGGAAGGGCTTCATTCAGGCCTGATCCGAGAATTAATCGTGACCGATGGCGGCTCAGAGGATCCAACACTTGAGATGGCGGATGAAGCCGGAGCCATGATCGTAACAGGCCCGGCGTCAAGGGGAGGGCAGTTGCAAAGGGGGTGTGCCAAAGCATCTGGCGATTGGCTGCTAATCCTGCATGCCGACACCGAGTTGCAGTCAGGCTGGAGCGCCATCGTGGCAGAGCATCTGCGTTCGCACAGGCCAGCAGCCTTCCGATTGCGGTTTCGCGTCAGTGGGATTGGTGCCCGCTGGGTTGCTGGTTGGGCCAACCTGCGTAGCAGAGTGTTTGGGTTGCCCTACGGCGATCAGGGGCTGTTGGTGCGTCGCAGGGCTTATGACTCTGTCGGAGGATTCCCAGATCAGCCACTGATGGAGGATGTCGCCTTGATCCGCGCTTTGCCGCGCCCGGTGCTGTTGAAAGCAGACGCGGTTACGAGTGCGGAACGCTATATCCGTCAGGGTTGGTTTCGGCGGGGCGCGCGGAACCTTTGGACTCTGGCGCGGTACTTTCTGGGGGCTGACCCGCATCTGCTGGCGCAGTCGTATCGGCGTTGAAGGCGGTGCGCAGTTCAACGATGGATTTGCCCAGACGGAACGGTGCAGCAAAACTTACCAGACATAGGGCGATGATCTGCAGTACCAAAATATGCGCATTCGCCTGCAGATATTCCCATTCATCCTTGAGCTTGCCGACCTGTTCGATCAGATCGTCATAGCTTTGGGCCAGGATCAGATAATCACCGGCAATCGCAGGCACCTTGCGCCGCATGTTGTCAATTGCGGTTTGTGTATCATCGTCCAGAGATGTGAAGACGAGAAATTGATCGATGCTGAAGGCATCCGCTTTCGCGGCCATCTCGCGGGCCTCATCCATGTCATCACTCGACGTGCGGCCGAATAGAAAATGCAGGCCTTGAAGCGGGGCTACTTCGTTCGTGACCGCGATGAACAACGGTAAATCGGCATTGCTTGCGGTTGAGGCGGACAGAAACTCTACCTTTTCGCACAAAACAGCTGTATCCGGGTCGTAAGCGGGGTCACAGAACCTCAGCCGAAACCGCGCGGCATCACGGTCGAATGCAAGCGTGGCGGCATAAGCAACGTCGATCTGCCGGTCCAGCCGCGAACTGTCCGAGGTGTAAAGCCCGGCCAACACGGCGACCAGCGCACCGATCCCACCCAATACGACCCAGACCAGATCCGCCAGTTTCCACGCCCGATGCCCTGCAGGTTTGCGGAACAGAAATCCTGTGCCAAACAGGCCGATCATAAAGGCCAGTATCAGCAGAGGTAATTGGTTTTCAGCGATGAATGTCATACGCCGGAGTGTACGGTCTGCGCAGCGTCTGACAACAGGGCTCACGCGCAGTTGTACCTTATGAAACGTCGCTACCTGACGTCAGGACCCCGAGCTTTGGCCGAACTTGCGAAACAGCTTCGTCCGGTCAAAGGCCTGCTCTAACTCGTCCGTGCGCTGCTTGACACTGTCCCAGAGACGTTCCTGCATTTCGGCAATGGCGCATTCCAATAGCACCATTAGCGAAGTCATGGAATCCCAGGCCGAAGGCACTGCGATCCTTACCGCAAAGGTGTGTTTCGCCAGCCGGTGGATGGGGGATCGCCATTGATCCGTCAGCAGGACAACCTCGGCCCCGCGTTCATGGCAAAGCTGCCCGATCAACAAAGTAGTGTTCTCATAACGCCGCACATCCAAGGCCACCAGCACGTCTCCTTCGCGCACTTCGAGCAGATCGTGAGTCCACGACGCTGCATCTGACAGCAGCTTCACATCAGGACGGATCATCTGCAGGTGGAGGTAGAGATATTGCGCCAGGGTCCCGGTTATGCGTCCGCCGGTGATGAAAACACGCCGTTTGGGATCGCAAAGCATACGGCAGAAACTGTCAAACTCATCCGGGTCGACCTCATCAATCGAACGCCGCTGGTTCTCAAGCGCTTGGCGGGAGTAGCGGTTGAGAATGTGTTCTTCAGGTAAGTCATTCTGCCAGACATCCCGTTTGGCGACGGGCCCCGAGATCATCTCTTTCACTTCGCTACGTATCGCGGACTGAAACTGCGGATAGCCATCAAAGCCGGTTTTCTGAAGCATCCGCGCAACCGTGGCGGTGGAAACCGAGGCGATACTGGCCAGCTCGGTAATGCTGCCAAGCCCTGCCATGGGGTAATCATCCAGCAGCACGTTGACCAACTGCCGCTCGGTCGGTGTCATCATTTCGCGATGCGCAAGGAGCCTTTCTGTCACTCGCACGGAATACTCCTTTCCCTTTCTACCCATGTTTATGTGGAAAATTTGACAATGCAATCTGACTTGGGGAATTTTATACAGGAAATTTATTGACAGGTTAAGAACCTCTGTGGAATTTTTTCCAAATGGAATCACGTAGCGCCACTCTCACCTCTGCTCAGCCTGATTTCGGTCCCGTCGTTCACATCGACGACGCGCCGGAAGAGCCTTCGGTTGTGGTGGTGTGCGAACACGCCTCGCATCGTATCCCGGACGGACTGGGGGACATGGGGCTAAGTGCCGAGGCACTGCGCAGCCATATCGCGTGGGACCCGGGCGCGCTGCCGGTTGCACAGGCACTGGCCCAGCAGTTGAACGGCGTGCTGGTGCATGGTGGGGTGTCGCGGCTGGTTTATGACTGCAACCGCCCTCCCGAAGCCCCCGATGCTATGCCGGAATGCAGTGAAGACACACCGATCCCGGCGAACCTTGAACTGAGCGCCAATGCGCGTCAGCAGCGGATCGAAGGCGTATATGTGCCGTTTTGCCAAGGGCTAGAGGATGTTCTGATCCGTCATCACCGCACGCTAAAACTCATGGTGACGGTTCATAGTTTCACGCCGATATACCGCGGAACACCGCGCGATGTTGAGCTTGGTTTGCTGCATGGCCAGGACGCCCGCTTTGCCAAGGCGATGTTGGCCAGCGCCGCGCACGAGCTGCCCCTGGTTACTCGATTGAACGAACCCTATTCGGCGGCAGACGGGGTGGCGCACACTTTGGATCTTCACGCAGCGCCCAACGGATTGTTGAACGTCATGATCGAGATCCGGAATGATCTGATTCAGACAGCCGAGCAGCAGCGGGTCATGGCCGATTGTCTGGCCCCGTGGATCAATCGTACCATTGCTCCGTTCTGTAGCGGGGTGGGCGAATGATCAAGGCAATGTCAGCATATGTGCGTGTAGTCGATGCGGTGAACTACCGGATCGGGCGGGTCATGATGTGGGGCCTGTTCGTGATGATGGGCATCCTGCTGTGGTCCTCGATCTCGAAGACCTTCTTTCTGCCTTCGCTCTGGACGCTAGAAATGGCGCAGTTTGCGATGGTGACTTATTACATCATGGGGGGGCCGTATTCGATCCAACTGGGTTCGAACGTTCGGATGGATCTGTTTTACCATAATTGGAGCCATCGCCGGAAAGCCTGGTTCGATGCCTTCACGGTGCTGCTGCTGATCCTTTATCTGGGTGTACTGTTCTACGGTGGGCTTGGATCCACGGCGTACAGCCTGGGCTATTGGGGTGATGAGCCTGTCACCTATTTCACAGGCCTTCTGACCGGCAGCGAAGAGGTCGGACGGCTAGAACGATCCTCCACCGCGTGGCGGCCATACATCTGGCCGGTCAAGGCGATCATGGTCTTCGGCTTCTTCCTGATGCTGCTGCAGGCGATATCAGAATTTTTCAAAGACATTGCGCGGATCAACGGGCAAGAGATCGGGGCAGCGCGGGCATGAGCCAGGAATTTATTGCAATCTTCATGTTCGCTTCGATGATGCTGATGCTGTTCACCGGGCAGCGCGTCTTTGGTGCAATTGGTGCCGTCGCAGCCATTGCGGCACTGGCGCTCTGGGGGACAGGCGGACAGGACATTCCGTTTTCGGCGGCGATGAAGCTGATGAAATGGTACCCGCTGCTGACCCTGCCGATGTTCATCTTCATGGGCTATGTCCTGAGCGAAAGTCGTCTGGCCGATGACCTCTATCGCATGTTCCACGTCTGGATGGGGCCGGTGAACGGTGGGCTTGCCATCGGCACCATCGGCCTGATGGTGCTGGTCTCGGCAATGAACGGGCTCAGCGTGGCAGGTATGGCCATCGGGGCGACGATTGCACTGCCTGAACTGCTGCGGCGCGGATACGACAAGACCATGGTGACGGGAGTCATTCAGGCCGGGTCGAGCTTGGGCATCCTTGTGCCGCCCTCGGTAGTTCTGGTGCTTTATGCCATGATCGCGCGGCAACCCGTCGGTCAACTTTGGCTGGCAGGCATTGTGCCGGGGCTGCTGATGGCGTCTTTGTTCATCCTCTACATCTGGATTCGTTGCCGCCTTCAACCGCATCTGGGACCAGCGATGGAAGACGCGCACGAGGTCCCGAGGTCCGAGAAACTCCGTCTGCTCTGGGCCGGGGCACTGCCATTGATGATTTTCGCTGCGATGATGCTGCCGTTCGTGAACGGTTGGACCTCATTGGTAGAAAGTTCGGCCATCGGAGCGTTGGCGGCGCTTGTGGCGTCAGTCCTCAAACGTCGGATGACGTGGAAGATTTTCGAGGACTGTACCAAGCAAACCTTGGCCATCTCGTGCATGTTCATGTGGATCATCCTTGCGGCGCTGGGCTTCGGCGCGGTGTTTGACGGGCTGGGCGCGGTCAAGGCCATCGAGAACCTGTTCACCGAGCAGTTGGGGCTGTCACCGTGGCTGATCCTGATCCTGATGCAGCTCAGCTTTATCATCATGGGCACGTTCCTGGACGATACCGCAATGCTCGTCATCGTGGCGCCACTCTATGTGCCGCTCGTGGGGGCGCTTGGCTTCGATCTGATCTGGTACGGTGTACTTTACACCATCACCACCCAGATCGCGTATATGACGCCGCCTTTCGGCTACAACCTGTTCCTGATGCGCGCAATGGCTCCGCCAGAAATCAGCCTGCGGGACATTTACCGCTCAATCGTGCCCTTTGTCGGGGTGATGATCCTGGCGCTCGCAATAATCATGATATTCCCCGAGATCGCCTTGTGGCTGCCCGGGTATGTTTACGGAAATTAACCAGAAGGCCCGACACACGGGCACCCAAACTTAAACGGAGAGGAAATTGACATGACGACAAGACGTAAGTTTCTGAAAACTGCGGGGGTAGGGGTTGCGGCGGCACCTTTGGCAACGCCTGCACTGGCGCAAAGCACGATCACATGGCGGATGCAGACATATGCCGGTCCTGCACTGGCCGAGCATGTGATCGACCCGGCTATCAAGATGTTCAACCAGATCGCCGGTGACCGTATGCAGATCGAGCTGTTCTACGCCGATCAACTGGTCCCGACCGGAGAGCTGTTCCGCGCTATGCAGAAGGGAACCATCGACGCGGTTCAATCGGATGATGACTCGATGGCCTCGCCCACCGAAGTCACTGTGTTCGGCGGCTACTTCCCGTTCGCTTCGCGCTATTCGCTGGACGTACCGGTACTGTTCAACCAGTGGGGCTTGAACGAAATCTGGGACGAAGAGTATTCGAAGGTTGGCGTTAAACACATCAGCGCCGGCGCGTGGGACCCGTGTCACTTTGCGACCAAGGATCCGATCAATTCGCTGGAGGATATGAAGGGCAAACGCATCTTCACCTTCCCGACAGCAGGCCGGTTCCTCAGCCAGTTTGGCGTGGTACCCGTCACACTGCCGTGGGAAGACATCGAAGTTGCAGTTCAAACCGGCGAGTTGGACGGTATTGCCTGGTCGGGCATCACCGAAGACTACACCGTGGGTTGGGCGGATGTGACTAACTACTTCCTAACCAACAATATTTCGGGGGCCTGGGCCGGCCACTTCTTTGCCAATATGGATCGCTGGAATGAGCTGCCGGAAGATCTGCAAACTCTGTTCAAGGTCTGCTGTGACCAGTCGCACTACTACCGCCAGTGGTGGTATTGGGGCGGCGAGGCCAACCTGCGGGTTAACGGTACCAAGATGCAATTGACGACCATCCCGGATGAAGAGTGGGCGACGGTTGAAGAAGCTGCTGTTAAGTTCTGGGACGAAATTGCTGCGGAATCCGAGACCAAGGCAAAGGTCGTGGATATCTTCAAGCGCTACAACGCTGAAATGCTCAAGGCCGGGCGGCCCTATCGTTACGGATAAAATACTTGACCGGCCCGCTCTTTCGCGGGCCGGTCGTTACAGGGACAAAGAATTTTCGTCGAAAATTCTCGCATATCACAGAGGTATTGTATGCTGACATTTGAGCATTTGAAGGCTGAGGTTTCGTCTGGCGAGATTGATACGGTATTGGTTTGTCTGGTTGACATGCAGGGCCGTTTGATG